>JAVBSS010000031.1:0-85578 GCA_031556525.1 Lachnospiraceae bacterium
TGCTATCCTTGTTGTTGCTGCTACAGACGGTGTTATGGCTCAAACTAAAGAGCATATCTTACTTTCTCGTCAAGTAGGTGTTCCTTACATCGTAGTATTCATGAACAAATGTGATATGGTTGATGATGAAGAACTTCTTGATTTAGTAGAGATGGAAGTAACTGAGATTCTTGATGAGTACAGCTTCGAAGGAGCTCCAATCATCAGAGGTTCAGCTCTTAAAGCATTAGAAGATCCAAGTTCAGAGTGGGGAGATAAGATCCTTGAGTTATTCGACGCTGTTGATAGCTTTATCCCAGATCCACAAAGAGCAACTGACAAACCATTCATCATGCCAGTAGAGGATGTATTCACAATCACTGGTCGTGGTACTGTTGCAACTGGTAGAGTTGAAGCTGGTATTATCCACGTTAATGAAGAAGTTGAAGTTGTTGGTATTAAGCCAGAAGTTCAAAAGACTACTGTAACTGGTATCGAAATGTTCAGAAAACTTCTTGATGAAGGTCAAGCTGGAGATAACATTGGTGCATTACTTCGTGGTATCAAGAGAGAAGACATCGAAAGAGGTCAAGTTCTTTGTAAGCCAGGTTCAGTAACTTGTCACACAAAGTTTACAGCTCAAGTTTATGTATTAACTAAAGACGAGGGTGGACGTCATACTCCATTCTTCAACAACTATCGTCCACAGTTCTACTTCAGAACAACAGACGTAACTGGTGTTTGTAACTTACCAGCAGGTGTAGAGATGTGTATGCCTGGTGATAACGTAGAAATGTCTATCGAGTTAATTCACCCAATCGCTATGGATCAAGGTCTTACTTTCGCTATTCGTGAAGGTGGTAGAACAGTTGGTTCAGGTCGTGTTGCTACAATTATCGAGTAGGAGCAGAGAACTTAACGAATACGAGTCGTAGACGAAGTATGAGTTTAGTCGTAGCCCCGTCATCGCTCTTAGTGAACCGAAGGTGAACTTTAGGAGATGACGTACTATATAAATATTTAGGGACTATCCGCAAGGATAGTCCTTTTTAATAAGTGCGTAGCACGAATTTAGTGAGAAAGCCCATCCCGACACTCAGCTAGGTGTTTTCTAGCATTAGTGGAGTGGATGATGCATTGAACACTAACTAAAATATAAACATTCAAGGACTATCCTTTCGGGGATAGTCCTTTTTTTTGCTCTTTGTCAAGATTTAGATAAATTACTAAGAGTTTGTTCCAAGCTCTACAATAAATGTTGCGCCACCCCCAGATGTATCTTCAACCCATAGCTTTCCTTTATGAGCATGGATTAGTTCACTAGCAATACAAAGACCTAGACCGAAATGTTCCTTGTCAGTGTGAGATGCCTCGTAGCGGTAGAAGCGTTGAAAAATTAGTTTCTTCTCTGAATCTGGAATACCATTACCATTGTCAGCGATGGAAAAACGAATTTTGCCACTGCCAGAAGGTGCAATTCGACTATAAGTAAGGGATAAGTGAATATTGCCACCTGAAGGGGTGTAGCTTAAGGCGTTATCCATAAGTATGGCAAGAACCTGATTGATTCGTTCAAAGTCACAGTTAAGATCTGGAAGAAGGTCATCTGGCATAGACAAAGTTAAAGATATATTTTTATCTCGGGCAAGAAACTCATATTTTTCATAAACATTCAAAAGGATACCATCAGGTTGATAAATATCCAGATGAAGGTGAAAAGATTTGGCGTCGGAATTAGCCAACAGTAACATGTCGGAAATTAGATGTTGCATCCTTGTGCCTTCTTCTCGAACTAGCCCAGCAAAGTGGTGTTTCTCTATGTCGCCATCAGCCTTTTCTAATGCCTCCAAACCAGATAGCATTACGGCTAGTGGCGAACGCAACTCATGGGAAGCAGAAGAAATAAATTGTATCTGTTGTTTTTGATTGATTTCCAAGGGTTGGAGCATTCGACCAGTAAAGAACCAAGAAAAAAGACCTAATAATAGAAGGGCAATTAAATCGGCAATAATAATTCCCCATCCCAGTATCTCAAGTTGTTGTTGTTGACCAGATAGATCATATAATACAACAAAGCTTAGGAGACCATTGGCTTTGGGGATTTTTCCAACAGAAATATAATAAGAATAAATTCGATTATCCGCTGTAGTGAACTCCTCATGAATGGGTAGCAAACTAGAGGTGTTTTGAAAAATGTTAAGCTGGTAGTTAGTTTGAGCAGTAGAAATAGCCTCATCTATAAGAGCTTGATGAGGTTCTTCGGTTAGGGATTGATAATATAGTGGATTACCGTTATCGTAGAGTGAAATTAGAAGATGATTATCTTCTTGTAGTTGTCTAAGCCATTGATGAGAAATAGAATCTTGGCTTTGTAACTGGGCAATTAGTATATTTAATTCTTTTAAAAAGGAAGCATAATTGTTCTTAACCAAGCTATTTTGTGCAAAATTAAAACATAGCATAGAAAAGATAATCAAAATGCTACTAGTAATAAAGGTACAGAAAAAAGTCATTTGAACATGTAATTTACGAAACATGTTTGTCCTCCAGTATGTATCCAATTCCTCGGATGGTTTTTATAGTTAGGTTGCTTTTAACGTAGTTTAGTCGTTTTCGTAAGAAGTGAATATAAGTATCTAGATTTCCTTCTTCCACCTCGGCATCAGTACCCCAAACACGTGAGAGGATTACCATGCGACGTAGCACTATTTTAGGATTTTGTAAAAACACCTCTAATAAGCGTCCCTCACGACCAGATAGAAGAAGGCTTCCATTAGGACCATGCAACTCACGTAGTCCCATATCATAGGAAAGATCACTAAATTCAAGGCGATCATGTTCATCCCATGTACTAGTACGCCTACCAATAGAGCGAATTCTTGCCAACAATTCTTCAAATTCAAAAGGTTTAACAATATAGTCATCAGCACCAGTATCCAGACCTTCAATTCGGTCATAAAGTTCCCCTAGGGCAGTAACTAATATAACTGGCGTTAAAATACCTTGTTCTCTAGCTTTTTTTAAAACAAGTAAACCATTCATAGTTGGTAGCATCCGATCTAATAGTATTAAATCATGACCATCTTGAAGAAACAGGTCTAATCCATCTCTGCCGTCATGACAGATATCTATATGATGATTCTCTTTTTCTAACTGAAACCGTAAAGTTTCACAGAGATTTTTATCATCTTCAATTAAAAGAATATTCATAGTTACACCTCCATAACAATATTATAACCTAGTAACCTTTAAACAACCTTAAAAAGAGTAAAAAAATTAAAGATAATTCTAAAGAAAGTTTAAAGAAACATTTGATATGATAATAACATGAATTGAAAGGAGATTGACTATGAAGATAAAAAGAAAAATTGCATTTTTTATGGCTATAATGATTCTCTTAACAGCCATGGCAGGATGTCAAAATAATAATCAATATGAAGAGAATAATCAAGACTCAAGCTATAAAGAGGATAAGGAGTTAGAACAAGGTCAAGGACGTTTTCTAGAAAGTGAATTACAACTTCCAGAAGAGATAGACTGGATTATGGCGGCCGAAAAACTGGCAGATGGAACAATTGCGTTGGTTGGAAAGAATTCTCAGATGGAAAATTACTATTTATTGCAGTCTCAAGATGAGGGAGTTACTTGGAATGTGGTAAAAGTAGATAATATGCAGCCGGAATATCTGTCAATTGCAACAATTGCACCAGATGGAACCACAGCTTTTATAGGTTTTTTTAAGGATTCGGATTTGATGAATATCAAGATTGCAAATACAAATGGTAATGTAACAGACATTAATGTATCATTACCAGAATTGTCCTCAATAGACTCGAAAAATCAAATTACACAAGCAAAATATGGATCGAATGGAGAGTTATTAGTTTTTGATCTTACAAACAAGGTGTATAGAGTGGATATTCAAACAGGAGAATGTGAGGCACTTTGCGATACGGGTAGTAAGGAAATGGAATATTTCGGAGTTGCTGGCGATACATTATTAGCAGTTATTCCAGGAACAGAAATACAGCTTTTTTCAGTGGCAGATGGTAGAGCCAAAGAGAAAGACATGGTATTGACTGAATTGGCAGAATCCAACCATGATTCAATTGGTTCAATAGGAGTGTTTCCAATTGTTTTCAATTCAGGGACAGAAATGGGAAGTATGATCTATGCTACTCATGAAGGGGTTTTCTATCATAGTGAAAAAGGTAGTGTGAGTGAACAGATTATTAATGGTGAATTAACCTCATTAGGAGATACTAGCACAAACCTAGCTTCTATTATTCAATTAAATGAAAGGGTCTATATTATATATTTAATTGATTCCATTGGTAACGCAAAATTATTGAAATATACTTATGATGAAAATGCTTCAGCAATACCAGAAAAACAATTAAAAGTATATGCGTTAGAAGATTCAGTAGTATTACAGCAAGCAATTGCAATTTATCAAAAGCAACATCCAGATGTATTTGTAAAGAAGGAAATTGGATTGAGTGGCGATAATGGGATAACCGTAGAAGATGCATTACAAGCTTTAAGTACTGATATTCTAGCAGGTAAAGGACCAGATGTATTGATTTTGGATGGAACACCTGTAGATAGTTATATTGAAAAAGGAATTCTTGCAGATATTAGTGATGTTATTGATGAAATAGACAATTCGGAGGGAATCTTTAATAATATCAAAGAAATGTATCAAGAAGATGGAAAGATATATTATATGCCAGCCCGCTTTTTTGTATCAATAGTGTTAGGTAATTCAGATACAGTTACAGCAGGAGAATCAATAGAAACACTGTTGTCCTATGCTAAGATTCAGAAGGAGACAATTTCAGAAAAGGGAATACTTCCTTCAGCTGGTGCAAAAGGAATACTTCAAGAATTAATGGATGTAGATTCTGCAAATTGGCAGAATGCGACAGGAGAAATAGATAAAGCAAAGCTGGAAACATTCTTACGTTGTGCAAAAGAAATGTATGAGTTAGATAGTTATGATGCAGAAAGGACTTATAGTTATGTCTATGAGGTAACAGAGTATGGAAAAGGTCAAAAATTTGGGACTCTAGTAACTAGCACATATGGACATCTAAGCGGAGTTTATCAAATTGCATTTGGAACTATGGGGAGTATTGGCAACTATTCAGATATGTTAGCAGCAGCAAAGCAGCAAGGAGAAACTTTTGACTTGTTTAATAGGCAAAGTAATAGAACTCTATTGCCATACTTGTCAGCGGGAGTAGCTGAAAATAGCAATGATAAAGAAGCGGCTATTGAGTTTATTAAAACATTGTTTGGAAATGAATGTGAGAGTATTTCTGGTAATGGATTTCCGATTAATCGTACTGCATTTGAGGCACAACAGGCAAATCAGAAGGATTACTCAATAGCCGCAAGTGGAGATGATGGAACGGCTATAGCTTTAGATATTACAAAACCCACAGATGCAGAATATAACCAACTAGTGCAGACAGTAGAAAGTCTAGAAAAACCAGCACTTACAAATAGAATTATAAGAGAGTTGGTAATGGCAGAAGGTCTTAAATATCTAAATGATGAAATAACTCTTGATAATGCTGTTACAACGATTATGCAAAAGGTAAACCTTTATCTTTCTGAATAAAAGGGAGAAACAAAAGTGAAAAAAAATAGGTGTAAAGCAAATTATACGGGTTGGCTATTTTTGTTTCCGGGACTAATCGGTGTATGCGTGTTTTATTTAATACCATTTTTGGATGTGGTACGCCGCTCCTTTACTCAAGGAGTGGGAGGTACATTTGCTGGATTAGATAACTATCGCATTGTACTTGAAAACAAGGCATTTCATTTAGCAGCATATAATACCATTAAATTTGTGCTAGTGTGTCTGCCCTTGTTATTAGTACTTAGTCTAGGGGTTGCATTATTGCTACAGGGTAGTAAGCTGTCAAAAGTATTTAAGAGCGCATATCTCATTCCCTTAGCAGTTCCAGCGGCAAGCGTAGTGTTATTATGGCAACTCCTATTTCACCAACAGGGAATGTTAAATGGTTTGCTTTCAAATCTACATTTACCAGTGCTAGATTGGATGAATACAAATGCTGCTTTTCCAGTGTTGGTATTCAGTTATATTTGGAAAAATCTTGGCTATGATGTAGTGCTTTGGTCAGCGGGACTTTCTAGTGTGCCAGAAAGTATTTATGAAGCGGCCAAAGTAGATGGTGCTAATGGATGGCATTGTTTTACAAAAATCACACTACCATGTATTCGACCAGTATCATTTACTATAATCGTGATTTCGTTTTTAAATTCATTTAAAGTATTCAGAGAAGCATATCTAGTGGCTGGGAATTATCCACAGGATAGTATCTATCTTTTACAACATTTATTTAATAACTGGTTTCGAGAATTATCAGTGGATAAAATGGCAGCAGGAGCTGTAATGTTGGCTATTGTAATTTTAATACCAATATATTTGTTGCAGAAAACATGGAGAATGGAGGATGAAGTTTGAAAAAATATATACAGATAATACCGTTAATATTGATAGCCCTTGTAACGGTAAGTCCAGTTATATTTTTGATAACTGGTACATTCATGGGTACAATAGAGATAAAAGAATATATTAGTCCGATTACGGCCGTGACAGATGGTTATGTGAGATGGAGGCTAATACCAATGTATCCAACCATGAAAAATGTAATTGAATTACTTCTAGATTCACCAGAATTTTTTCAGATGTTTTGGAATTCGGTAAAAATAACAGTTTCTATTTTGATAGGACAGTTGATATTTGGTATGCCTTCGGCTTGGGGATTAGCTCGTTATTCCTTTCCTGGAAAAAAACAAATATACATGATATATATTATTTTAATGATGATGCCCTTTCAAGTAGTGATGCTGTCTGAATATCTGGTTTTAGATAAGCTTCAGTTATTAGATTCTCTATGGGCAATTATTTTACCGGGAATATTTTCAACATTTTCCGTATTTATTATGTATCGTTTTTTTGATAGTATTCCAGAGGCAATAGTGGAGGCAGCACGAATTGATGGTGCTAGTGAATGGGCAATTTTCTGGCATTTAGGAATTCCACTTGGATCGGCTGGAATTATATCAGCATTGGTGTTGCAATTTTTGGAGTGCTGGAGTTTGATTGAACAACCAATTACTTTTTTGAAAACCAAGAGCCTTTGGCCTTTGTCTTTATATTTACCTGAAATTAGTGTGGATGAGGTTGGTGTTGCTCTTTGTGCTTCATTGGTGACACTACTCACCGCAGTATTGGTATTTATAAGTGGACAGGATTATCTTGAACAGGGAATCGTGGCAGTGGCAATGAAGGAATAATGAGGTGTATACAAGATGAAACAGTTGAAATTGAAGAAAAAGATATATGATGAGGTACCAGTAAAACATTTGCAACAATATGGCAAAAAGGGAATTGCAATTTTACTTGTCGTGATGCTAGTATTCACAATAATATCTAGAGTTACCTATAGTTTTACGGTTGCAAAAGTGGTAGTGGATTCTTCAGAGACCAGAAAAATAGAACATATGGTAATAGCTGAGGGAATGGTAGAAAAGAATCGTGAAATGGCAGTAATAACTCAAGCAAATATTATAGTAAAAACTGTTTATGTGGTGTCAGGGCAGAAAATAAAGGAAGGTGAGTTGTTAGCTGAGGTAGATATGGATGACCTACAAGAACAAATATCACAGATTAAAAGCGAAATTCAAATATTAGAATTGCAAAATCAAGCAGAAAATAGCAACGCAAAAGTACTGAAAGATGCGAAACAGACTCAGATAAATAGAGCCAATGAAGATTATAATAAGGCAGTACAGTCAAATAATGAACGTGTTTCGTCTATGGAAGCAGCTCTACAATCAGCTAAAGAAGCTTTGGCAACTTATGAAAATTCACCAGATATGGAAGAAACACAACGAGAAGCTTTGGCAGTAACAGTTACATCAGCTCAGGCAGCTTATGATGATGCTATAAATACTAGAGATAGTGAAATGTTGGCGGCTCAACGTAATGTGGAAAATGCAAATACCACAGAGGGCACAAACAATACAATATCAATTAATAACATTTCTATTTCAGAAAAAACAAAACAACTAGAAAAATTAGAAAAACTTCAGCAACAAGAAGGAAAAATAACTGCGGACTGTACAGGTGTGATAACAAATGTTTATCTAATGACTGGACAGAAAACAAGTAATACAGCAGCATTTACCCTGGCTGATCTCAGTTCTGGAATGCGTTTTATAGCACAGATAAGTAAGGCAGATGCCAAATATGTGGCGGCAGGTGATGAAGTAGAATTGAGCACAGTGAATAAAAAGGTTTCAAAGCTATTTATTGATACAGTAGAGGTTAGTGAGGATGGACAGACATTGACGGTAACTGTAATGCTTTCAGCAGATGAATTATCAATTGGAGATACAGCTACGATGAAAACTGTGAAACAAACAGAACAATTTGGAGTTACAGTTCCGTTGACGGCAGTATATGAGGATAACGGAAAATATTATGTATATATTTTAGCAAAGGTTGACACGGTGTTAGGTAATCAGTATGTGGCAGAGCGGAGAGATGTTGAAATAGAAGATAAAAATGACCTATACGCTGCTTTGAAGAATACGGCTTTAACAAAGGAAGATCAAATTATTGTGGATTCAGACCGTTATATATCGACAGGCGCAAAAGTACGTCTGTGGGAAGAATGAAAGTGATTGCTAGATGGATTGGGAGGGGAATCTGTCTAGCAGGAATAATGTTTTTCTTTTTATATAGTTGGTTGAATTATGAGAAGGCTAGGGATTTGGACCAAAATATAACTATACAGTTAACAGATAAAGGGTTAAATATTCAAGAAATTCAACAAATGATATCAAAAGAAAAAACAGCAGAAACAGAAGTAATTTTTGATTTTACAGCGTGGGCAGAAGAAAAACAAGTAAGGGTAAGTGATTTAACTACAGGAAGAATGACCTCTGTGAATGTAATGAAGATTTATGGATCGTCGGAGTTGTTGTTGCCTTATGGACGTATTTTGCATGAGGAAGACATACAAGGTTGCTTAATAGGAAAAGCGACTGCAAAAAAGTTGTTTGGCACTTCCGATGCCATAGGCTTTACGGTATGCTATAATGGCATTGAATTGGTGGTACGTGGCGTAATCGAGGAACCAGAAGAATTATTGGTAATGCAAGCAAGCATATTTCCACAAACTCAATTTGACCATATTGCATTACGAAGGGATAACACATTTCAAATAAAGCAGAAAGCGGAAAGATTTTTGACAAAATATAACCTGAATGGGAAGTTGCTACGATGGGATTATTATGGAGAACTATCTTGGATAGAAGAATTGATTCCGGGGAAATGGTCGGATTTTGAAGGCTGGAAAGAAAAAATAGCATTAATGAAGCAGGATTATGCATTGCTTTCATCTGTCCAGAAAAGCACAATTGAGGTGACTTATTGTAATCACTGCAGCAATGGGCAGAAAGGAATTTTACTTGGAATCTTATTGCTCTTAATTAGCTATATATTTAAGGACTATCTAAAAGGATAGTCCTTTTTATGTTATAAGAAATATTATTGACAAGCGTATATATCTATGATATAAAATGTATATATTGTATATAATGTATATATCAAAACATATATGCATTATTACATCATAACTCATGAGGTGAACTATGGATATTATTATTACTAATTCATCTGGCGAGCCTATATATCAACAGATATATGACCAGATTAAGATGCAGATTGTTGAAGGACAGCTTAGAGAAGGGGACGCCCTTCCATCAATGCGCAACCTTGCAATGCAACTAAGGCTAAGTGTAATTACAACGAAACGTGCCTATGAAGAATTAGAAAAAGATGGGTTTGTAGAATCCTATACAGGCAAGGGTAGTTTTGTAAAAGCACAAAACGAAGAACTTTTTAAAGAGGAAAATCTAAGACAGACAGAGGACTTACTTGCGAAGGCATGTGAGAGAGCTAGACAGAGCGGTATTGGTTTAGAAGAGCTAAAAGAAATTTTAGAGATATACTATGAAAAAGATTGATTCATAGCTAGGAGGGCGTGTTATGGCGAATTATGAAAATGCCATTGAGATTAAGGGATTAACGGTTAAGTATGATGGATTTACACTTGATAATATTTCATTTGATGTTCCTAAGGGAAGTATTATGGGATTTATCGGACAAAATGGTGCAGGTAAGACTACTACAATTAAGTCATTACTAAATATTATAAAGCCAGACAGTGGTGACATTAAAATGTTAGGCATGGATAATGTAAGTAATGAAGTGGCCATTAAAGAGCAAATTGCAGCAGTTTTTGACGAACTACCATTTCATGATCAATTAAATGCTCATCAATTAGACATTATACTTAAGAATGTATATAAGGAATGGGATAGTCAGGTTTATAAGAATTATCTTGATAGATTACAACTACCATCTAAGAGAAAGATTGGTGAATTGTCAAAGGGTATGAAGATGAAACTTCAGATAGCAACAGCTCTTTCTCATAATGCAAAACTTTTAATTATGGATGAGGCGACTACAGGTCTTGATCCAGTTGTACGTAATGAAGTATTAGATATATTTATGGAGTATTTACAGGATGAAAATCATAGCATTTTAATGTCATCTCACATTACTACAGATTTAGAGAAGGTAGCTGATAGTGTAACATTTATTCATAGAGGGAATCTGTTACTTACTGGTTATAAGGATGAGATATTAGAAAATCATGGTGTGATGAAATGTAGCAAATCTGATTATAGAAATATAGATCCAGAGGATGTTGTAAGTACAAGACTTAGTGATTTTGGTGCGGAAGTTATGATAAGTGATAAGGCTAGTATTGCAGACAAATATTCTGATATAGCAGTGGATAATACAACACTTGAAGATATTATGTTGTTCTATGTAAATAGAGATAAGAAGGAGTGGTCGTAATGAAGGGATTGATATATCGTGAACTTTATTTGGCACGAAAAGCATATATAATTGGTTTTGCATCTTCCCTACTTTTTATTTTTCTTGGAGTGTTAATAAGAGTTAGTATGATATGTGGCAACCTAGCAGATTTAACTGGTGAGGCATTTGAAAATGTAGATGCGATTACATACTATGGATTTTCATACTTACCAATAGCATTGCTATTTATATCTTTTTCAGGAGATGGTGGTGTAACCATATCGGATTATAAGAGTAAATGGTCGTTATTTTCATACACATTACCAGTAGGGATTAAAGGTCAAGCAGGGGTTAAATATATTATTAAGACTATGTTTATGCTAGGTTCGTTATTGTTAGGCTTTTTGAATATTGCGTTGTTTGCAGCATTAAGTCATAGAAGCATAGATATAAATAGCATCAAAATCTTGTTAATTGTTATGATGTTTACAGCTTTAATAAGTTCGGCAGTTACCCCACTAACTATTAAATATAAATCATCAAATGCAGTACTTATTAGAATGGTTATTGCAGTAATTGCTGTATATTTTGCATTTGTATTGTGGCTTGCTAAGTGGCTTGGTCAATATATGGGAAAGATAGATGATAATACAATGATAGATATGCTTTTTGATATGCTTAAAAAATTAGCTGATAATGTATTCAAGTTATCACCTATTATAATTGTTGTTGCTATGGGTATTGGATATATTTGTAGTGTAAGACAACTTGAAAAACAAAAAATAGGATAAGGAGGAGTAAAATGTTTGGTTTATTTTATAGAGAGTTTATAATGCAACGTAGAAGCCTTATACTATTGGGCGGTGCATATTTGCTTATGATAATTATTTTATTTCTTCCAAAAGGAACAGATTATATTAATACAATTAGTAATTCCTTTGATGTACCAGCAGATGCACTTATTATTATGTGGATTGCAATAATATTGATAGTATCATTTATATTTATTGGATTATATCAGTCAACAATATTTGAAATAGATGAGAAGAGAAAATGGGCTGAATTTCTATGCTCTACACCATTAACAGGAAAAGGAATGGTAGCGGGAAAATACTACTTTACTTTGTTCGTATCATTTGTTCTTGTAAGCATGAATTGGGTTGTTACATACATTGCAAATATTGTATATCAGCAGGAATTCTATTATACAGATATGTTAGTTATATTATTCTATGTTCAACTGATACTCAGAGCAATGGAGTATCCTTATATTGTTAGATACGGAACAAAAAATGGTGGTAACTATAAGGGAATATTTTTCTTAGTGATTGTTATGCTTGTTATTATATATGTTTTATTTGGAGATTTATCTTATTTTGGTTCTATTAATACCATGATAGACACATTAGCAGATAGTATATTAGCTAAGGATAAGACAGAGGATATGATGACTCTTATGGCAGCATTGCCCTTTGTATCTATGGCAGCATTTTATATATCTTACCGAATATCAGTGAAATTGTATGATAAGGGGGTAGAATGCTATGACAAATAAAAAAGATACAATTAAGAGACTTGTAATATTCTATGTATTAGCATTTGTATTAGCAAATGTGCCAGAGTTATTATATTATTTTATTAGCAAGGATACGGACTTTGGAGGATATACATATAGTATATTTGGATTATCAGCAATGTTTGCCCCTGCAATTGCTAGTGTATTAACAAGGTTAATTACGAAGGAAGGCTTTAGTAATATGTTGATATGGGGACGACTAAAAGGTCATATCAAATATTATATAATAGCTATAATATTTCCAATTGCATATTGGGCTATTGGTGAAGGCATAACTTCTATTATTTATGGAGGATTCTTGGAGTCAGATGCAATAGAATTAATGGGGGTAGGATACTTTGTAAAATATCTTATTTATCTAATTGGGTTTGCTATGGTTATGATACTAACGCCGTTTGGTGAAGAACTTGGATGGCGAGGATATATGACTCCAAAATTAGAGGAGATATTTAATACACCGATTACATTGGTGCTAGGTGGATGTCTTTGGGGTATATGGCATATTGTTGATATATTCTTTACAGCCCAATGTGAAATTTCGGTTAGATTTTGGGAATTAGTATTATCTAAATGTATTGTATGTATGGGACTTGGAGCAGTACTTACATGGCTTACGAAAAAAACAAAATCAGTAATTGCAGCATCTATTGCACATTCGGTATTTAATAATACAGCAGGAATAATAATTATATTCTTTACTAGCGAAGCTATTATAAAAGAACAAGGGAAAACAGTTGAACAAATGGTGCCGGTACTAATTCCACTTATATGTGTAGTGGTAGTAGGTATACTAATTAGTAGGGATAAGAAGAAAGAATTATAAAAAGGGGAATCTAAATGGGGTTTATAAATTTAAAAAGAAATAAAAATACATGCGTATACTTTCGTTCTGAAGAGGATATGGAGAAAATTGATGTACATGAGGCAGATAGTGCTTATAAAGAGATGTCACAAACCATACTTGCAGAGGAATTGAAAAAAGTAGGATTTATCAAATATAAAAGCACAAGCTTTGTACGTGTATCATCAATTAATAATCTGGAAATTATTAATCTTCAAAAGGAAAGTCACGGTTCAAGAACATTTACTGTTAATATAGCTATTATGCCTTTATATGTTTATAGTGAGTATCTTATTTTTACGTTTGGAAGTCGTCTTAGTTATTTTATAGAAAGTAAAATAGATTGTTGGTGGGATTTTCAAAATAGAGATATTGCTGAGAAAAGTTTTAGCGAGGTAACAGGATTTATTATGGAAAAAGTTATACCATGGTTTGATTCTTTTGATAGTTTTGATAAAATGCTAGCATTTGTATTGAAAGAGAGTTATTGTAATTATCATAGTTCAAGGAGGCGTTATGAGTATGCTTGCTTTGTAGCAATGGCAATGGGGGATTTTGAAAAATTAACTAAATATTATAATAAATTAAAAAAAGAATGTGTTAAAGAACCTAATTCATCTGATGATGAGATTGTGAATACTATTTCAGAAGTAATCTTAATGGATGAAAATAGTATGGCAAGCTATATTGAAGAACAGATAAGTAATACGGCACAGGCATTGAAATTACCTAAAAAAATATTTGTAATATAAGAAAAGGCGTTGAAGATTATTTCTTCAACGCCTTTCGGTATTCTAGGGGAGTAGAGCCTAATTTTTCTTTAAAGGTTTTTATAAAGTAACTACTACTTTGAAAACCACATTCCATACCGATTTTAACTGAATTATAATCAGTTGTTTCTAGTAGTTCACATGCTTTTTGAATTCGATACTGCTTCAAATATTGTGTTGGAGTAGTCTTAATCATATTGTGAAAACAACGAAGAACTTCACTATTGCTAATAAAGGCTTCGGTAGCTAATGAAGAGATTGTTACATCTTCTGAAAAATGTTCGTGAATATATTGAAGCATTATCTTAATTCGTTTTGCGTTTTTAAGATTTTGTGTACTAGGTTTTAATTGTGATAGAGCATAGTTAGAATGAATTAATAGAATTGCTTCAGATAATTCATTTCTAGCAAGAATTTCATAACCGCTATTGCCTTGGTATATCTTATTCCATATGGATTGCACTTGAAGTAGAAGTTCATTATGCCATGGCTCTTTGTGGTCTAAGATTATATGTGATAATCCTTTGCTTTTAATTAGTGGCTCTACATAGTTCTGCCAATATACACTATCAATACTTCCGCCAACCAATCTTGGATGAAAGACAATGGACATTAGATTACCTTCTGAATCAGGTGATGAGTGAACTTCGTGAAGTATATTAGCATTTATAAAAGCACCTTCATTTTCTTTGATCAAATATTCTACATTATTAATAGAGACAATGGCAGAACCAGATGTAACATAGATAAGTTCTAATTCTTCGTGCCAGTGCCATGCAACAGAATACTTTACATCTAAATCATAGATTGCAATTGGAAATGAAAGTGTGCCATGCTTTTTAATCTCTTCCCCAGCAGGGGTTGTTGTTACAGAACAAGTTGATATAGACATAAATCCTCCTAAATGATTATTTTATTATATAAAATTGAAAGAATTATTATATTAAATAAAAAATAATGGTGATATTATTATATAAATGAGTTTAGTATATTATATACAGAAACACGGAGGAATTCAATATGATTAATTTATTGTTAGCAATTATATATCTTGCATTTATAAGCCTAGGTTTGCCAGATGCGTTATTAGGTTCGGCATGGCCAACTATGTATTCGGAATTTGGAGTACCTATATCCTATGCAGGAATTATATCTATGATAATAGCACTTGGTACTATTGTATCAAGTTTACAAAGTGATAGGCTTACAAAAAAGTTTGGAACAGGGAAGGTAACGGCAGTAAGTGTTGCAATGACAGCATTAGCAATATGGGGATTTTCAACATCACATTCTTTCTTAATGCTTTGTGTATGGGCGATTCCATATGGACTAGGAGCAGGAAGTGTAGATGCCTCATTAAATAATTATGTAGCTATCCATTATGAAAGTAGACACATGAGTTGGTTACATTGCATGTGGGGTATAGGAGCAACTATAGGCCCTTATATTATAGGATATACACTTACAGGTGGAAGTGGATGGAATGCAGGATATAAATATATAGCAATAATACAGGTTGTTCTTACAGCAATTCTTATATTTAGCCTTCCACTATGGAAAGATAAAAACAAGAAAACGGATAGCGTTAGTACCGAGGAGCAAAAGGCACTTTCATTGAAAGAGATTATTGGAATTACTGGTGCTAAAGAAGTTATGATTTGCTTTTTCTGTTATTGTGCGCTAGAGCAGACAGCGGGATTATGGGCAAGTAGTTATTTAACTTTATATAAGGGAGTTTCAGCTGAGACTGCTGCTAGTTTTGCAAGTATGTTCTTTATTGGTATTACAGTTGGGCGTGCTGTAAGTGGATTTGTCACTATGAAATTAAATGATACGCAAATGATTCGATTAGGAGAGAGCCTAATTGCTATTGGTATAGTAATTATGTTGTTACCAGCAGGAAATGTATTATCTTTAATAGGTTTGATTATGATAGGGCTTGGATGTGCGCCAATTTATCCGTGTATCATTCACTCGACACCAGCACATTTTGGTGAAGGTAATTCACAAGCAATTATTGGTGTTCAGATGGCAAGTGCATATGTAGGAACATGTTTGATGCCACCACTATTTGGTCTTATGGCAAGTCATATAACAGTTGCATTATTACCAGTGTATTTGTTGATAATACTAATATTAATGATAGTTATGCATGAACTTTTGACACGGAAAACAGTAGCTGTATAGTTATAGAAATATTATTTTATATTGAGTAACGAGAAGAGAGGATGATGAAAATGTTTGCAGATTATCACATTCATACAGAGTTTAGCGATGATTCCATTTACCCTATGGAAGAAGTAATAAAAGATGCTATTGATTTGAAACTAGATGAAATATGTTTTACTGATCATGTAGATTACGGAATAAAAAGGGATTGGGATTCTGGTAGTGGAATACCGTATCGTAGTGGGAAATTATTAGCAAATGTAGATTATCCACTGTATGCAGCTTCAATTCAAGAATATAAGGGTATTTACAGTGATAAGATTTCTATTAAAATGGGCATGGAATTCGGGATGCAATCACATACTATTTCTGAATATGAGATATTGTTTGATAAATACGATTTTGATTTTATTATATTGTCAGTGCATCAGATAGAAAATAAAGAGTTTTGGTCACAGGAGTTTCAAAGAGGAAAACCTCAGCATGAATATAACGAAAGATATTATATGGAGCTATTGGAACTGGTTAAAAGATACAAAGATTATAGCGTGTTGGGACATCTTGATTTGATTGCTCGTTATGATATATTTGACTGCTATCCTTTTGAAAAGATAGAGCCTATTGTAAGAGAAATCTTGAAAATAGTAATTGCTGATGGAAAGGGAATAGAAGTTAATACATCTAGTCATCGTTATGGAGTGGAGGACTTGACCCCATCGAGAGATATATTAAAACTTTATAAGGAACTAGGTGGAAGAATTATTACAATTGGTAGTGATAGCCATGAGAAAGAACATTTAGGGGCATATATTAAAGATACACAAAAAGAATTGCTGGAACTGGGATTTAAAGAGTATTGTACATTTAATAAAATGAAAGCTATTTATCATAGCTTATAGAATATGAATACAGGGGAGTGAATTGTAATGATTCATTCCTTTTTTATTACAAAAACCTTAATTCTCAGAAAATGAATAGTTATGAAAATATGGTTGTGTTACTATGTATCTAGACAGATTTTTGCATAAGTAGGTGTTGTATAGAGGCATAGGGAGGTATGAATGAATAAGCTATTACACAATATTGTTAAGTATAAAAAGACGGTGTTTATAGTATCATTAGTGGGATTAATTACTATTTTGGTGGCAATTGGATTATTTATTAATCCTATGTCGAAAGATTTAGATACAGATAACACTGTTAATGATACAGAAGAAATTTTAACAGAAACTGTTATAGAGGTTAAAAAACCTGAGATTAACTTATCAGCTACAGTTGGTGCTGATGGAGCAAAGTTGTATTATGTTGATGAAAATCAAATTATATTTGCTGGGTATTTCGGATTATTCGTATATTCCAAAGAAAGCCAAAGTATTGTAAGAGAAATAGATTTGGAAGGTATAGGTTGTGATTCTACACAGGGAGATAATTATTGTGAGATATTTGTTTCGGAGGATGGAACAAAGGTGTATTTACATCCTATGAGTATGGAAGAAATGTATATATATAATGTTGCTGATAATACGCTATCAAAAGAGATAGCTAATTTAAACAATGTGAAATTATATAGTGGTATTGATGAGGGCGGATTTAGTGGGAGTTATCAAGTGGATGGAGAAACAAAGTATTGTGCAATTAGTCAATATGGTTCACTTCCT
Organism: Lachnospiraceae bacterium; assembly: GCA_031556525.1. Taxonomy (GTDB): domain Bacteria; phylum Bacillota; class Clostridia; order Lachnospirales; family Lachnospiraceae; genus JAVBSN01. Next base: position 17,927 of record JAVBSS010000031.1, read on the forward strand.
CAAGGCGGAACAATAGGAAGTATTGGATGGATAGAAGATAATTTGTTTCATAAATTTTTCACTCCAGAAGGATATCAAGACGCAGTATATTTTGATGTGGAAGATATACATGACTTAACTAAAATAGAAATGTACATTGATGGAGAAATGCGTTCTATAGAAGATGGAGAAACACTTAACTGGATAGAAAGCAAGTTTACACAGGCTGAGGAGATAAAAGGCGGATCTGGTTGTCCTTTTTATGACCCAATGTATCTGACACGTTCAGATGGAGTAATGGGAATAATATATCCAGCAACAGATAGTTGTGCCGTATTTCAAACGGTTAATGGATACTATGACTATAGTGAAGGTGATAATTCTGAATTTTTGGAATTGTTTGGATATAGTCAATAAATAGAGAATTAGGAGCAAGCATATGAGACTGAGCGATATTATATCATTGGGTAGTAGTTATTTAATATTAGGGATTATATTTACATTATCTATAGTGGGAGTATTCTTGATAGGCTACCATGTAATATATAAGAAGGTATTGAAGGGAACAGAGAAGGTTAAGGCAGGAACTGTATTCATATATGCAATATTTATATGTTATGTATTTGTTGTGCTAGGGGCAACTTTACTTAGTAGAGGCAGTATGTGGCAAAGTAATATAGAGTATCATCTATTCTATTCTTATCGTGAAGCGTGGAATGGTTTTTCTGCAAATGTATGGAGATATATTATTCTCAATATTTTGATGTTTGTTCCGTTTGGATTATTGTTACCTATTGTAAGTAAGCATTTTCAGAAGTGCTGGAAGACATATCTGGCGGGGTTGGGATTTTCATTTTTAATTGAGATGATTCAATATATATTTAAAAAAGGTATATGTGAGATTGATGATTTGTTTAATAATATGTTAGGTGCGATGATAGGATATGGTCTTTTTAGTATTTTGTTTTATATAGTAGCAAGAGTTAAGAAGAAAGAATATAAGACTTTGGCAGTAGTGTTATGTCAACTACCATTGTTGGCGGTGACTGTAGCATTTACAACAATATTTACTATCTATGGGGGACAGGAATTAGGAAATCTAAATGGTGATTATATCTATACACGTAGCAATATTGAGGTTAGTAGTAAGATAGAGTTCAATAGTGATGAAATAAGTATGCCAGTATATCAATTGTATGTGGCGAGCAAGGAAGAGACGAAGGAACAAGCGGCTGAATTGTTCAAGATATTTGGTACAGAAGTTGATGAGTCAAGAATAGATATATATGATAATACAGCAATATATTACAGTACAACGGAAGGTAAGTGTGTTTGGATAGAATATGCAGGTAGCACCAGTAGATATACGGATTTTGATGAAATGTATAGAGAAGATGGTGAAGTTGCTATAGGTTTAGAAAATGTAGATGAAAGTGAAATTCGTAAGGCGTTGGAATCATTAAATGTCGTAATTCCTAAAGATGCAATATTTGAAGAGAGTGAAGATGACAACTATGAATTTGTTGTAAATCAGGTGTTAAGTGATGGGAAATTGTATAACGGAAATATAACTTGTACATACAATACTAATAATAAAATATCTGGATTTACAAATAATATAATTGAATATTCCGCATACAAGAACATGCCTATTCGCTCAGAGCAAGAAGCATATGATAGACTAGCTGAAGGAAAATTCAGATATTATGGTACAGAAAAGTTGAATATAGTTATAGAAGATATAAGTATAGAGTATCAGATCGATTCCAAAGGATATTATCAACCAGTGTATGAATTTGAAGGTACGATTAATGGTAAGGAAGGATATATAAGTGTGTCAGCGATAAAGTGAAAATATCATCGTATTAGGCTGATAGTAGGAAGCTTTCGAGAAATCGGAGGCTTTTTATATTAAAGATAATGTGTTTATGATATAATTAATATAATTGTATGGGGGAATAGGGGATGAATGGAAATAGAAAATTAAATATAAATAATGCTTTTATTATCAGTATAATATTATTGGCAATTGGATTAATAAGTTTGTGTGTGGATTTAAGTAATATTCATAAATTAAAAAGAAGTTATAATTTAAATGATATTAATTTTGAAGATATAGAATCAGGAATATATATTTCAGGTGAGATTGACCATCTTTTAGGTGTTTATGTTGAATCAGTAGGGAATGATAGATTTTTTGGTGTGGCAAGTGAAATATCGTTAGGGTATGGAACGTATTATCAACTATTTACAATACCATTTACAGAAGAAGATAATAAATATATAACCTATCTTTCTCCAAGCAATGATAGTAAAGAAATTGAACAGTTATCAGATATGGTAGGTAATCAGAAGATGAATATTTGTGGCAAGGTTATAAAATTGCCTTGTAGTTTGAATTATAAATGGTTACAAGATGCTTTGCATGTATCAACATTAGAAGATATTGATAAGTTTGTTTCAGATAAATATGCAATAATGCCAATTGATTATGATGAAGTTATGAATAAGTGGATGAAGGATGTGTGTATTATTGTATTAGCTATAATTATATTTGTTTGCTTTTCGGATTTTAGAAATATAATAGAACAAAAATAATGAATTTTATATTTAGAGGGATAATTTGCAACTTTCTAAGCTAGAAGAACAAAGGAATGAAGTGTTGCAGATTAATCTATAACACCGTTTATCGCAAAATCATTGCCGTACATCTCATATTTTTTAAAAATATGAGATTTTTTTGTATGATTAAAGTACGAATGAAAGGAGATATGGATATTATGAGAAAAATACATTTGCGTGGATTAGTAATAATAGCATTTCTATGTGGAGTTATATATTCAGATATAACTGTTAAGGCGGAAGAAATGGAAATTGAAGAAGCAAGCGAAGAGCCAATTAATACAGGAGCCATTTTACGATGGGGCAGCTATTCTTATAGAGAACTTGACGATGGAACAGTGGAAATAACAAAATATAGTGATTCAGATGCTACAGAAAAAGTTAATATACCAAGCAAGATTGAGGGAAAGAAAGTAACAAGTATAGGAAACCAAGCTTTTATGAATAGAAATAAACCTGTTGAAATAATAATTCCTAATGGTGTAATAAATATAGGAGATTATGCATTTTTCGGCATTACAACTCTAACAAAGGTAACAATTCCAAGCAGTGTGACGACAATAGGGGATTTTGCATTTTTTTATGATAGTAATCTTGCAGATGTAATAATTCCAAGTAGTGTAACAAGCGTAGGAGAAGGGGCTTTCGCATATAGTGGTATTACTGATATCATACTTCCTACTAATGCAACAAGTATAGGGAGACAAGCATTTAAGTCTTGTAAAAACCTTACTAAAGTAACGATTCCGAGTAACATAATAAGTATAGGAGAATCTGCATTTGCTTTTTGTACTAATCTTACAGAGATAATAATTTCTGATAATGTAACCACTATAGGAGAGTGGGCCTTTGCGGGTTGTACTAGCTTAACAGAAGTAAATATTCCAGATAGTGTAATTAGTATTGGAACCGATGCTTTTCATAGTTGCACCAATCTTATCAAGCTGACTGTACCAAGTAGCGTAACATCAATTGGAAGCCAAGCGCTTTATAACTGTCCTGTTGTAGTGATATATTGTAATGCAGGTAGTTATGCTGAAGAATATGCTAAGTCTAAATATATTTTATACGATAATTTTTATTTATGTAAAGCAACTTTATCGAAAACAACATACACATATGATGGTAAAGAAAAGAAACCAGCTGTAACAGTAAAAGATGGTACTAAGACATTGAAAAATGGAACAGACTATACAGTAAACTATCCTACCAATAATTCAATGGGAAAAGCAACAGTTACTATTACAGGTAAAGGCAATTATATAGGAACGATTAAAAAGACAATTACAATTAGTAAAGCAGATTATTATAACATTAATACACATGGTGGTGAATGGAAGAATAACACATACTACTACTTAGGTGGAGTGATGATGACAAATATATTTTTTAGTGATGGAAAGTATACATATTATCTTCAAGCAGATGGAACACCTATGAAAAACAGATTAACTTATCATCCAGATGGAATACATTTAATATATTTTGATGATAAAGGACATGAGTTGTTCGATAAGTTCCAATATTGTGCTGACGTAGGATATACATGTTATTTCGATACCTTTGGGTACTTATATAAGGATGTAATAACATTTAGTAATGGAAAACCATATTATCTAGATGGGACAGGAAGAATGAAACAAAATGAATGCTTTAAGTTTGATAATGGCGTGGATATAGGATATGCACAGGCAGATGGAAGTTTAATAAATACAGGATTTGGATATGACTCTTGGGGAAGAGTCGTGTTTTATCACTGGAATGGAATGATAGGTAGAGGACTAATAACAGACGGAACTTGGTATTATGATATGGATGTAACAGACGGACATTTAATCGGGCAGTTTGCGGCTAATTAAGTATAGTGAAAACATAGAAATTGATTAATATTTATTGCTTAGTGTTTATGGTATACTATAAAAAAGGCGAGGAGGTATAACTGTGAAGATAGCTGTTTGTGAAGATAATGCTGAGCAACAAGAACATATAGTAAAGTCAATCAATAAGGTACTGCATGACTTAGATACCTCTGTGAAGGGTTATTCTTTAGGTCAGAACCTTATTGTAGATTATATAGAAAATAATATACGATTTGATGTAATATTTATGGACATTGTATTACCAGATACGGATGGAATTACTATTGCAAAGCAACTGAAAGAAATAGATGATACAGTAATTATAATATTTCTTACAGGATATATGAGGTATGCACTTAAAGGATATGAAGCAAAAGCCTTTAGATATTTATTAAAACCTGTTACAGGAGAGCAATTACAAAATGTTATTTATGAAATAAAAAGTGAATTAGGTAGAAAACGTTCTATTGCTATTCGAGATAATAATTTGGAAATTATTTTGCCGATTCGTGAAATAATGTATATGAAATCTGATGATAAAAATACAATTATTTGCACTAACAATAGGAATTATGTAAATCGCAAAAGTTTGCAAGAGTATGAAGAGGAATTAAATGAAGCAGGATTTTTTCGTATTCATAGAAAATATTTAATAAATATGTATTTTGTGAAATCCATAAAAAGTGGATTGGTTATACTAGAAGGTAATTGTAGACTGACTATTAGTAGACGTAAAGAAAAGGAATTTAGAAATAGCTTCTATAAAAATTTAGAAGAAGGGAAATTTTAAATGGTAGAAGACTTAATTATCATACTTATGAATACTGCATCTGTGCTAAATATTATATTAATATTAAAGTGTGGATTTGGTGCAAGATTAAATATAAGTACAAAACATATAGGAATTATAGCAGGTATTCATATACTATTTAATTGTATTGCTATATCTTTTTTTAGTAATGAAATGCAAACTTTAAGTACATTTTTATTTATCGTAATATGTATATTGGTAACATCTAAAGCTTCTCGTATAAAATTATGTCTGCTAAGTATCCCAGCAGTCTTAGTATATATACAATGCTTCCAATTGTTTGATATGTTAGAAAAACTAATAACAGATAATCCTAAAATGATACAAACAGCAGATGGACCGATTTCTATTAATAGTGTTTTTGTTGATATTATTCTTTTTATATTGTTGTTTTATATATCTTATCAATGGGACAAGAAAGGGATAGTATTTTCTATAACTGTAGGAGAGGGAATTTTTATAACAATATTTTGTATATTATCGCCAACATATATACCAATACTGAATTTTCTATCTGAGCAAAATAGTAAAGAAATGTCTAGTGAAGTATGGCCGTTATGTTGGGTGATTTTTGTATTGGTTTTAAATACAGCAATACTATTAGGAATTGCTAATCGTAAGAGAAGTGCTATTTACAAAGAATCAGCATTAGTTTATCAGAAATATTTTGAACTAGAGTATGAGTATCTATGTGAATATCGAAAAAAGCAAGAAGAGATAAATAAATTAAGACATGATTGGAATAATCATATTAGCCTTGTTAGTGTTATGTGGGAGCAAAAGGAATATGAGAAGGCAGCTAAGTATATAGCTTCCCTACCATTACAACAGGAATCGGAAATGTTTGATATATTAACAGGCAATGAAGTAGCAGATATTATTTTAAATGTAAAAAAAGCAGAAGCATTAAAAGAAAATATTGAATTTAGTTTTCAAGGAAATATGGACAAACTATATTTTATAGAACCAATTCATATGTGTATTATTTTATCTAATGCTTTAGATAATGGAATCGAAGCTTGTAAAAAGGTAGAACAAGATTCTTTTATAAGGGTAAGTGTAACTCAAAATAAAAATATGATTATGCTTCAAATAATTAATTCGACGGCAGGAAAAGTAGATATAAGAGAAAATAAATTGCATACAACAAAAGAAAATCCACAGCTACACGGATTTGGATTTAATAATATTATTGAAGTAGTGAATAATTATAAGGGAAGATACATGATAGAGGCAGATGATAAAACATTTTATCTAAAGATTATATTTGAAGTATGATTATAAGGAAAGGGAAAGATTTTATGAATTACGATGATTTAAAACCATTATACGATGTATATTACAGACGTAGCATAGAACGTATTAATGATGCAATAATAGAGAAGAAGAGAAAAAATAAAATAATTATATGGACTTTATTGGGAGGTTGCCTAGTATGTCAGGTTGGTATATGTATGATAACAAGAGATATATTAGCCATTATAACTGTAGGGGTCATGGTACTTGTTGGATTCTTGTTTCCTATAGCAGTCATATCAGGTTCTATGAAGTATAAAGTAGTTGATATTCATTGCAAGATAATGTGTGAGGAGCTATTAGGTAATATATTTAGGCAATATAATATTAAGGTGAATTCAAAAAGAGAACCTTACAGTGAATTGAAAAAAGGCTATGGTGAAGCAGATGATATGCTGTTTGCTAGAAACTATTCATTAAGTGGAGGATATAGACAGCATTATTTTAAGTATATAATATCTGAAGGGCAAAAATCTTATCGCAGCAACCATTATGAATATGACGAATATCTTAGCAGCAGTAGTGATCATGTATTCTTATATTCATATATAAAGATTGATAAATTGGATAGAGGTATAAGAAGTAAATGTACTTATATTACAAAGGATTCTAATTCAAGTAATATTATTTTGAAAAAGTTAAATGATTTTATAGGTAGTCTAGAAATAGTAAAGTTTAAAGATATGTACGGCAATTTTTTTACTGATAAAGAAATGGAACAGCTAGAAAATATCTGTAAAAATATGAGTAACACATGTGATATTACTATAAGAAATGGTGTTATGGCTGTTTTCGTATATAGGGGAGAAGAAATGATGTTTCACAAGGGCACGGAAGAAGAATGTCTTAGAAACTTAGTAGAGTATATATCTAATATAAATAAAATATTTGATGTTGTATTGAACAAACTAGAGCAGTGAATCTATTAAAGATTTACTGCTTTTTTAAATTATATTCTTATGGTATCATAGATACAATAATTGTTAGGAGAATAGACTATGAATATTTCAATAACACATATAGCAATATACGCAAAAGATATAGAGGCAATGAGGGATTTCTATATTAAATATTTTGAAGCTAAGAGTAATGAAAAGTATGTAAATGCCAAAGGATTTTCAAGTTACTTTTTAACATTTGACTCAGGTGCAAGATTAGAGATAATGGCTCATGAAGAATTAGAGAATAGACAGGTTATGAATATAGTAAATGGAATTCATCATATAGCATTTTCTGTAGGAAGTAGAGAAGAAGTAATAACCCTAACAGAAAGAATAGCAAGTGATGGATATGAAGTCTACAGTCAACCAAGGCAAACAGGAGATGGATACTTTGAAAGCTGTATAGCTGATACAGAAGGAAACAGAATAGAAATAACCGAATAATATAACATATAAGATTAATTAAATATTAATGGAGGTAGTGTTATGGAATTAAGTGAAGTAATGAAGCAGAATACCTTTGCAGTAGTTGGTAATACTATAGATGATACAAAATATGCATATATAATAAAGAATCAGCTTATTGAAAAAGGATATACAGCATATGGAGTAGGCAAAGAATATTCTTCCATAAATGATATTGAAGACGATATAGATATTATTGATCTATGTGTTAATCCTATAAAAGGTATAGAGTATATAAAGGATTGCAAGAAGAAGTTTAAATGTATTGTTATACAACCAGGAGCTGAGAGTGTGGATCTAATATCATATTTAAAAGAAAATAATATGCCATATATAGAGGCATGTGTCTTATTAGGGATGAAATTATACAAAAGGGAATTATAGCTTCCCAAATTTTATATAGATTTTATATTGATATTACATTAATCTAGCAATACTGTGCTAACATATATACAAAATATTTATTAGGAGAAATGTATGAAGTCAACAGGTGGGGTTAGAAAAAAATGGATGATAGAAATATTAGTTACAATTATCGGGTGTATAATTATATTTGCTGTAATACACATGGCAATTAATAAAGATAAATTTGATGAAACAAGGACGGAGACAAGAGCAGTTATTACGGGGATAAAAACATTCGATACTGATGATGAGACAGAGCATGAAGTATATATAGATTATTATGTGGGTGAAGAGAAATACGAGAATGTTCAATTAGAGTATTGGAAAAAAGCATATCACATAGGTAAAGAGATAACAGTATATTATAAGACAGATTATCCTTATGATGTTGTAACAAAATGAAACCTTTTTCCTTTGTGAATGGTATATATTATGTCATTAGTGCAATTAGCATTAGTGACATTTTTATTGCTTAGAATGTAAAATGGATATCTATTATACATAGAAGTGTGATAAAATATCATTAGAAAAATATCTTGATAATAAGTTTAAGCCACATATAAGGGGAGGGGTAATTACGAAAGTTTTAATTAGTATGAAGAGCGTTGCAAAGAAGAAAAACACAGTTGCAAAGGTAGAATATGAATATTCTACTAATCCTGAAAATATGAGAGAATTTATTAGTGAAACAGTGAAAATCTGCGTAAAGGATTATAACAAAAGACAGGAAAATGGAGAACTAATTACTATACTATCTAGGGAAGAGATAGAAGATAAGTCAGCATTGGGGAAAATATCTTTTGGAACTATCTATAGTGAGAAAAAGGGCAAGGAAGATAAAGCTATAGCCAATGCTTTGCAATGCTTTGAAGATGGAATTGTAGCAATATTTATAGATGGTGATAGAAAAGAAAATCTTGATGATAAGATTGAACTTATAGAAGGTAGCGAAATAACATTTGTTAGGCTTACAATGCTTAGCGGAAGATTATGGTAGGAGGATTGTAGCATGGGGTATGATTATAGTTCAAGAACACAATTAGCAAGTAAGTATTTAGATGGTGTGAAGAAGAAAATTTCATTTATGATTAATTTTATATCAGAGAATGAACGTAAAGTAGTAGATGAATTAATTAAATATTCTTATAACACATATAATTGTCATTTTATTAATAAAGTGGTTGCAGATTATAGCGAACAAGTTCCAAGTGAATATATAAAGGCTAATTATAAGAATGTTGTAAAATTAATGGTTCCTAAGGAATGTCAAAAGGACTTTTATTATATTATAGATAAGTACAATAAGTTTCAATATAGTGAAGGCTATGATAGAAGAAGTGTTAGAACCATTGATTATAAGCCTTCTATTAGAAAAGTTTTTGCCCTTATGGATTCTTATAAATGGTTTGGAATATTTAATTGTTCTATATCAGATTATATGTTGAATAATCTAAGCCCAGAAATGCTAGATTATAAACAAAATAGAAGTGATATGAGAAGTTTTGATGATATACTTGCAGCTAGAATAGATGTAGGAGATACAGCAGTTAAGCAAAGTATAATAGATATTATTCAAAGTGAAAATAATACAGGGGTAGTGACAACTGATATTATTAGAGCAATTGTAAAAAGTTCGGATACAGAGTTACATAAACTTTTATGCGATTTTATGTTGGCAGCAAAATTACAAGAAGGAGTAAGACAAGCTGTATGTGAAAATGCAGATTGTGGAACAATAGAAGCATTTATACTTATACTTAATACTATATATGATAACGACCTTATAAGATTTGCGTCAGTTAAGAGGGCTATTGCAACATGGACAGGAATATGTAGTCATGACCATTTAGATAGAATATCTAATAAGATATTAGAAGATATGATAATTACAATTAGTGATAAGAAGAAGGCGTATGAGTACATTGGAACTAATGATAGTATCCACATTATGATTGGTTTGTGGGCGTTAGGTTGTTATGAGATAAAAGATTCTATTGAAGCTATGAAAGCATGTGTAGATAATGGAACTAGAAATCAATTACTTACTATGTCATATTTTAATCGTTCAGTAGATGATTATAAATACTGCAACGAAACATCTTTGAGGATTATAGAAAAATATTCAGATGACTTAGAAATAGTAGCAGCATTTATGCCAACTTATTTGAGCAACACTGATACATATGCAAGAAGAACATATGATGATAAAACTAAGGAATATCAGACAATTTCAGTTACCCATTTATATGAGAGTAATGAACAAGCATATAAGCATTATGAGATAATGAAAAATATATTAGAAAATATACCGAAGAAGAGCATAGAATATTCACCATGTATATTTCCGTGGTATTCAGTTAAGTTGGAGAAATCTAATTTGATTGTTAGAATGGCAGTTACAGCATATGCATTGGGCGACAATGATTTAATAGATTATGTATGCACTAAGATTCCTAATATAGATGGCGGATATTATTATAACAGAGGTGTTTATGTAAGAATGTTGTTGCATAATCCTGCAACTGATATTCAACGAAAAGCATTATTAGGATATGTTGGAGATAAAGAAAGTTGTACTAGAGAAGCAGCATATGACATAGTGGATTCTATGAATCTAATTGAAGAAGATTATAGCATCTTAGAGGCTTTGTTAAAATATAAAAGCACGGATATAAGGCAGAATGCACTGAATATCCTTAAGAAACTTAGAAGTGAACAATTATTTAATTGTGTAGATAGATTAATATCTGGAAACAAAGAGGAGATTAGGTTAGGAGGACTTGACCTTATAGCCTATGCAAAAAGTAATAAGGAGATAGATGCATCACAGTTAATAACATTAACCAGTAAAATATCAACGCCTACAGAGTCAGAACAAATACTTATAGAAGAGATTAGTGGTAAAGGAAAAGCCGGTGAAGTATTAAGTGAGAGAGGCTTTGGGCTCTATAATCCTGATGTGAAAATACCAACAAATATCCACAAACCAGATATTTCAGTAGTTAATAATTATTTTAATATATCTAAGAAAGAGTTAGATAAGATATTTGATAAGCTTACAGCTTTTATAGATAAACATAGCGGGCTTGAATATACTGATCATTGGGGAGATGAGAGGCTATTAGGAAATGCATTAAATGTTATCAAGGGTAAATCATATAGTGCTCCGTACCATGAAAGTCATCCATTTCCAGAATTATGGAAAGAATTCTATGAAACAGAAATAAAAGATGAACGTATACTTATGAATATGTATATTGCAATTCAAGATGGGTTAAGTAGTGATGGTATAGAGGATTATATTACATATCTGACTTATGAAAAAAAAATATTCGGTGAAGTTGCTTCGGATTATAGTGTATCTAATAACAAATATGTTGGAAGATATGCAAGAAATAGTATTATAGGAGTAGTGATAAACATTCTTATTAGTATGTATGATGTTAAACTTCCTTATGAGGTATGTACTAATCTAATGTGGTACATTACTGAAAACATGCCTAAGGAAGCATTATGGTATAAGAAAATACTTGATTATAGATATAGGTCATGGTTTGAGACCAAAGAAACAGCATTTACTAAAAGTAATAAATTTAGTCTGATTAGTAATGAATTAACTAAATGGAAAACAGATGAAGAATTTATTGAAAGATTTAATGTGTTGTATAGAGTAGATGAAGTATTTAAATTTAATGAAAAGAAAGAATACCATGGTAGTGAAGCTAGTACATATGAAAAACTTATTAGTGATTGCGAAAATACTATAAGCTACCATAGAGATAGCGATACCCTTCTTAGTGTCTATTATTATATTAAGGCTTATGAGCTAAATGTAATATCAGAAGATATGGTGTACAAGGCCATATTTGAAGATATAGGATTATGTGCCGCTATTAAGGGATTAAGTATATTTAATGAAGAAAAGATAGGAGCATATCAGCTTAATACATTGAATAAATTTACTAATGGAGATGGAGAAAATAGGGGTAGTAATTATTATAAAATAGGACTTAAATTCTATAATAATATAATTAATAAAATATTAGATGTAGAACTTAAAAGAGGAGATTCACCTACAGTATTTTCACCAGTAATTAGTTATATTAATAAGATATTAGGTGCTGATAGATTGGTAGCTATATTAACAGCCCTTGGTAAAGAAAAACTTGATAGAAAAACATATTACGGCAGCAATGGAACAGGGAAGAAAGAATGTCTTAGCAAATTACTTAAGGTATGCTATCCATTAGAGACTGATAATGTAGATACATTAAAGGCGTTAATTAAGAAAACTAACATTAAGGAAGATAGACTTATTGAAACAGCTATGTATTCGCCACAATGGTTAGATATTATAGAAGAATATCTAAACTATGATGGATTTAAGAGTGGATGCTATTATTTTATGGCACATATGAATGAACGCTTTGATGATAAGAAGACTGCTATGATTGCAAAATACACACCGTTATCTACAGAAGAATTAAATAATGGTGCCTTTGACTTTGAATGGTTTAATGAAGTGTATAATAGATTAGGTGAGGATAGAATTGATAAATTATATGCAAGTGCAAAGTATATCTCAGATGGTGCAAAACATTCTAGAGCAAGAAAGTACGCAGATGCCGCTTTAGATAAAGTAAGCCGTGATGACTTAGAAGTTATTATAAGTGATAAGAGAAATAAAGACTTATTTATGAGTTATGGAATTATTCCAATAAGAGATAAGGCGGATATGCTTCATAGATATGAATATATTCAAAAGTTCCTAAAAGAAAGTAAGCAGTTTGGTGCACAAAGAAGAGCAAGCGAGGCAGCAGCCGTAGATGTAGCACTAAAAAATATGGCAACTGTTGCAGGATATACTGATGTAACAAGATTAATATTAGCCATGGAAATAGAGATTGTTAAAGCAAATTCTTCTTATTTTGAAGGTTATGAAATTGAAGGTTATCAATTTAAAATTAGTGTTAATTCTATAGGTAAGGCAGAATTAATCATAAGCAAGAATGATAAAACACTTAAATCAGTACCAACAAGCTTGAAGAAAAACGAGAAAGTTTTAGAAATAAAAGAATTCCAGAAGAAACTTAAAGACCAATATTCTCGTACAGTAAAAATGCTTGAACAAGCAATGGAGGAAGAAGAGTATTATACATTTGAAGAATTAGTAGGATTACTTGAGAATCCTGTTACGAGAGAGATTATTAATAAGCTAGTATTTATTTCAGAAGATGCAAGTGGATTCATAGGAAATAAAGGTCTAGTAGATTATAATAATTCAGAATGTACATTAAAAGCTGATGCAAGGGTTAGAGTTGCACATCCGCATGACTTATATAAATCAGGAAACTGGCATGAATATCAAAACTATTTATTTGAGCAATTCAAAGATAGTAAAATCAAGCAACCATTTAAACAAGTATTTAGAGAGTTGTATGTAAAATTACCAGAAGAAGCAGATAAATATTCTTCGTTAATGTTTGCAGGAAATCAGATACAGCCTCAGAAAACAGTTGGAGCATTGAAAAATAGAAGATGGATTGCTGATTATGAAGAAGGATTGCAGAAAGTATATTATAAAGAAAATATTATTGCTAGAATATATGCAATGGCAGATTGGTTTTCTCCAAGTGAAGTAGAAGCACCAACTCTAGAATGGGTAGAATTCTCAGATAGAAAAACTTTTAAAGCAATTAAAATAGCAGAAGTGCCAGATATAATATATTCAGAGGTTATGAGAGATGTAGACTTAGCAGTTAGTGTTGCGCATGCAGGTGGAGTTGATCCAGAAACTAGTCATTCAACTGTTGAGATGCGTAAAGTTATTGCAGAATTTAATATGCAATTATTTGGTCTTAGCAATGTAACATTTGAGAAGAATCATGCAATGATTAAGGGAACAAAAGCGACATATAGTATTCACTTAGGAAGTGGTGTGATTCATCAAATGGGAGGACCTCAAATAAATGTACTTCCGGTTCATTCACAAAGTAGAGGTAAAATATTCTTACCATTTATTGATGAAGACCCTAAGAATGCAGAAATAACTTCAAAAATATTATTGTTTGCACAAGATAATAAAATAAAAGATCCATATATACTTTCTCAGATAATAATAGAGTAAAGGAATTTATACCTCACAGTACCTCAAAATATACATATATTATATTATCAAGCTAATTAAGGAGCGACATATGTATATGAATAATAGATCAATGGACTATGGCCCAGAGCCATTTGTTGTAGATATAGAGAAGGTAACTAAGCAGAATCCAAATTACAGAACAGCCCTATGGACAGGAGATCATTTGCAGGTAACTTTAATGGATATACCAGTAGGTGGAGATGTAGGATTGGAGATTCATCCAGATACAGATCAATTTTTCCGTATTGAAGAAGGTGTGGCACAAGTATTAATGGGTAATAACCAGAATAATCTTAACCTACGAGCTAGAGCAACTGATGGGGATGCAATTATGATTCCAGCAGGTACATGGCACAATGTAGTTAATGCAGGCAATGAACCTCTTAAGATGTATTCTATATATGCACCACCTCATCATCCAAGAGGAACAGTGAATGTGACAAAAGCTGATGCTATGGCACAAGAAGGATAGAATGAAAGAGGGGATTGCTTTGAAGCTTTTTTATACTCTTTTGATATTCTTTCCTATTACCGTTTTAGCAAGATATGTATTTCATGCTGACGATAGTGTTGTGTTTACTACAAGTTGTTTAGCGATTATACCACTAGCAGTATTAATAGGAAAATCCACAGAGCAAATATCAGTGTATACGGGGCCTATGATTGGAGGATTTCTAAATGCTACAATGGGCAATATACCAGAACTAGTAATTAGTGGTTTTGCTATTAAATCAGGTCTATATACCTTTGTACTTGCAAGTCTTTCAGGCTCAATTTTTGGAAATATTCTAGTTGGTCTAGGATTAAGTATATTTATAGGTGGATTAAAAAATAAATCCCAAAAGTTTAGTACTACTATAATGCGAAGTAATTTTATTTTATTAGCATTTGCAGCATTCAGTATGATTATGCCCTTTGCATTTAAACATTTTGGAAAGGATAGTTTTGAAGGGACAGATCTGAAAAGTTTTAGTTTAGTGCTAGCTGTTATTATGTTAACTATGTATATAATAGGTATGGTATTTACGCTGTTTACTAATAAAGATATAGATGATATAGAGGGCGAAGATGAAGAAATAGAAGAAGAGGCAAAATGGAGTTTGAGGCTTTCAATTGGAATATTGGCAATTACCACAATTGCAGTAGTTGTTATGAGTAACACTTTAGTTGATACTGTTGAAGTGGCGGCTACTAAGTTTGGACTAAGTGAAGGATTTATAGGAATTATATTAATGCCTATATTGGGAAACGTGGCAGAGAATGTATCCGCTATAATTATGGCATATAAAAACAAGTTGAATCTAAGTATTGGAATTGCAGCAGGTTCTAGTATGCAAATAGCTCTATTTGTAACACCAATAATGGTTATATTTAGTGCTATTCTAGGAGATACAATGGAATTAATATATACCCCAGAAGAATTAATAGCTATTATTATAGGAATAATAATGGTAGCGTTTGTACTTATGGATAAAAAAACAAACTGGTTAGAAGGTCTGCAATTATTTGCAGCATATATTATATTAGGTGTAGCATTTTTCATGTTTGTATAGAATGATTATAAAATAGAGATGATATTGAAGTAATTATCAAGCAATATATATAAGTTAGAATTATATGATTTCCCTTAAGTAGGTATGATGGATATTCAAATCTACTTAAGGGTTTTATTTGTATATAACTAGAATATAATCTATATAAGGAATGTTAGATTATATATAACTAATATCTAATTTCCTTAACCGCATCATGTAATTGTACTAGAGCAAGTTCTAGAATACTACGTGGACATGCAATGTTAATTCTCTCAAATTGAGAAGTTTCCTTGCCAAAAATAATACCATCATCTAACCACAGCTTTGCTTTATCAATAATCAGACTAGATAGTTCTCTATAATTAAGCTTAAGTCCACTACAATCAAGCCATATTAGATAAGTCCCTTCAGGTTCAATTAGCTTGATTTCTGGAATGTAAGTTCTAATATAATCCCTTGCGAAATCTAGATTATCTTTTAAATATGATTTAAGTTCATTATGCCATTCATATCCATTTTTATATGCAGATTGGCAACCAACTATACCTAATGTGTTTACTTGGCTATATCCACTAGCACTAAACTCTTTTCTAAAAGCTAAGCGAATCTTTGAATTAGGAATAAATATATTTGATATTTGAAGACCTGCCATATTAAAGGTTTTACTAGGTGCTGTACATATAATAGAATTCATTGCAAATTCTTCACTAATGGAAGCAAACACAGTGTGCGAATGATTAGGATATGTAAAATCACAATGTATCTCATCGGATAGTACTAGTACATTATGTTTTAGGCATATCTCACCTATGCGAGTAAGTTCTTCTATGGTCCATACTCTACCAACAGGATTATGAGGAGAGCATAACAAAAATAATTTGATTTTTTCTTCAACTATCTTCTTCTCAAAATCTTCAAAATCTATTGAATATTTACCATCTGAATATACAAGTTGATTATTAATAAGACGACGCTTATTATTAACAATACATTCAGAAAAAGGATAGTAGACGGGTTGTTGCAGAAGAACAGCATCTCCAGGGTTAGTAAATGTTCTGATTGCTATTGCTATTGCAAATACAATACCTGGAGTCTTAGTTAGCCATTTACTCTCAGGGCTCCAATTAAAATGATTGAAAAACCAATTATGAAGAGCATTAAAATATTCTTCCTTAGATTCACTATAACCAAATATACCATGACTAACAGCTTTGTTAATATCATCTAATATTACATCAGGAAGTCTAAAATCCATATCTGCTATCCATAGTGGAAGTAAGTCATCTCTATGTACTCGTTCTATACTAAAATCATATTTTAGACAATTTGTATTTTTTCTGTTTATTATTTTATCAAAATTATGTGACATAGGCATAACCTCCTAAAGTGCTTGTTTTAGATCTTCTATCAAATCAGTTATATTTTCAATTCCAACAGACAAGCGTAATATTCTATCAGTAATTCCGCTTCGTTCTCTAGCTTCTATAGGAATATCAGCATGAGTCTGAGTAGTAGGATAAGTAATAAGTGTTTCCACACCACCAAGACTTTCAGCAAAATGTATTAGTTTAACAGACTTAAGAATATTTAAGGCAGTTTCTTTGCTGTCTACTTGAAAGGTAAGCATGCTTCCGAATCCTCTAGCTTGAGAGCGGTTAATCTCATATCCAGGATGAGATTCAAGACCCGGATAGTATACGTTAGTTACTTTATCTTGTGTAATCAACCATTGGCATATGGCAAGGGCATTTTCTTGACTTGCCTTCATTCTTATAGAAAGTGTTTTGATACCTCGAAGTATTAGCCAAGAATCAAAAGGTGCAAGACCATTTCCGATAGTCTTAATAATGTATCTAAATTTATCGGACAACTCTTCACTATTTACAATGACAAATCCTGCTAGTGTATCATTATGCCCACCAAGGAATTTTGTACCACTGTGAATAACAATATCAGCACCTAGATTTAATGGATTTTGAAAGTAAGGAGATAAAAATGTATTATCTACAATTAACAAAATATTGTGTTGATGAGCAATGGCAGCCATCTTTCTAATATCGGTAATATTCATCATAGGGTTAGTTGGTGTCTCGATATAAATAGCCTTTGTAGAAGGCTTTATGTATGGCTCAATATCTTCATATGAAGTATCAACATAATCTATCTCAATTAGATTCTTTCTACAAATGTTATTAAATAATCTAACTGAACCGCCATATAAATCATTGCCAGATATTATATGGTCGTTAGGGCCGAATAGTTCCATTACGGTAGTAATAGCAGCCATACCACTTGAAAATGCAAGGGCATCATAACCATTCTCAAGAGAACAGACAACCTTCTCTAGATGTTCCCTGGTTGGATTCTGTAATCTACTATAGTCATACCCAGTACTACCATCAATACCGTCATGTGCATAGGTAGCAGATTGATATATAGGGAAGCTAATAGCTCCAGTATTGTCACAATTATTTGAATCATTATTGCCGTATAGGCATTTAGTTGAAATATCTAATTTACTATTCATATAGGACCTCCAAGTATAATTAACAATAATATATTATATAAAACATATCTGATAAGTAGGAATAGAATAAATATATGATAATAATATGCAATTGTCAATAGTTAAATTACATAATTTAATATATACAATTAAAAGACAGATTGAAGAACTGACTTTTTTTGGTTATTATATAAACTTGCGTATTATTTTATTTATCGTATAATGGAGTTATAAGACAATGTAAACATCTACTAACACTTTGTGTTAATGATTAAGGAGGAGTGGAGATTATTATGAAGAAATATTTAAAAGCATTGCTAATGGTACTGCTTCTATGTGGTACTATGTTGCCTAACATTAATGTTAAGGCAGAGGCGGTAGAGGATGTAACAGAAGAACCTAATTCTGTGGGAACAATGATTCCATTTAGTAATTATGAGTATAAGGTTCTTCCTGATGGAACAGTAGAGATAACAAAATATCACTATAGTACTGTTTATAAAGAAATCAATATTGTAGATACAATTGATGGAAGAAAGGTAACAAGTATAGGTTATAATGCATTTACAGCATGTATAGGGGCTGATAAGATAACTATTCCAGATGGTGTAACTAGCATAGGAAATAATGCTTTTTCGGCATGTAGTACCCTTAAAGAGATAATTATTCCTAATAGTGTGACAAGTATGGGAAACGATGTTTTCTGGGGATGCAATTATGTTGTAATACATTGTAATCTAAATAGTGCTGCAGAAGCATATGCTATAGCTAACAACCATTTATATAATAACTTTTCTAGCGATATAACATTATCAGAGACAACATATGCATATGATGGTACAGCAAAGACTCCTACAGTAACAATAAAAGATGGTGATAAAACATTAAAAAATGGAACTGATTATACATTAAAATATGATAATAATACAGCAATAGGAACAGCTACAGTTACTATTACGGGTAAAGGTAGTTATGTAGGAACTATTATAAAAGAATATACAATTGAAAAAGCAGAATATTATAATATTAACACACATGGCGGTGTATGGAATGGAACCAATTATGTTATAGGTGGGTTAATGATGACAGATATATTCTTTAGTGATGGAACATACACTTATTATCTTCAACTAGATGGAACGCCAATGAAGAATAGATTAACTTATCATCCAGACGGAGAACATTTAATATACCTTGATGAAGATGGACATGAATTATTTGACCAATTCAAATACTGTGAAGATGTAGGCTATACTTGTTACTTTAATACATTTGGATACCTATATAAAGATGAGATAACATTTTATAATGGTAAACCATATTATCTAGATGGAACAGGAAGAATGAAACAAGGCGAATATTTTAAGTTTGATAATGGAGTGGATATAGGTTATGCTCAGGAAGATGGAAGCCTTATAAATACTGGTTTTGGATATGATCCATGGGGAAGAGTTGTATTTTACCATTGGAATGGAATGATAGCAAGGGGACTAATAACAGATGGTGTATGGTATTATCATATGGATGAAACAGACGGACATTTATTAGGACAGTTTCCTGTGAATTAGGAAAGTAATAATAATTAAATATTAAAACTTATATAAGTCAGTTCTTTCAGTAGAGAAGGAGCTGACTTTTTTTGATTCTATAGATGATTTTTGTAATAAATATGTTATAATAAGTATTAGTAAGAATTGTTCGGATTAATTTGGTAATTATTTAAGGGAGGAGATTGTATGAAGAAGTGGTTAAAGGTATTATTAGTAGCATTGGTTTTTGGCGGAGCTATAATGCCAAAGATTACAGTTAGAGCAGAAGAGATAGTAGATGTAGATATGTTAAGCTCTACAGAGTTAGAAGAATATGACGAGATACAGGAAGTAACTGAGGATTCAGATGTTAATGGAGCAAAGCAACAGCAATCAGGGAATTATAAGTATATTGTGCTTCCTAATGGTACAGTAGAGATAACAGAATATATATATAATGGTGTTGATGAAAATATTATTATTGCAGATACAATTGATGGAAGAAAGGTAACCAGTATAGGAAACAATGCTTTTATGGGATGCAGGGGATTTAATGAAGTAACGATTCCCGATAGCGTAACAAATATAGGAGACAGTGCTTTTGCATCATGTACTACACTTGGCGAGGTGATTATTCCTAGTAGTGTAACAAGTATAGGAATAGATGCTTTTTCAGGGTGCAATTATGTTGTAATACATTGTAAATTAGATAGTGTGGCAGAGGCTTATGCTATAGCTAATAATCTTTCTTATAATAACCTTTCTTTATGTGATATAACTTTGGCGGAAACAATAGTTATATACGATGGTAGTTATATACAAGCAGTGGTAACAATAAAGGACGGTAATAAAACATTAAAAGGAGGAACGGATTATACGATAGAGTCTTCTGGTTTTGTATCAAAAGATCATCAATTGATGACTGAAGAAAAAATTGTTATTATAGGTACCGGTAGCTATGTAGGAACTATTGTAAAAAAAATTGAAATTATAAAAGCTGATCATTATACCCTTGATACACATCGTGGTGAATGGGATGGAACATACTATTATTTAGGACTGAAGATATCAGATTATTTTTTGTATAAAGTCAAGATGACAGATATATTTTTTAGTGATGGAACATATACTTATTATCTTCAAGCTGATGGAACGCCAATGAAAGATAGTTTAACTTATCATCCAGATGGAGTGCATTTAATATACTTTAATGAAAATGGACAAGAGTTATTTAATAGATTTCAATATTGTGCAGATGTAGGATATACGTGTTACTTTGATACCTTCGGATATTTATATAAGGATCAAATAACATTTTATGATGATAAACCTTATTATTTAGATGGAACAGGTAGAATGAAACAAAATGAATATTTTAAGTTTGATAATGGAGTAGATATAGGGCATGCAACAGCTGATGGAAGTCTTGAAAATAATGGATTTGGATATGACCAATACGGAAGAGTAGTATTCTATCATTGGAACGGAATGATAGCAAGAGGACTAATAACTGATGGTGTTTGGTATTATCACATGGATGAAACAGACGGACATTTATTAGGAAAGTTTATAGCTCGGTAAAAAGGAGATGAAATTATGAGAAAGGTATTTTTAAATGTATTGCTAATAGCATTGCTAATAGGTGGAGTGATAATACCTAACATAACAACAAAAGCAGCAAAGGAAGGGGATTATGAATATAAAGTACTTGAAGATGATACAGTAGAGATAACAAGATATGTAGGTAATGATGGTGTTCTTGATATTCCAAGTACAATTGATGGAAAACTTGTAACAAGTATTGGGAAAAATGCTTTTCAAAATTGTGATAGCCTTACGACAGTAACAATCCCAAGTAGTGTAATAAGTATAGGTGATTATGCTTTTTATCATTGTAGTGGACTTATAACAGTAACAATTCCAGATAGTGTAACAAGTATAGGTACTTTTGCTTTTCATCTTTGTAGTGAACTTACAGCAATAACAATCCCAGGGAGTATAAAAAAAATAAATGATTATACTTTTGACTATTGTTTAAGTCTACAAACAGTAGTAATATCAAATGGTGTAGAGAGTATAGGCAAAGATGCTTTTTGTGGGTGTAGAGAACTTATGACAATAACAATCCCAAATAGTGTAACAAGCATAGGTAATAGTGCTTTTTGGGATTGTAGTGGACTTACAGCAGTAACAATCCCAAATAGTGTAACAAGCATAGGTGAGAGCGCTTTTAGCGAATGTAGTGGACTTACAACAATAACAATCCCAGGAGGCATACCAAAAATAGAAGCAAGGACATTTAGTCGTTGTTCAAGTCTACAAGCAGTAGTAATATCAAATGGTGTAGAGAGTATAGAAGATAAGGCTTTTGAAGGATGCAATAGTCTTACATCAATAACCATTCCAAATAGTGTGAAAAGTATAGGTAAGTATGTTTTTAGTGAGTGCTTTAGTCTTAGAACAATATTCATTCCAGATAGTGTAATAAGCATAGAAGATTTTGTTTTTAATAGATGTAATGTTGATATATATTATAATAGTAATGCCCGTGCAAGAACGTATGCTATTCAATATGGCTTTTTTTATTCAAACGGTGACATTGCAAAATGTAAAGTAACAGTACCAACAAGCATACATGATAACAAGGAACAGACGCCAACAGTAATAGTAGAAGATAAGACTAAGATATTAACAGAAGGAATAGACTATACAGTAAAATATGAAAATAATATAGGGATAGGAACAGGAACAGCTATTATTACGGGAAAAGGTAATTATAGAGGAACTATTACAAAGGGGTTTACAATTGAAAAAGGAGACTACTATAATTCTACTATACATGGTGGTGAATGGAATGGAACAAATTACGTCTTAGATGGAGTTAAGATGACCAATATATTCTTTAGTGATGGAACGTATACATACTACCTTCAAGCAGATGGTACACCAATGAAGAATAGATTAACTTATCATCCAGACGGTGAACATTTAATATATTTTGATGAAAATGGACATGAACTATTTGATCAATTTAAATACTGTGTTGATGTAGGATATACTTGTTATTTTGATACATTTGGATATATGTTTAAAGACCAAATACCATTTTATAATGGTAAACCATATTATCTAGATGGAACAGGAAGAATGAAACAAGGCGAATATTTTAAGTTTGATAATGGAGTGGACATAGGTTATGCTCAGGAAGATGGAAGTCTTATAAATACAGGTTTCGGATATGATCCGTGGGGAAGAGTTGTATTTTACCATTGGAATGGAATGATAGCAAGGGGACTGATAACAGATGGAACTTGGTATTACCATATGGACGAAACAGACGGACATTTATTAGGACAGTTTCCCGTGAATTAAGAGAATAATAATTAAATATTAAAATTTTAAAAAGTTAGTTCTTTCCGGAAAGAGCTGACTTTTTAATTTTATAGATGATTTTTGTAATAATTATGTTATAATAAATGACATGGGTATAATTTGGTAATTGTTTCAGAAAGGAGAAGGTATGAAGAAAAATTTAAAAGTATTATTAATGGTATTAGTTTTATGTGGTTCTATGTTGTCAAATATTACTGTTAAGGCAGAGGAATTAGAGGATGTAGATGTATTGGTTTATACAGAAGAAGAGAAATATGAAGGGGTAGAAGAAGTAGTAGATGATCCAAGTGTTAATGGAGCAGTGCTTCAATCGGGTGATTATAAGTATGTAATAGTTGATGGAACAGTGGAGATAACAAAATATGTAGGAAGCAGTACAGAAATTACAATTCCAGGTGTGATTGATGGGAAAAAAGTAACAAGCATAGGAGAAGAGGCATTTTATCTGTGTAAGAAGATAACAAAGGTAACGATTCCAAACAGTGTGACAAGTATAGGGAGAAATGCTTTTATGGATTGTTATAGTCTTAAAGATATAGCAATTCCAAATAGTGTAACAATTTTAGGAAAAGGATCCTTTGCCTATTGTAGGAGTTTAACAGATATAATAATTCCAAACAGTGTGACTATTATAGATGAAGATGCATTCGGTGCTTGTACTAACCTAGTTAATATAACAATTCCAAATAGTGTAACAACTATAAGCCATGGTGCATTTGCTGATTGTACTAGTCTAGTTAGCATAACACTTCCAAGCAGTATAACAAGTATATCAGCTATAATGTTTTCGGGATGTACCAGTCTTAAGGATATAATAATTCCAAGTAGTGTAACAAAAATATGGTTTAATGCATTTGAATATTGTACTAGTCTTACTAGTATAACAATTCCAAATAGTGTGGTGAATATAGGCAGTAATGCATTTATGAATCATCCAACTAATTTTATTATATATGGTAATTCAGGTAGTTATGCAGAAAGTTACGCTAGTAAAGAAGGAATTACATTTAAATGTGGTGTTACAGCATGTAAGATTAGTTTATCAGAAACATCTTACACTTATGATGGAGTGGCAAAGACTCCTACAGTAACAGTAAAAGATGGTACTAAGACATTAAAGAATGGAACTGACTATACAGTGAAATATCCTAGTAAGAGTGCAATTGGAAATGCTACAGTTACTATTACAGGTAAAGGTAAGTATGGAGGAACTGTGACAAAAACCATTACAATTAAAAAAGCAGATTATTATAATTCTACTATACACGGTGGTACATGGAATGGGACAAATTATGTATTAGGTGGACTGAAGATGACAAATATATTCTTTAGTGAAGGAAAGTACACATACTACCTTCAAGCGGATGGAACTCCAATGAAGAATAGATTAACTTATCATCCGGATGGAGTACATCTAATATATTTTGATGACAAAGGGCATGAGTTATTTGACCAATTTCAGTATTGTGCTGATGTAGGATATACATGTTACTTTGATACATTTGGATATTTATATAAAGACGTAATAACATTTAGCAATGGCAAAGCCTATTACTTAGATGGTACAGGAAGAATGAAACAAAATGAATACTTCAAGTTTGATAATGGAGTAGATTTAGGATATGCACAAGCAGATGGAAGTTTAATAAATACTGGATTTGGATATGATCCGTCTGGAAATACAGTATTCTATCATTGGAATGGAATGATGGCGAGAGGTCTTATAACAGATGGTACTTGGTATTATGATATGGATGTAACAGATGGACATTTAATAGGACAGTTTGCAGCTAATTAAGAAATATCATTATTGACAATATTTATATAAAGATTATAATAAATACATAATATAACAGAAGGGCGATGGAAAGATGGAGAATATAACTTGCTAAATATTAATTAAATAATGCACATTGTATGTGCTGGCAAGGATAGAGTCTTCATCTATAACAATCATTTTAATATACACAGTTTTAAGTAATAGATTATTTTATTACTGACATAAAAGATGTAGAAGAGATTCTACATCTTTTTTTTGTAGAATACAAGATAATAATACTTGCCTACAGTAAATGGAGGTATAAATATGGCATTGATTAAAGTTAACAATTTAACATTTTATTATGATGGAAGTTATGACAATATATTTGAGGATGTATCATTTCAGATAGATACTAACTGGAAGTTAGGGCTTATAGGTAGGAATGGACGAGGTAAAACAACATTTCTTAATCTGCTTCAAGGCAATCTGGAATACACGGGAAGTATTACAGGTGTGAGTCAGTTTGACTATTTTCCGTTTGTAATAAAGGATAAGAGTAAAGATGGAATAGAAATTATAGAGGAAATATATCCTGATTATGAATTTTGGATGGTATGTAGAGAACTGTCTTTATTAGATATGGAAGCAGATATGCTATATAGACCATTTGATACTTTAAGTAATGGAGAGCAAACAAAGGTTATGTTGGCTGTATTATTTTCAAGAGAAAATAATTTCTTGCTAATTGACGAACCTACAAATCATCTTGATATGGAGGCAAGGGAATCAGTTAAAGAATATCTAAACAATAAGAAAGGATTTATTCTAGTGTCTCATGATAGACATTTTCTTGACGGTTGCGTTGACTATATCTTAGCTATTAACAAAAGTAATATTGAAATATGCCAAGGAGATTTTTCTACATGGTGGGAGAATAAGCAACGACAAGATGAATATGAATTAGCTGAAAATGAAAGATTGAAAAAGGATATTAATAGATTGAATCAAGCAGCTAGGCGCACTGAACAATGGGCAGATAAGGCAGAAGCAAGTAAGATAGGAATGAGTCATCAGGAGAAGAAACAAAAAGCTATGGGTGGAAGAGCGTATGTTGGTGAGAAATCAAGACGTATGCAAGCACAGAGAAAAAACATAGAGAAAAGGCAAGATTCGGCAATTGATGATAAAAAAGGATTATTAAAAAATATAGAGAATGCAGAACAGTTAAAGATAATACCATTAACTCATCATAAAAATTTATTAATAAATATGGAAAATATAAGTCTAGCATACGACGATGAAGCATTGGGAAAAAGGGCTATATTTGAAAATATGAATCTTAAAGTTTCAAATGGTGATAGAATTGTGTTGCAGGGTAAAAATGGTTGTGGCAAATCAAGCATAATTAAGAAAATCTTAGGACAAGATATTCCTATAGAAGGTAATATAGAATTAGCAAGTGGTCTTACTATATCCTATATATCACAAGATACAAGCTTTCTAAAAGGTACACTAAAAGACTATGCAAAGGCGAATAATGTTGAAGACACCTTGTTTATGACATTACTTAGGAAACTAGATTTTTCAAGAGAGCAATTTGATAAAAATATGGAAGAGTTTAGTGAAGGACAAAAGAAAAAGGTGTTAATTGCAGGTAGCTTATGCAAACAAGCTCATTTATATATTTGGGATGAACCACTTAATTTTATTGATTTGTTTTCTAGAATGCAGATAGAGGAACTTATATTAAAATATAATCCAACAATGCTTTTAGTAGAGCATGATAGAACCTTTGTAGAAAGCGTTGCCACAAAAGTGGTTGAGTTTTAAGAGGTGGATTAATTACAAAGAGGACTTGATTTCACAAGCCCTCTAAGATATAATCTACTTAGAAAGGTTATCGGAAGCATGTTCCGATTACCCTCAGATTATTGATTTATCTTATAGAAATAAGCATCACTTCACTTTGGGCAGTAGAGGATGCTTATTTCTTTTTATTATCTCGATTATCTATGTAAGATAGAGCCGCGAAGATTACTAGTAATAGTGTAAGAACTTCTAGAACATTCATGGGCATCACCCTCCTTTTATTACTAGAGGGCATCGTCGAAACACGCATCCACTTTCTGTTGGATTATACAATAGTAGTATAACACTTAAATAATAAATGCACAATAAAATGTATATAAAATATTTATGAAATTACATAAACGTTTGGATTGAAATAATACTTTAAATTAACATAGAGTTATGTTTTAATGTATCTATATGGGTTTGTTAAAGGAACTTGTTAAAGCACAATAATATATGTTTAATGGCATAGATTGAGGGAGAGAAAATTATGAAGAAAAATATAATATTGGTATGTATGTTAACGATTATTTTAATGTTAGCAGGATGCACTCAAAATGATAATAATAAAAAGAATAGTACAGAAAACATTACAGAGAACGATACGGCGTCTGACAGTAAGGGTGAAATTGAAGTATCTGATGAGAACGTACCATTATTACAAGAAGAAGTAGAATATAAGGTAGTTACTGTAGAATATGTAAAAACAGAAAATCATGATATTGATTACCCAGAGATTTCAGGCTGGAAAAATGAAGATATGCAGACAAAATGGAATGGCTATTTTGTAGAAACTGCTACTAGCATGCTAGATGATGTCAGTGAAAATGATGGTATTTCATACAAGGTGGATTCAATATATACGTCATCTGATATATTATCGATTGTTATGAAGGGATATATGTATTATGAAGGCAGTGCACATCCGTATTCATTTATATCAACATGTAATATCGATATGAAAACAGGCGAGAAGGCAATGCTTAGAGATTATGCTGATCTAGATAAAATAGCAGATACACTTCTTAATACAACTGATTATACTGTGTTAACAGAAGGCGTAACGCTAGAGGATATACTTCGATATAACTATATGGAAATAGAACCGACACAAGAATTATTGGCAAGAAATTTATCTCATTTTGATGGAGAACAGGATATATATGAAGCAGATGAATGTTATGGAACATCATATATAGATGGAGAGGCTGTGTACTTGGTATTTGAAGTACCACATGCATTAGGAGATTTTGTGGTTGTTAGAATAGATGATAATTCTTCACAGAATTTAATTGATATGTCATTTGCTAGATAATAATTTATTTTAAAATCCAGTTGACAATTAATTTTTAAGAGCATATAATAACAATAATTTAATAACCAATATTTAAACCGATGAACAAGAGTAGTAGCTATATAAGATGTTTACAGAGAGTTGCAGGTGGTGTGATTGCAGCAGCGGAGTATTTAGTGAATGGACTTGTGAGGGTGGCTTGAAATTATTATAAGAGTAGATGCCAACGGGGTTCCTGCCGTTATCAGAAGGAAAGCATATGATAGTATGTTTAGAGTGGATATATTTATATCAATTTGGGTGGTACCGCAGAAGTTTATAGCTTTTGTCCCTTTTATAGGAGACAAAGGCTTTTTTTAATTTCTAGAATTTGAATTCTAGAAATTAAAAAAACGCTCCGCTGTGGGTCACACTGCGGCGGAGTGGAAAAAGTTGCAAGGCAACCCGCCGCAGGTGGAGAATCTCGCAAGCGAGATTCTAATCTATAAACTTGCTCCTAACTCTAAACAATTTCAAGAGAGGAGAATAGATATGGATATTACAACATATTCACAGGTTGAACAATATAGCAATAAATATAATTTTGTTCCAATCTGTAAGGAAGTATTTGCAGATGATATAACACCAATTAGTATTCTGCGAAAATTAGCATTAAGTGGGAAAAACTACTATTTACTTGAAAGTGTAGAGGAAAGTCTTAAATGGGCGAGATATTCATTTCTAGGATATAACCCAATATTAAGAATATATGCATCTGAGGGAAAGGCACATATAGTAGAGAATAGTATTGATACAAGACTCGAAGGCAATCCAGTAGATGAATTAAAGAAGTTAATAGCTAAATATAAGGCACCTAAAATAAATGGAATGCCAACATTTACAGGAGGGCTAGTAGGATATTTTTCATATGAGATGATAAAATACGCAGAGCCTAAGTTAAACATAAAAGAGAATGAATTTAATGATTATGATTTAATGCTATTTGACAAAGTAATAGTATATGACCATTTAATACAGAAACTATTAATAATAGCAAATGTGAATCCTGAAAATGGTATCCTCGAATACGAGGAAGCAACAAATAGTATTAAGGAAATAGAAGATATATTATTTAATAGTAACGATGAAGCACAATTTCCAATAGCCTCTCAAGATATAGAACCAGAATTTACTTGCAACACTTCACAAAAAGAATTTGAAGAAATGGTACAAAAGACTATTAAATATATTTATGAGGGAGATATATTTCAAGCAGTTATATCAAGAAAGTTTGAAGCAGAATATAGTAGCAGTTTAATGAATGCTTATCGCATGTTAAGGACTACTAACCCATCGCCTTATATGTATTTTATGAATGTAGATGGAGTAGAGATAGCAGGGGCTTCACCAGAAACTATGGTTAAGCTAGAAGACGGCGAACTAACAACATTTCCAGTGGCAGGAACAAGAAAAAGAGGAGCTACTAGGGAAGAAGATGTTGCTTTAGAAAAAGAATTGCTTGCTGATGCAAAGGAGTTAGCAGAGCATAACATGCTAGTAGACCTTGCAAGAAATGATATAGGAAGAATATCTAAGTATGGAACAGTATGTGTTAAAGATTATATGAAAATACATAGATTTTCAAAGGTTATGCATATAGCTTCAATAGTAAAAGGACAGTTAAGCGAAAGAAATATTAGCTATGATGCAATAGCATCATTATTACCAGCAGGAACACTATCAGGAGCGCCTAAATTCAGAGCTTGTCAGATAATAGATGAATTAGAGAAAGCACCAAGAGGGGTATATGGAGGAGCAATAGGATACATTAATTTTAATGGCAACCTTGATGTATGTATAGCAATAAGAACGGCTGTTAAAAAAGACAATAAAGTATATGTTCAGGCGGGCGCAGGAATTGTTGCAGATTCTATAGCAGAAAATGAGTATGAAGAATGTTCTAACAAAGCAGGTGCAGTAATGGAAGCAATAAAGAGAGCAAGTGAGGTGAGATAGGTATGATATTGTTAATTGATAATTATGATAGTTTTTCCTATAACTTAGTCCAAATATTAGGGAAAATAATAATAGAAAATAATATAAAGCAAGAAATCAAGGTTATAAGAAATGATGAAATGAGCGTTAAAGAAATAGAAGAACTTATGCCTGACTATATTGTTATTTCACCAGGACCAGGAAAACCAAAAGATGCAGGAATATGCGAAGAAGTAGTAATAGCTCTAGGAAGTAAAATACCTATCCTGGGAATATGTCTAGGACATCAAGGAATATGTGAAGCCTTTGGAGCAAATGTTACATATGCAAAGGAATTAATGCATGGAAAAGAAAGTTTAGTAATAGTTGATACAAGTATTCCAATATTTGAAGGAGTATCTGAGAGAACTTTAGTAGCAAGATATCATTCTTTGGCAGTGGAGAAGGAAAGCATACCAGAATCATTACAAGTGATTGCTGAAGTAAATGACGAAGTAATGGCAGTAAAGCATAGAGAATATAACATATATGGATTGCAATTTCATCCAGAATCAATACTAACAAATGAAGGAGAAGTTATACTTAAAAACTTCCTAAGTATACAATGATAAGAAGAAATGCTTACGTAATTATCCGTATAATTACGTAAATATTCGTACAGATACGTAAATGCTCGAAAACAAAAAATAAAATCATAAAAACAAATCATATAAAAGGGGTAGATAATCATGATAAAAGAAGCAATATATAAATTAGTAAATAGAGAAGACTTAACATACGATGCAGCAAAAGAGGTTATGGATGAAATAATGAAGGGCGAAGCAAGTCAAATAGATATGGGTGCTTACCTTACAGCTCTAAGAATGAAGGGTGAGACAATCGAAGAGATAACAGCAAGTGCAGCTGGAATGAGAGAACATTGTGTACGTTTACTACATGACATGGACGTGTTAGAGATAGTTGGAACAGGTGGAGATGAGGCAAATACATTTAACATATCAACAGCATCATCAATAGTAGTATCAGCATATGGAATACCAGTTGCTAAGCATGGAAATAGAAGTGTATCAAGTAAATGTGGGGCAGCAGATGTATTAGAAGCATTAGGAGTTAAGATAACAATAAGCCCTGAAGAAAGTGCAAAGGTATTAAATGAAATAGGACTATGTTTTATGTTTGCTCAGACATACCACAATGCCATGAGATATGTAGCACCAGTTAGAAAAGAAATAGGAATAAGAACAATATTTAATATATTAGGCCCATTAGGAAATCCAGCAGGAGCAAGCTATCAATTATTAGGAGTATATGATGAGGCGTTAGTTGAGCCACTTGCAAAAGTATTAGTAAACCTTGGTGTAAAGAGAGGAATGGTAGTTTACGGACAGGATAAGCTAGATGAGATATCATTAAGTGCAGATACAACTTGCTGTTCAATTCGTGATGGTGAAATAGATCATTTCACATTTTCACCTGAGAAATATGGATTTACAAAATGCCAGAAAGATGACCTAGTTGGTGGTGGTCCAGAAGAAAATGCAAACATACTTAGAAGTATACTAAATGGAGAAAAAGGACCAAAGAGAGATGCAGTAGTATTAAATTCAGCAGCTTGTATATACATGGTTGAAAATGATATAACAATGGAAGAGGCAATTAAGAAAGTAGAAGATGTAATAGACAGTGGCAAAGCTATAAAACAATTAGAGGAATTTATTAGACATACAAATCAGTATTAAGATACATTGGAGGACATTATGATATTAGATGATATAGTAGCTAAGACAAGGGAAAGGGTTGCAAGGGATATAGAAGTAACAGACCTTGAAAATATGATTGAATTAGCTAAGAATACTAAAAATAAGTTATCACCTTTTGCATTTGAGAAAACATTGCAAGGTAAGGATATAGGATTTATATGTGAAGTTAAGAAAGCTTCTCCATCTAAAGGAATAATTGCGGAAGATTTTCCTTATATCCAAATAGCTAAGGACTATGAGACGGCAGGGGCAGCATGTATATCAGTATTAACAGAACCAGATTTCTTTTGTGGAAGTGACGAATACCTAAGAAATATTAAACAGGTAGTTAATATACCAATTATAAGAAAAGACTTTATTATAGATAAATATCAAATATATCAAGCAAAAGTAATAGGGGCAGATTGTGTATTACTAATATGTTCAATATTAGATAGAGAAACATTAAAAGAATACATTGATATTTGTAACAGCCTATCATTATCAGCACTTGTTGAAGCTCATGATGAAGATGAAGTTAAGATGGCATTAGAAGCAGGAGCAAGATTAATTGGTGTAAATAATAGAAATCTTAAGGACTTCACAGTTGATATTAATAACAGCATGAAGTTAAGAAAATTAGTACCTGATGATGTAGTATTTATTGCTGAAAGTGGTATAAAAACAGCAAAGGATATAAAGGAGCTTCGTAGTGCAAATGTAAATGGTGTTCTTATTGGTGAAACGCTAATGAGAGCTGAGAATAAAGCAAGACAGCTTAACATTCTTAGAGGAACAAAAATAAAAATCTGCGGACTAACAAGAGCAGAAGATATAGAAGCAGTAAATAAATATAAACCAGACTATGTTGGATTTGTATTTGCATCTAGCAAAAGATTTGTTAATGATAATAAAGCAAAAGAATTAAAGGCAATGTTATCAAAGGATATAGAAGCAGTAGGTGTATTTGTAAATGATGTAATTGAACATATTGCAAGCCTTTGTGAAGAAAATATAATAGATATTATTCAGCTTCATGGAGATGAAGATGAAGCTTACATTAGTAAGTTAAGAAAGGCCACAAATAAGCCAATAGTAAAAGCAATTAGAGTTAAGAATATAGATGATATAAATAGAGGGAAAGATATATCAAGCAACTATATACTACTTGACTCTTATAGTGAAAATGCTTATGGTGGAACTGGTAATAGTATAGATAATAATTTATTGCCTGTAGGCTATAGACCATATTTCCTTGCAGGAGGAATAGATAGTAGTAATGTGGAAACTTTAATAGAAGAATACAAACCATATTGTATAGATGTAAGTAGCAGTGTAGAAACAGATGGACTAAAAGATAGTAACAAGATAGAAGAGATAATTAAGAAAGTGAGAAGCAGTTATGAGTAATATAAATGGTAAATTCGGAGAATATGGTGGTCAATATGTACCAGAAACATTAATGACAGCAGTTCACCAAATAGATGAAGCATATGAGTTTTATAAAAATGATCCAGAATTTAATAAAGAGCTTGATGATTTATTGAAAAACTATGCAGGAAGACCATCATTATTATATTATGCAGAAAGTATGACTAAGGACTTAGGGGGAGCAAAGATATATTTAAAAAGAGAAGATCTTAACCATACAGGCTCGCATAAAATAAATAATGTATTAGGTCAAGCACTTCTTGCTAAGAAGATGGGCAAGAAAAGATTAATTGCAGAGACAGGAGCAGGTCAACATGGAGTTGCAACAGCAACAGCCGCAGCACTTATGAATATGGAATGTGAAATATTTATGGGTAAAGAAGATACTGAAAGACAGGCATTAAATGTATTTAGAATGGAGCTTCTTGGAGCAAAAGTTCACCCTGTAACAAGTGGAACAATGACCTTAAAAGATGCAGTAAATGAAACAATGAGAGAATGGACTAGAAGAATAGATGACACCTTATATGTATTAGGTTCAGTAATGGGGCCACATCCATTTCCAATGATGGTTAGAGATTTCCAAAGTGTAATAAGTAAGGAAATAAAGAGCCAGCTTATGGAGGTAGAAGGTAAATTGCCAGATGCAGTAATAGCTTGTGTAGGTGGTGGTAGTAATGCAATTGGGGCATTTTATGAATTTATACCAAATGAAAGCGTTGAGTTAATTGGTTGTGAGGCAGCAGGACTAGGAGTAGATACAGATAAAAATGCAGCAACAATAGCTAATGGAACAAATGGAATATTTCATGGAATGAAGTCATTATTTTGTCAAGATGAATATGGACAGATTGCGCCAGTATATTCAATATCAGCAGGCTTAGATTATCCAGGAATAGGGCCGGAACATGCAATGCTTAACAATATAGGAAGAGCAAAATATGTTCCAATAACAGATGATGAAGCAGTAAGTGCATTTGAATATTTATCTAGAACAGAAGGAATAATTCCAGCAATAGAAAGCTCACATGCAGTAGCATATGCAATGAAGTATGCTAAGGAATTAAGTAAAGATAAAATAGTAGTAGTAAATATTTCAGGACGTGGTGATAAGGATGTTGCTGCAATAGCAAGATATAGAGGAGTGAATATATATGAGTAGAATAAAAAATGCATTTATAAATGGCACAGCATTTATAGCCTTTTTAACTGGTGGAGACCCTAATCTTGATACAACAGAAAAATTAATATATGAAATAGCTAAACAGGGAGCAGATTTAATAGAGATTGGTATACCATTTTCAGATCCAATTGCAGAAGGACCTGTAATACAAGAAGCAAATGAAAGAGCATTACTTGACGGATGTACAACAGATAAACTGTTTGACTTAGTAAAGAAAGTTAGAAAAACTGTAGATATACCAATAGTGTTTCTAACATATCTTAATCCAATATATACTTATGGAACTGATAGATTTATGGAAAACTGTAGCATTGCAGGAGTAGATGGAGTTATAGTACCAGATTTACCATATGAAGAAAAGGAAGAGCTTAAGCCATTTTGTAACAAACATGGAATAGACATGGTTTCCCTAATTGCACCAACTTCAAAAGAAAGAGTTAGAATGATATGTAAAGAAGCAGAAGGATTTATATATTGTGTATCTTCACTAGGAGTAACGGGCGTGCGAAGTGAAATAACATCTGATATTAGTGGAATGATTAAGACGGCAAAAGAGGTTACAGAAGTACCATGTGCAATTGGATTTGGTATTGCAACGCCTGAGCAAGCAAAAGAAATGTCACAGTATGGCGATGGGGTAATAGTTGGAAGTGCAATAGTTAAGTTAATAGCCCAGTATGGCGAAGATAGTGTTACATACGTTGGAGAATATGTAAGACAAATGAAGGAAGCATGTAATTGAATAATATAATAATGATAAAGCGTCCACTAGAATTTTCTGGTGGGCGTTTTGTTATGCCCAGCAAGATGAAACCTTTAGGTAATCTTTAGGTTGAATTTATTTAGGCTTAAGAATGGGTAAGTATTATGGTAAATATAGAAAAACAAGTTATATACAAATAAAACAATAATGTTTTATTAAGTAATTAAGATGGATCTAGTCAGAGAGGAAGATATAACATGATAAAAATTGAAAATGTTTCAAAGTCATATAAGAAAAAGAAAGTAGTTAATAATTTATCTTTTGAAATAAAGGAAGGTGAGTTATATGCATTATTAGGTAGTAATGGAGCAGGTAAGAGTACAACAATTAAAATGATACTTGGTATTGTAAATAAGGATGAGGGAGATATTGAATTATCAGAAGATGCTAAGATTGGATATTCTCCTGAAACACCATATTTTCCACCGTTCTTATCAGGGATAGAAGTGTTGAAGTATTATGGTTCGCTTCAGAAAATACCAGCAAAGGAGTTACAGAGTGAAAGTGAAAATTTACTAGAATTAGTTGGATTAGAAAATGATAAAACAAAAATACGTCACTATTCAAAAGGTATGCTACAACGTCTTGCACTTGCTCAAGCATTATTAGGAAATCCTGAAATTTTAATATTAGACGAACCCTGTGCTGGTCTTGATGCAATGGGGCGCATAGAAATGATAGAGCTAATAGATAAGTTAAAATCAAAGGGTAAAACAATACTTATGAATTCACATATATTAAGTGACATTGAAAAAGTATGTGATAGAGGAATTATAATTAAAAATGGAAATGTTATAAGAACATTTAACAAGGAAGAATTTGAAGAAAATCAAACCCTTGAAAATATATTTATTGAGGCAATAGGAGGAATAGCATAATGGGAGTAATTATTAAAAATGCACTAAGAGAAAGAATTAGAAGAAAAGAATTATACATTGTCGTAGCCATAGGTATTTTGCTTATGTTGCTTTGTAGCAGTGATTCAACAAGTTTTAGTATAGATGGAGAAGCAGTTACAGGATTTAAAAATATGTTTATGGTAATGCATGTATTAATTAATGCAGTGGGATGTATATTAGCAGTGGTATTAAGTGTTAGAACTATTCCCAATGAATATGAAAGGCAAAATAGCCATCTAGTTTGGGTTAGAGGAATCACTCAAATTAAATATCACGGAGGTTTAGCAATAGCAAATATACTTAGTACCATGTCAGCAGTGGCAATATTATACGTTGTTCTTGCCATTTATACTATTTCAAATGGAAAATTAGAATATGGCTTGCTTATGATACCAGCATTTTTAATTGAAGTTATAAATATTTCAATTGTTAGTTTGTTTACAAGTGTTTGTAGCATTTTTATGCCAGCGATGGCAACTGGAACAATTGGAATATTATTTGCAGGATGTGGAGTATTTTATGGTTTGTTAGATTTATATAAAAATATAATTGGAGGTCTAGGCGGTAAACTTATATCTGCATTATTGGTTATAGTACCTGATATGAATGGAATACAAAAACAAGCTCAAAACTTAATACTTGGAAACAAAATAGATGTTCATCTTATTCTAGTAAGTCTGCTTGCAATATATGTAATATCAATTGGAATATTTGTATTCAAGAAGAAAGAAGCATAAGGAGGAGAAGTCTATGAAATTGTGGAAGATAAGCTATATAGCAGTGGGCGTAGTATTATTGGTTAGTTCGTTAGCTACAGGAAATTATGGGCTATCAAATATAAATGAAAATATATACGAAGATGCTATTGGTCTAGATGAAGATATGAAAGCATTAGGATTTAATGATCTATCACTAAAGGATTATAAGGTGAGATTTTATAACGGAAGATATGATTATGTTGTAAGAGATAAAGATATAGAAAAGGAAGAGGCAGTATTAGATGTATTTGTAGGAACAACTATGGAGGTTGAAGGAGAATATCAAGTTCTAATTCCGACTTATGAATTATTTTCTCGTCTAATGTCTACAATGGATACAGCAGGAAGGATAAGCGAAGGGGAAGCAATATCTTCTAAAGAATCATATAGTGAAAATTCTCATGTAGCTACCATCTGGCATGAGGCTTTTCATGCATGGCAGCTTACAAAGTGGGAATCAGAAATAGATGAATTATTATCTAATATTGATATGTTGGAAAATGAAAATAGGGAAGATATTATTGTAAAAGAAATTGATTCCAACAGTAGACTTGTAGTATTATTTAAAGAAGAGATGGATTTATTAAAAAGTGCATATGAAGAAGATGATATGTCAGTTAAGATTGGCAATATAGAGAAGGCTTTAGATATTGTAAAAGAGAGAGTAGATTTAATGTCTAATAATGCTTTATATACGGAATATTATGTTGAGAACCTAGAAGGAAGTGCAATGTATGTGGAAGGTCAAGTCTATAAAGGATTAGAAGGTAATGAGGCATGGTCTAATTATTACATGGGTGACTTTGAATATACAAATGGAAGTGGGAAGTATTATCAGATGGGAATGTTAAAATGTGAGTTGTTAGATCAAATATCACCTAACTGGCAAAGCAATTTTAACATATCTAATGGGTTAGACGAATTATTAGAAAAGGCAATACTTGAATATAGAGAATAGAGGTTGTAGTTATGATAGAGGGAAAATTTGTTATATTAGGAGCAGATGATGAAGTTGAATTATTAGATGCCTTAGAATTATTTTTATGCAAAGAAAATATGATTTTAATAAAGGCAGCTAATGGAAGTGAAGCATTGAAATTATTTGATAGTGAAGAGCCTGATTTGGTATTGCTTGATATTATGATGCCTAATGTAGATGGATTTTCTGTATTACAACAAATAAGAAAAAAGAGCAAAGTTCCTGCTATTATGATGACAGCTAGAACAGAAGATTATGACAAGATATTAGGATTGGAATTAGGAGCAGATGATTATGTAACAAAGCCTTATAATCCATTAGAGGTTACAGCTAGAGTAAAGGCACAGCTGCGTAGATGCTATGATTATAAGGAACATGATAATGTTGAAGTATTACAAGCATTTGATTTGGAACTTAACTTACAAGAATGTAGCCTGAAGAAATCGGGAAAAGAAATACTAC
This sequence comes from Lachnospiraceae bacterium, assembly GCA_031556525.1. GTDB lineage: Bacteria > Bacillota > Clostridia > Lachnospirales > Lachnospiraceae > JAVBSN01. The sequence continues at coordinate 56,511 of JAVBSS010000031.1, forward strand.
TTACAAAGACAGAGTATAAAATATTAGAGTTCTTAATGAAATCACCAGGCAGAATATATACTAAACAACAAATCTTTGATTATTCATGGGATGATCCTTATATGGGAGATGATAGTACTATTATGGTACACATTAGTAATTTGCGTAATAAAATTGAAGATGAACCTAAGAAACCAGCAATAATAAAAACAATAAAGGGATTGGGATATAGATTTGAAAAAGAATGATAAGAAAGTAAAAGGAAGTATATTTAGAAAATTAATAGCCAGTTATATTGTGTTTGCGTTGGTTGCTATTGTATGTACAATATTTAGTATAATAGTGTCAGCTTTGCTTACTTGGGGTGGTAATCTTGAAAATGATTTTCCTATTGCCATTGTTAAAGAAAATGGGGAAATAGCATCAAAAGATGGAGTTGTTAAACTTGGTGGATGGATAGAGAGATTGGATGAAGATTATTATGTACAAGAAGTATTTGGTGAAAAACTTACAGAAGAAGAGAGTTATACTCCTGAACAGCTTTTAGAATTAACAAGTCTCCTACTTAGTAATAGGGAATATAATGTGTTTTGGCAGTTTTATGATGAAGGAAGTTATTTGATATATTATCCCAGAGATGCATTTGATATTGTATTTAATTTTGACACAGGCAAGGTAATAACATCTAGTATTGGAAGGATAGGATTATGGTTATTACTAATATTAATAATAATAGACATTGGTTGTATAAGCTACTATATATCTAGAAAAATACGAAAGCCATTAAAAAATCTTATTGATGGAATGAAACGTGTTGAAAAGGGTGAAGAAAAAGTAATATTATCTATTGAGACAGAGAGAGAATTTGTAGAGATTCAAGATGCATTTAACCGTATGGTTGAGCGGTTGGAAGAACAAAAGTCAGAAAATGAAAAAATGAGTAGAAGTAGACAGAAGATGTTGCTGGAATTGTCTCATGATATTAAAACCCCTGTTGCTACTATAAAAAGTTATGCATTTGCCTTACAAGAAGGTATTGTAAAAGAAGAGGAATTAGAGAAATATTATAGTACCATTGCTAGTAAAGCAGATAGAGTTAATACTATGTCTGATGATTTATTTACCATGCTTAAGATGGAAAGTGCTGATTATATGTTAGACCTTAAGGAAATAGATTTTACTGAATTATTACGTCAAATATGTGCGGAATATTATGAGGAAATTGTAGAAGAAGGTTATAATTTTACAATTGATATTCCGGATGAAAGTATATATGTAGAAGGAGATAGAACGCTTTTATCAAGGGTAATATCTAACCTTCTAACTAATGCTAAGAATTATAATAAAACAGGAAAAGAAATTAAGATGCAAGTTGTTACAGATAAGGACAGAATCAAACTTGCAGTAATAGATGATGGGAAAGAGATTAGTAAAAACATACAAGAGACTATGTTTTCAGCATTTGTACGAGGAGATAGTGAGAGAAGTACAAGTGGTGGTACTGGATTGGGACTTGCTATTGCTAAGGGCGTAATAATGAAACATAGGGGTCAGATTAGTTATGAGCATGTGGATAATTTCAATGAATTTGTGATAGAGATTTCGATATCTAATAAGTAATTTCAGAGTTTTATAAACAGAGACATGTGGAAAATCACACATGTCTCTTTTGGGTAATTATTTTAATTAGTTAGAGATTCTTTGAAAGTATTTAGAATATTATTCGTAAGATTTTCAGTTTTCTTATGTGGTACTTGTATTACCCAATAGTATTTTACTTCGTTTTGCCATGTTGCAATATTTGCAACTAGTCGACTTTCTTTTTTACTATTAGAGTCATTAATATATACATTAGAGCCTTTTATATTGTATGCAAGTATATAATGTCCGCCGTTTGTCCAATTACCAGGTCCCATACAAGCAATTACAAGATTACCTTTTTTTAGTTCGTCTACAACTTGTGCATGTATAGCTGAGTTGGGTTTGTGATATAGGGTATAAGAATTTAATTGTGAACAGTCTATATTGTATTTTTTAAATTGTGGTACAAAATAGCTATATGCAGTTCCTTGATTACATATTTTATAACCATGAGCCATACTCCAATCAGCAGTATCTCTCGGAGTAACGGATTTATCGGATAAGGTAGCAATAACCATAGCTGAACAAGTAATACCACATCCACTAGAGCCAATAGTTTTATGCTCACCTTTTGCAGAATAATTTCCTGAGGACCATCTAGGGTCTGTTTGCATGTAGTAAATAGGTTGAGTCATCTTAATACCTCCTTAGAATTTTAGATTGCAAATTTCATCATTGGATAATTACTTTAAATATAAGAACTACTTGCTTTCATCAATCCATGTATTTGTTTCGGAAAGTCTAATTAATTTTTCATATTGATTTTCATTAAATTTAATCTCAAATTTACGTGTCATACGATTTAAGTCAATAACTTCGCCTTCTTCAAACTTTCCAAAAGCTATCCAATAACGAGGATGTGGTTTGAAAGTATACTTCATATTAGGAGAAGCAGTACATGCAAAAGCAGATTCTCCAGACATTGAGATACCAATTGATGCAGAATTAGCAGGAATTGTTTCATCACATGAGATTCCCATTCTACCTCTAGTAGTTTGTTCCTCAATTTCTTCAAAGGTAAAAGCATTATCATTTTTAGTAAAGCCTATTGAGTTCACAGAAAGGTCTGTTGGATCAGTTTCAAGTACTTGAGAAGCTTCGAAAACTACACCAGGTGTTAGTGCACCTTGCTCACTCCATGTAAAGCCATAATCAATAGACCAATCAAATTTTAACTTAGTATCTGGATGTGCTCTTTTCTTGAACCATACAAGAGAGTTGATATCTTCAGTTTGATTATCGTAAGTTTGATAAATACAGAAATCACCGGTTTCAGTTCCATCGTGTTTTACTTTTACTGAATATTTTGTTGACATAATTGTTCCTCCTATCTAATAATTTATGTACTAAATTTGATGGTTTTAGTTATAAGTTAATATTAGCATATACTGTTGGGAATTGATAGGGGAATTTGAATAATTATATTTCTTGAAGTTATTGTATAGTTATTTGAAATATAGTTAAAAATCCCCCTAGTATTAGATTTTATCCAACACTAGGAGGAGAAAAGAATTAAATAGCGGTAATGCTGTAATAATACTTTAATTAGTTAAAAAGTTTTTGAAGATATTTAGTGTATTATGTATATGATCTTTAAATGTATTATTAGGTACTTGAATTACCCAATAGTATTTTACTTCGTTTTGCCATGTTGCAATATTTGCAACTAGTCGACTTTCTTTTTTGCTATTAGGATCATTAATGTATACTTGGGAACCTTTTATATTGTATGCAAGTATATAATGACCACCTTTTGTCCAATTACCAGGTCCCATACAAGCAATTACAAGATTACCTTTTTTTAGTTCATCTACAACTTGTGTATGTATAGCTGAGTTGGGTTTGTGATATAGAGTATAAGTATTTAATTGTTGGCTTTTAATATTGTACACCTTAAATTGTGGTACAAAATAGCTATATGCAGTTCCTTGACCACATATTTTATAACCATGAGCCATACTCCAATCAGCAGTAGTAATAGGTGTAACAGGAGTATATTTCTTATTGCGTAAGGTATCAATAACCATGGCTGAACAGGTAATACCGCATCCGCTAGAGCCAATGGTTTTGTGTTCACCCTTTGCAGAGTAATTATGAGAGGCCCATTTAGGGTCAGTTTGCATGTAGTAAATAGGTTGTTTCAATATAAACACCTCCTTAAAATTTTATTAGTGTGAATATTCACATACAAAAGAAACTTCCTTAGTAATTGCATCATATTTAAATTCATACCATACATCTTCCTTATTTACTGTAGTATGTATTACACACATAAGTATAGTCTGATTTTCTATACCTTGTTCATATAGATGATAGGAAAGAACATCTAAAATATGGTCAACACCAAATTCAGATTGTAGATATTCTGACATTGGTTCAAATATTTCATCAGGTATAATTTCTGGAAGTAATGGACCAGGGTAACAAATACTAATAGGTTCTTCGCTAGGAATGTTGATATCTCTTTCAGAAGAAATAGTATTATAGTTTTTTTCATCAAATAGTTTATCTGCAATAGGAACAATAGACGCATCGCCGTAAAGAACAAAAGCTCCAAACATATTTTTATCAGCAAGATAACGTAAAATATTATTTTTTAAAAGCCATCTTCTAGCTAATAAAAAGGCTTCACCAATAGAATGATTATTTAAGTTATTATAGAAAGAGCTTATCATATAATCCCCTAGTAGTACTCCCTTTGGATTACTAAAGGTTGGGATGCAACTTCCAATCATAGCAACAGCACCAGAACGTAAATACATATTTGCAAGAGGTAATCGTTCATCCTTATTAGGGTTATATAGTTGTGCGCCATAACATGCTAATTCTAAGACAACGGTTCCTATATTAATATTTTCATCTACATAGTCACCACGTATGGATATAGGATACATTTCTCCTATATCAGATGTGCCAGCTTCTCCGTATAAAATATTTGTGTTTTCTTCACCGTGAAGAATATGATAATGTACATGCAGTCCGTAATTATGAGTTGACCATCTAGGGCCACTTGGTGGAGATGTCTGATATGCTACGGGAACAATCTTCATCATCTCAAGGGTTTTTTCCATAGGCGGAATTCTTTTTTTGGTACATACAGACCATGGGTGCGTATATGATTCTATAGGATTTCTAGGCATATTAATTATGTTATATATTGTACGAATAAGTACCTCAAGTCCTTTTTGAGGATTATCATATACATCTGGAATACGTGATATAATACGAGTTGGATTTAAAAAATCTTCGATACAATTAGAATAGTTATGGTCGCAAGCATAGGGGAGATCACTAGGTATATATTTATCAATATTTTTATCTTTGCACGTAGGATTCATTAAAGATTGAAAGGGAACAATGTCTTGAGATCCCAAAATAACTAAATAGTGTGGTTTATAATTATTATAAATACTATCTAATGCTTTTTTATGCTTTTGCTCATTTTGAGAAATAGAAATATTAAAGTCTGAGAAATCAGCATAGTCATCTACATACAATACTTGTGTGTCTATACATCGTGTAAGATCAAATGCAATTAACTTATTTAGTTTATCTAGTATAGTTTCCCAACCTACTGGAGTATATTTCTTGATCATAGACTTTCTATTTGTAACAATAATTTTAGATTTATTAGGCATAATTTTACCTCCTTATATTTTTATAGAAAAGAGGCATGTGGAACCTCCAACATGCCTCTTCCTTAGATAAGAATTTTAGATATATGAATTACTTGCTTTCATCAATCCAAGTATTTGTCTCAGAAAGTCTGATTAATTTTTCGTATTGGTTTTCGTTGAATCTAATCTCGAATTTACGAGTCATACGATTTAAATCAATAACTTCGCCTTCTTCGAATTTTCCGAAAGCTATCCAATAACGTGGGTGTGGTTTGAAAGTATACTTCATATTAGGAGAAGCAGTACATGCGAAAGCAGATTCTCCTGACATTGATATACCGATTGCTGAAGTATTAGCAGGAATTGTTTCGTCACATGAGATTCCCATTCTTCCTCTAGTAGTCTGCTCATCAATGTTTTTAAAGGTAAATGCTTTATCTTTTTTAGTAAAGCCTATTGAGTTCACAGAAAGGTCTGTTGGATCAGTTTCAAGTACTTGAGAAGCTTCGAAAACTACACCAGGTGTTAGTACACCTTGCTCACTCCATGTAAAGCCATAATCAATAGTCCAATCAAATTTTAACTTAGTATCTGGATGTGCTCTTTTCTTGAACCATACAAGAGAGTTGATATCTTCAGTTTGATTATCGTAAGTTTGATAGATACAGAAATCACCGGTTTCAGTTCCATCGTGTTTTACTTTTAATGAATATTTTGTTGACATAATTGTTCCTCCAATTTATTATTTATATTTTATTTAACAAGTTCGGCCGTCTTTGTTATGAGCCAATATTAGCATAATAAATTGGAATTAAATTAGAATGAAATTGGAATGTTTTTGGAATGTAATTTATGTATATATAGATTGCTTAAGTCTATAATAAGAAGCGGTAGTTTCGTCATGTAGGCTTTCATAATATTGAACAATATTATCTAGCATTTCAAAATACTTAATTTCATAGAAAGCTTCTTTTGTAGCAGTCCATTCATAATATTCTTCAAATAAAAAAGGAGCTTCATATAATTCAATGGCTTTTCGTGCAGATTCAATATTATGACGGTCACCATAATATTTTTCAAACATAAAAGTATCGCATTGAATTACTGATAGATCCAATTGTATTTTTCCTCTGCTATTAATAAGCGTAAAAGGAGACTGCTTAAGAAAATTTATAACTTTATATAAGTTGTCCATTGCTTGTGATTGAGACGTCTGTGGCCAAAGGATTTCAGCCAAAGAAAGCTTGTTAAACGGCGTGCCATTTTGTGAAATGAGATAAGCAAGCAATTCCCTTGCTTTTCTATTTTTAACAAAATAATATTCGCCATCTACAATAACATTAAACTCTCTAAAAAGAGTAACTTGTATTCTATAATCTTTCGTCTTTGGCATATCTTTGTCCTCCCTTAACCTAATAGGTAGTAGGTGTATTGTACCCATAAATGCAATGCAGTCTAGAAAGTCACCATCCTTAAGGGATAATTCTGTCAAAAGGGTTGTTGGAAGTTCTACTGATTGGGTAGTGCTCAATTTTGTAATCATTATAAATTCCTCCTTTTTCTTTTCTTCTATTATATTAAATAGTAGAAGAAAAAAATGTAGAAACGTGTAATGGATATAACAAAAATGATGTTTTATATACTTCATGGCATTGATTTCTTGTGATGTGTCAAAATATATGTTATTATACCTATAATTGAAGAAATACACAACATATAGTAGTTTTTTGTTAGGAGGTACATATGTCTAGAGTAGGCGATAGATTAGGTATAGACTATGAGCTAACTGTTAGGAACATTTATTATGAAGATAATGGAATTCAATTATTGAAATGTGTTAACAGTAAGGTGGGGGACAGATTAGAAGCTGTAATAGAATTTGATTCAGATTGTTATGATATTAAATATTTACTTGATTCAAGTGTGTCAGTTCGTAATATTAATAAAGATGGAATTCCTGAAATATATAATATTTTTGGAGACAAAGAGACAACATATGTGTCTACAGAATTTATTGCAGGAAGTAATTTGGAAGAATATTTTAATGAATATGCGATGGAATATTCAGATAAAATCTCGTTGATAAATATTATTGGAGAGGCAATAGCCTATATACATAATTATCAGGATGAGATTCTGTACGACAAGATAACACCACAGAACATAATAATAACAGAGAATAGTTTAGTATATCTATTGGAGTATGGTTTTACAAAATACTTGAGCAGAGATTATTTGTATAGAATAAGTCATAATTCATATACAGCACCAGAATTAAAAGAATATTATGATACAACAAGAGTTATGGATACTAGAAGTGATGTATATTCATTTGGCGCATTAATATATTATATAATTACAGAAAAGACACCTAATAAGAAAACTATTCTTGCAGATGATTTAGATGTTAATATGAAGAAAATTGTGTTTAAATGTATGGCAGAGGATATGGACGATAGGTATGACAACATAGAACAAGTGTTGAGAGATATTAAGAAAATTAGTTAACTGTAAACATATATACATTTTAAATGCGAGGAGATAAGGTATGAAAAGTATAAAATTTACTCAGATTAAAGCTGGAGATTGCCAGTACTTAAAGACAAAATTAAGACCCAATGATTCGATTGATAATCAAGTTGTAGATATAGTATTTGAAAATAGTGATTTGCACATATTACCTATTACTACATGTACAGAATATGACGGAATAGTAGAAGTGCTACTAGGAAATTATATAAGCTTAGATAAAATATTGAAAAACAATATAGAAGAGGAAGTGTTACTTACTATATTCTTTAATTTAATTAAAGAGTTGAGTGGTCTTACTAGAAAAGGTGTTAAGCTTAAATATATTATTCTTAATAAGAGATATCTATATGTTAATCCAGATGATTTAACTATAAGATTTATATGTATACCAGTAGAAAATGTTGAGCACGATGTTGATTTTAGAATATTCTTAAAAGGATTATTGGCAGGAGCTAGATACAGTGAATCTGATAATTTAGAATATGTTGGAAGACTTCTTAATTGTCTTAATTCAGAGGAATATTCAAATACAAAATTTGTTGAATTAATAAGAGAATTAGGTGGAGCGGATATAGGAAAAGCAGTAAGCTATATTTATGATGAACAAGTCCTTGGCGAGATAGAGGAATCTGCTGATAATATAGCGGGTGAAGTAACAGAAGTAAATATGTTTGATGGTCAGATAGAAGATTTGGAATTGGCTAAGAAATTTGAAGAGGCAAGAAAACCAGAGATTGAAGAAGTTGCATCAGAACCAGCTAAGGAAGTTGAAGAAGAGGAACAATTAGCAGTTGAACCTAAATATATACCAGCTACACCTTATCTAGTACGAATGGCAACTAATGAGAAGATTCATATTGATAGGGAAAGATTTAACCTAGGCAAGAGTCCTATGAGCAATCACTATGTAATTGATAACGAAAGAGTAAGTAGATATCATTGTGCTATAGTTTATAGAAATGGTAGATATTATATTAATGATAATGGTTCTACTAACTGCACATATGTAAATGGTATTGATATAGGTGATATGGCAGTTGAACTTGTTCATAACACAACCATTCATATAGCAAGTGAGGAATTTTTATTTATATTAGTTTAGAAAGTTGATGCAATGAAGATTAATAGTTGGGCGGTACAACTTAATAATGAAGAACTAATAAATATAAGGGAACGTTATCATATGGATAATGTTCCCTTAAATGAATTAGAGAAGATGAATATAATCATAGGATCAGTAGTTAGTAGCGAAATATATTATGTGTTAGACACGCATAATTCACTAGGCTTGGATATGAACGAATGCGGCATATGTGTAGTTACCTTAGGTGAAGGTGTTGACACAAAACATCAATATTATATGGAACAAGGGGAATTATTAAAAGCATATGTTATAGATATACTAGGAATGGAATTATTGAAAAAGTTATATAATATAGTTTCAGATAGATTTAGTAAAACATATAAATGTTATATAGCTGAATATATTTTTATAGGAGATAAATATCCTATGGAATTAGTAAGTGATATATTTAAGATACTTAATATAGAGAATATTACATACAATGAGGCATATGCATGTACACCAATGAAAACAGCAGTGTTTTTAGGTAAGGTGTCAGATGAAGAAACCAAAGTATGTGTAGATATATGTAGTAATTGTAATAATGTTAATTGTGAAAATCGTAGACAAAGGGGTATATAAAATGAGAAAAATTGATCTAGAAGGTGCAAAAAATGCAAGAGATTTTGGTGGCATAGTAAATAGAGAGAATCGTACTATAAAGTCTGGATGCTTTCTTCGTAGCAATGCACTTGATAAGTTAACTGAGGGAGATGTAGATATTCTTACATCACAGTACAAATTATCAAAAGTTATTGATCTAAGAACTGACGAGGAAGTAGACCAAAGTCCTGATGTAGAAATGAATGGAGTAGAGAATATTCATGTTTCCCTATTCGAAGCAGGAACGGTTGGAATTACATACGATAAGGAAAGCAAGAAATCTCTAGCTATGCTTAAGAAACTTCCTAATATGAAAAAGTTATACGCTAAGATGTTGATTGATGAATATTCATTGTCACAGATAAAGAAAGTATTTGAGATGATAATTGCTAATGAAGATAATGTTATGTTATGGCATTGTACAGCAGGTAAAGATAGATGTGGAACGATATCAGCATTATTTCTAGCAGTACTTGATGTAGATAGAGAAACCATAATGGAGGACTATCTACTAACAAATGATTTTACTAAAATAATGATAGAAGAATATCATGATAAGATTGTGGAAATGGTTCATAATAAGATGTTGGTTAAGAAGATTGAGTCTATGTTTATGGTAGATAAGAAATTCTTAAATGCCACATTCGCTACTATAGATAAAAAATGGGGTTCTATGGATAACTTTATAGAGCAAGGATTAGGTATAACAAAGGAAATGCGAGATCAGTTTAAGGGTAGATATTTGGTGTAATGTTATATGAAAAATGGTATAGTCGTTTTGACTATACCATTTTTTATATTAATTTATTTGCTCCATCGACCTGATGCACCGCAAGGAAGTACAAGTCCGTTGCTACTTACAGGAAGACCAATTTCATCAGATTCAACTTGTCCGCCATGAGTTGATACTATTTCAGTTGATATCATATAAGTAAGAACTGCTGGAGCAAGTCCAGTAGTATATGAATTAACTAGGAAGAAAAGTGGGTCATCACTAAGAAGTTCAGCACATAACTTAATGAAAGAATGTATCTCGTCTTCTATCTTCCATATCTCACCTTTTGGACCTCTTCCGTAAGAAGGAGGATCCATAATAATACCATCATATTTATTTCCACGACGAATCTCACGTTCTACAAATTTCACACAATCATCAACAATCCATCTAATAGGATCTTCTTCAAGACCGGAAGATTTGGCATTTTCTTTTGCCCAAGTAACCATACCTTTAGATGCATCAACATGGGTTACAGCGGCCCCTGCTTTAGCTGCTGCACAAGTAGCACCACCAGTATAAGCGAATAAATTAAGAACCTTAATAGGTCTATTTGCATTTTCAATTTTCTCTGAGAACCAGTCCCAGTTAGCAGCTTGCTCAGGGAACAATCCTGTATGTTTGAAACTAAAAGGCTTTAGGTTAAATGTTAGTTCCTTGTAGTTGATAGACCATTGTTTAGGTAAATCAAAGAATTCCCATTCACCACCACCTTTGTTGCTTCTATGGTAGTGACCATTCATTTTGTTCCAACCTTTATTAGTTTTAGGTGTATCCCATAGTACTTGAGGGTCTGGTCTAACTAATATATAATTTCCCCAACGCTCTAATTTTTCACCATCTGAACAATCTATAACTTCGTAATCTTTCCAATTATCTGCAATCCACATAATAACTCCAATCTGTATGTATTATACTAAGTTCTTTGTAACACCATATACACATAAACTCGATAATATAACTTTATACTAATATCGAGAATATCTACTAAATACTTATTATATATTCACTTATAATACTTAGTCAACAAAAGAAAAATCTTGTAAAAGAATAAAGATTTACAAATCCCTTTGATATATTCTATAATGATGACATATTTAAAATTAGAATTAAGAGGTAGACATCGTGGAAAAGAAAGATTATACAACGGGGCAGTTAATAAAGAGATTTTCGCCTTACTTTAAAAAATATAAATGGATATTAGTAGTTGATTTAATATGTGCAGCACTAACAACAGTATGTGAATTGGTATTACCGTTAATAATGAGATACATTACAAATCAAGGTTTTAGCAATACGGCAACCCTTACTATAGGGATAATACTTAAACTAGGTGGATTATATTTATTATTAAGAATAGTTGATTTACTAGCACAATATTATATGTCAGGTGTAGGACATATAATGGGAAGTAAGCTAGAAACGGATATGCGACAGGATGCATATGCTCATTTACAAAAGCTATCACACACTTATTTTAGTAATACAAAAGTCGGTCAGATTATGGGACGTATAACCAATGATCTATTTGATGTAACAGAATTTGCACATCATTGCCCAGAGGAATTTTTAATTGCAGGAATTAAGCTAGTTGTATCATTTATCATACTTATAAGAATAAATGTACTTCTAACAATAATAATATTTCTTCTAATACCATTTATGATAATAGGATCTAATTATTTTAATAAGAAATTAAAATCAGCATTCATTGAGCAAAGATTTCAAATAGGCGAGATGAATTCCGTTATAGAGGAATCTTTATTAGGACAGAGAGTTGTTAAAGCATTTACTAACGAAGAGAGAGAACAAGAAAAATTCCAAGAAGATAATATTAAATTCCTAGATATAAAGAAAAAGACTTATAGATATATGGCAGCATTTCATAGTATGACAAGAGCCTTCGACGGATTAATGTATCTTGTTGTGTTAATAGTTGGTGGTATTGGCGTTGTTAATAAGGTAATAGATGCAGGTGATTTGGTGGCGTATCTGCTATATATAACTACACTTATTACAACTATTAGAAGGATAATGGAATTTGCCGAGCAGTTCCAACGAGGCGTAACAGGAATTCAGAGATTCTTTGAGATAATAGATGCAGAAGTTGAGATATTTGACGAAGAAGGAGCAACAGAATTAGTTAACCCTAGTGGAGTAATTGAATTTAAAGATGTATCATTTGAATATCCAGATGATCATAACAAAGTATTTCGTAATCTTAACCTTAGAGTAAATGAGGGAGAAAAGATTGCGATTGTTGGACCATCAGGTGGAGGAAAGACGACATTGTGTAATCTAATACCTAGGTTTTATGATGTTACACGAGGTAATATTACTATAGATGGAAATGACATAAAAGGTTACACTTTGAAAAGTCTTAGAGAGAGTATCGGTATAGTGCAACAAGATGTATATTTATTCTCTGGAACAGTATATGACAATATTCTTTATGGAAGACTTGATGCTACCGAAGAGGAAGTTATGGAGGCAGCAAAAAGAGCAGGAGCAGACGAGTTTGTTAGGGAATTAAAGGACCAATATAATACTTATATAGGAGAACGAGGAGTTAAATTATCTGGAGGTCAGAAACAACGTATAAGTATAGCAAGAGTATTTCTAAAGAATCCACCTATTATTATTCTTGACGAAGCCACATCGGCATTAGATAATGAAAGTGAATACTATGTTGCATCATCACTAGATGAGCTTGCAAAAGGTCGTACTACACTTACTATTGCACATAGATTATCTAGTATTAAAAATGCGGATAGAATAGTAGTACTTACAGAAGAGGGAATAGTTGAAGAAGGAACACATAGTGAATTGCTAGAAAAGGGTGGTATGTATAAGAACCTATATACCATGACTGAAAGAGCAAGGTAAGAAGAATACACGGGGGTAGACTAATGGAACAACCAGATATGATTATTGAAGATGATCAACCTTATGTAATTAAGGAATTACCACCAGAGGTAAGCGACAAAAGAGTTCAAGCAATTATGATAATGGATGTGATTTCATTAACAATTATGATAGCAAGTTACAATTCATTTATGTCAAAGATTATAGAGTGTACAGATATAGTAGATTTGCTAGCATTCAACCCGATGATTCTAGTAATTCCTATAATTACGGGTATTCTTAAAATCGCTAGAATAATATTGGTTGTAACAGATTGTATAGCTCTTTATAAGATTAAGAAATTGAAAGTTATGCTTGTTGTACATGCAATATTATTTAGACCTTTATATATATGGTATAGAGCGAAAGCACTAAAACGTGATATGAAACCATACTATGTATATGTGGCTATATTAACTGTGTTGATGATATGGTTTTTTAAAGATTTTTATGTTACAGTAAGTGACCTTACAGATAAAATAATATCACTTATGGATAATGGGGGATTTCAATTTGATCCTTACGAACATATAATGCCAAATATAGAATAATGGAGATAATCATGAGTGAAATAAATAATATTATAGTAGAAATAAGCAATACTAACCCATATAAGGTTGTACTTAGCGATAAATCTAATAAAGAATATGAGTATAAGAAGATAGTTATAAGCAAGAAAATAATTAAATCAAAGCAGATGTATCAGATTGAAAGTTTTACAGAAAAACAAGCATTTCATAGTAATATAGAAATAGAAGAGTTGGAAGCTACGCTAATTAACCTTATAAATAATTATAAGCAGATAAATTCATTTTCACTAGATAAAGAAATGGATGTGAAGGTTAGTAAGAAGGGTAAGGTGCTTGTTAATAGAAGAAATGTATCAGGCAAGCAAATTACAATAGAAGCAAACAACAAGAAGAAAAAATATATATTAGAAGAAGGAATGATAATACCACCGTTAATCGATTTAGGTGTATTTACAAAGGAAGGTAAAGTAGTTAATTCTAAGTATGATAAATACAAGCAGATAAATAGATTTATTGAAATGGTAGATGATGTACTCAAGAATTATCAATCAGATACCCTTAATATAATAGATTTTGGTTGTGGCAAATCATATCTTACATTTATTTTGTATTATTATATTGTTGAAGTTAAGAAACTTAAGGCTAATATAGTAGGACTTGATTTAAAAGAAGATGTTATTGATAAGTGTAATGATATAGCCAATAAATATAAATATGAAAACCTAACATTTAAACTTGGTGATATAAATGGTTATAAAACAGATATGCCAGTTGATATGGTAATAACACTGCATGCTTGTGATACCGCAACAGATTATGCGTTGTATAATGCAATTAAGTGGAAAGCAAAGATTATATTATCAGTGCCTTGTTGTCAGCATGAAGTTAATAGTCAGATATCAAGTGAGAAACTTTCTTTGATTACTAAGTATGGAATAATAAAAGAAAGAGTATCCGCTCTTATAACAGATGCAATAAGAGGAAATGTATTAGAATCGCAGGGTTACAAAACAAATTTATTGGAATTTATAGATATAGAACAATCGCCTAAAAATATATTAATTAGAGCAATAAGAGGAGATGTTTCTTCGGATAGAAAATTAAAAGCATTGCAAGAGATTGATAAATTATGTGAAGAGTTTGATATAGAACCAACTTTGATAAAATTAATAAAAGAAAATAATTTGTAATTATTTTATAATGTGTAAACACTGGAGGAGAAAATATGATAAATGAGTTAGGGAAAAAATCGAGAAAAGGTATAATTAAATCAATTTTTAAAGTTATCATGTATTGGGCAGTATGGGTGGTACTTCCTGTTGTTGTAGCCGACCTGATAATTAGTTATAATAATGAAATGGAACCTAGTCTGCTAGAAGATAAAATTATTATTTCTGTCTTATTAGTATTTACTATAATTTTTCTTGTAGTAATAGTAATTAAGCTAGTGCGATTAATGGGTGGTTTATATAAGAAAAATTATATGAAGGCAATAGATAAAGCGTTGAAGACAATGACTATGGAGGAAATAGAAGAAGATTATAGGTTGGCAGAAAATTATGGACCTAGCCTTAAGATAGGAAGTAAGTTTACATGGTTTTTAAAATCTTCCAAAGAGATGGTAATGCTTATGAATGAAGATTTTGTTTGGGCATATGAGAATATTGATGAATTAAAATATTCGGCATATGGTATATTTACATATTTTACAATAAAGAAACAATATTTAATGCTTGTAGATAGACAAAATTATATGTATTCAGTTCGTATGAAAAACATGGAAATTAAAAATGCATTAACACAATATGCAGTTTGTTGTAAATATATATTAAATGGATATGATGAAGAACTTGAGAGAATGAGAGTGAAAGATTTTGGTCGCATGGTAAATATGGTAGATCAAAGAAAGCGTGAGCAAAAGGAACGAGAGATAGCAATACAAACATATAATAGACCTAAAGTTGATACTACAAAATCAGCAAAAGGATTTAGCTTAAAATTATAATATATAAATTAATAAAAGAAAATAAATAAATATAATGTAAATGTGCTCAAAATACATATAAGACAGAATTCTGCCAATAATATAATAATAACGATTAATTATATTATAGAAAGGATGATGGCTGTGAAAAATAAACATTTACCTCGTGGCGCAGGAATACTACTTCATATATCTAGCTTGCCGTCACCGTATGGGATAGGAACTCTAGGGAAAAGCGCTTATTCATTTGTGGATAAGTTGGTAGAAGCACGTCAAAAATACTGGCAGGTGCTTCCTATAGGTCCGGTAAGTTATGGGGATAGTCCATATCAATCATTTTCGGCATTTGCAGGAAATCCATACTTTATAGATTTGGATAAGTTGTGTGAAGAAGGATTATTAAATATAGATGATGTACGATGCATTAGCTGGTATGAAAGTGAAGATAGAGTTTCCTATGAAAAAATGTGGAAGCACAGATATAAGATTTTAAAACTAGCCCATTTGAAGAGTAAGCATAGAGAAAATGAAGCATTTTGTAGATTTCAAGAAGATAATCAAGATTGGATTGAGGATTATGCGTTGTTTATGGCGTGCAAACATCATTTCAAAGATAAAGAATGGCTAGCGTGGGACGAAGATATAAAGTTTAGGCAACCTGATGCGGTAGTGAGATATAAAAAATATTTGGAACATGATATAGATTTTTGGAAGTTTATTCAGTACAAATTCTATGAGCAGTGGAGTAATCTTAGAAAGTATGCCAACAGCAAGGGCATAAATATAATTGGAGATATTCCGTTATATGTAGCATTAGATAGTGTGGACGTGTGGATAGCGCCACACTTATTTCAACTAGACGAGAATAGGAAGCCCGTTAATGTTGCAGGGTGTCCACCGGATGCATTTTCAGAAGAAGGTCAAAAGTGGGGAAATCCATTATATGATTGGAAGGCTATGGAAGTGGAGAGTTTTGCTTGGTGGAGAAGACGTATAGAAGGATCTGCAAAATTATTTGATATAATAAGAATAGATCATTTTATAGGAATAGTAAGATATTATGCCATCCCTGTTGAGGACAGCGGGAAAAATGGATTTTTTGAGTGGGGCCCAGGAGAAAAATTAGTTAAAGTTATAGATGAGGCTACACCAGACACAAAAATAATTGCAGAAGACTTAGGGGTCATAGTGCCAGAGATTACAGAGTTAATGAAAAAAGCAGGATATCCAGGAATGAAGGTAATGGAGATTGCCTTTGATTGCAATTCGGAAAATGAACATTTGCCTCATAACTATACAAGAAATTGTGTAGTATATGGTGGTACACATGATAATGATACATTAGCTGGATTTTATGACAAGATGAGCATTGACAAGTTAACATATGCTATAACATATGCAGATATATTAAATGAGAATTGTCTAGTAGATAAAATGTTTAGTATGGCATATAGAAGTATTGCAAATACAGTGATATTTCAAATGCAAGATATTCTTAAAAAGGATAGCAATGCAAGAATGAATTTTCCATCAACTATAGGAGATAATTGGAGATGGAGAATAAAGGACCATGAATTGACAGAGGGGCATTTACAAAAACTAGCAAAATGGGCAGCAATATATGGAAGGTGAAAGCATTTTGTAAGAAAATTAGTGTTGCCAATAATATAATAAGTTGATATAATCGATTTGTTTAAAACCAAAGAAATGGGGAGGAAGAATAATGAAAATGAAGAAGATTATAGCGCTTATGCTATGTTGTATGATGATTCTATCACTAGCAGGATGTCAATTACCTTTGCCAAGGAGAGCTAATCCAGCTACAGCTACAGATTCAGAAGAAGCAACAGAAGAAAAGACAACAGGGGATACAGAAGAAGAGACAGAGGAAGAAACAGAAGAACCAACTACAGAAGAAGCAAAGAGCACAGGTAATACCGGTGATATAGCAGATGCAGTTGCATTTGGTTCTACATCAGAAGAAAATACAGTGCCACTTGGTCAATGGTGTGAATTTACAAGATATGCTACAGAAGATAAAATGTATCACACAATATACGTAAGAGTTGTTGGAGTAGTAACAGCTACAGATGATGCAGCATATATAGATGAATGTATAGCAGCACATAATGAAGTAGCATATGATTTCCAACAAATAGATTTATCAGAAATAACAATACCTTCTGATGTGGAAGCTTGTATTATGGAATACGAAGTTTATGTTCCGGCAGATTTCCCAGCACCTGAATATGGAATGGTAGAGCCAACATTAAGTTTAAGAGCTTCAAATATAACTGGTGGTGGAATTCCTTCAGCTGATGGTGCATCTACATATATTGGAATGGGAAGTATGGAAGATTTAGAGAATGATATAGAGAAATTTGAACCAGGAAATACTTATACTTTTAAGGGACTATTCTTTATGGTTAAGGGATTTGAAGATTATTTATTTGAGGATTATTCTTATGCAGATGGTACCTCTGAAGGTGATTTAGTTCATTGTTATTGGGCATCACACTAAAATAAAATTATATAGTTTATAAAATAATGAAAACACCGAGATTTAATTCTTGGTGTTTTTCTTATGTCACAAAACAAATATTGTAAACCTTAAAAAATCAACATATATCAAAAATATCTTATATATACAACCCAAAATAATCTTGTTAGCATACATATAAGAACAAAAACTAAATAATAAAAGAGGTGATATTGTTGAAAGAAAAACAGCTTACTAGAGGTGCTGGAATACTACTTCATATTTCTAGTTTACCATCGCCTTATGGTATAGGAACAATGGGAAAGTGTACATACTTATTTATAGATGAATTAGTTAAGGCGGGTCAAAAATATTGGCAAGTATTGCCTATTGGGCCAACAAGCTATGGCGATAGTCCATATCAATCATTTTCTGCATTTGCAGGAAATCCATACTTTATAGATTTGGATATGCTATGTGAAGAAGGGTTGTTAGACATAGATGAGGTAAGATGTGTAGATTGGTGTGATAGTGAAGATAGAGTATCTTATGAAAAATTATGGAACAATAGATATAGAATATTAAGGCAAGGGCACTTAAGAAGTAAACATAGAGAAAATGAAAGCTATATTAGATTTCAAGAAGAAAATGCAGATTGGTTAGATGATTATAGTTTATTTATGGCTTGTAAAGGACATTTTAATAACAAAGAATGGCTTTTATGGGATAAGGATATAAGGTTTAGACAGCCTGATGCAATCTGTAGATATAGAAAATATTTAGAGAACGATATAGACTTTTGGAAATTCATACAATACAAATTTTATGAGCAATGGAATCGTTTGAAGAAATACGCTAATGATAAGAGAATAGAGATAATTGGAGACATTCCAATATATGTAGCATTAGATAGTGTAGATGTATGGGTGAATCCACATTTATTTCAACTAGATGAAAATAGAAGACCTATTCATGTTGCAGGTTGTCCGCCAGATGCATTTTCAGACGAGGGGCAAAAATGGGGCAATCCGTTATATGATTGGAAGGCAATGAAGGTAGAGAACTTTGCTTGGTGGAGAAGACGAATGGCAGGTTCAGCCAAATTGTATGATGTAATTAGAATAGATCATTTTATAGGTATAGTAAGGTATTATTCAATACCTGCTAATGGAAGCGCTAGAAATGGATTCTTTTCTTGGGGTCCAGGAGAAGACCTTATAAGAGCTATAGATGAATCAACGACTGATGCTAAGATTATAGCAGAGGATTTAGGGGTTGTTGTACCAGAGGTTAATGAGTTGTTAGTTAAATCAGGATTTCCCGGAATGAAGGTACTGGAATTCGCATTTGATTGCAATACTGAAAATGAACATTTGCCTCACAACTATGTTAAGAATTGTGTAGCTTATGGTGGGACTCATGATAATGAAACATTAGCAGGATATTATGGCGGATTAGATATAAGAAATCTAGCGTATGCTATGAATTATGTGGGTGCAAGTAGCAAAAATGATTTGATAGATAAAGTGTTTATTATGGCATACAGGAGTGTTGCAGATACAGTAATATTTCAAATGCAAGATATATTGAAAAAAGATAATGAAGCAAGAATGAATTTTCCTTCAACCATAGGGAATAATTGGAGATGGAGATTGTTAGAAGGAGAGTTTACAAAGGAGCATATTGAGAAATTAGGGAAACTATCAGTTATATATGGACGTTAAACAAAATTAGGAGAGAAGACATGTTAGAAAATTTAGTAATAAACAAATATGGAAAGAGTTTAGGAGAATGTAGTAATGAAGAAATCTATATAACTCTTTTGGAACTATGCAAAGATAAGGCTGTGGGTAAAGAAGGGTCTAATTCGAAGAGAAAGTTATACTATGTATCAGCAGAATTTTTAATTGGAAAATTACTTAGCAATAATCTAATAAATTTAGGTTTATATGATGAAGTAAGAAATGAGCTTGAAAGTAATGGCAAGAAGATGGCTGATATAGAAGAGATTGAAAATGAACCTTCATTAGGTAACGGAGGTCTTGGAAGACTTGCGGCATGTTTTCTTGATTCAATTGCAACGTTAGGTTTAAATGGAGATGGAATCGGTCTTAATTATCATTTGGGATTATTTAAGCAAGTATTTGAAAATAACCTACAAAAGGAAACTGCTAATCCATGGATTAATAATAATAGCTGGTTGACAAGAAAAGAGACATCTTATGAGGTTGCTTTTGGAGATTTTACCGTAAAGTCTGTACTATATGATATAGCAGTAACAGGATATAACAATCAAACAAATCAATTGCATTTATTTGATATTGATTCTATAGATGAAACTATAATAGATGATGGAATTAGCTTTGATAAAGAAGAAATTAAGAAGAATCTGACTCTATTTTTATATCCAGATGACAGTGATGAATATGGTCATTTATTAAGAGTGTATCAACAATACTTTATGGTAAGTAGTGGAGCTCAATTAATCTTAGATGAAGCAAAGAAAAGAGGTTCTAATTTACATGATCTATCAGATTATGTAGCTATTCAGATAAATGATACACATCCATCTATGATTATTCCTGAGGTTATTAGATTGTTAGGCAAAGAAGGTATAGATATAGATGAGGCTATTGAAATAGTATCAAAAACATGTGCATATACAAACCATACAATATTGGCAGAGGCATTAGAGAAATGGCCAATTAAATACTTAGAGAAAGTTGCACCTCAAATTGTACCTATAATTAAAGTGTTAGATAAGAAGATAAGAGAGAAATTTGATGACGAATCAGTATATATAATTGATGAAGATGATAGAGTTCACATGGCACATATGGATATTCACTATGGTTATAGTGTAAATGGTGTTGCATATCTTCATACAGAGATACTTAAAAATAGTGAGTTAAACAACTTCTATAAGATATATCCAGATAAATTTAATAACAAGACAAATGGTATAACATTTAGAAGATGGCTATTACACTGTAATAAAGAGTTAACAGCATTTTTAACAGAGAAAATCGGTGACGAATATAAGAAAGATGCCACTAAGTTAGAAGACTTATTAAAATATATTAATGATGAGCAAACATTAGATGAATTACTTAATATTAAACATGAGAATAAAAAACACTTAAAAGAATTTCTTGCAGAAACACAAGGAATTAGTATTGACGAAAATTCTATCTATGATATTCAAGTTAAGAGATTGCATGAGTATAAGAGACAACAACTTAATGCTTTATATGCAATACACAAGTATCTTGATATTAAAGCAGGGAATATACCAACAACGCCAATTACCATGATATTTGGAGCAAAGGCAGCACCTGCATACACTATAGCAAAAGATATAATACATCTAATACTTTGCTTACAACAATTAATAGAAAATGACCCTAAGGTTAGTCCATATTTCAAAGTAGTAATGATTGAAAACTATAATGTAACAAAAGCAGAAAAAGTAATACCAGCTTGTGATATTTCAGAGCAAATTTCTCTAGCATCAAAAGAAGCATCTGGAACAGGTAACATGAAATTTATGTTAAATGGTGCAGTTACTTTAGGAACTATGGATGGAGCTAATGTTGAGATTAGTCAGCTTGTAGGAGAAGATAATATATATATATTTGGTGAAGATAGTGATAAGGTTATTGATAGATACCAGCGAGAAGATTATTGTTCATCAGACTATTATAAAAATTCACCAATAATTAAAGCAGCAGTTGATTTTATAATTAGTGATGAGATGATTGAAATAGGTAAAGAAGATAATCTAAATAGACTATACGAAGAACTTATAAATAAAGATTGGTTTATGACTTTCCCTGATATGGAAGATTATATATTAACAAAAGAGAAAGCATATAAAGATTATGAAGATAGAACAGAATGGGCTAAGAAAATGATAGTTAATATCGCAAAAGCAGGATTCTTTTCATCAGATAGAACAATTGAAGAGTATAACAATGACATTTGGAAATTAGTGTAGTTATTGATTGCAGCTTTTATTAGCCTGTGCTTAAAAGATATTAGGCGCAGGCTAATAATTATTGTACAATATAAGTAATATAAATATTAATTGTAGAGGTGATATATTATGAATAAATGGTGGCATAGAAGTGCAATATATCAAATATATCCTAGAAGTTTTATGGATAGTAATGGAGACGGAATAGGAGATATATTAGGAATAGTAAGTAAGCTGGATTACATAAAAATGCTAGGTGTAGATGCTATTTGGCTGAGCCCAGTATTTGCGTCACCTAATGATGATAATGGATATGATATAAGTGATTATAGAGATATAATGCCTGAGTTTGGAACAATGGAAGATATGGAATTACTTATAACAGAAAGTGAAAAAAGAGGAATAAAAATAATAGTTGATCTGGTACTTAACCATACCTCTGACGAACATAAATGGTTTGTGGAAGCCAAGAGCTCTATAGATAATAAGTATAGAGATTATTATATTTGGAGAGATCCTGTTGATGGACATGAGCCAAATGATATAGGTTCAATGTTTTCTGGAAGTGCATGGGAATATGATGAAAGTAGTGGACAATATTATCTACATATATTTAGTAAAAAACAACCTGACCTAAACTGGGAGAATGAAGCAGTTAGAAAGGAAGCAATAGATATAGTTAACTTCTGGATAGACAAAGGCGTTGGTGGTTTTAGACTAGATGTGATAGAATTAATAGGTAAGATGCCTGATAAAAACATAACAGCAAATGGCCCTAGATTGCATGATTATATTAGGGAAATTAATCAGAATGCTTTTAGTAGAAAAGACCTATTAACTGTTGGCGAATGTTGGTGTGCTGATGAGGAAATAGGTAAACTATATAGTAATCCTACTAGAGAAGAATTATCTATGATATTTCAGTTTGAACATATGACAATAGATGAGCAAGAAGGAAAAGGTAAATGGTATCTTGCGAATTTAGACTTTATAAGATTAAAAGAAGTACTTAACAAATGGCAAAAAGCATTTAATGGAGATGGCTGGAATAGTTTGTTCTGGAATAATCATGACTTGCCAAGAATAATATCCAGGTTTGGAAATGACGGTGAATATAGAGTTCTAAGTGGAAAGATGTTGGCAACCTTGTTGCATGGTATGAAGGGAACGCCATATATATATCAAGGTGAAGAAATAGGAATGACTAATGTTAGATTTTCTAGCATAGATGATTATAGAGATATTGAAATATTAAATATGTATAAGGATAGAATATCAAAGGGAGAATCTCATGATGTAATTATGGAATCCATATATGCAAAGGGAAGAGATAATGCAAGAACTCCTATGCAGTGGAATAGTGAAGATTATGCAGGATTTAGCACAACATTACCTTGGATTGCAGTAAATGATAATTATACTAATATTAATGTTGAAGCTACACTAGCAGATAAAGATTCAATATTTTATCATTACCAAAAGTTAGTGAAGTTAAGAAAAGAAAAAAACGTAATTGTATATGGAGACTTTACTATGATATTTAGTAATCATAGAGAAGTATTTGCATATGTAAGAAGTCTTGGAGAAGATAGAATATTAGTGGTATGTAATTTCTATAGTAGCAACGTACAGATTAATATTAAAAATGAACTTAAGAAAATAGATATAGCAGTGGATAAGGTAGATATAATTCTAAGTAATTATAATGATAGTAGTGTAGATATGAATAATGTTTTGTTGAGACCGTATGAGGCGGTAATTTATGAACTAAACTGATAACACAATCTTTGCATTGACTTCGATAGTACCTCAGTCAATTACAAGATACGGCTACGACTAGGTTCGATAATACCTCACCAAGTTTTCTGCCAGTCGTTAAGTGATAATAGTAGGAGGATTAGCATGTATAATATTTTAATTGTTGATGACGAACGAATAGAGAGAAATGGTATAAAATTTCTATTAAAGCAACAGGGTATTGAATTGAATATTAGCGAAGCAACTAATGGCAAAGAAGCGTTAGAATTCTTAGCATCTAATCCAGTGGATATTCTTCTTACAGATGTTAAGATGCCTTTTATAGATGGAATTGAATTGATTAGAGAAGCAGCGCCTATATATTCTAATATGAAGATGATTATATTTAGCGGTTATAGTGAATTTGAATATGCCAAATTTGCTATGAAGATGGGAGTAACTGATTATATATTAAAACCAGTAGATCCTAGTGAATTTTCAAAAACTCTTACAAAAGTTATAAAAGAGTTAGATGATGATAAAGTTAAAAAGGCATTAGAAGAAGAGACAAAGGGGTTTATGAAAGAGCATATGCTATATTCGCTAGTAAATGGTGTAAATCCAGATATTTTAAATGAAAAGAGTGGCAGACTTCTAGATATAGAATTTGCAAATGAATATGGAAGAATGATTTTATTAGAGACTAATACTAACTTCTTTGGAAATGAAGGAAGCAATATTAGAGAAGAGTTAGAAAAGATAGTGGGAGAGAGGATTCATTACCTTAATCTTAATCCACAGCAAAGTCTTTTGCTATTTAATGGTGGACTTAACTGTGATTATAAGAATATAGGTGAGAGAATTGTAACGGAAATAGAGAATAAGTATAGAGAGAAATGCTACGTTGCAATTGGGAGTGAGTTTGTAGATGGAATTAATCAAATTGCTGTTCAATTTGAAAAACTAGAAAATCTAATGGATAACAAATTTTATCATACAGTAACTAGAGTTTTTAGTGACTTTGAAAATGACGATAGTGAATCTTATATACAAGTAGAAGATGATACATTAATGCGACAAATGAAACAAGATATTAAGATGAAGGATATTATTGGACTTAAAGAGCATTTAGATGAATTAAGTAATAAATATAATAATCATAAATCTTTTTCACAGGTGTATATCAAATTTATCTTTTCTAACTTACTTAAAGATATATATAATAACTTGCCAAATGCAAAGGAAAAAGAATTGAATGAAGAAATAGATAGATTATATCGTTCCAAGGACTTCTCGGATGTAATGGAAATAGTTAATTTAAATACTAGAAAACTTGAAAAGATATTTTCAAGTAACCCTCAAATGGTTCATAGAGAGATTGAATCAATTAAG
This sequence comes from Lachnospiraceae bacterium, assembly GCA_031556525.1. Lineage (GTDB taxonomy): Bacteria > Bacillota > Clostridia > Lachnospirales > Lachnospiraceae > JAVBSN01. Next base: position 81,783 of record JAVBSS010000031.1, read on the forward strand.
AAATATATTTATGAAAATTACGATAAAGAACTTAGTGTTGATCAGTTAGCAGATCAAGTATTTATGGCACCAAGCTATTTAAGTCATGTATTTAAGAAAGAAACAGGTCAAAATCTTAGCAAATACATTAAGGCTTATAGAATGGAAAAGGCCAAAGAAATGCTTGAAGACACTCATAACAAAATAGTTAATATTAGCTATGCTGTTGGGTATAGTAATGTATCTTATTTTTGCCAAAGCTTTAGAGAATATTTTGGGGTTAGTCCTCAGAAGTTTAGAAGTCAAGGAGAGATAAATGAGGAAGATTCATAGGATGTTAAGTAAGAAAATTAAAGATATGGAATTTCGCCGAAAATTAATCGTAACATTTTTTATAATCGGTGTATTTCCTATGCTAATATTAGGTATATTTTCTTATGTACAGACCAGAAAACTTCTTGTGAAACAAGAGGAAAATAGTATGCACGATTTTATTGTTCAATCAACTATGAGTATGGAGAATCAAATACAAATATACAATAATTTATCAGATTACATTGCTTATAACCAAACTATATCTCAGATTATTAGCTACGATTATAATGGATACTATGATATGTATAAACAGTTTACAAATGTACTAGACCCTATGTTGACTTCAGTTAAATATTTTAATGCAGATGTAAATCAACTTACAATATATAATAATAGAGATATTGAAAAACATGATACAACATTAGCACCACTAACAGAGATTGAAAATGAAGATTGGTATAGTAAAATCTATGATAACAATAGGCAAATAATGTGGATTATAGATAAGGATAATAATAGAGCTTTTTCAGTAAGAAAGATGCCTTTGCTAGATGCTAGTGATGATAAGGGTATATTATATATAGATGTTAGTTATGATAAATTGTTTGAATCATTTAAGCAGATGACAAATGATAACTATGGAGTTTATATATTAGATGAAGATGGTAATGTAATATTTGAATATAGTGATTTTGATGAGGAACATCAAAGCGAAATATTAGATTATGACCAGTTGGAAATAGAAATAGAGATAAATAAAGGTAGGGATGAGACAAGCTATACAATAGTAAGTGAGACTACAGACTCTGATTGGCAGATTATATTATATAAACCTAATAAGGCAATAAGTGATTCAATATGGTCTATGATATTACTTGTTATTTTAGTTACCTTGTGTTGTATAGGTGGTTCAGCAGTTATATCTGCTTACCTATCTAGGATAATTGTAAGTGATATTGAAAAACTTACAAAGAATATGAAGGAAGTTGAAGCGGGAAATCTTGTTATTAATGTTACTAGTGATTCAAAAGATGAAGTAGGAAATCTTATTACAGGTTTTGGTAATATGATAAATAGGATTAATACTCTTATTAATGAGAATTACAAAGGGGAAATATCTCAGAAGGAATCTGAAATGAGAGCATTACAAGCTCAGATTAATCCCCATTTCCTATACAATTCATTGTCCTTAATTAACTGGAAAGCCTTAGAGACTGACCAGCAGGATATAAGTAGATTAACGTTATTGTTATCAACATTTTATAGAACTGCATTAAATAAAGGTGACAATATATTATCCATACGAGATGAATTAAGTAATGTCAAATCATATATAGATATACAACTTATGATGCATGATAATGAATTCGATGTAGTTATGGATGTAGATGAAGATATATTAGAATATTCGACCTTAAATCTATTACTACAGCCTTTAGTTGAAAATGCTATAGATCATGGAATTGATTTGAAGACAGAAGGCAGAGGCGTTATTACCATTTCAGGTAAAAGTGAAGGTGATAAAATAATACTGGCTGTAGGAGATAATGGAATAGGCATGAACGAGGTGCAAGTTGCATCTATGCTTACAAAACAATCTAGAGGATATGGTATTAGAAATGTACATGAACGAATTAGACTGTTGTTCGGAAAAGAATATGGATTAAAGACAAAAAGTGAGATTGGAGTTGGTACAACTGTTGAGGTAATAATACCTAAAAGAACTATGTAAATACTTAAAAAATATTGAAAATTTAATATAGTAAATATAAACACAAAAAAGCAACATGTTTCAAAGATACCTTATATTTACCCTATAAAGTCCTCCTTATATAATTAATTATAGATAAAGCGTAACAAAAACCAAACGCATATCAATAAAAGGAGGACTTTATTTATGAAAAAATCTAAGAAGATTTTAGCTTTAGCAATGGCAGCAATGATGACATTCGGATTAGTTGGATGCGAGAGTAAAGATGGCACAAAAGATACTACTGATACTACTGGAAATGAAGCAACTGAAGCAACAACAGGAGAAGTTGAAACAAAGGACGTGAAATTAGTTGTTTGGGGACCACAGGAAGATCAATCATCTGTAGAAGGATATGATGAAGGTATTCTTAAAGCTATGTGTGATAAGTTTAACGAAGAGCATCCTGAGTGGAATATTACATTTGAATATGGTGTATGTTCAGAAGGTGATGCAAAAGATGTAGTTACTAAAGACGTAGCAGCAGCAGCGGATGTATATATGTTTGCAAATGACCAAATGCCTATATTAGTAGATGCAGGAGCATTATCTAAATTAGGTGGAACAACTGTAGATAATTTAAAAGAACAACAAGAAGAAAGCATGATAGCATCAGTTACATATAACGACGCAATATATGGTATTCCTTTTACATCAAACACTTGGTTTATGTATTATGATACTAGCAAATATTCAGAAGATGAAGTTAAATCATTAGATACAATGATGGCAAAAGACTTGGGTTCAGGAGTAACAAACTTCGCATTCCCATTAGACAATAGCTGGTATATAGCATCTTTCTACTATGCAGCAGGATGTACACTATTTGGTGATGGAACAGATGCAGCAGCAGGATGTGACTTTGATAATGAAAATGGAGTTGCTGTTACAAAATACCTTGTTGACTTAGCAGGAAATAAAAAATTCTCTTGTGAAAAAGAAGGAAGCAGTATAGCTAAATTTAGCGAAGGTAAATTAGGAGCATATTGCTCAGGTTCTTGGGATGCAGCAGCTATTAAAGATGCATTAGGTGAAAACTTTGGTGTTACAAAGATTCCTACAATTAATATTAATGGTGTTGATGGACAAATGAAATCATTTGCAGGAAGTAAAGCAATTGGTGTTAATCCACAATGTAAAGATCCAGAAGTAGCAGTTGCATTAGCAGCGTACCTTTCAGGAGAAGAATGTCAAGCAATTAGGTTTGCAACTAGAGGTATTGCTCCAACTAATAAAACTGTAGTAGCTTCTGCGGAAGTTCAAGCAGATGTAGTAGTAAATGCACAAAATCTTGAAATAAAAGAAGCATCAGTAGTTCAATCAATGTTATCTGAAATGGGTACTTACTGGACACCAGCAGAGACTATGGGTAAAGAGTTAATCCAAGGAGATGTTAAAGAAAGTAATGCAGCAGATAAAACTGCAGCAATGGTAAAAGGTATATTGGATATTAAATAATCCTAATATATAAATCTCACATACATAGTTAGGGGGGAGCCATCCCCCTAACTATATACAAATAAATCTATGAAAGGAGACGTACCCTATGTCAGAAAGTAAAATTAGAAGCAATGATATAAACCAGGTAACTATAGCTAAGGCACTAGTAAAAGGCGATGTATTAACTAAATTAACATTTGTAATAATGGGACTGGGTAATATCGCTAGGGGACAAATAATAAAAGGATTACTATTTTTAGCTATGGAGATCGGATTTATTTTCTTTATGATAGAAAGTGGAATCGATTTTCT
>JAVBSS010000068.1:0-45637 GCA_031556525.1 Lachnospiraceae bacterium
TATCATAAAATGGCTTGTATGAAATCATAGTATCACCTCTAGTATTTGTTATAAAATTACAATAACATAGTTAATTGGTTGACTATACTCAACAAATTAAGTATAATTGTAGATTATAGAAGTATGAAGGGGTGAAAGTTAATATTTAAGAAGAAAGCTATGGTAAAAATAGCTTGTAAAATCAGATAGTAAAAAGTACATAATGAGGAGGGACTCAGATGAATGAGTTATATGAAAAACTTACTTATGCTCGAAGTTTAATACTGGGAATGTGTGAGTTAAATGAAGAAGAGGAAAGGTATGAGAATCGAAAGAAACCATTTATACCTAGTCAAAGATATAATAAAGAGGAAAAGGCTAATATAAAAAAGACAATTATGATTACTATTTTAAGTTCTGTCTTAATAATTATTGTGTTATCTATTTTTCCTATACTTATGGAGTTGTTATTTATTAGACCTGAAGATACTACGGCTGATATTGTGTTTAGTATTGCTTGGAGTTTGATTCAAATAATTTTCCTTGTTGGATTTATAGCAGGTATAGTTTGTTTAATTATAGTTGTAGCACAAAAATCAAATGAATCATCAGTAAAGCATACAAATGAAAGAATAAAGGCTAAAAATCAACAAATATTAGCAAATAACCAGATGATAGAACAACAGAATCAAGAACTGGAAGTAGAAATTTCTAAAATTCGAGATAGAAAGCTTGCTGTTAGTCAGGAGTATCAAAGAAATGTATTGACTTGGTTCCCAAAAGACTATGGGTATCTCGAAGCTGTAAATTATTTTATGCAATTAGTAGAAAACCATAGAGTTGATACTATTAGAGAAGCTGTAGATTTATATGATACATATGTATATCGAAAAGAAATGACACTAAAACAAGATGCTATGCTTAATAATCAGATAGTTACAATTAACAATCAAAAAGTATTGATTAGTAAACAAGATAATCTAGTTCGTCAACAAATGGTTGGTAATATGATAAATGTAGCAAATATGGCGACTAATATGATGAATCTAGCAACAAATCAAGCAATTGGAACAGATGTAAATAGAATGGCAGGAGCAGCCAATAGAACTGCTAATTCAGTTCAAAGTATAAATAGAAAACTATAGATAAATGAAAATAAGAAACCGAGATTGCATATACATTTAAGGTATTAAATGTATGAAAAATATGATAATTACCCACAAAGAGGAGAGAATCAATTATGAAAATATTAAAGAAATCAATGGTAATAGTATTAGCAATGTTATTACTAGTAACAGTAATGGCTTGTAATTCAACTGAAACTGATATATCAGAAGCATCAGATACAGAAATAGAAACAGAAGATTTAAGTGAAGATACAGATAATGATACAGAATCTAAGGATAAGAGTTCTGAATCAACTACAGAGAAGTCAACATCATCAAAAGATGATAAAGATTCAGCTAAGTCTAACAAGTCAACCACTGAATCACCTAAATCAACATCTACAACAGCATCAACAGAAGATTCAAACAAAGGTAATACACCTAAGAACCCAGATAAGACACCAAGTACATCAGCTACCACAGAAGCACCACGTACACCAGACCCAACTCCTGTGACACCAACCACAGAAGCATCTACTCCTACACCAAGTCCTAGTCCTGCTCCAACCCCTGCTCATACGCATAACTGGGTACCACATTACACCACCGTAACTGTAAAAGAAGCATGGGATGAGCCAATCTACGAAGAAGTGCCTAAGTACGAAACTCATAAGATTGCAAGAGGTACAGGAATAGACTTAACCGTAGCATATAGAAACTATCAAAATAATGGTGGAACTAATGAATGGTGGTTATGGTGTTTAACAGAAGGTGAAGGTTACGATTTAGGTGCTCATGCATGGTATACAGAACAAGTTCAAGTTGGAACAGAAAAAATACAAACTGGAACAAAGCACCACGACGCCGAAACAAAGCAAGTAATCGACTATTACACTTGTACTTGTGGCGAGAAGAAGAATAAGTAATCAAACAATTAATTAGACATTGCCAATGACAATTAACTAATCATAAGCAAGTATCTTTGACACAACTGTTGAGATACTTGTTTTTTTATAATATAAATATTATTGATTAAAGTATCTATGCTGTTTTGATCCTAAAGGGATCCAGTGCCAAATCATAATAATATGTGAATTTATACGGTCTATTTTCAATAGATAAATGTCCATAAATTGAAGGTTTTTAATCCATTATAAGTGTACGTGTTAAATATTAAGAAAAAGCAAAAATATATGGCTAATCTTCGATAGATAACTGTCCATAAATCGAAGGTTTTTAATCCATTATAAGTGTATATGTTAAATAATAAAGGTTAGCGAAAATACATGGCTAATTTTCGATAGATAAATGTCCATAAATTAAAGGTTTTTTAACCGTATGAATGTACGTATCAAATATTAAGGTAAGTAAAGTAATATGATTGTTACTTGATATCTATTTTGAGATAAATAGGCAGTTAATTAGTTTTAAGAAAAACTTAAAAAAATAAATAAACTATTATTGCATAGGCAATTAGTATACCCATATTAAATGTTACTAGAGATAGTAAATCTATATAAAATTCGCATAGTACTTTGAGAAAAATTCACATTCTCAAAGTGCTATTTTTTTATAATAACAACTCTAAAAATCGTGTTTAAAATATGATTTTCAACAAAAAAATATTTTTATGAGAGTGTGGGGGTGAAAAAGTTGTCCACATATTTAATAATTTTTGTCGAATAATTTGCTAATTTAGTCTATAGGTTGTTGACGTTTTCGCTTAGGCGAAGTATAATAAAAGGATTAAAACTGGCGAATTGGAGGTTGATTAAATGAACGGATATATCACAGTTCAAGATGCCGCCAAAAAATGGGGTGTAACAAATCGACAAGTTCAATTATGGTGTAAATCAGGCAAGATTTTGGGAGCGACTATGCTTAGTCGAATTTGGATTATTCCAGAGGATGCGGAGAGACCTGTAACGAAACGTAAAGAAAAGTAGCATCAAGGAGGTAATATGTAATGGTTCAAAAAACAAAAGAACAGATAAGCTATAATATGAGCCAAGTGCATAGCACTGATTCGGAACTTGAACAAGCATTCATTAATGAATTTAATCGTCGCGGAATTACTACATATTCAAAAAATGACCCTTCTGTTTTTGGAAAGCCAGACTTCGTTTTTAAGGCACGCAAAGTTGCTGTTTTTTGTGACGGTGAATTTTGGCATGGTTATGATTGGGATAATGTGAAGAAGGAAATTGAATCTAATTGTCAATTTTGGATTACAAAGATTGAGAAAAATATTGAACGTGATAGAGAGGTTACAGATAGACTGACGGCTGAAGGGTGGGTTGTTTTGCGTTTTTGGGAATACAGAATAAAAAAAACGTTGTATGAATGCGTTGATGAAATTATAACAGCACTCAGAACACCAATGCCACAGATGCCGTTCAGAACTATTGATCTTTGTGCAGGTATTGGAGGTATAAGACGTGGCTTTGAAATGACAGGATTTTTTAGAAATGTTTTATCTGCCGAAAAAGATACATGGGCTTGCAGAACATACGAGCATATTTTCGGAGAAAACCCCAACAATGATGTAACGTCCGAAGAGTTTAAACGACTTGTTGAGCGTACTCCGTACGAAGTATTACTTGCAGGTTTTCCTTGTCAAACTTTTAGCCGGGTAGGACTGGAGGAAGGTTTTGAAAATGAGGAAAAAGGAAAGATATTTCATCACATAGCTGAAATTATCGAGCGTACTCGCCCATGTGGTTTCCTTCTTGAAAATGTTGATCACTTGGTGACACATAATAAAGGAGCAACGTTCAGGTTTATTATTGAAGAACTGACGTTAAGGTTAAATTACAAAGTTATAGGTGTTTCACTCAATAGCGATGGAGAACCTGTTTATATAGGCAAGAATTTTATTCGTAACTCGCGAAATTTCGGAGTTCCTCAGAATCGCCCCAGAATCTATATTATTGGTTTTGACAGCGAGCGATTTCCAGCAGAGCTTTTTGAATTATTGCCGACAGAACTACCAGAAAAACGTTTAGAGAAAATATACGTTGATTTGAATGATTTGCTAGAACAGAATGTGGAAGCAAAGTATTATATGGCTTCTGGCTATCTTGAAACTCTAAAACGCCACCGCGAAAGACAAGAAGGCAGAGGCTATGGCTTTGGATACCGTGTGGTCAACGAAGAAGGTATTGTTTCCCCTGTGTCAAACACTTTATTGGCAACTGGTGGATCTGGCAAGGAGCGTAATCTGATATATGATCCACGAGATGGAATTGGAGGAATCGAAATTAAAGGTAAAAGAACACCTTTAAATGATGAAGGTATCCGTGTAATGACACCAAATGAGTGGGGAAAATTACAAGGATTTATAAATTATGCATTTTTGGATGTAAATGGGCAAGAATGCTTTTCCTTCCCAGAAGGTATCCCAGACTCCCAGAAATATAAACAGTTTGGTAATTCGGTCACCATTCCAGCAATAGAAGAGATGGCTAAGTTTATGATGATGTGTTTTGAAATTCTCGGATCTAAAGATATATAGGAGGACTATAATATGAATGATCGACAATTTCTCTCTAAATTTTTTGAAAAATGTGACATCTTTTTTGAAAATTCATTAATATCAAAAGAGTTGATTATTCAAAAATACGCCGATTTTTTTTCTTCATCTATTCCTTTCAAAGAACATTCATCAAGTGTGGTTTTACATACAGGATCGGTGTGTTTTGATGTTGTTACCTTTATCATGGCGGTTCTTATCTGTGTTTCGGTGGATGAAACCGATGCTGATGAGATTATTACTTCTCTTCAGAATGGCGATATGGTACTTTATAAGAATGAAAGATTTCGTTGGCGCGGTACAGAAACAGTGAATAACCAATCATATTTAAGGCTTGAACAAGACGGACGAGGAAAGAATGGTTTAAAAAAAATCAAAATTCTTTTTGAAAAAAATAAGCACTTAGTAAAACCATATAATGGAACCTCTAATACAACCGATGGACGTGGAATAAGAAAAAAGAAATCAAATCGTGCTGATTTTATTTCCTATGTAACAGGAAAACCTGTATCTGAAATACCAGCAATTACTGGGGTTTCAGTTGTTATTGTTGTAGATAGATTTTCGTTTGATCGCATATATAAAGGATTAAGAATTGACTATGATGAAAAAAGAATCAGCCTTCAGGATATCGTTCCAGCATCATATTACACAGATATCGATGAAATGTACCAATTTGGAAGCAATCCTTCAAAGACAGAGCCTGTACTAAAAATTGCTGGGAAAGTTTCGGTTGCCCGTGATCTTGTATTGAACAAGCGCGGAAACAAGATTGTTGGGCTTATTGTTATCGGCTCAGAAAACGCCAAGAAAGGTTATTCAGAACTTGAAGACTTACTAGGAAGGAAGACGCTAAAATTCACGCACATTTCCATGAGTATCGATTCGGAAAACGCAGAGGAGTATATTGATAAAAATGAAAATTCCGCTGTTTTTGCATGCACAAAAGAGTTTTTGCATCAGTATTCCAAGCCAACGGTTATCTCCAATCCGTTTACTTTGGAATTGGGAAAACAGGTTGAGAACATCGTAAATAATAAAGTCACAACGCATGTAATAAAAGGCGGCTGTTCTTGGGATATATACCAAAAAATTAGAAAAACATTGTTTGTGATCATACAGTCTGATTTGGATGAAGACAAAAAAAAGAATTTTATTATTTTGGCGCAATCCTTACTCAGTTTATTAACCACTGCAGTTTTTTCTATGGGATTTGTGGAAACATTGATTACAAACGGAGAACTTCAACCTGGTGTTGCTTCTCCGTCCAGTAAGTTAAACGAACTTTGGAAGGTGACAGAAAGTTCTAGTACTTTTGAATTGCAATGTATTTTTATTGCTGATGCCCTGGATGATTTGTATAAGTCTATTTTGAAGGATTCGCCTAAATATCATATTTTACATGAATTGGTGATAAACTCATTCGGGCAAAAAATTGCTATTATTATTCCTAAAGCGTATTATGCTGATATTTTGAAGAAGGAACCGCTCTTCTGTGACAATCATATTTATATAATGACCGCAAACCGCTTTGACACAAGTCAAAGTTACGACAAAGTGATTGTTGTAGGAGGCTTTTCAGGAAAGCGATTTGATCCAGTGAAGTGTAAATCTGCCGTCGATATTATTGTGCTTCTTTATGAATGCGAAACGCATTGGTTTAATTGCATAAAACGCAGAGCTTTGAAATTCGAGAAGAAGTTGGATTTAATCAGCGGGTTGAATGAATACTCAAATGAGAATGATATTGATGATATTGATAATGATAAAACATTGGAGAATTTTGAAGTTGAGTCTTTGAATTTGGAAGAATATATTGAAACAATAAGCATTTTAAATCTTCGGAAGTTTGCCGCAGGAGTAAACTCTTCTGGAGAAAACGTACCTATGTCGGAATCTGTAGCAATTGGAAAATTCGCAAACGACGAGCAAATGATATTCTCAAAATATTACAAAGCGGTTGTTTACAACCCATCAAATACCAAGAAGCCGATATCGGAAACGGATGTGAATAAGCTGGTTGTTGGTGACCGTATCATCTTTACAAAACGTGATGATTTTACTAGAAATATTGTGGATAGAATTTTTGACATATTGCAGACTTCTGGCAAATTGAGTAAAGACATTCTCGATGCTGTAGAAAAGGCGCAGAGGTGGAAAGAAGTTCTTCGGGATTATCAGCAAAGAAATTCTCTGTCATACAGACAGCTTGCGAAACAATTAAATGGTTTTGGTTGTACTATTCAAGAGCAAGGTATTCGTCAATGGCTTGTTGCTGATAGTCATATTGTGGCTCCGAGAGAAGAAGCTACCTTGCGACAAATTGCGGAAATGACAAGAGATTCATGTTTAATGAATGATGTTTCAGGGTACTTTAACGCTTGCAGAATCGTACGCTGGCAACGAAAAAAGATATTGGAATTAATTGGAAAAGCTATTGAAGATAAACTCAGCGGAAATCAGCCTGCATACGAAAGTGAGCTTAAAACGGTTTACGACAACGTTGAGAACCTATCGGAAATATTGGAGTTGGAATCAATCACATTTTTTGATAAGAGTATTTTAATTCCGACAAACCTTATAAACAAACCTATTACAGATATGGAGGTTACATAATGACAAGTGGAGAAATTCGGGAACAATGTATTGAGGCCCGTGATGAATACATTAATCTGATAAAAGCTGAACTTCTTGGACCAGGCTCGGAGTTTAATAATCCTGATATCGAACATGAATTGATTTCTAGCAGTCCAATGAGTCGCTATTCCGTAGGGATTTTGTATCCGCAGGGGAATCAGGTGAACCAAGATAATGATGAAACCGTGCCTATTAGCGAGGCGGAAGAAAGCATTCTAGATGGTGAAGCTACCACTGAAGAAATACAGTCTTCGGATTTGGTATTGACTGAAAGCAAAGGTAATCGAAGATATGAGTTTGACGAAACCGCTGACGAGAATCTTGATGAGGAAATAGAACTTTCGGCACAATATATGCCTTCTTCGATGGGGATAACATGCATTGTCAAAGGCTCGACTGATATCGTTCGTGGGAAGATTTCTTTTGCTACCTACAGAAATGCCAAAATTTCTGATTGCGTGGTACCTTATACCCCTGTGGACGGAGTGAGTGACTATGTTGTGCCTTCGGAGTTTTCACATATTATGACTTATGATAAAGAGAAGAGAGTTTTTAGGTTGTTAAGAGTGGTTAAAAAGAAAGAAATTAGGGATATTATTGAGAGAGATACGATTTCACAATTGGATTGCGATATTCTGAAACAGCCTGCTTATCGTTTAGCGGAAATTTGTCATTCAGCATATGTCCGCGAGCCACACAGTGATATCGAATTCGTTCTTGATTTCTCCGAAAGCGATTATATCGATAATAACAGAGAAATTGATGGAACAAAGGCAAAGGTTACGGCACTTAGAACTAAAATCTCAGAAGGTATATGGACACTTACAGTAATGCTTGTTAACGGATTATCTGAAGTTCCAGCGAAGGCATACCATTGTATTTATCAGCCTATTTTGACAATATCATCTGCTGAAAACAGTTTTGTTTTTACTGAAAGCAGTGCTAAGGTTGATATCAATAATATGGATGATGAAGAGCGGTCGTTGGAGTTGCTTTACAGAGATAAAAAGATCTACGGAACAGGACTTGGAGTTTCCGTAGATTGGGATATAGATCAAAACGGTAATGGTAGTATCTGGAGCGATTATTTTCCGGTTTCTGAAGTGCCCCCGATGAGTTTTGACCTGCCGCCAAACGATAAAATATCGGTTGAGCAGTTATCCATGAAGTATCTGTCCGATTTGCATAAAGTGGAAAAATCTACGAAACTTAGTGTACTACAAAACCTTGTGGACTTATATAAAGCATGGGTTATTGAATTGGATGGTGTAACCGCAACACTTGATCCAAGATATAAGTCTGCCGCCGCCAAAAACATTGCCGAATGCAAACAGGCTTATGAAAGGATGTATTTAGGGCTGACCGCACTCGAAAACAATGAGGAAGCATATGCTGCTTTTAACCTCGCAAACAGAGCTATGTTCATGCAAAGGGTACATCTTCAAATGCAACAGCAAACGTCAAATATAGACCGTTATCCTGGTGATGAAGAAATTTCCGAACTATTGCAAAATATGAATTATTGTCAGCAGGATGATAAAGATTGCAGATGGCGACCATTTCAAATTGCATTCTTATTGATGGACATTAATTCTATTATTAACGATGAATCACCTGAGCGTGATATCGTTGATTTAATCTGGTTTCCGACAGGTGGGGGTAAAACAGAAGCCTATCTCGGATTAACTGCTTTCACAATTTTTTATCGACGATTAACGCATCTCAGCGAGTCCGCAGGTACAACAGTTATTATGAGATATACTTTGCGTTTGCTTGCAGCTCAACAATTTACCAGAGCGGCAACGCTTATATGTGCCTGTGAGTTTATTCGCCAAGATTGCGAAGAGAGAAAGAGTATTTACCCTTCATATTCTCTAGGTGAAGAACCTATTACCATAGGATTATGGATTGGAGGAAGCCATATTCCCAATAAAAATGATGGAAGATACGGAGCAAAAGAGCATCTAGATAAGCTTTTAGCGGTAAAGGATTACTTTTGTGTGAGAAATGAAAAGGATCGTCATAATAAGTTTCAAGTTTCAAAATGTCCATGGTGTGGTACAAAACTGGTGAAAGATGATAAAGATAAAAGGCTCATTGGCTCATGGGGATATAAAATGCGTGATAACAAGTACTTTTATATGTCTTGTACTCATGAAGATTGCGACTTCACAGTAAGGCTTCCTATTCAAATAATCGACGATGAACTTTATAAGAATCCTCCGACACTGCTGTTTGGTACGGTTGATAAATTTGCTATGTTGCCGTGGGATGGACGTATTGGATCATTCTTTGCTGTTGGAAACGGCAACAGAGCCCCAGAACTGATTATTCAAGACGAACTTCATTTAATTTCCGGTGCACTCGGAACTATTGTTGGTCTTTACGAAACCGCCGTAGATGCGATATGCAGTCAGAAAGGTGTGCGACCGAAAATTATTGCTTCGACGGCTACAATACGAAGAGCCAAAGAGCAGTGCTCAGTTCTTTATAATCGTGACGTTGTGCAGTTTCCAGCTCCTGGATTAGATTCAGGAGACTCCTTCTTTGCCCGAGAAGCTGAAATTTCCTACGAAAATGGAATATATGGACGTAAATATGTAGGTTTAATACCTTCGGGGAAAACCAAAGCTATGATGGAAATTCGTACGATGGCTGCACTTTTACAACGAATTCATATGATGAAACTACCTGACGAAGTTAAAGATAAATTTTGGACACTTACAACATATTTTAATAGTTTGAAGGACCTTGGAAAGGCATCTACACTTGTTGAGGATGACGTCAAAGATTTTATCATCAGAACAGCAAACAGATTATTCGCCTCTCGGCGTTTAATCATTAGTGCAGATGAGCTTACAAGCCGTATCACCACAACCGAATTGAACGAAACTCTGGATAAGCTGGAAAAGCTAGAGTATTCGCGGACAAATATGGATAACAAGCGTTATGCTTCCAATATTTTGCTTGCCACTAATATGATTTCAGTCGGTATTGACGTTGCCAGATTGAATGTAATGCTTCTTATAGGTCAACCCAAGCTAACTAGCGAATATATACAGGCATCCAGCCGCGTGGGGCGTTCATTTCCTGGAGTGGCATTCGTTCAATATGACGCAACGAAAAGTCGTGATCGTTCGCATTATGAACGATTTAGATCTTACCACGAATCATTTTATCGTTTTGTTGAGCCCACGGGAGCCACGCCGTTTTCGAAGCCGGCACGGGAAAGAGCATTACACGCTGTTGTTACAGCAATGATTAGACAACGCACTGAACTTTACGCAGATAAAGATGCAATAAATTTTGATAAGGACTATTTTGCGGATGCTATTTTAGAGACCGAGCAATTCATTCTTGAAAGAATAAAACAAATCAACACTCGTGCCAATAACGAGCTTGAGGAAGATATAAAGGATGTTCAATCAGAGATAGATGAATTTATTGATGAGTGGCAAAAATACGCCAGATTTGCAGAAGATGCTAAAACTCAGTACTTTTTTGGACACAGGTTTATGGTAACTCCTCCGAGTTCAGGAGAGGGCAGACTGTTAAAACAATTCAAATCCAGTGGTAAAGATAATTCAAGAGAAACACTTACATCAATGAGGAACGTTGATACACAGGTACTTGGTGAAATTGTGATTTGGGAGGAAAAATAAATGGAATATCAGATAAAGGATAAAGTTGCTCTCAACAAGGTAACACATGCTGTAAGAGCGGCACAAGCAGTTCTTCAGTATGGCGTCGGAGCTATGGTTGATTTCCCAGACCAGACTTTAATAACCGCCGCTCCTGAAACATGGAGTGAAACTCAACGCATTTATGATGATCGTTTTGCGAAGGCTTTAGGTGTGGACTATTTTGCTCTACCGATAAAATTATCATACTCTCGTTTTCCTGAGTGGTATTTTTGCCCTAAGTGCAGAAAGTTTCAGCCTATAGGAAAGTGGATTTCCGAGTACCAGAAGCATTCAAAATCAAAAGCACTTGAATATGATTCCTATATGATAAAGCATATGCAATGTACAAATTGTTATCAAGATTTAGTTGTAGCCCGTATTGTTACGGTTTGTGAACGGGGACATATTAATGATTTTCCATGGATAAAATGGGTTCATAGGCAAAGTAAGAAACCTATTTGTCACAATCCTTCACTTTCTTTCAAAACTGGCGCTTCTGGATCAGAAGGTCTCGAAGGTCTGAGCATTTCATGTTCTTGCGGTGCGTTTACTACGCTTAAAGGAGCATTTGAAAAGGATTGTTTTGAAAAGCTTGACAAAGATGCCGAAGAAGAAATTTTTTGCTGTGAAGGAGGACATCCGCATAAGCATGTAAAAGAAAAATGCATCTTGCATCCGAGAACGATACAGCGTGGTTCATCCTCTGTCTATTTTCCTGTTGTATACACTTCACTTGTTATTCCTCCATATGCAGATAAGCTGAATGTACGGATTGAAAAGAGCGGTGAATTTGTAAATTGCATGACAATCATTGCAGACGAGGAACCAGAAGAAAGAATTGACAAAATAACTAAAAGATTTGCTAAATGGGTTGAAAAGATAGCAATTGAAATTGGTGCTCCAAAAACCAGTGTTGAAGCTATATTACGAAGGAAGTGGCTTAATGAAAGTGATACCGAAATAGATGTTACTGGTGTAAAATACAGAGCTGAAGAATATGAGGCGTTAAGTGGTGAAATAGGTGCATCAAATGGTTCATTAGGAGATTTCTCAAGAGAGGGCATACAAAGAAAACTCTTTCGACAAAAACTTCCACACATTAAAGCTATTTCACTAATAGACAAGGTGAGAGTTGTTAATGCATTGATTGGCTTTTCGCGTATTAATCCTGTTTCAGGCAAGGGTGATGAAGGTTTTGTTCATATTAAAGAATCTGAAACTCCCTGGTATCCTGCTTATGAAGTGCGAGGGGAAGGGATTTTTATTGAATTTGAACAAACAGATATTGATCAATGGATAGATGAAACCCCTGCTGCCACTGAACGAGTTAATAGAATAAACAGTAATTATGCTAAGTCATTCATTAGTGAAAATCACCCGCGTATTATTACTCCAAAATTTGTTTTATTGCATACTATATCGCATTTACTTATTAAACAATTAAGCTTTGAATGCGGATATAGTATCGCGAATCTAAGTGAGCGTATTTATTGTGCCGATGAAAGTGAAGGCAAGCAAATGGCAGGCATATTTATTTATACAGCAAGTGGCGATTCGGAAGGAACCTTAGGAGGGTTAGTTCGACAAGGTAAGCCGGATGCATTTCCACAAATATTTAAGAGAGCAATTGATAGCGCAAAAACCTGTTCAAATGATCCCGTTTGTATTTTAAGTCATGGACAGGGACGTGAATCTTTAAATCTTGCTGCTTGCCATGCATGTGCTTTATTACCCGAAACTTGTTGTGAAGAGAGAAATGGTTTTATTGATCGTGGTATTGTAGTCGGAACATTTGAGAATCCTGATATTGGATTTTTCAGAGACTTCATATAGACTGTGATAGGCAATAAAGTATATGCTACTAAAGATTAACTGACTAAATATGAGCGCTTTAATCCTAGGATATATCTCGCCCAAATAGCGATTTTTTAGTTTGGATGCACAAACTACGATGCTGAAAACACTCGTAAAAGAAATCTAATCACAACATTTAAGATATAGCAGATAAAATAGAATATTGAAAACAGTGACGCTAAGAGAAAATCTTGATGATTTTTTCTTGGCGAGTTTTCTTTTAAAGGGCTCAGGTTTCTTAGGAACGATTAAATCCTTTGCTAAAACAACGGTTTCAAGTTAAAAGCTTTCCTTTTAAAATGCTTCCGATATAGTATTAGTAATTTGCAAATTCTCTCAATTACAGCAATCTTAGCTCGAAAACAGGAGCAAAATTGATACGTTTTCAACTTTTCAACTGCGTGTCATCGCCCCTAAAAATTGTTGAAAAATCACCATCTAAATCCCCTCATAAATCAGTCTTTTAAAATGTGTTTTCAACTTTGTTGAAAATTTCAACAATTTTTCTCTTGAAAAAATCATAATTTTCAACAACGCTTTCAACAAGGATATATTTTTAAGAAAATATTATTGTGATTTCACTTCAAATTTAATATAGTTTGTACAACTGTATTTGCGTGTCATCGCCCCCTCAAAAGTTGTACAAATTACCCTCTCAAATCCCCTCATAAATCAGTGCTTTTTTTCATCAAAATACAAATTGTACAATTTGTACACGAAAATCATCCTCAAAAAATTGAATTTGTACAGTGCTGTGTACACTAACGAAAACCCCAAACCACCCATATTTTGTGGCTTACGCCCCGACATATGCAACGATACTGACCCAACTTTTTCAAAATCTCAAAAATAGGGTCAAAATCACCGAAGGGCATAAGGGGAGATGACACACCACCCATTTTGGGGGTGTGGTTGGCATAGCCAACATCTCTTGCTCGTTTCACTCACAACTTTGCGAAATTCCACTCCGTTTCATTCCACAAAGCCCTTACTTCGAAACTATAGTTTCTTGTCCTTGAAACATCTTCTAGATGTTCCTTCGGATGCCCTAAGTGAGCATAGCTCACCACATGATAAATCATAACAATAATGAAAAACATTTTTATTAAATTTTCTTACGAACAGGATTAATAATAAAAATGTTTTCCAGCGTTAAATAAAATTACCTAGTATAAGTTGCAACATAGTTTTGCAGAAAAATTCCAAAGCAAAAATGTATAATTGTTCCAATGTTTTTTAATTATTGTTATCCTTATCCATTAAATTCCTAAAGTTTTTAGTTCTATATGATTGACTTAGCAACAAGAATTTTAATATAAGAAAAAGTATATAAAATGTTGTTGGCATTTCATCAAAACATTGATAGAATAAATAAGATAAAATGTAAAAATATTATATTGGCAAAAAGATATTTATATGATAGTATTAAAATATAAAAAAGAACGTATGTTCATACAGGAAATGTGGATTACAAATACGATTAACCAATTTATAGTATGTTTCTACAAGAGAAGGGGATATGTATAGTGAAGGGTCATTTTTTTCATAAAGAAGAACTTAAACAGATATTGGATGGTGCATTAAATAAAACATTGGGTGAAGTAGATAAGAATAATGTATTTGACAGAACTATTACTAATCCTAAGATTACTGGAATAGCAGGAGATGTAATAGAGCAGTCATTACTAGGATTACCTCCAGATAATTTGCAACGACCAGATTTGGATATTGATGGGGTAGATACAGAATTAAAGACAACGGGTATACGTTTGTCTAAGAAAGAAGCAAACAAATATGAAGCCAAAGAGCCTATGTCTATCACAGGAGTGTCACCAGATAAGATAGTACTAGAAAAGTTTGAGACATCTAATTTTTGGCACAAGTTAGAGCATACATTATTAGTGTATTATCATTATGCAGCTAATAAAACTGTAAAAGCTGCAGAGTATGCAGATTTTTATATAAGAGGATATGAATTTCATGAGTTTAATGATGAGGATAAAGAAAGATTAAGGAATGACTGGGAGATTGTAAGAGATTTTATATTAGAATTACAGAATACATATGAGAACCCAAAGGAAGAATATCCGAGAATATCTTCGGAATTGAGAAGTAAGTTGGTATATATTGATACGGCACCAAAGTGGCCGAATTCACCAAGGTTTAGATTGAAAAGGCAGGTAGTTACTAATATTGTTCAAAATCATTTTGGAGATAAGTTAGAACAATTACCAGGAAGATATAATGGCTTTAAGGATATAGATTTTAAATGTCATTGTATTGCCGAGCAGGACGCAGGAAAAACTGTTGAACAGTTGATTCAGCAGTATGATATAGTTGCAAATACAGTTTCTAAGTCAATTAATGAAGCAATCATTGTAAGGATGTTTGGTGGACAATCAAAGAAGATGAATAAGATAGAGTTATTTAATCGATTTGGTATTATAGGAAAGTCTATTACAATGACGGAAGAAGGAAATCGAACTGAAGATACAAAGTTATTTTCTATAGATTTTGAGGAATGGACAGACGAAAATATAGAATTTGAAAAATCTAGATTATATGATTATTTTGCAAATTATCAATTTTTATGTATGATGTTCGAGGAACCATCGTTAGATGCACCTCTATCTGAGAATAAGTTTATAGGATTTAAAAGATTGTCATTTGCAGATGAATTTATTCAAGAAGAAGTAAGAAAAATATGGGGTGAAGTAAGACGTCTTATTTGGGAAAATAGATTGCTTGAAACTCAAGAAGTGGATAAGCAAGGAAAAGTAAGAATAAATTTAAAATCAGGAACAGCAAAGACTAGTTTGAATTTTCCTAAGGCTAAAGATAATATCGTATTTGTACGAGGCAGTGGAATTGATGCTAGTGTAAAGACAGAAGAAGTTAACGGAATAAAAATGTATAAGCAATACGTATGGATAAAGGGTTCATATATTGTTAATGAACTTAATCAACTAGAAATTTTGTAAATATAATTGTTGATCTTTAGGTGGCTATTTGCTATAATTAAGAGAGCAATTGAAAAGGAGTTTTATCAATGGAAAAGACAGTATGCGAGTTATTTGCGGGAGTTGGAGGGTTCCGTTTAGGATTAGAAAAGGCATCGGAAGGTTGGAATACGGTGTGGTTTTCACAATGGGAACCGAGTAAGAAAGTTCAGTGGGCTCATGCATGTTATGTATCGCATTGGGGCGATATTGATGAAAATACAGGTAAAGATATAGGCGAAGTTAAGAAGAAAGATATACCTAACCATAATTTATTAGTTGGAGGATTTCCTTGTCAGGATTATTCTGTAGCAAGACCGTTACCAGGATCGACAGGTATAGAAGGTAAAAAAGGTGTTTTGTGGTGGCAAATTCGTGAGATATTACAAGTAAAGAAAGCACCATTTGTTTTGTTGGAGAATGTTGATAGATTGTTAAAATCACCAGCTTCACAAAGAGGTAGAGATTTCGGAGTAATATTGGCATGTTTTGCAAGTCTTAACTATTCTGTTGAATGGAGAGTAATTAATGCTGCAGAATATGGAGCAGGACAGAGAAGAAGAAGAACATTTATATTTGCATATAAAAATAACACTACATATGGAAAAGCAATTGCAAAGAAAAAAGCTAAATGTATTATTGAAAAAGAAGGTTTTTTTGGAAGGACATTTCCAATTGAAGGTGTTGAAGAAGTGGGCGACACAATAATTAATTATAAGGATATACCAGAAGTATCTGAAAATTTTAAGTTTGGATTTGAGAATGCAGGATATATGCATAAAGGGAAAATATACACAACAAAAGTTATACCAATATTAGAGAAGTCAATACCTCTAATGGATTTACTAGAAACAGATGTTGATGATAAGTATTTTCTGGGTGAAGACTTAGAAAAGTGGAAATATCTTAAAGGTGGAAAGAGTATACAACGTACTACCAAAGATGGACATAAGTATACATTTAGTGAAGGACCTATAGCATTCCCAGATAATATAGAATTGCCAGCAAGAACAATGTTAACATCTGAATCAAGTGTAAATAGAAGTACACATGTTATCAGAGATCCACAGAGTGGAAGAATGAGATTAATTACACCGATTGAGGCGGAAAGAATACAAGGATTTGAGGATAATTGGACTGGGATGGGTATGCCTGAAAAGTTTAGATACTTTTGTATGGGAAATGCATTAGTAGTGCCTATGGTTACACGCATGGGAAAAACATTAAATGAAATATTTGAAAATGAATAATAAGAGTAAGTCACTGATAAAAAATTCAGTGACTTTTATATGTTTTGCTAAAGTTAAATTTGTCTATACGATTACAGTCATAGTATAGAATTAATTATTTCTTTCATTTATCAATACCATGGCATTTTCCAAATATTCATACACTTCAAATGCACTCATTTCCGAAATCCACTTTGGCTTATCTTCTGTTACAAACCACTTAAGATTCTCTCTGCAAATTTCTTTTCTGATAAAAATTGTACTTAGGTTCTGCTTCTCAATCCAATCCTTTAAATCATCCTCTGTTTTAAAAAATTTTGCTAATGCACCTTTACCAAAGCACTCATAAATGCTTAAATCAATTCTATCTTCAGTTATTCTATATCTTTGATTGTTCATATAACGGTTTGGAAGCAACATGTAATTACCTTTTGTATAGCATATTTGAGCAAAATCTTCTATATTTCTATTCACCTTACATATTGCCTCTGTATAATCATTTTTCCTATCATTTCTTATCTGATATATTAACGCTTTAAGACTATCTATTGTCCTAAATGCTCTCCAGCCTGTTTCAATTTCAAGCAATCTTTTATAAGGAGTCCAGAAAGAGATAATGGTATCTGAACAAAGAGCATCTTTCTTGGTTGATTTTTCTACTTCATAATAATATTTCGCATCATTATCATTCTCTAGTCTAAATTCATCTTTTTCATTCTGATTAAGTTTATCATAAGATTTCAGCTTAGCTAGTTCCTCCCATGATAAATAATCTTCTAATATTTTCAGAACACTGCTTTCCATATTACATCACCTCCGTAAATTCTGATTTGTTAAATTATACCACATATAAAAATAAGGTGAAAGAATGGAATATTTATAGAAGTATATTAAATATCATTTTATAAGTGCTGTATTGTCTACAATTCTAGGTCACTGAAAATTTTCAGTGGCGTTTATATTGCTTAAATTTAAGCTAGATGTATTGAAACTTATTTAGGTCTCCGACCTTCGGGAGTAGTATAAGTGCTGAATAAAAAGGAGGCTTATATTATGGCAAAAAAAATTATAATTCACGACTATGTTGAGAATGGAGAAGGTGTATTACATATTAATGTCCCTAATGGAGATTTTGATATTGAACTATCCATAAAAGAAGGTGTAGTTAAAAGCAACGAAAAGGCAAATTTAGCAAATAGTAAGGTTACCAATACCATTGACCATACTAATTTGTTTAAGGAGTGTATAGAAGGCGATTATGATAAAGCATATGAACTATATGATACAGCTATACAATTAGCTAATGTATGGGGCATTGTAGAGACTCTAGAGGATGTTCCGTCTATTAGAACAATACCAACCAATAATCAAGTGGAAAACAGGCTTAATGTAATTAATATGGCTAGAGAGTACATAAGTATAACAGAAGATATAGATATCGTAGAGTTTTTAAAGAATAAAGTATTAGAGTTATCTAAGTAAATATAATACATAATCAAAGTGTGCATACATGAGACAATCTCTTGTATGCATTTATTAATTTATAGAGAATTTTATCAATAAGGAAAGAGAGACTAACTATGCATTGGTTTACAAATATAAAGTCAATAGATGAGTTAAGGAAGAAATATCGAGAGTTATTAAAGTTGTATCATCCAGATTGTGAAAATGGCAGTATTGAGATTACCCAAGAAATTAATACAGAATACGATACAATGTTTGAGATTCTTAAAACAAGTAATAATAGCTTTGAAACATCGAAAGAAGATGATGATACATTTAAAGCTATTCTAAATGAAATAATATTACTAGAGATAACTGTAGAGATTATTGGCAGTTGGATATGGGTATTTAATGCTTATTCACATAGGGATAAATTAAAAGAGTTGGGTTTTAGTTGGAATAGTAAAAAGAAAGCATGGATTTGGCATAGTAAACCATATAAGAAACATAGTAAGAAAGAAATATCACTTAGTGATATTAGAGATAAATATGGTTCAAAGACTATAAAGAAATATGAAAGAGGAAATATATGTAAAAAGCGTTGTGAAAAATGCACAGAATGAAGAAAAAATACGCCTTTAAAACTAATTAAATAAGTGAATGGTTTGAGCGGTCAAATCATTCGTGTTTAGCGGTGAAAAAAGTGGTTGGACATAAGTAGGTAGTTGTTTGACCATAACTGGGCAGAGGTGAAAAAAATCATATTATACAGAAGTACTAAACTTTAATGAAATGCTTGAAAACTCTAGCAATTCAAACGTTTTTGGGATAACATAATTGTAGGTGGAAACAGAAAAATGATACAAAAGTTTAAGTTTCTTAGATTAAATTAATTTATAAAAGTAATATAGAGATTGTATGAATAAAAGGAAAGGCTTGTACATAATATAGAACAAGCAATTAAGAAGAGGTCGTGCTATGGATAAGAAAAAATTAAATTATCGTTTTCATAATCCTAACACAGACAAGGATATGGAGCGGTACATAGAAAAGATACTTATAGATAATGGTGTGAGTCAGTTGTTCACATCGGTAAAGGAAATGCAAGAGACGAATGATAAAATAGAGAAGGTGCTTTAATATAAGCATTATACTTATAATATGCAAAGAGGTATAGTTGGTTAATATCAATTGTATCCAGTGAGATAGAGAAAATATTTCAATTTAGGAAAGGCGCGAACAAGTATGAGTGGGTATATGTGTGGATATATAGATTGTATCTATGATAATGTTCGAAAGGGGGAGAGTATTAAAAGCGTGAAAATTAAAAAAATCCTTGTTCTGTCAAGAGTATCAATATCTCAAGGAAATAATTATTTATGCTTTGACTACTACAAGATTTGATATAGTGTGTTGAAAAATTATGAAAAATATTTGGTTTTATAAGAATAAAAGGATTGTTTTCTATACTCCCCCCAATTTAATACTTTGAAATTGTTTGTTTTAGTATTGTTGACTTGTAAGGGAAATTTAGATATGATGTATTTAAATACCCTATTTATGAATAAGAATAGGATTGCTTTAGTATAGGTGAAAAATGTTTTGGGTTAGTGATATAAAAACTTCAAGAAGACTTTTGAATAGTATAACTGTGCGATGATAACAACAAAAGTGATGGTTTCAAATATATATTATGTCAATATGTAGAAAATTCCTAAATAAGGAATGATTGAAAAGCTTAAGCATGGCTATCACCATTGGAGAGAAATCTAAAAGGCTGAAAAACATTGAGGGTAAATAAAGTAGGGTAATATAGGAATTTATTTTATAAAGATGAAAGGACGCTTTATAATGAATAAGATAAAAATAAGAGATATTTATGCAGGGAAACCAGATGCTAAAGATGAAATTGATTTTGAAGGATTAGAGGAATTTATTAAAACATATGTTGTTGCAGAGCATTTTAATGTTGATAGTCTTTTTGATGCAACAAACTGCTTTATCACAGGATTTAAAGGTACTGGTAAGACTGCTCTTTTATTTTATCTAGACAATAGGTTTAAAGAGATTGATAATAGTACATGTTCGTCTTTTATATTTTTCAAAGAAGAGTTTACAGATGCAAAACGTAGTGAACTTGAAAGTATAGCAAAAAGAATTTTATCTTCAATAACGGTTGAAAAGGATGCTCTTGTTGATAATCAGGAATTTGAATATGTTTGGCGTTGGCTTTTATTTAAACGGATTGTCTCAGATAACGATGATTATAATCGAGGTCTTTTTGTAGATGATGAGAATTGGCATATGTTTGAAACTGTTATTGGAAGGATAAAATCACCAAGTAATAAAAGAAAATTTGTCATTCCTAAAAAAATAAAAATGGCGGTTTCTCACGTAGATCAAAGTACACAATCTTCAATAACACCAGAGATAGAAGTTGACTTGCAAAAGCCATCTGATGAAAACTATCAAAAATTTATTGAAGTAATAGATGAAGCAGAGAGTTATATAATAAAATTAATTCGTACAGATATACCATATTATATATTTATTGATGAGTTGGAAGCATATTATGGAGATGCATCTGTATTTAAACGTGATTTATGTTTGATTCGTGATTTAATATTCACAGTAAAAAGGTTTAATTCTAATTTTTCAATTGCAAAGATGAGCCATACCAAAATTATCTGTTCTGTACGAAGTGAGATATTGACAGCAATATCTCGATTTGTTGTAACAAAAGAGTTAAATAAAATAACTTCAGGTTTTTCTGTTCCGTTAATATGGAATTATAGTAATACAAGTTCGTATGTGCATCCAATTATTCAGATTCTTCTAAAACGAATTTCCGTTTGCGAAGGAAATAATAATCCGAATTATAAAGAAATATATGAAAGATGGCTACCAGAAACTATTCATGGAATAGAACCTGCTAATTATATTTTAAATAATAGTTGGTGCAAACCTCGTGATATTGTGCGATTGCTTTTAGCTGCACAAAACAGTATTTACAATAATAATGATTCATTTACACAATCAGTTTTTAATAGTCTTGTTAAATCATATTCGGAAGATAGTCTTACAGAAATTAAAGAAGAATTAAGAGCACTTTACGATACAAGCCAAATTGATGTAATCATTAGTTGTTTTATGGGATATAGAACAACATTCTCTGTAAATCAACTTAAAGGGCGAGTGAGTAAATATTATCAAGGGAGCATATTAGATACTCATTTTGCACAAGTTATAGATGATTTATATAGACTGGGGTTTCTAGGAAATTTTTTGCCTATATCTAAGTCTTATAGATGGCAACACAAAGGAGATGGCAGAGTTATTCTGTCAGATGAATGGAGACTATTTGTACATTATGCTTTGCATGGAGCACTGTCATTAGGAAGTCGACAAAATTATGGCTTGAATCGGGGAGAGATACCACAAGTAGGTGATGTTGCTCAGGCAGTTGTGAAAAAAGTTATTCATTCTTTCGCGATAGTTGAGTTCACTCATTATGGAGCAGATTATTGGGGGCGTATACATATTTCAGAATTTGCAAAGTTGGGTTATGGATATATTAAAAACTTAAAAACTATTGTTCAGATTGGAGATGAATATACTGTAGTTTTGAAAGAATATACTAAAGAACATAAGAATTGGAATCTTGGAATTGTCGAGAGCGAAGGATAAACTAAGCTCATATGTTGATTTTAAACATATCCCAAGCTCCTTACTTGTAACTTAAAGACAATAAATTTATATACAAATAATTCCACATCGCTTATTCTTATTGAAAAGAATAAGCGTTTTTTAGTGGCTCTTTACATAGCCACCCTAACAATATGGATAAATTTATTTTAAGGAGAATATCCCTGTTGAATTACAAGTTAAAAAGAGGTGATAGAATTGTTTAATTCTAAAATTGAGATTGACCATTTGAGATTGACCTATTTGGAGCAGATTAAATTCGTGAAGAAGTTACTTTAAGAGAGGTTATGGAAATTCTGATTTCTCAAATTTACTAGTTTCCAGATTAGACATATAAGACTATAATTCTAGTGGAAATATAGTTGATTTTATAAAGAAAGTAATCAAACCAAAATCTTTTTTATTGCAGTTCTAACCACAATATGGTATAAAGAAGATGTAACAGAAAGGATGAGACCGTTATGAATATTGCCGCATATTGCAGAGTATCAACAAATAAAGATGATCAATTGAATAGCTTAGAAACTCAAATGCATTTCTTTAAAGAGTATGCCGAGAAAAACGGTCATAATCTGGTAAAGACATATGCGGATGAAGGTATATCTGGAACTAAGACTAAGAATAGAAAACAATTTTTAGAGTTAATGCGTGATGCAAGAAAAAATAGTTTTGAAATGGTAGTAGTTAAAGATATAAGCAGATTTGCAAGAAATACTGTAGACCTATTAAACAATGTTCGTGAGTTAAAGGCATTAGGTATTGATACAATATTTTTAACAGCCAATATGACAGTATTAGGTCAATCAGAATTTGTACTCACTATGTTTGGAGCATTGGCACAAGAGGAAAGTGCCAATATGTCAAAGCGTGTTAAGTTTGGTAAGAATGAAAATGCAAAGAAGGGCAGAGTACCTAACTTTGTATATGGTTACGATAAGACAATTGGAGATTATTACAATCTAACAATAAATGAAAAAGAAGCAAGTATTGTTAGAGAGATATATAAATGGTATTTAACAGATGGTTACGGAGCGTCAAAGATTGCTAAGATGCTTAATGAGAGGGGCGAGAAGACAAAGAGAAATTGTAATTTCACTCAGAACGCAATATGCAGAATATTAACCAATGAAATATATACAGGAAAAGTAGTTAATGGAAAAGAAGAAGTTGCAGACTTTTTAACTGGAGTGCGTACTACCAAGAATGAAGAAGATTGGATAGTTAATTATAATCCAAACTTAGTTATTATTTCAGAAGAAGATTTTGAAAATGCTAAGAAGACTTTAGAATCAAGAAACAAAGCATTTAATACTACCACAGAACGTCAAAGTAATCGTTATTTATTTAGTACACTTATTAAATGTAGTGATTGTGGATGGTCTTTTAGACGTGTCGTAAGAACTTATAAGAACACCTATATTAAATGGGTTTGTTCAGGACACAACGGAAAAGGAGCAGACAGTTGTCCTAATGCTACAGTAATAGATGAAGATGAGTTAATAGAAGTAGTAGATGCATACTTTCAAGGTATGATAAAGAATGAAAAAAAGATTGCAAAAGATATCAAAGAAGGTTTTATTAAGAAGTACAAATCCCTTAGCGATAATGAAAGACATAGAGAAGAATTAGAAAAAGAGTTGGACAAGTGTAAGAATAAGAGAGAGAAGTACATGAACATGTACACAGATGATTTGATTAGCCGAGAAGAATTAAATGCGGCAATCGGTGATACCAAATCAAAAATGGAGAAACTTACTAACGAATTAAAATTCATCAATCAGAATCTAGACAAGGGTGATGAATTAGAATCCATTATCAATAAAACATTTAAAGAGATAAAATCAGTAGTATCTGTTCGCAATATGACAAACCAACAGTTAAAGACTATTATTGATAGAATAGAAGTTGATCATGAGGGTAATGTTGATATATACTTTAAACCAAACAAGGAATTAGGGCTTGAAGATACTGTAGAAGTTGACATTCCTTATGAAGTAGACCAAGAAAACGAAACCGTTACAAAAAGCGACGACCGTACACAAAGATGTAACTGAACGTCTTGAGAAGATTAATCCTACGTTGGCCAAGGAAGCTAGAGTTGTTCTAGATACAAATAAATCGGAGCGCCATATAAGAGGGGGATTAGCAACAAAGGAGAAATATTTACATAATAAATAGTAGTAATATATGAAAAAGCAGGAACTGCAATTGCAGAAATCTGCTTTTTTAAATTGCTATAAATATGAAAAAGGATTATAATATATGATATTAATTTGGTGAAGAAGGTGACATGATGAAATTTATTCATATAGCAGATGTACATTATGGTGTAAGACCAGATAAAGGAAAAGACTGGAGCGATACAAGAGCCTTAGAGATAGTAGAGACATTTAGAGATATATTAGGTATTGTGGAGAAAAGTGGTGCGGATTTATTATTAATTGCTGGTGATCTATTCCATCATATACCAACAATAAATGAGATAGAAGAGATAGATTATATGTTGGGGAAACTTAGTAAGGCTAGAACGGTTATCATAGCAGGTAATCATGACTTTATGCCACTAGGAGCACCTATGTATGGATACAGATTTAGATCTAAGACAGTTTGCTTGCCAGCTGGAAAGACAAGTAGTGTATATTTGAAAGACATCAATACATGCATTACAGGATATAGTTATGGAGTAAGAGAGATTACGGAAAATGTATTTGCTGGAGTTAGACCTGCCAAAGAAGGAGCAATTAATATACTATTAGCTCATGGTGGAGATGCCAATCACATACCATTTAATAAAGAAGAATTAAAAAATGCTGGATTTGATTATATTGCTTTAGGTCATATTCATAAGCCAGAGATAATAGAAAGCAACTTAATGGCATATAGTGGCTCTATAGAACCTATTGATTGTACAGATATAGGTAAGAGGGGATACATATATGGTGAGATAGGTGATACAACAAGGATAGTATTTAAACAGTTTAATAAGAGAAGCTATTTCAATATAGGACTTGAGATTAATGCTAGTTGTACTAATGAAATGATATTAGATACATTTGAAAATGGTATCAAAAGATTAGGTGAAGATAATATATTTAGGTTAATTCTAAGAGGAAGAAAATCTAATAATATTAATGTGGATTTAAGACGTTTGGAGAAAAACTATAATATTTATGAAATAGTTGACAATGTATATAGAGATTATGATATTGAGCAATTATATGAAGAAAATAGAGAAAATATTATTGGACAATATATTGAAACTTATATAGATAAGCAAGATGATGAAATAAGTAAGAAAGCGTTACATTATGGAATAGAAGCCATTCTTGCTGGAGGAATTGATAGAGATGTATATTAGTAAATTGATGATGGATTCATTTGGCAAATTTCATAATAAAGAGATAGAGTTTAGACCAGGAGTTAATTTAGTATATGGTCCTAATGAGGCAGGGAAGACTACGACAAAGGAATTTATGCTTGGAATGCTTTATGGAATAGATAAATCTAGAGGTCTAGCGGCAAGATTAGATAATTATGAACTTAGAAAACCATTAAATAATAGCGGTTATGCAGGTGCATGTACCATTATTAAGGGTGAAAAAGAATACTTTGTTGAACGTAATTTTGATCGTTCAGAGAAGAAGTTAACAGTATACGACAATGCAACAGGTAGACCTATTACAACTAAGGATAATAGTCTAACAGGGATATTGTTCGATATGGATAAGAGTAGATATTTAGATACGCTATGTATTGGTCAACAAGGTGCAGATACAAGTAAAGAATTGGCGATGGCTATTAATAATTATATGATAAATATGTCATCATCACAGACAACAGATGTTGACTATAACAAGGTTATGGAATATTTAAGACAAGAGAAGAAGAAGCATAATACCAAATCTCTAGATGAGCAATTAGATAAATTATCAGAAGATATGAATAATACAAAAGATTATGATGCTGCATTAGCTAATATTAATTATAGAATAGAAAAATTAGATGCTGAATATAGTAAGAAAGTAGAAGAATTTGAACAAGCAGAAGATGAAAATATAGATGAGATTGAATATGAAACTGATAAAGAAATTTTAACAAATATTGCAACAACAATTTTTTTAGTATTAATGATAATAGCTATAGTGTTAGCAGTTGTATTTTTTGTACCATTAAATTATAAAATAAGAAATGGAATAATAGCATTTGGTGTTATAATAATAAGCTATATACTACTTAGATCAGGAGAAATGCGTAATAGACTAAGGGAGCGACAGATAGAAAAGTCATTAGAATTACGAGAAGAAGTTGAGGAAGAAGAGGATGATACTGAGACAGTATCGTTTGATAAAGAATATTTAAACAGATTAACTAGCCTAAGAGCAGAAGAAAATAAAATACTAGAAGAGAGAGCTAAGGTAGAAGACAATACTAATTTATATAATGAAGTATTTTCGAGAAGAGAAAAGTATCTTATTGAAATTAAAGCTATCGAGGATGCGATGAATACAATTAAAAATCTTTCGGAAAATATTTATGATGATTTCGGAAGAGAATTAAATAGCAGTGTATCTAGTATCGTGAATTATATGACTGATGGAAAATACACAGAAGTCAAATTGGACGAGAAGATGCATATTACAGTAAGAAAACAAGATAGCCTTATAGGGATAGAGTATCTTAGTAAGGGAACAATTGAACAAATATATTTAGCTGTTAGATTGGCCGCGGCAAAGTTATTAGGTACAGAGAGCATGCCTATTATAATAGATGATATATTTGGGGCATATGATGAAATAAGATTACAGAGAACTTTAGAATATTTAGAGAACTTTGATACACAACAAATTATTATATTTAGTGCTGATGTACATATTGGAGAAATGTTTGATAAATTAAGGAAAGATTATAATTACATTACAATATAGTAATAACAGTTGTGAAGGGGTTTATGTATGGGTGAGACGAATCGCATAGGAAAGACAGCAAAAAATACTATTAAAGCTATGGTTATATTGACCATAGCCTTTTTAGGCGTAATACTCTATTTTAGATATGGTAAAGATATAGTTAAAATGCATCAAGAAGCAGAATACTATGTTGGAGCTAGCAACGCGGATACATTTAGACAAAATCAGACTACAGAAATATATGACACAAACAATAAATTGATAACTACGCTAAATGGCGAGAAAGATGTATATTATGTGGAATATGAAGCGATACCACAATATTTTGAAGATGCAATGATAGCGGTTGAAGATAGGAAGTTTTATAAGCATCAAGGTGTTGATATTAAAGGTATAGGAAGAGCAGTTGTAGCGTTGATAAAACATGATGGTAAGATAACCCAAGGAGCAAGTACAATAACTCAACAACTTTCAAGGAATATATTTTTGACTAACGAGGTTACTTGGGAAAGAAAGGTCGAAGAAGTATTTATTGCCATGGATATGGAGAAGAAATATTCCAAAGAAGATATTATGGAATTTTATCTTAATAATATATATTTTGCAAATGGATATTACGGAATAGGGGCAGCAACCAAGGGATATTTTAATACCAATATAGATAAATTATCTCTCTCTCAAATAGCCTTTTTATGTGCAATACCTAATAACCCAACACTATATGATCCTATTGAGAACTTTGATAGTACAATTAACCGTAGAGATAAGATATTAAAAGATATGCTAGAAGAAGGTTATATAAATGAATTGGATTATCAGTTGGCAACAGAAGAAGAGATTATATTAAATATATCCGAAGAGAATAAAATTCATGATTATGTGGAGACCTACATATATTATTCAGCGATAAAAACACTTATGCTAGAAGAAGGATTTAATTTTCAATACAAATTTGAATCAGAGGAAATTGAGAAGAAATATAATGAAGAATATAGAGAGATGTATAACATCTGTCAGCAAAAATTATTCGTAGGTGGATATAAGATATATACCTCGATTGATATGGAAAAGCAATCCGAATTACAGAAGACTATAGATGAAGAATTAATGATAGATACCGACGTAAATGAAGAGGGAGTATATAAACTTCAAGGAGCGGCTACGTGTATTGATAATAATACAGGTAGAGTGGTTGCAATAGTCGGAGGAAGATCTCAGGAATTAGAAGGCTATAGTCTTAATAGAGCATATCAGAGTCCGAGACAACCAGGAAGTGCTATAAAGCCGCTGATTGTATATTTGCCATCTATAGAGAAGGGGTATAGACCATTTACTATTGTAGATGATTCGCCTATCGAAAATGGACCTAAAAATGCGGGCTCATATGAAGGCGATATTACATTTGAAAGAGCGGTATATAAATCCAAAAACGTGGTAGCGTATAAGTTATACGAAGAGATAACCCCGATGGTAGGATTACAATATTTATTAGATATGCAATTTTCAAAACTAACTATAGAAGATAGGGCGAATATGGCTACTTGTCTTGGTGGATTTGAATATGGTGTTACAAGTGTAGAGATGGCAGCAGCTTATGCTACAATATACAATGATGGAATGTATAGAACACCAACCTGCATCAAATATATAGAAGATGCTAAGGGAAATGTGATTGTAAAAGATATGATAGAAGAGGTAAAAATATATGATCAAAATGCCTCTAGAATGATGACGGATATGTTGACTAAAGTACTTCAAGATGAAGGCACTGCGGCAGGATTTGGAATAAAGGGAATGAGCTCAGCAGGTAAAACTGGAACAACCAATAGTAATAAGGATGGCTGGTTTTGTGGATATACACCATACTATACAACAACGGTATGGATAGGATATGATATACCTGAAAAATTGGATGGATTAAGGGGAAATACATATCCGGTAAAGATATGGAATAGATTCATGACGTTTATTCATGAAGGACTAAATAATATGGCATTTAGCGACTATTATTTAGAGGCCCCACCAGCAGATGATGCAGAAATAACGGAAGAGGTAAGCGAAGAAGATATAGAGAATATAGAGACAACGACTGAGCAAGTTTCAGAATCAATTACCGAAGCAGCAACAGAGGCAACAACAGAAGCTACTACTGAACAAATACCAGTTACGGAAACAGAAACCGCTACAGAAACAAATAATGAAAATATTCAAGACATAGAATAGATTATAGAAAGAGAAGGTTTAGTATGAACAAAAGAGATGTATTGGAAATAAGAAAGCAATTTAGTCCAGAGAATTGTGCAATTACAAGAATATGTGGTTGCTATGTAGACCATGAGAAAAACAAAGTGTTAGAGTCAGTAGATGCTTTTTTATCTATGGCAGAGGAAGAAGCTTTTAAGTATTATGAGATATTTAAGAAAACCTTATCGGGAAGCATCGGGAAGAATCTAATAAATATGGAATTTCCACTAGAAGCAGAAAAAGAAGGTGGCTCTCAAAAGTTTTTATATGATTTGAAAAATAGTAAGCTTTCAGATGAAATGTTATTAGAAGAATTCTATGATAAAGTTATAGCTAATTATGAATATGAGAAGAATTATTATATTATATTAATTCACGGTTCATATGATATTCCGGGCAAGACAAATGACGGAATAATGATGGATGATGCTTCGGATAAAGTGTATGAATATTTATTGTGTAGTATATGCCATGTTAATCTATCCAAGGCGGGTCTTAGTTATGATGCTGTAAGAAACAGTATAAGTGATAGAATAAGAGATTGGGTAGTTGAGGAACCTGCAAACGGATTCTTGTTCCCAGCATTTGATGACAGAGATGTTAATATACATAATGCTCTATATTATTCTAAGAAACCAGAAGATATACAACCTTATTTTGTGGAACAGTTATTAGGCACAGAGGCACCACTTACTGCGAAAACTCAGAAGGAAACATTTAATGCAGTAGTAGAAGAATTGTTGCGTGAAGATTGTGAGATAGAATTAATAAAGACTATACATGAAAATCTGAATGAGATGATAGAAGAGAGCAAGGAGAATCCAGAGCCGTTAGAATTAGGAAAGTTAGAGATAAAAACCCTTCTAGAGCATAGTGGAGTTAAAGAAGATAAGTTGGAGAAATTTGAGGAGACTTTTCTTGAAACAGTTGGAAATGATACAACCTTTGTTGCTGCAAATATTGCAAGTACAAGAAAATTCGATATAAAGACTCCAGATGTAGAGATAAAAGTTAAACCAGAGAGAACGGATCTAATAGAAACCAAGATTATTGATAATAGAAAATGTATAGTTATTCAAGTAGATGATAATGTATTAGTAAATGGCGTATATATTAAAATGAATGGCGAAGATAGTGAGTAATTAGTAAAAAAAGATTGAGATATATTAAATGCTATTATATAATGAAAGTTAAGTGTTTTACTATAGCAATAGAGGATTGGAAGGATAACTTATGTATAAAGTTGATTTTAATAAACCTATACATGTTTATTTCATGGGTATTGGTGGAATAAGTATGAGTGGTCTAGCAGAGATATTACTTAAAGAAGGATTTAAGATTACAGGTTCAGATAGTAGAGCGTCAGAGATGACAGATCATTTGATGGGGGAAGGTGCATCCGTTTATTTCGGACAGAAAGCATCTAACATAAGTGATGATATAGATTTAGTAGTGTACACAGCGGCTATAAGTGAGGATAATGCAGAATATATTGAAGTAGTTAACCGAGGTATTCCAATGATGACTCGTGCTCAACTGTTGGGACAAATAATGGCTAATTACAAATATTCAGTAGCAGTTAGTGGAACTCATGGAAAGACAACTACAACATCAATGATGTCACATGTTTTTCTAGAAGCAGATGCAGATCCGACTATTACAGTTGGTGGTATGCTAGATGCTATAGGTGGAAATATTAGAGTTGGAAGCTCAGATTATTTTGTTACTGAGGCTTGTGAATATACAAATAGTTTTCATTCATTTAATCCTTACATAAGTGTCATATTGAATGTTGAGGCAGATCATTTGGATTTCTTTAGTGGAATCGAAGAGATTATAGAGTCGTTTAAGACATTTGCAAATATACTACCTACAGAAGGTTTATTAGTTATAAATGGAGATATGGATTGCACCGATAGAATAATAGATGGATTAGATGCGAGAGTTGCAACTTTTGGTTTAGGCAGTAATAATAGATACACTGCAAAAGATATAGTAAGTGATGCCAAGGGATGTATGAGTTATACATTATTAGTAGATGGAATAGAGAGCGATAAGGTAGTATTAAGTGTATGTGGAATGCATAATGTTACTAATTCACTTTCAACAATAGCAGTAGCAGATGAGTTAGGATTTGATAGAACAGATATTTTAGAAGGTATCAAGAGTTTCGGTGGTGCACATAGAAGATTTGAATATAAGGGTAAAATAGGGGAAGTGACTATAGTTGATGACTATGCTCACCATCCAACAGAGATTAGAGCAACTTTAGAATCAGCTAAGAATGCAGATTACAATGAGATATGGTGTGTATTCCAACCACATACATACACAAGAACAAAAGCTTTGTTAGATGAATTTGCTGAGACTCTTAAAATAGCGGATCACGTAATACTAACTGATATATATGCAGCTAGAGAGAAGAACACAGGTGAGATACATTCTAAGGATTTGTTAAATAAAATATTAGATAATGACGTTGATGCTCATTATTTTTCTTCTTTTGATGAGGTCGAAAATTATTTATTAATAAATTGCAAAAAAAATGATTTGTTGATAACAATGGGAGCGGGAGACGTTGTAACCATTGGAGAAAGTTTGTTAGGAAAATAGTTATCCACAAAATCCACATATGAAATAAGACTAGTAGTCTTGCTTCATATGTGGATTTTATAGTTTACATAACTATTGATTTGTAAAAGGTGGAACGACCACTATTCAATGCTTTTGCAACCCATAAAAAAACAAGAGTTATTATGTTCACTTAATATCCACAATATCCACAATATCCACATTTTTCCCCATCGTGAAGGTCGAATAAATGTTCCGTTTCTTTTTTAAAATTGCTATGTTATAATGCATTTGCAATAGAGAAGAGAGGGGTAATTTAAGGTATGGAAACTATAACAATTTCAACTCAAAATCACGAAACATATTCGTCCATATCTAACTTTTTCATTGACTATTATATGACGGACGCCAATGGAGAATTTGTTAAGGTATATTTGTATTTAGTTAGAATAATGAATAGTGGAAAAGCGGTTACGGTTGCAGATATAGCAGACCATTTTAACTTAACTGAAAAGGATATTTGTAGGGCTATAAAGTATTGGATTAGCAAAGAGGTGTTGCGATTAGAATATAATCAAGCAGGAGCATTAATGGGAATTACATTATTACCATTATCACCTCAAAAAACAAAATCAGAATTAGATAATATTGCTATATTTAAACAGCCTAAGAAAGTTGTTGAGATAGCACCAGTAGTTGAATACCAAGAAGTATTACCCGAGACAGAAGATGAGGATTGGGAAGAAGAGATAGTAGTTCCTGATAAGGGTTCATATACTCCAAAGGTAGTAAACGAGAAGAAGAAAAATGATGAATCATTTGCGCAGATATTATACATAATAGAGA
The DNA here is from genome assembly GCA_031556525.1 of Lachnospiraceae bacterium. Lineage (GTDB taxonomy): Bacteria > Bacillota > Clostridia > Lachnospirales > Lachnospiraceae > JAVBSN01. Next base: position 32,736 of record JAVBSS010000068.1, read on the forward strand.
CATATTTTAAGAGATGCATTACAAGCAAAGAGATTCAATCACTTGTGTACATATATGATGAACTTGGGTTCTCACCGGATTTATTAGAATATCTTATTGAATATTGTGTATCTGCTAATAAGAAGAATCTTAATTATATGGAAGCTGTTGCTATTGATTGGTATCAGCGAGGAATTAAGACAGTAGCCAATGCGAAAGAAGAGGCAGTTGATTTTAATTCTATATATATGTGTGTGTTGAAACAACTTGGAATTCCAAGAAGAAAACCAACACAAATAGAGAGTAATTATATTGATACTTGGTATAACAGTTATGCCTTTGACAAAACAGTTATATTAGAAGCTTGCAAGAGAGCAATAACTAATAATCCACAATCAGCTAACTTTGCATATGTAAATGGAATACTTGAGAGCTGGCACAAAAGCAATGTGAGAAAATTGTCTGATGTAGATGAATTGGACAAGAAGTGGCAAGAGGGTAAGAAGAAAACAACAAAGAAGAGTCAAACAACGAATAATCAGTTCAACAATTTTACTCAAACAAAAATGGATGATAAGTTAGACCTATTGGACAAGTTGTTTTTAGATGATGTAAATTCTAACTAATGGAAAGAGGTTAATATGGCATTAAACGGAGCAGAATATGATAAAATAATGCAAGAATATAATTTGACACGAATTAAGAACATGCGTAAGTCAGATGATAGATTATATGCTATATATGATGAGATACCAAGAATTAGAGAAATTGATGAGATAATATCGACAAGTTCTATCAAGGCAGCGAAGGACAAGATAAAAGGTATTGAAGTAGATTATGAGCTTATTAAGCAAAATAATGAAACTCTCAGAATAGAGCGAATTAATATTTTGAAGGAAAAAGGTTACGGTAGTGACTATCTTGATCCTATATACACTTGTGTTAAATGCAAAGATACAGGATACATTAATGAAACTCCTTGTATTTGCTTGAAACAGAAGGTAACTGAGAATTTATATAGGGAATCAGGAATTATTAATTTGTTAGATGAAGAAAACTTTGATACATTTTCTTATGATTTTTATAGTGGAGAATTGGATGGTACACATCAATATTCACCAAAAGAAAACGCAAGAAATATAGTTAACAAGACACAAACATTTGTTGATGAATTTGAAATGAATAATGATAACTTATTAATTCGAGGTGAGACAGGTTTAGGAAAGACGTTTTTATCAAACTGTATTGCTAAGGCGTTAATGGATAAGGGTCATACAGTATTATATGTTACGGCTAATAATCTGTTTGAGAAGATTATCGCGGATGTTGTTATGAACAAAGACAGCAACGAAAAGAGTAAGCACTTATATAAAAATGTATACGAATATGAATTATTGATTATAGACGATTTAGGAACTGAATTCACAAATTCATTTGTAAGTAGCCAGTTCTTTCAGTGTATAAATACACGACTTCAAAATAATAAATCAACTATAATATCTACTAATTTATCTATGAAAGAGATAAGCGCCAGATATTCAGAGAGAGTTACATCAAGGATAGTAGATAATTATAAAGTGTTTGAATTTTATGGAGAAAATATAAGATATCAGAAGGCCGTTAATAAATTACAGAAATAAAATAGGTCAATTACTATTGACTATTTATAAGTTAAGTGGTATATATTTTTAGGGCGTAAGCCTATTGAGATAAATATATTATAGATAATACAAAACATACACCTATGGAGGAAAGTACAATGCCAGACGAGAGTAGATTAGAGACTATACCAGTGGGTAAATTAGGAATAATCGCACTTCAAAGTTGCAAGGAGCTAGGAGAAAATGTAGACAACTACTTAGTGAGATGGAGAGCTGATAGAAAAAATGATCACAAATCAACTATATCATTTCATGGTTATGAAAAAGATACATATTTAGTGAATTCAAAATGTCCACGCTTTGGTTCAGGAGAAGCTAAGGGTATAATTACTGAAAGTGTTAGAGGAAAAGACTTATATCTATTAGTAGATGTAGGAAACTATAGCATGGAATATTCATTATGTGGGCATACATGTAGAATGTCACCAGATGATCATTATCAAGATTTAAAGAGAGTTATAGCAGCAATTGGTGGTAAGGCTCGTAAGATTACAGTTATCATGCCATTTTTATATGAGAGTCGCCAACATAAAAGAAGTACTAGAGAATCTCTAGACTGTGCATTGGCTTTACAAGAATTAATAAGTCTTGGTGTAGATAATATAATTACATTTGATGCTCATGATCCAAGAGTACAGAATGCAATTCCACTAAGTGGTTTTGAAAATATAAGACCTACATACCAATTTGTAAAATCATTACTTAGGTCTACTTCTGATTTAAAATTTGACAAAGAGAACATGATGGTAATAAGTCCTGATGAAGGAGCTATGAATAGAGCAATATACTTTGCTAACGTTATTGGTGTAGATGTAGGAATGTTCTATAAGAGACGTGATTACGCAACAGTAGTTAACGGAAGAAATCCAATAGTTGCTCATGAGTTCTTAGGAGATTCAGTTGAAGGTAAAGATGTTGTTATTATAGATGATATGATATCTTCAGGTGAGAGTATGTTAGATGTAGCAAAAGAGCTTAAGAGAAGAAAAGCTAAGAGAGTATATGCACTATGTACATTTGGTCTATTTACAAATGGACTTCAAGTATTTGACGAAGCATATGAGAATGGAATTATAGAGAAGGTTATTACAACTAACCTTACTTACCAAACTCCTGAGTTATTATCAAGAGAATGGTACGAATCAGCAGATATGTGTAAGTACGTTGCGCTTATTATAGATCATCTTAATCATGATGCATCAATTAGTGAGTTGCTTGATCCAACAGAAAGAATACAAGCACGTATTAATGAATATAGAGAAAAAGGTTCTATTTCAGAAAATTACATAAAATAATTTAAAGAGAGTGGAGAAATCCACTCTTTTTGGATATAATATATACACTAAATTCGATAAGACTTTACAAATTTTCTGCCAGTCGTTAAGTGATAATAGTATTTTATATAAAAGTTGACATATAAAAAACATAGTGTTATAGTTGTTATAGAACAAAGAAAAACAAGGAGGTAGTTTACCATGAATGCAGAGAAATTTACTAAGAAATCTCTTGAAGTAATTGAGAATTGCGAGAGATTAGCCTATGAATATAATAATCAAGAAATAGATCAAGAACATATACTGTATAGTTTAATAACGGTAGATGATAGTCTAATATCTAAGTTAGTTGAGATGATGGATATTAATCTAGAACAATTTTCTAAGGAATGTGAGAAGCTGGTTGCCTATAGACCTAAGGTTTCTGGTGGTAAACTATTCACTAGTGAAGATTTTACTAGAACATTAATGGAATCAGAGAAGATAGCGGGGGATATGTCGGATGAATATGTATCTGTAGAGCATATGTTTATAGCTATTCTTAATAGACCCAATAAAGCTGTTAAGGGATTAATTATGGGATATGGAATTAATAGAGATAGATTTTTGAAAGCCTTAGCAGGAGTCAGGGGTAACAAAAGGGTAGAGACTGATAATCCAGAAAATTTATATGATTCGCTTACTAAATATGGATATGATTTGGTAGAGAGAGCGAGAGAGCAGAAACTTGATCCTGTAATCGGCCGTGATAATGAAATAAGGAATGTAATTAGAATTCTGTCTAGAAAGACAAAGAATAATCCGGTTCTTATTGGTGAGCCAGGTGTAGGTAAGACAGCAGCAGTAGAAGGACTTGCACAGAGAATAGTAAGAGGTGATGTTCCTGATGGACTTAAGAATAAGAAAGTATTTGCACTAGATATGGGTGCATTAATAGCTGGTGCAAAATACAGGGGTGAATTTGAGGAACGTCTTAAAGCAGTATTAGATGATATTAAAAATAGTAACGGTGAAATTATTTTATTTATTGATGAGTTACACACAATAGTAGGTGCAGGAAATACTGATGGTTCACTTGATGCAGGTAATATGCTTAAACCAATGCTTGCTAGAGGCGAATTACATTGTATAGGAGCTACAACTTTAGATGAATATAGAAAATATATTGAGAAAGATGCAGCGCTAGAGCGACGTTTTCAACCAGTTATGGTGGATGAGCCTACTGTAGAAGATACTATTTCAATATTAAGAGGATTGAAAGAGCGATATGAAGTGTATCATGGTGTTAAGATAACAGATAGTGCCTTAGTTACAGCGGCTACATTATCTAATAGATATATATCAGATAGATTCCTGCCAGACAAAGCAATTGACCTAGTAGATGAGGCTTGTGCAATGATTAAGACTGACCTTGATTCTATGCCAGCAGAACTAGATGAGGCATCAAGAAAGATTATGCAATTGGAGATAGAAGAAGCAGCACTTAAGAAAGAGGAAGATAGATTAAGTAAAGAAAGATTGCAAGTTTTACAAGAGGAATTAGCAAACTTGAAAGAGAATTTCTCTAGTATTAAGGCTACTTGGGATAATGAGAAGGCAGCAGTAGATAAGGTTAGGGTATTACGAGAAGAATTAGAGCAAGTCAATAATGAGATTCAGATTGCGCAGAGAGAATATGATTTGGATAAGGCAGCGCAGTTGCAATATGGTAAGTTGCCAGATTTGAAGAAGCAAATAGAGATAGAAGAAGAGAAGGTTAGAACCAAAGAATATACTCTTGTACACGAAAGCGTGACTGAAGAAGAGATAGCTAAGATAATAAGCAAGTGGACTGGCATACCAGTATCTAAGCTTACTGAAAGTGAACGTAATAAAACACTACATCTAAGTGATGAGCTTCATAAGAGAGTAGTAGGACAAGATGAAGCAGTAGACTTAGTAAGTGATTCTATTATACGTTCTAAGGCGGGTATCAAAGACCCTAGCAAGCCAATAGGTTCCTTCTTATTCTTAGGACCAACAGGTGTTGGTAAAACTGAATTAGCAAAGACTTTGGCGGCAAGTTTATTTGATAATGAACAGAATATTGTTCGTATTGACATGAGTGAGTATATGGAGAAACATTCTGTTTCTAGATTAATAGGAGCACCTCCAGGATATGTTGGATATGATGAAGGTGGACAATTAACAGAAGCAGTAAGACGTAAACCATATTCGGTTGTATTGTTTGATGAGATTGAGAAAGCTCATCCAGATGTATTTAATGTATTATTACAAGTTCTTGATGATGGTAGAATAACTGATTCTAAGGGCAAGACCGTAGATTTTAAAAATACTATTCTTATTATGACGTCTAATATTGGTTCAGCTTATCTGTTAGAAGGAATCGATAGTAATGGAAATATAACTGTGGAAGCTGAAGATGGTGTTATGAATGAACTTAAGAATCATTTTAGACCAGAGTTTTTGAATCGTCTTGATGAAACAATATTATTTAAACCATTATCAAAAGATGATATTGGAAATATTATTGAATTATTAGTAGAAGATTTGAATAAGAGATTATCGGATAAGGAGTTGTCTATTGAACTTACAGATAAAGCTAAAGCACATATAATACAGTATGGATATGATCCTGTATACGGGGCAAGACCTTTAAAGAGATATATACAGAAGAATGTAGAAACTTTAGTTGCAAGACTTATACTTGCTGGAAATGTTGGATTAGGTTCAATAGTTACCTTAGATGTTGTAGATGGTAAATTAATAGCAAGCTAATAGTGTATTATTTTGTTGACGAAACATGTGTCTTTATGCTATCTTACATTCGATAGTAGTATTTATAGCAAGGGTAATATTTATATAATAAGAACGATGATTTGAACTTATTATTACAGTAGAATTTACAACAAGATAGATTCTTAGATTTGAAAGGATATAGATATGAGTATTTTAAATGTAGAGCATTTGACGCATGGTTTTGGAGACAGAGCAATATTTAATGATGTATCATTTAGACTTTTAAAAGGTGAGCATATAGGTTTAGTTGGTGCAAATGGTGAAGGAAAATCAACCTTTATGAATATAGTGACTAATAAACTTATGCCTGATGAAGGAAAAGTTGAATGGTCAAAGAATGTAAGAGTTGGATATCTTGATCAACATACTGTACTTGAAAAGGGAATGACCATTAGAGATGTACTAAAAAATGCATTTTCTTATCTCTTTGATATGGAAGAAGAGATGAATAGCATATGTGATAAGATGGGAGAAGCAACACCTGAAGAACTTGAAGTTATGATGGAAGAGCTTGGAACTATTCAAGATATGCTTACTATGCATGATTTTTATATTATAGATTCAAAGGTGGAAGAAGTAGGTAGGGCATTAGGACTTGATGAAGTTGGATTAGATAAGGACGTAACTGATTTATCAGGTGGACAACGTACCAAAGTATTATTAGGAAAGTTATTATTGGAGAAGCCAGATATCTTATTACTAGATGAGCCTACAAACTATTTGGATGTAGAGCATATTGAATGGTTAAAGAGATACCTTAATGAATATGAGAATGCATTTATTCTTATATCTCATGATATACCATTCCTTAATAGTGTAATTAATCTTATATATCATATGGAGAATCAAGAGTTAAATAGATATGTCGGAGATTATGATAAGTTTCAAGAAGTACATGCGGCTAAGATGGCTCAAGTTGAGGCAGCATATAAGAGACAGCAACAAGAGATTGTAGAGCTTAAGGATTTTGTTGCTCGTAATAAAGCAAGAGTGTCTACAAGAAATATGGCTATGTCTAGACAGAAGAAGCTTGATAATATGGATATGATTGAGCTTGTAAAAGAGAAGCCGAAGCCAGAGTTTAATTTTAAAATTGCAAGAACACCAGGTAAATATATATTCCAGACTTATGACTTAGTTATTGGTTATGATGAACCTTTATCAAAACCTCTTAATCTAGAGATGGAGAGAAATAAAAAGATAGCTATAGTAGGTGCAAATGGAATTGGTAAGACAACACTTCTAAAAAGTATCTTAGGTATTAATAAACCAATAAGTGGTTATGCACAGCTTGGAGAGTATTTAGAATGTGGATATTTTGAACAAGAGATATCAGAAGAAAATAGAAATACATGCCTAGAAGAGATATGGCAAGAGTTTCCGTCATACACTCAATATGAAGTTCGTTCTGCACTAGCTAAATGTGGACTTACTACTAAGCATATTGAAAGTCAAGTTAGAGTACTAAGTGGTGGAGAACAAGCTAAAGTTAGATTATGTAAACTAATCAATAGAGAAAGTAATGTATTACTATTAGATGAGCCTACTAATCATCTAGATGCTGATGCAAAAGAAGAATTAAAGAGGGCATTAAAAGAATACAAGGGAAGTGTTTTATTAATATGTCATGAGCCAGAGTTCTACGAAGGACTTGTAACTGACGTATGGGATTGCTCTAAGTGGACAACAAAGTTAATATAGTTACAATAAAATATATAGTATTAGAGATCAACAGATAGCTGCAAGTTATTTGTTGATTTTTTTATATGACTAAAGTCATGTTCAAAACATTTCTTTTTTCACTACCTTACAATTAATAAAGTTGATATGATGTGATTACAATAAAGCTATAACATAGAGGAGATTGCCATGGAAGATATAATTTTGAAAACAACTGATTTAACAAAAAAATATGATAACAAAGCAGTAGTTGATGGTTTAAATATAGAAATTAAAACGGGAGAGATATTCGGACTATTAGGTCCTAATGGGGCAGGAAAAAGTACAACTATGAATATGATTTGTTCTATAGTAAGGCCAACTGCTGGTTCTATTGAATTGTTAGGAAAGAATCCTTGGAAGCAAAAGAAAGAAGTAATTCACAAAATTGGATACATACCTCAAGAACTTGCTATTCATGGTAATCTAAAGGCTTGGGAAAACGTTGAATTATTTACGTCCTTATATGGAATTAAAGGTACAGCACTAAAAGAATCTGTAGATGAGTCTTTAGAATATGTTGGACTTTTAGAAAAGAAGAATGAATTTACAAAGAATTTTTCAGGAGGTATGAAGCGAAGATTAAATATTGCTTGTGCAATTGGACATAATCCAGAGTTACTAATATTTGATGAACCAACTGTAGGAATTGATCCACAATCTAGAAATTTTATACTGGATAAGATAAAGGAAACTAACAAGCGGGGGACAACCATTATATATACTAGTCATTACATGGAGGAAGTGGAAGCAATCTGTACAAGGATAGCTATTATGGATAATGGAAAAATTATTGCTTGTGGTACTAGTGAAGAATTAAAGAAACTTGTAACTAATGGAAATGAAAATATTACATTAGAAGAAGTATTCTTATCCCTAACAGGTAAGAAGTTAAGAGATTATACAGAGTAGTGAGAAGGAGGCTAACATGATTAGATATTTAATAAAAAATAATTTTAAACTCATGTTTCGTAATACTTGGAGCCTTGTCACAATGATTTTAGGTCCTGTTGTAGTAATTGCTGTATTATCAAGTGCATTTTCAGGATTAATGAAATCATATGAAAGTGTAGATGAGTTTGAAGTAGGATATAGAGTAGAAAAAAATAATATATTATCTGATAATATCGAATTGATTAAAGAAGTGGGTGAGGAAAATGGAATCACGTTCTATGAATATCCAGAAGGAGAAGCTAAAAATGTGATTGAACATAATCAACTTGCTGGATTTGTAGAATTTGGTGTAGATGAATATATATTGTACAAAAGTGCTGACTATGAAGTGGAAGGAATAACTTTGGAATATTTCTTAAGCAGAGTAATGAGTGAAAGTGTAAATGCATCTCTAGGAATGTCTAATCTAACAGATGAGTTGGAGGTGAAATTACCAATAAGTCAACTTGAATACATGCCAGCAATCGATGCAACAGATTATTATGGAATTACCTTTATTATCTATTTTTGTTGGTGCGGAATGGTTTGTGCTACAGGTGTGTTAAGTAATGAGAAGAAATATGGAATAGAGCGAAAGTTTCAGGTATCTAATTTGTCAGGTTTTCAGATGTATATGAGTAAATTAGTACCAGTTACATTATTGGTATCAGTAGGAATGAGTATTGCAATAATTATAACTATTTTACTTTTGGGTATTCATTGGGGAAATCTATTGTTATCAGCAATAATTGTTTTCGGCATGATTTTAGCAGGGACATCATTTGGTATGATGCTTTACAATGTTTCTAATAATATGGTAATTACGATTATTTCTTTGTTTACATTAGTTTGGATTATAGGTTTTTTTGGAGGAAGTTTTGAGACGTATATGTTTTCCTCTATGCCAGATATATCCAAACAATTATCTCCTATTTATCATGGAAATAGAGCATTAGTTGAACTGTCTTGCATGGGACATAGTGAATATGTAAGTAGTGCTCTTATTTACTCGGTGATAATTATTATTATCTGTTCTGTTATAGCCATTGTGGCAAGTAATATTAGAAAGAGAGGAAAAGCATGATTTCGTTAATTGAGATGAGTTTAAAGTTGTTGTTAAGAAATAAGGGATTTTTGTTTTTTCTTATAGCGGCACCTATATTATCAACATTTATTTTGAATATGAAAGTAGAGCATGTGGCTTATAGAAATGATGCAAATGTGCAGAATATAATAGAACTTGATGATTGTACATATAAGGCAGTTTACTTAGGAAATACATCTGCTTATATAGTCAAAGTATATGACGCATCTGGTTCCCAGCTATCAGAATATGTATTGAATAGAATGTTAGATACAGGTATGTTTTCTGTATGTCGATGTGATGTTAGTGGTATGACATCGAAAGAGGTTTTAGCTCAGGCCAAGAAGGACGCATTTGATGATAGAGCAGGAGTATTGATATATTTGAAAGAAGATTTTGACAAGGCAGTTATGGAAGGTGATTGGGAAGCTGGAATGCAAATCTATGATGTGTCAGAAGATGAGAGACAAGAATTGTTTGAAACAGAATTAACTAGTTTGTTAGAACAGATTAAACATGCTCAAATAATTGTAGGTGATGATAGTAGTAAGATAGTAGAAATGCTTGAAAGTATTACGTCAGAAATGCCAGAAAAGAGAATTGTTAATTTAGTAGGCAAAGATGATATTGAGCTGACTGATGAAGAGACAAATCAAAGGATACAGATTGGATATGCATTTGCATTTATTACATTAGGATTTTTGTTTTGCGGCGTATGCGTTGCACATACTGTTATTGAAGAACAGAACAATAAGGTATTTACTAGAATAATGTTATCAAAGGTAAGTAATAGGGAGTATTTTTTCTCTAAGTTTGTGGTAGCATTTATTATTGCCCTTTTACAGACCTTAGTGTTGGGAGTATGTTTATTTGCTATAAAGAGTTTGGACTTTGGGATTAATAAATGGAGTTTTCTTCTTGTAATATTCTTGTTAGGATTAATCTTTAGTACATTAAGCCTCTTGCTTGGAGTATTACTAGGAGATGTAATGAGTTCCAATTATGCTGTATTTGCTATATGGTCTATTTCTGCATTATTAGCAGGATTGTATTTCCCTTTAGATGATACTACATTGGCACTTAAGACAATTTCCTACTTGATGCCACAACGCTGGTTTATGAATGCTTCTGAACTATTATTAGCAGGGGACAAAGGAGCATATTCTATGTTATTATATGTTACAGTTGCTTACTTAGTTGTAATCATCAGTATAGGAAGCGTCGGGCTTAAGATAAGAAGAAGTGAAGCATAGAGGGATAGTAAGGAAGGAAACAGACCATGGGAGAACAGTTTAGAGAACACTATTTTTTAGCAGTTCGAATGGGGTTGTTAATCATATTAGAAATATATATTGTTTTATCACAGTCTATATTAACAGGGGCATCTGCTGGGGTGCTCCTGCTTCTTGCGTTATTTATAGGAACTATGGCAGGAAAAGAACTAGTAGAGAAACACAAGAAAATAATATTTTTTATTATGTCTGCAGTATTGCTGTTGGTAATGATATTGACAATGGGAAAAGAGTTTATGGTATTGGGAATCTTTTTATATTATGAGATTCTTTCATATATAAAACCTAAAATATTTTGGTATTTTACTCCTCTTATAGCAACACTTGTTCCAAGTGAAATAAATGTATATATACAGGTCACGATAGTGCTGTTAATAGGCATCATTTATATTCAACATGACTTTATTGTTGAATCTTATAGAAAGCAAACTAAGGAAGATAATATTTTGGAGCAACATTTAAAACGAAATATGTATCAGCGGGAAAATGAAATGCAAGAAGAGATAAGAAGAAGTTTGCTAGTAGTAGAGAATCAAGTATTGGAAGAGCGAACTAGGCTTTCTCAAACATTACATGATAAGCTAGGACATAATATTAATGGTTCGGTGTATCAATTAGAAGCTGTTAAGGTATTAATGGATAAAGAACCAGAAACATCAAAGAAAATGATACAGGCAGTCATTGATCAGTTGAGAAACGGAATGGATGAGATACGTGCTATTTTAAGAAAAGAACATCCAAAGAAATATAAGTTAGCCATGGTACAGTTAGAAAAGTTATGTGAGAACTGCAGACAAAAAGGTATAGATGTTGTATTAAATACAGAAGGTGAGTTGGCACAGATATCAGAGAAATATTTAGAAATCATCTTGGATAATGTATATGAAGCTGTATCTAATTCTATGAAATATTCCAAATGTACAAAGATTGAAATATCAATATATATTATGAATCAGATGATTAGGTGTAGCGTATCAGACAATGGTGTTGGCTGTGGGGAGATAGTGGATGGACTAGGAATCTCAGGTATGCGTAGAAGAGTTAGAGAAGTGAATGGAATATTAGATTTTGAGTCTGATGTTGGATTTACAATCAACATGTTATTACCGTTATAATGGAGGCGTTTATGGATAAGATTAGAGTGATTATTGCTGATGATAGTGATTTTGTTAGAGATGGAATGAAAATTATTCTTGATGTAGATGATGATTTTGAAGTGGTTGGTTGTGCAGCAAATGGAAGAGATGCAATTAAAATTGCTGAGAGAACGTCAACAGATATTTTTCTAATGGATATTCAGATGCCAGAAATGGATGGTATTGAAGCAACAAAGTATATTGTGGAAAATAATCTTGGTAAAGTATTAATTCTTACAACTTTTGATGACGATGACTTAGTGCAAAATGCTATTCACAATGGTGCAAAAGGTTATTTGATTAAGAATCACACACCAGAACATTTAAAACAGATGATTAAATCTGTATATAATGGAACTGGGGTAATGGAAGAGAATATCTTGGAAAATCTAGCAAAGCTTACTGAGATTAAAACAAATGTATTTAATGAAGAAGGGTATACAGCTAGAGAATTAGATATTATTAGTGCTATTGCAGAGGGACTTTCTAATAAAGAAATAGCAAGTAAATTATTTATTACAGAAGGTACAGTGAAGAATTATATCACATCAATATTGGCAAAAGAGAATCTATCACATAGAACAGCACTAGCTGTATATTATCTTACAGGAAAGAAACAAGAGTAACAAATAAATGCTTAACTTTTGTGTAGATTATTTTAGGTCGCTATGTTATAATTTACGCCATAGGCTATAGATTAAGCCAACTATTAAAGAGATCGTGGAGGATAATAAAATGTACAGTTTTGATGAAGTATCAGGTTTTGACCCAGAAGTAGCAGCAGCGATGAACGATGAGATAGGTAGACAAAATGATAATATAGAGCTTATAGCATCTGAAAATATTGTAACAAAAGCAGTTATGGCTGCAATGGGAAGTCCTTTAACAAATAAATACGCAGAAGGTTATCCAGGGAAGAGATATTACGGCGGATGTGAGCATGTTGATGTTGTAGAGACATTAGCAATTGATAGAGCAAAAGAAATATTTGGTTGTGATTATGCAAATGTTCAACCACATTCAGG
>JAVBSS010000059.1:0-3167 GCA_031556525.1 Lachnospiraceae bacterium
TTGATAAGTGGAAGAACAAAAATAATAACAGATGAAACCTATATTTCAAGATTATATTCAAGGAGGAAATTGTTATAGGAAACATAAAAGCAGGACGAGTAAGAATATATAAATTTAATTCATTTAAGGCATTTACTGATAGTGAAAATAATATTCGTAATGATAAAACTAAGAAACAAGATGATTTATTGGCAGAAATAAAAAAGAATGTAGAGATTAGAGAAATTAAGTCTAAGTATTTATATTATGTAGATAAAGATGGTAACACTGATAAAGCAAAAGAAAATGAACAATATCAAATTACAATATTTGAAGGTGATATTGTTAGATTAGCATTGCAAGATAGAAATGAGGAAAAAGCGAATTATCAATTGTTGGATGAAATTATATATATGGAGATCTTTCATAATGATATTATGTGGCAAATTATTAGAGATGGAATAAGAATAGCTGGTAAAGATTATATTTTATATTCAGCAACTACAGGACAAGTTAGAAATATGACAATTACATTGATGAAAAAGAGCTTTTTTGATAAGCATAAAGATTATTTGTTTGTTGGTCTATCTGATGAAAAAATAAATGCTAATGGTGGTATGAATGTAGGTAAATATATTTCTTATAATGCATTACCATTATCATCAAGTGTATTACCTGAAAAAGAGATTGATATTGATAAATGTATGGTTGTAAAAGGATTAGAAACTATAGTTACAAGTAAAGTTAAGTTTATTGATATACAAGAAGATAGTAATGGACAGTATAACGTAGTTGATACACCAAAAGATTATATTGATAAAGACATTGAAGTTGAGCATACTGATGGAGCTGGTATGTTTTTACCAGGGGAATTACCGTCAAGTTGTCAAATTAGAGGAGGGTATTTTAAAGGTGCAATATTTCCTTTTGATTTTCTTCTGTTTTCAAAAAATGTAGCAAATAACTCTATTGTTGAGGATGCTTGGGGTAAAGATATAGATATTGTGAAAGAAGACATAAAATTTATTCTAACTACAAGCCAATTGAAAATGTGGAAACAGTATGAATCATGGGAAGAATATAAGAGAGTATTTAAACAAAATAATCTTAAAATATCAATTAATAGTTATGCAAATCCAGCAAAAGAAACAGTGAATTTTTCTTATCAGTATTTGCAAACATTACCTTATGGTTGTGATATTAAAAGGATATGTAATCCAGCTAAGGAAGATCTGATAAAACTGCATACAGATTTGGAATATACTAAAGAAGTTATGGGTTATATAAATGATAGTGAGATGCAAGAAAATGTAACATTAACAAATAAGTCTGAATGTGAAGTATCGATAAATAAAAATAGTAGTTCTAATTCGCTACTAGCAGAAGCAATAAGTATATATCCTCCGTTAGTATATGACTCGTACATAACAACAAAAATTAAGAAAATGGTGCAATCAAAGAGCAAGAGTTATCGAGGAGGTAAGATACCTATAAAGGGATATTATAGTTATGCTGCACCTGATATGTATGCCTTTTGTGAGTATTTGTTTTGTAAGAATAAAGATCCCCAAGGACTTGTACCGAAAAATCATATATATAATGCATATTATGATGATAAGGGGAGCGTAGAGAATGTCATATGCCTTAGAAGTCCACATTTATCAAGATATGAATATGGTAAACGTAAATTAGCTAAGTCGGATAGTTGTAGACAATGGTTTGAATATATGGAATCAGATACGATTGTTTCTTGTCATGATTTATTATCAAAGACATTACAGATGGACTGGGATGGCGATGAAATATTAGTTAGTGATGATGAAGAATTATATCATTTGGCTAAGGAATTACCAGATGAGCCACTTTATTATAATATGCAACAAGCAGAACCACAGATGATAACAAAAAAGGCAGTATATAATACTCTTGTTAAGGGTTTTGATAATAATGTAATTGGGGATTCTAGTAATGCAACAACAAAATTATGGAATACGCACACTGCATCAAAAGAGAATCCAATACCATATGATGATGCAATTAATGTATTTTGTGCCTATTCAAATTATGCAATTGATTATCCTAAGACAGGAAAAAGTCTTAATCTTGGAATATATGAAGAATTATATAACGAATTAGTATCTACAAGAGATACAAAAAATATATTTGCAGAATCAGATATAAAGCATCCTAATTTTTTTATTGAGACAAAGAATAAGAAGAGAAGAAATGTTGCAGAGCCAACAGAAAATGTTATGGATAGAGTAAAAAAATATATTGGTGATGGGACAAGTAAGTTAAAGTATACTTACCTTGAAGATTCAGAACAAAGTGAATTCGATTATCGCATGTTAATGAATAATGAAACTGATTTAGAAGACAAGGCAAAGTTTGAAGTTAATAGATACGATACTAAATATCAAAAACTTTATTTAGCATTAAAAAACAGGAAATTATCTAAAAGAGCAATATGTAATTCTATTGACAAAGAAGAGCAAAGAAGAAATATGGATTCAATTGAAAAGACTGCTAGATTTGAAACATTTCATTATTACTGTATAAGAGAAATAAAAGAAATATTCACTAATAAAGATGGTTGGTTTAATGTAAATTTAGCAGTTAATTATTTTATAGATATGGAGTATACACAACATGAGTTTATCACAAGTAGTAAAGATATTTTGTGGAAGTGCTTCGGACATATCATAATTGATAATTTATATAGAAACATTGAAGGTAATATTACTCTTCGATATAGACCACGTAAAGCGTATATTAAAGCACAAAAAGGGGATAGTGAATTAGACAATAAGATTATTCAAAAGATGGAAAGTCGTAGTGTTGACATTGATGAAAATGATTTGAATAAGTTAACGGCTATAAAACATTCACTACCCAAATATAAAAATGGGAAGATGCATTCAAATGATGAGGAATTACTATTTGTATTGTATTGCTTATATAAGGAAGCCCAAACTAAGCATAGATTAAAAGATGGTTATCTTATAATTACAAAACGTAAACATATTAAAGATTATGATTCTAACAGCAATACTAAGAAAAAGAGAAAAGTAAAGTTCAACATTAACAAGGTTATGCAGATTGCTGGAGCAAAATCATATATAGGTAGTTTTAATAGATTTATGGAAACTGAAGAAATTGAAATTATAGATGATAAGGAAAAGGAATGT
>JAVBSS010000033.1:0-18677 GCA_031556525.1 Lachnospiraceae bacterium
CGGAATTGTAAGCTCCGTTGCACTACCATTATACCTTGCTATCTCTACAGTTCCATCTTCAAGTTCAATATACTTATACCCTCCGTCTTGTCCCTCATCACCTACCGCCGCCTTTGCTGTTATGTTAGGCATTACTACCCCGCACACTAGCAGTATTGCTAGTAATACGCTCATTAATATTTTCTTCATATCCTTTTTTCTCCTTTATAAAATAATAATATTATTTATCTCTAATATTTAATTTTACCGTTTATTTACCCCCAAAACGATACATGTTTATGCTAATTGCTTAACACAAATTGTTCTTGACAAGTCTTGCAACTTATGCTTTTATTGATTCTTCATTATTCTATGGTTTTTCTTCTTAACAATGCTTATTATTTGCACATACAAACTTTTTGCAAAATATAGAAAACATGTTAAAATTGATATTGATATATTTTTTTGTGAGAGGATTACTTATGGATAAACAAATTGTATTACAAATAGCTATTTGCGAAGATACTGCGACTGACATGGAACATTTATTATCACATATAGAAACCAGTGGTATTTGCTGTCAATGTCATAGTTTTGAAAGTGGAGAGGATTTTCTAAAATCTTTTCATACAGGAAAGTATGATCTTATTTTTATGGATATATATATGGCAGGCATTAGAGGTATAGAAACTGTCAAAGCAATCCGCGAAACCGATACTAACGTACCTATTGCCTTTACTACCACAAGCCTTGACCACGCTCTAGATAGCTATCGCTTAGGTGTTTTAAAATACTTAGAAAAACCTGTGGATTCTACCAGTGTAAGGGAAACTCTTGAACTTGCCCTTATGACACGAAAATCTCGCCCTACATTATCAATTACTCTTACTGGTGGCATAGAGGAAAATATACCATTAGATAATATATTATATTTTGAACAACAACGTCATGTTATAGATGTTCATCTAACCGATTGTGTGCTTACTACAAGTCAGTCTATAAAGATGGATCAACTTGAAGACGATTTACCTTCACCTCCTTTTCTACGTTGTCACCGAAGTTTCTTGGTAAACCTTAATTATGTTCACAAGGCAGATAGTGAGAAATATGCTTTTATTATGAAAAATGGTGATAGAGCAGATATTCGTCGTGGTGAATTTGCTAATTGCAAAACTGAACTTAATAAATTACGTATACTAAAGATGGGCGGTGATAAGATTTGAAATACCAAGATATATATTCAAGAATAAATATTATAATAACTATTATTTTTATATGTGTTGTTGGCGTACTTTTTTTACGTTCTACCGCATTTCATTTTGAAGCTCAACATAGTCCTACTTCAACTACTTTGACTAACTTCACTCTTGTAATGGAGGATGGCACTACAGAAACTATGGAGAAATTACATAGCTTGAGCGACGTAGATCCAAACACAAGATTTACTATAACCACTACTATAACCGCTGGTGAACACGAGAGTTTATTGATAAAAACAGTCTATACAGGACTTAAATTATATGCTGATGAGGTGCTTATATATGAATGTGGACAACCTGATAGCTATCCTTCTTGGTTACTTGACCCTCCAACTTTACTAAAGGTTGTTCCCCTGCCAGAAGATGCTTCTGTGTTGCGTTTTGAGTATATTTCACCTTCACAACGAGATACAGTCTCTCTTCCAGCGATTAAGGCTGGCGATGAAGTGAATCTATCTTTTAGGCTTTTACAACAAAACAGTGCATTGTTTCTTATTTCATTTATAATGCTATTTACAGGTGCAACTGTATTTATCTTAACTCTATTCGCAGTTGGTAAATCACCTGAATTAAAATCACTACTATACTTGGGCTTGTTTGCTCTAACGGTTGGTTGTTGGGGCTTCGGCGAGTGTAACGGAACTGCTCTATTAGTGCCTTATCCAGCCTTGCTATATTGTATGGCTTGTGTGGGATTATTCACTTTGTCTATTCCTCTTATTAGATACGGTCTAGTAGTTCTTAATCCAAAGCATCCTCAGTTAATGGAGATAGCTGTTGTTGTAATAAGGGTTGCTGTTATTATTGTGATTATGCTACAGCTTACTGGTATTGCTTCTCTATCAAAGACTTTATTTATCTTTCATATTCTTACGCCGCTTGGTATCGGTACTTTTGCTATTACTGCAATATGGGAACATTTCAAATATCACAACCCTATTGCGAAGCGATTTGCACTACCTGCTTTTGTTTTATTTTTGTCTGCGCTTATGGAAGTTGCTAACTATAGTTTACGCATTACTGATGTATTAAGTCTTTTCTTCTTATTAGGTACATTAATATTTACCATTATGCTTGGTGTTATCGGCGTATGGTATATGACAGACACCTTACATATATCAGAAGAAAAGAAACGATTAGAACAGGAAATGCATTTAACCAATCAACAGCTTATTATTCAGCGGGAATACTTTGAATCAATTGCTATGCATATTGATGAGACTAAGAAGTCTAATCATGATGTACGCCATCATCTTGCAGTACTAAAGGGTTATAACTCTTATGGTGAATATGAGAAGTTAGATGAATACCTTGATGAACTTGTCGCTAGTATTCCTACAACTACTGAAACTATTCTATGCGAAAATTTTGCTATAAATGCTATTGCCGCTCACTATCTTGGATATGCTCAAACTGAGAATGTTGATCTAGATGTACAACTTGATATTCCTGAAAACACTGGTCGTGTTCCCACAATGGATCTATGTATAATTGTAGGTAATCTTCTTGAAAATGCTTTGGAAGCCTGTCGCTTAATGAAGTCAGGAAACAAGTATATTCGCATTCGTTCACGTATAGACGGAGATGCTTTAAGCATTGGTGTAACCAATAGCTTTGACGGCATCTGGCATAAGGAGAACGATAAATATTTATCACGAAAGAAAAGCGATACCACCTCACCTCGTGAGGGTATTGGACTTTCAAATGTTAATATCGTCTGTGAGAAATATGATGGTATGATGCAAGTAGAGATTAATGATAATGTTTGGAGAACCTCTGCATTAGTGGTTATTGAATAAAACAATTGACGGTAGTACTTATTGTACTACCGTCATCCATTGTATGAAGCTCTCTATAAACATATCCATATATCCCTATTAACAAGCAATTCAGCTAGCTCCTCAATCTGCATTGTCTTTTCTTTTACTTCTAGGTCATATTTCCCAACACAAAAAATACCAATCTTATTTTCTATATCTCCTGTATCAAGCATCATCAACACCTGTTCCTTTGTTGAAATAATTTCACATTCTAACATTCTATGTATAAGCTTAGTAGTCGTAAATGCTGATATACAAGGTTTTTCTATATACTTCTCAACATTTTTAATAGCTCCTCCAAGTATAGAGATTGCTCCTTTGTCTTCAGTTAAGAATATATATTTATATTCAACCATTTCATAAATATTGGCAAGTATATGGATACATATAGCAACTAGTTCTTCCCCTAGATTATCTCCTGAAACCTTATTACTTCTCACAGTTTCAAAAAATCTCTTATATAGAGAACTATCTGTATTATCCCTTGCATACATTATCTCTATTTTTAACGATTCATTGTCTGTTAATGTTCTATCTACTGTCCCTACCTTGCTTTTTATGTTTCTAACAGCAAAAGAAAGAAACTTATTTATCTTTACCACGCTTGCAAAACATGCCGAAACAACATCATATATATCTTCTTCATATAATACTAAAATAGTTATTCCCGATTCGTTCATTTTCTTAATATATTCTACATGTTCTCTCCAAAGCATATTATCATTGGAGCATAATTCCATCAATATACATCTAGTAATAATTACTATCCCTTGTGTATGTTTTATGTATTTATGTAAATACTCTGTATCACTAATTAACATGTGCTTTCTAAAAGAACAAGCATCATAGAAATAACATTTTTTCGCCTGTATTATATTACTCACTATTTCCTTAGGTTCCAAAATAATATACTGCTCTATTTCATGAAAATTATCAGGAGTATCTCTATATACTTTATCCATAAATACTACCCCCGTATTTCTTTATAAATCTTTCGCATATTATCTAGTACTTTTGAAACAGTCCTATCATTTAATAATTCTTCTTCTATATATCTTTCTCCCATTTTCTTAACTAAGTATTCTAACTTGGAAAAATCATCTTTTTTTGTAGGCAATAAGATCTCCTCATTCAACCAAAGACGTAGGAATTCTTCTCTAATATCATCAGTTGTAACTTCTAATAGTTTTCTAAGTCTATCTCCACCCTCGAATAGATTCAATTCGTAACAACGTATGAGAACTGCCATATATGGTGCCTCAAAATAATTCATTAGCTTCATAATAGTTGTTGTATCTGTATCTTCTTCTGTCTTTTCCAATACAAACTTTCTAAATAGGCTTATAAAAGCATTTTCTGGCATTAATAATACACCTGCAAAACAATTTGCAGCCATCTCATCTTCATACTCATAAAAATGCTCATTCATATATAATTCAACTTTTTGTTTAAATGGTTGCTTCTGGTATAAAATATGATAAATCTCATGACATAATGCGAAATTCACATTTACCGTTGGTAATGCAGAATTCAGAAATGTATATCCAAACGAGTCACCTCTGTAACATATAGCACCTATCTCTCTATCTTTAAATGGAATCTCAAGAAGAATATATTGTTTCTTTTCTAACAAAGGTCTTACAACTTGCATAACATTTAACAAACCTCTCTCATAGTCCATATTGGTTTGTAAATATAAATCCCTAACCATACTTGTTATCTCTTCTTGATGTTTTTGGTTATATTTCATTATAGTTTTGAATTTTTGAAAATTCACATAATCACCCCTTAATAGACATTAATAATCTTCCCTTTGCACCTAATACTTCATCAACATTCTCTATTAAATCAATTAATTTCATAGCAAACTTCTCTTGTTCAGCTCTTGGTTCACCTGCATAAAATACCACTTCTGTTTTTTCATAGTCCTCTAAGTTAGGCACAAAAAAATCATCAGACAAAAAGTATTCTACTTTCTGCCCCAAAGAATTAGCTATCTTCTCCATGTCTACACTAGTAATATCCTGCCCTCCAGTTAGTATTCGAGATAATTTACTTGGCTCAATTCCTGTCTTCATGCTAATAAATGTTTGTTTAATCTTCATCTGTGATAAATAAGCATTTACGTTTTCAATATACTTACCCATAACACCACTCCATTTCTCATGTATCGATATTTTTATTCTCATATATCTTCATTATACTTTGTTTTTATCTTTTTGCAACTATTTTATCTCATTTAACACAATTGACGGTAGTACTTATTGTACTACCGTCATCCATTGTATGAAGCTCTCTATAAACATCACTATTGATACGAAACTTAATACATATAATGTTAGTCCTTTTGCAAACTTTCCTAGTTGGTTAATATAATTTTTATTTGTCATAATATTTTTCCTCCGATATTCTTTATATATAGAGGTTATCATCCTTGCATGACAAACTATGGCACATTTTTATATTTTTTTAAAAAGATTTATTTATAAACGGATTTGCCATGTGAATATATGTTATATCTTCTTCACTATCATAGGTTATTGCTATATTTACATTTACCTTCTCACCCATCTGATATACATAATTATCTTCATTCTTGGTGTAGCCATATACATTATAGGTGTTATCCATTGTTGAACTTACTACTTCTTCTGCATTCATCGCCTTTAGTAACTTATCAACCATTTCTACTTTTTTATTATCTGTTAGTTCTCCATTAAGGCTACCCTTTAGACATGTGTTTATTGTATTGTCAATTCCTATGTTTTTATAAATTTTATTAACATTTTCCTTGAGTTCACTCACACTATTTATATCATTAAATAATTCTATACTTATTAATATATACTGTTCTTGATCTGTTATGGCTATCTCATCACCTATACCCGCAGTTACTATTTGTATCGTAGTATTTCCATATTTGCCGTCTTTTTTAAGAGTACTTTTTTCATAACTTTGAACACTTGTGTTTTCTATTGTATAATCTTCCACAATCCCTAGTTCCTTTGCTAGATTTACTAACATGTTTTCCTTTGTTTCTTTACTTAAGTACATTTTACCAAATAGTCCGTATGCCTCAATTGTACTATTTATAGGTACGCTGTTAGAAATGTTAAATGCCTCTACTATTTCATCTTCTTTCTTTACTGTCTTGTTCACAATAATTTGTATAGATACAATTGCCCATAATAATGCAACCATATATATTTTCCCTTTTTTACTCATAAAAAATGCCTCCAATCATAGAAATAAATATTACTTTAATTCTATTATTGACGGCACTTTTATTAGTTAATCATTTTTTGTATAATATATTATATCATTTCCATCTTCTTCTTGGTTTGTTGATGGTACATCAGGCATTTGATTAGGCATCTGTTGCATTTGGCTAGGTATTGGCTGAACCACCTTTCTCTCAACCATCTTCACTGAATATACCACTCTTGTATCGCTAAGCATATCGTGGAAACCTCTCTTTTCAGAATCAATTGCTAGTACGATGTATCCTATACCTAATAGAGATGATAGAAATCTTCCTATTGTTTCCCTATACACTATATTCATAAATGTCCATTCGTCATTAGCATTTTCCACTCTAAGTTTAAGCAAATACTTTCCTAAGGTTGTATGTGTATAATACGTTGTAAGTATAAAATACATTACTATGATTATATATCCTACTACATCCACTGCTGAGTGATGAAATATAAAATTCTTTGTTAATATACTATCAGTGGTAATATTAGAAATCATGTTTAATGGTAATTTTACAATCATTGCTACGAATCCTGCAACCATCGAATCCACCAAAAATGCAACAAGTCTTACAAAAAATCCTGCATATATTTCCTTATTGTCCTGTGTATACATACATTGGCACCCCGCTTCCTAATTCATTCATTAATTCCTGAATTACTTGCATGTCTGTTTTCTGTTGTGTGTCTTCTGACTTCCCGAAAATCGAAGGGAAATATGATGTCCCATAACTATTAGGATAATATATTGTTGTATCACTTCCTACTTGATCTTGAACATAACCCATAAATTCTTCATAACCCTTAATTCCGTCTATAAGATTACTGTCTACTGCTTGAGCTGCTGTATATACTCTTCCATCAGCAAGTTTCTTCATATCGCTAGTACTCATACCTCTTGCCGATGCCGCTATATCTACGAATTGCTCATAAGACTCATCTACTAAACTCTGATATATACTTCTCTGCTCTGCTGACATTTCTTGACCAGCATGTCCCATTGCTTTGTTATCTCCGCTTACTATATTTATCTCCTCTATACCAAGCTTCTCATACAATCCAGCAAGGTTATATGTTGATATTATTACACCGATTGAACCTGTCCAAGTATTTCTATTAGCATACATCTCGTCTGATGCTGATGCTATGTAATATCCACCTGAACAACACATACTCTCCATATAAGACCATATAGGTCGTCCTGTTTTCTCTTTGTATTCCATTAACTTTAGATACAGTTCATCACTTTCATATACTGTTCCACCCGGTGTATCAAGTGTTAATATAATACCTACATTGTTTTCGGCATATATCAAATCATCTACAAATTCCATTATTGCACTATGATCATATCCTGCTGTATTACCAAAAAAGTCTGTACTCTCTGGCGTTGCTTGTATAGTTCCCGAAATGTCAACCACTGCCACAAAATCCTCTAAATAAGGCATGTCATAGCTCATACTTCCCACTTCAAATGCTGATGCTGTAGCTTTCTTTGCCATATTTGACAAAGTGTTTGTTGTTACACTTATAACACCTACTGTTACAAATATAACTGCCGCTATCACTAATCCCACTACTTGTTTTTTGTTCATTAATATTCTCCTCCTTAAACACATAAGAGTGCTATATTAAATCATAGCACTCTCATAATTATACGATATTTTCCATTTTTTTGATATAGCTAAATTACATATTGGGTTTACAATTTTCTTACGAATCATAATAATTTGTATTTGTATACTCTTATTGAATTAAGTACAGCCAATAATGCAACTCCTACATCTGCAAATACTGCCATCCACATTGAAGACATTCCACATACAACTAAAAGTAATACTAGTACTTTGACACCTAATGCAAATATTATATTTTCTGTTACTATTTGCCTTGTAAACTTGGATATTTTTATTGCATCTGCTATTTTAGATATCTCATCAGTCATCAGTACAATATCTGCTGCTTCAATTGCTGCATCTTGACCAACTCCACCCATTGCAATTCCTACGTCTGCTCTTGCAAGTACGGGCGCATCATTTATTCCATCGCCTACAAATGCTAACTTTGTATCTGCATTTTCTTCATATATAGCTTCTATCTTACTTAATTTATCTTGTGGCAATAACTGTCCATATGCATGAGTTATTCCTAATTCAGAGGCTACTTCTTCTACTAATTCTTTGCTATCTCCTGATAATAAAATGGTATCTTCAACGCCTGCTTTTCTAAGATTATCAATACCTATTTTACTAGAATCTTTAATCTTATCTGATATACAGATGTATCCTGCAAAGTCGTTATTAATTGCTATATATACTACTGTTGTTGCTGTATTTGCCTTGCTATATTCAATATTGTATTTATCCATTAATTTATCATTACCAGCTAATATTGTTGCTTCCTTAAGATTAGCAACTATTCCATATCCTGATATTTCTTCGTATGATATTATGTTGCTTTCATCAATATCACTTGTATTTGCATCTAATATTGATTTTGCTATAGGATGATTTGTCTTATATTCTGCGTATGCTGCTGATAATAATAATTCTTCTTTTGTTACATTTTTATTAGGAACAATTTTGGTAACTTCAAATATTCCGTGTGTTAATGTTCCTGTTTTATCAAATGCTACTGTTTTAATGTTAGCAAGTGCTTCTAGGTAATTCCCACCCTTTACTAATATGCCATTTTTAGATGCAACTCCAATACCACCAAAGAATCCTAGCGGAACTGATATTACTAATGCACAAGGGCACGACACTACCAAGAATGATAATGCTTTATATATATATCCTGTAAATTCATAACTTCCTGTTACTATAGGTGGCAATACTGCAATTCCTAATGCCATAAATACTACTATAGGTGTATATACTCTTGCAAATTTTGTTATAAATTGCTCTGTATGTGACTTCTTATCAGAGGCATTTTCAACCATTTCCATTATTCTCGAAACTGTTGAGTCTGCAAATTTCTTAGTTACTTGTATCTTTATTAATCCTGTTTTGTTAATAGCACCACTGTATATTGTATCGCCTTCAAATACGTCTTGAGGCTTTGATTCCCCTGTTATTGCTGAGGTGTCTAGGCTTGTTGAACCTTCTACTAATATTCCATCTAGAGGAACTCTCTCTCCCGCTTTAACTTCTATTATATCTCCAACTTTAACTTTGTTAGGTTTAACTGTCTCTATCTCACCATTTTCTGCTACTACATTAGCATAATCAGGTTTAATATTTACAAGTGCCTTTATCGAATGTCTTGCTTGATCAACTGCTTTATCTTGAAAATATTCTCCAACCTTGTAAAATAACATAACCGCTACGGCTTCTGGATATTCACCAATCGCTAATGCTCCTATAGTTGCTATGGACATTAGGAAAAATTCATCAAACACTTGACCTTTCAATATGTTTTTAATTGATTTAAATAGTACATCATATCCAACGAGCAAGTATGCCACTACAAATGTGCCTATTTCTATATATTTATTTATGTCATAGAAATGGGTAAGTGCTATTATTCCTATTAATATCACTACACCTATGCACAATAATGTTATAGATAACTTGCTAGTCTCTCCATGTTCATGATTGTGACCTTGGTGCGAGTCATGATCTTTATCTTGTTTCTTGTTGTCATTGTGGTGGCTGTGATTGCAAGACTCTCCATGCTCATGCTCTTCTTCATCGTGATGGTCGTGTCCACAACATCCTTCATGTTCATGGTCTTCGTGGTTGTGTCCGCAACATCCTTCATGTTCATGGTCTTCGTCATGGTGGTTGTGACTATCTTCTTCATAATCATCTTCTAGTGATGCTTTGTATTCTTTGTATGGAATAAGTCTAATGTTATCTTCGATAACATTCATTCTCTTTACTGCTTCTTCTATAATATTATCAAGTTCTTGTTCATTATTAATATTAAGTATTAATTTCTTATTTACAAAACTTACTGTAGCTTCTGCTACTCCTGAAATCTTTCCTACTTGTGTCTCCATCTTGGCAGCGCAATTAGGACAACCCAATCCATCTATATAATACTGTCTTTCCATATTGTTGCCTCCTACTCTCTAACGTGATCTAACCCTTGCTCGAATATATGCTTAATATGATCATCATTTAATGAATAATATACTGACTTACCTTCTTTTCTATTCTTAACTAGCTTTGCATTCTTAAGTACTCTTAACTGATGAGATATTGAAGATTGAGTCATATTAAGCAACAAAGATATGTCACATACGCACATCTCTGATTCAAATAATGCACATAATATCTTAACTCTCGTTGTATCTCCAAACACCTTGAAAAGCTCCGCTAAATCATATAAAGTCTCTTCTTCTGGCATATTAGCCCTTGCAAATTCTATTACATCTTGATGTACTGCATTACATTCACATATATCACTTGCCATAATATCTCTCCTTTTCTCGCATGAACATATGAATACTTATTCATATGTTCATGATATCACTGTTCTTTTTCTTTGTCAATTAGTATTTATAATATAAAGAAACATAAAAGAAGTCTAATTCTATTAAAACTCTGAACTAGACTTCTTTTACTAATCTATAATCTCATTTTTATAAATTTCTATTGATTCTTTTGAATTCTCATATGCTAACTCATACTCTTCTTCCTTAACAATTTCTCCTCTTATATTAACTTTATATACTTCTCCATAGTTAGTCGAAGTTCCTACTGATAATGCTACTTCTCCAGTGCTACTAGCATAGCTTTCTGGAATCTCTATTACTATTATTCCTTCTGATTTTGATTTAATTATCGGTGCTTCATTTGTTAATTCATCCTTGTTGCACACTACATAATTATAATCAAATTCTGAAAATACGGTTAATTTTTCTATTTCGTAATCTTTGCTATTTTGATTGCTAATGGTTATATATAGTCTATACATTTTCGAGTTGTTTTCCATTCGCTCTACATTACACTCTGTAATTATTATGTTTTCCAATAGCTTTTTGTTTTTACTATTTTCAATAGTTCTACTCAAAAAATATACAGCTATAATAACTATTATTATAGCCATGCATATATATTTTATATTTTTCGTAATCTTATCTTTCTTCATTCTATAATATTCCTAACTATATATTCCTAAATATTACTCTATTCTTTCCTAATTCTTTTCCTTCGTATAGATTATTGTCCGCTGCTACAATTACATCGTCTAATGTATATCTCTTGGTTATCATAGAAATACCGAACGTCATCGTAATCTTCACATCTTGTTTCTTATATGTATGCACCATTTCATCTATTTGCTTTCTTATATTTTCTATCTTTTCTTGAGCTTCGATTTCATTTACATCTTCCATTAAGATAAGAAATTCTTCCCCGCCCCATCTACTACATTCGCTCTCTTCATCCATACCTTTGGATATAATATCCGCTATCATTATAATTACTTCGTCACCACAATCATGTCCATATGTATCATTTACATTTTTGAAATTATCAATGTCACCAATGGCAATAAAATATACATCGCCTTCTTCTTCGTATAGCTTATGAGCTTCTTTCAAATATGTTCCCATGCTTCTTCTATTCATAATTCCTGTCAGAGCATCACTTGAAGCAATCTTTGTTAACAATTCATTCTTCTCTTCTAATTCTCTCTGTCCTCTATATATCTCACTTACAAATATTATTGTACTTACAAGTATTATTCCACAAGTAATTACACCGTTATATATGTAAATAAGTTTCTCAATATGAGAATCCGTGATTGGAGATATTGGTGCTTTCTCATATGCCATAATTCTAATTGCAAAAAATGCTATTATGGCTAATATACTATGACCGTACGCTTCAAAACTCTTCTTACTCGATATATAAAATATGTAGAAAGACACTGGTATCATAGCTATTATATATAGTGCAAATCCTGTACTCCAACCTATTACTGCTACCGAAACAATAGAATGTAGTATCATCTCGCTATAAGCAATTCTCATACTAATCTTAATAGTAGATGCTTTTAACATTCCTATAGAGAATAAATATATTATTACACTACATACATTAAATATAAATAGCGGTTTTATTTCTAATACATAAAATGTATTACACAATAGGATATGTATAATTGCACACAGAATCCCTGCTCCTCTAAATAGTTTTGTAAGTCTATTTATTCTCTCTTCATCTAATTTTTCTAATCTATTCTCTTCCATAAGATTACCCCTAACCCTTATCTGTTCGCTAACATAAAATATTATTTATTTAAAATGTCCAATATTTTGGCATATCACTAGAAACCTTTGATCTATCACTATGTATTTTTAGTGTATGTATACAATAGAATAATCGCCTTCTGCATGTGACATCTCTACTATTATACAAATTTTATTACCTTCTGATACATAGAATGCTTGATTATTGTCATCAATTGAGATATTTTCAAAATTATTACGAATTATACTTAATATTTCATCTGAAGAATAAACTTTAAGTCCACCGTATATCACTTCATATTCATTGTCTGTAATACTATTTTCTAAATCTTTATATGATTCAATGAAGTCTGATAACGCAAGCTTTTCTCCTGTATCCAAATTAATTGTTACAGCATGATATGTATCTGTTGGATGAGCTGTCCCTTCTACATTTACATATCCATTAAATACGATACTTAATAATCTGTTTTCTTGATTTTTGATTTCATATGATTGATCTATAGTAAGCCCCTCTAAATTCCACTTATCATAATATTCATTAATTGCAGCTTCTTTTATGATTTCATTAATCTTTTCAGTAATATCATTTTCATCTTCCTTAATTTGTGGATATTCAATTTTCACATCCAAATTATCTTCTACTTGTTCAAATAATTCGTTCTCTATATTGATGTTTTTATTATTATCTGAATTCGTATTATTATCAGAATGGATCGCTGTACATCCCCCTATTAAAATCAAGATAATAAACATCACTAAAAGCGTAATATTTCTTTTAATCATAATATCCCCCTAAATATATATTGTAATGATATTATTCTATTTATTTCATATCCACCGACTTAGCTATTTCCTCAACTTCTGCAATAGAAATCTTGGCTACTTTGCTTACTATGTCAAGAGATATTCCTTGCTGTATCATTGATACTATCATTTCTCTCGCATACTCTACTGCATGTTCCTTCGCGTATTCCTCAGCATATTCCTGCACATAATCCCTAGCATACTCTACTGCATGTTCCTTAGCATACTCTTTTGCATATTCCTCAACTAATTCACACATACCTTCACCGCCCCTCTCTTCTTTAAAATGTCCGATAGTTTGGCATATCACCGGAAACCTTTGACTCGTTTCAACACTTGAACTTTCGAGAATCCTCATTAATTCTGCTATATCTGTTCCATCATCCACCTTAGTATTAACATAAATCTCATAAAATCCATTATCGACTATTCTTCCTGTCTCACGAAGAAACCTATCTACATGATATATTGTTTTATTTTCATTAAAACAATCAAATCTTGATATGTATATCACGTACACATCTGGCATTTCGCTAAACGCTGTACCCTTTTCTGTAACAAATGTATCTATGTTGGAACCATTATATCTAACCCTTTTCTCATGGTTATCATTATCTTCTTTTTGTATTTCTATATTGTAATAATTATCTAGAGAATCCTTACACAATACATCTACCACTACCGAGCGACCTTTAACATTCCTAAGTGACATTTGTGTTCTAGCTTCTACTACTCTAAGATCCTTTTTCTGCATTATAACCTGTAATATTTCTTCACAAAACTCAATAGACTCTGATAATTTCGCAAAAAATATGTCATCCATAGGTTTTAGTTTATCTATGATGTTATATATATTATTCATATGTTTTCCTGCTTTCGTTACTATTTATAAAACAGGACAAAAAGCAGACTAAAATTTACATCTTGATAATAGTATATCACATAGATTAAAATCAACAAGATATAATTTCACTCTCTGTCCACATTTATATTTTAAATTGTATTAATCATTGTTTTGATTTTTAAATAGATTTTATTTTGATATAAGATTTGTTTATAGATTATTTTAAACGAGGAGATTAGAATATCTCCCCGTCAAAATAAAAAGTTTAATGTTTAAGATTAAGTCTTACCATTGATTTTTTAAGAGCCATCTCTGCTCTTTGCATATCTAGCGTTGAACCTCCACTTTGTCCATCAAGACGACGTTCTGCTCTTATCCTTGCTTCTTCAGCACGATTTTCGTCTATCTCATCTGGCCATTCTACAGATTCTGCTAATACTTTTACACTGTCCTTAAGTATCTCTACAAATCCTGATAACAAGGCTGCCTCTTTAACTACATCACCTTCGTATATTTTAATAATACCTGGATCAATAATCTGAGTCATTGGTATATGCTCTGCATATACTCCTACATTGCCCTCAGTTGTAGTATACTCAACGAACTGTACATCTCCTTCATAGAATACTCTATCCGGAGTTATAATTGTTAGTTTAAATGTTTTATTATCTGCCATATATAGTCGCCTCTCGGTTACTTAACTCTTGCAAGAACGTCATCAATATTACCTGCGTTTAAGAAATAGCTCTCTGGTACATCATCATGCTTACCTTCGATAATCTCTTTAAATCCTTGAATAGTCTCAGAAATCGGAACATATTTTCCTTCTAATCCTGTAAACTGTCCTGCTACGAAGAATGGTTGAGATAGGAATCTCTGTACCTTTCTCGCACGAGCTACTACAAGTTTGTCTTCTTCTGATAACTCATCCATACCAAGAATTGCGATAATATCTTGTAATTCTTTGTATCTTTGAAGAATCTCTTGTACATCACGAGCTACTTTGTAATGCTCTTCACCTACAATACGTGGATCAAGTATTCTTGATGTTGACTCTAGTGGATCAACTGCTGGGTATATACCTAATTCAACGATTGAACGAGATAATACTGTTGTTGCATCAAGATGAGCAAATGTTGTTGCTGGTGCTGGATCTGTTAAATCATCAGCTGGTACGTATACCGCTTGAACTGATGTAATAGAACCATTCTTTGTCGAAGTAATACGCTCTTGCAATGCACCCATCTCAGTCTGTAGTGTAGGTTGGTAACCTACTGCTGAAGGTACACGTCCAAGAAGTGCTGATACCTCAGAACCTGCTTGTGTAAATCTGAATATATTATCAATGAATAATAATACGTCTTTTCCACCTTTATCACGGAAATGCTCTGCCATAGTAAGTCCTGTAAGACCTACTCTCATTCTAGCTCCTGGTGGCTCATTCATCTGACCGAATACCATTGTTGTCTTATTGATAACTCCTGACTCAGTCATTTCGTTGTATAAATCATTTCCTTCTCTTGTTCTCTCTCCAACACCTGTGAATACAGAATATCCACCGTGCTCTGTTGCTATATTACGAATAAGCTCTTGGATAAGAACTGTCTTACCTACTCCTGCTCCACCAAATAGTCCGATCTTACCACCTTTTTGATAAGGGCATAGTAAATCTACTACCTTGATTCCTGTCTCAAGCATCTCTGTCTCTGTTGCTTGCTCAGAAAAAGCTGGTGCTTTTCTATGAATTGGATCATACTCAACATTCTCTGGCGCTGGCTTGTTGTCAATAGGATCACCTAATACGTTGAATAAACGTCCAAGTGTATTCTCTCCTACTGGAACTGTTATTGGAGCGCCCGTTGCTACTGCATCCATTCCTCTAACCAATCCATCTGTAGGTCCCATTGCTATACATCTTACAGTGTCATCTCCTAAATGCTGTGATACTTCAACTACTAGCTTTTCGCCACTATTAGTTGTTATACTAATCGCATCTAATATTTCTGGAAGATTATTGTCACTGAATTTTATATCAAGTACCGCACCGATTATCTGAGTGATTTTACCGATATTTTTATCTGCCATTTTTCTTGTTTCACTCCTTTTCTTAGCTGATTGCTTGCGAACCTGCCACAATTTCTGTTAACTCTTGAGTAATAGAACCTTGTCTTGCTCTATTATACTTAAGTGATAAATCAGCTATCATATCATCTGCATTGGATGTTGCTGAATCCATCGCCTGCATACGAGCACCATTCTCACTGGCTACCGCTTCTATAAGTGCTCCATATATAATATTGTTCATATACTTAGGAATAATTACATCAAGTGCTTCTTCTACATCTGGTTCAAAGTTCATCAAAGTATTCTTATCTGCATCTTCATCAACCTCTATATCATCAATTTCCATAGGAAGTAATTTCATTAATTTAGGTTCATGAGTTACTGTATTTTTGAAATTAGTATATGCTAGATATATTTCCCCTACTTCGCCGCTAGTATATGCCTTAAGAACCATATCGCTTATACTAATTGCATCTTTATATATAGGATCATTTATTATCTCTGATAAATCTTCTACTATATTGAAGCCTTTTCTATTTAATCCATCTAATCCTTTACGTCCAATTGCATATACATCAACTTGATCTGGTGTAAAATTAGTACTAATCAATTTTACAATGTTATTGTTATAACCTCCAGCTAATCCTCTGTTTGAAGTAAGTGCAATAACCGCTTTTTTCGGATTACCGTTTGATACTAAATATGGATGTTCTACATTTGAAGTCCTAGCAAGTATGGAGCATACTGTACTATATAGTGTATCAAAATAGGCTTTACTATTTTCTGCTTTCGCTTTTGCTTTTTGAAGTTTAACTGTAGCAACAAGCTTCATAGCTTTAGTAATCTGACCTGTACTCTCGATACTTTGTTTACGTCTTTTTATATCTCTCATTGAAGCCAAGACTAATCACCTCACTATTTAACAAACTCTGCTTTAAATTCATTGATTGATTTAACAACAACTTCTTCTAAAGACTCATCAATTTGCTTAGTTTCTCTAATTCCTTCAAATATCTCAGGATATTTTGTATCAATGTACTCAAATAATCCTTTTTCAAATTCTCCTATATCATCTGTAGGAATATCTAATAGGTATTTGTTTGTTGCTGCATATATAATAATTACTTGCTTCTCTACAGGCATTGGCTTGTATTGAGGTTGCTTTAATATTTCTTTGATACGTTCACCTTGAGCAAGTTTCTCTTTGGTATCTGCATCTAACTCTGAACCGAATTGTGAGAATGCTGCTAACTCTCTATATTGTGCAAGTTCAACACGGATAGGCGCTGCAATTTTCTTCATAGCCTTTATCTGCGCTGCACCACCAACACGAGATACTGATAAACCTGCATTTACCGCTGGTCTGAAACCTGCATTAAACATTTCTGTTTCAAGATATATTTGTCCATCCGTAATTGATATTACATTGGTTGGGATATATGCTGATACGTCTCCTGCTTGTGTTTCAATTAGAGGAAGTGCTGTTAGAGAACCTCCACCAAACTCGTCTGATAATTTTGCTGCACGCTCTAATAATCTTGAGTGTAAATAGAATACATCACCCGGATATGCTTCACGTCCTGGTGGTCTCTTAAGTAGTAATGATAATGTACGGTATGCAGCTGCATGCTTACTTAAATCATCATATATTACTAATACATCTTCTCCATTCTCCATCCACTCTTCACCTATAGCACAACCTGAGTATGGTGCTATGTATTGAAGTGGCGCTAATTCTGATGCTGTTGATGCAACTATTGTTGTATAATCCATTGCACCATATTCTTGTAATGTCTTAACGATATTTGCAACTGTAGAAGCCTTTTGACCTATAGCTACATATATACATTTTACATTCTGACCCTTTTGGTTAATGATTGTGTCAAGAGCAATCGCTGTCTTTCCTGTTTGTCTATCACCTATGATAAGCTCACGTTGACCTCTTCCAATAGGAACCATGGCATCAATTGCCTTAATACCTGTTTGTAATGGTGTATCAACTGACTTACGAGCAATAACGCCTGATGCTACTCTTTCAATCTTTCTTGTCTTTGTTGAGCTAATAGGCCCTTTTCCGTCGATAGGTTGTCCAAGTGCATTTACAACTCTTCCTAACATTCCATCGCCAACTGGAACCTCTACTACTCTACCAGTAGTCTTAACAGTATCTCCCTCGTTGATGTTTTTAGAATCACCTAATAATACTGCACCTACATTATCTTCTTCTAGGTTAAGTACCATTCCATATACATCTCCAGGAAACTCTAATAGTTCTCCTTGCATTGCATTTTCTAATCCATGCACACGAGCGATACCATCAGCTACCTGAATAACAGTACCTACATCTGATGTCTCAAGTTCAGATGAATATTTTTTAATCTGTTCTTTAATAACAGAACTTATCTCTTCTGGTCTTAAATTCATGGAGCCTTAGCACCTTCTTTCTAC
>JAVBSS010000004.1:0-103655 GCA_031556525.1 Lachnospiraceae bacterium
GCAAACTCTACATTTTCGTATGCTGTCATCATTGGTATTAATGCTACTGATTGAAATATATACCCTACGTTGTACCTTCTAATTTCTTCCCTTTTTGCTTCACTTTCTTTTGTTATATCCACGCCATCAAAATATATTTCCCCATCTGTTGGTGCATCCAAAGCACTTAACATATTAATAAGTGTTGTTTTACCAGAACCCGATCTTCCCTTTAGTATAGATAAACCTTTACTTGGTATTTGTATACTAACATCCTTTAATGCTTGAAAACTGTCACCATTTGCAATCGGAAATAGTTTATTAACATTAGTAGTACTTATAATATATTCGCTCATATTCTACTCCTCCCCTAATTTAAGTGCTTGTGAAATTTTTAGAGTAGATAATATCTTACCTAATATATACATACAGATTGCTAGCATTAATAGTATAACTACAGCTAATCTAATCATATCTATAGGACTCATATATACATTTGATTCCATTAGGTTAACTGAATATGCTAATTCAATTAGTGGAACAAATAAATATGTGGCTATTACTCCAACTACACTACCAATTATAATTGCAAATACTGAACTAAATAAATGCTCAAACAATAGCATTTTTATTATTTCTTTTAATGATAATCCCATTGCTCTATATATACCAAATAATAGCTCTCTTGATTTAATAGAGAATATCCAATATATTAAAAATCCTACTGTACAAAGTATTAATACAATAATAAATGAAATTGTTAACATACCATTAGTTTCTTGGAATACAGGATCATTTTTCATCTTAACCAAATCATTTTCCGAATCATTAAATGTAATTAATCTTATATTATTTTCAGCTATATAATTATACATATATTCGGCATCGTCTTTATTATCTACCCATATTTCATAAGGTGTTACTCCAAACGAACTCATAACTTGATCAAAGTTGGCTACAATTAAATATCTTTCTTCATAAGAAATGCTTCCGTCCTTACTAATTTTTTCATAAAGACTACTATAACTTGGCCATTCATTTACAAAGCCACATACTATTCCATTACCAGTTCCGCTCATTTTTCCCACTTCATTATATCTTGTATAACTTATAGTATCTCCAATCTTTACCCCTAATTTATCTCTCATATTGGCAGATACTAAAATGTTATCTGTTGATGGTGCCATATCATTTAAATAATGATACCAATGCTTATCAAGTGCCCCATCTCGCATCCAAGCTATCTCTCCAAACTCCTTTGTGTTAATTCCCATAAGTTGAACATTATCCAGAGTTATTTTGGATGCCCCTGTTAATCTGGATTTAATTCCAATTTCATTAAACACCTTTGTCATTCCCAACATATTATCTGATACGTCATCGTACTTCCATATATCAGGTTCTTCATATGTTAACGCTGGTATAATTGGCTTATTATCTATCTTAGCTCGCTTAATTACTGCTATATTGCTTTTCCATTCTTCTTTCAATACCAGATCAGCACCGTTGTTATTCCATATTCTATTTTCTTCATTTATATTAATTGTTCTTGCAATATTTGCATTAAATATACCAAATGCTATAGTTAATACCAAAAATATTATAATAAAATCTTGTTTATCTGTAGTCCTTATTATTTGTAAAAATGCTGTATATGTAGCTGTGCTCCATTTTGATTTACCAATTTTATATATTAGTCCAATTATTAGTGGAATTATTCTTACTGTAATCATTGCACAACTTAATATAAATAAGGATGAACACAAGAATAATAATGGATCTAAAGCCGAACCTTCAATTACTTTTTTAACTATTATTTCTTTTTGTTGATTAAAGTTATAATATCCATATAGTGATAAAATTAGTAATACAATATCTAAAAATATCTTTTTCCAAAATGCCTTATTACTATTTTTCTTTTGTTTATGCTCTACAATTGTTGTTTTTGAAATTGGTATTACAGGTAATGTCATTACTAATATTAGAAATAAGGCTGCCATAAAGGAATATCCAATAGTAGACAAGTTAATACTTACAGGAAGTTCTTTTCTTCCTACAAACTCCATAAAGGAGTTAGATACACCTACTACTTTACAAAATATATATCCTACTGGAATACCTATAACTAAACTTACTGCCGCCAATATGGAGGATTGCAGTAGATATGTAAATATAATCTGCATTCTACTTGCACCTCTACTCTTTAGCATTGCAATCTCATTTGATTCCATTGATAACATTTGAGATGATACCATATATATGAATATTGCTAACAAGAAAAATGTTGGTACTTGTAAAATATTCATTGTAGATACAATCTTCTTCTTTGCATCGCTATAATCCTTAAATTTATTAATAAAATTACAAGTATATTTATTCTCAACAAGTTCTTGGGCTGATTGCGCTATATCATATATATCCTCATACTTTATTTTACTATAATCGTATAATACATACTTATCTACAGTTATTGGACCATAGGTGTTTTTACTTGGAAATAGTTTATTATTTACATCTTCATATGCCTTTTCTGTTAAAAAGCATTGCCAGTCTAACTCTGTAGGTGTCTTTATCCAAAATAATTCATTTTCCTTAGCTTCATAAATACCTACAATTTTTAGTTTAACTGGTTCTTTGTCAGAATCTAATAAAGTTTCCAAGGTTACTATTTCATCTAAAACCAAGCTGTTTTTATTAAATGCTGCTTCACTAACTATTACTTCATAGGCTCCATCATCAACATTGTCTGTATTCATCCTTCCTGAAATGATATTAATGTGATCTTCCATATTTTTTATATAACCTAATTCCATGAAACTTTTTGTAACACTCTCTTGAGGATGCTTATCAGAAATAAATGTAGAATACTGTCCATGATAATATTCCATTTCTGCTACTTTTTCTAAATCGATAACATTAATATCTTCATCAATTTTATTAATAAATTGATTCCTTAGCTCAGTATAATCCCCATCTTTTGTATTAAATGCTTTTGCACATTCAATCATAATCGGATATTCGCCAGTACTAGCATATTCAATATCTAAGTTACTAACTAACAATTTTTGCAATGCTCCATTTACATACATTGGATTACATGTTGCTATACCAACAAGGAGAATACCACCTATTAGTAAACTTATAACCATCCATTTTTTATTTATAATTTTTCCAAATACGAACTTTAACATAGTCTACTCCTTTTTATTAAGTAATACTTCTGAGGTCTTATCAATTCCTTGAAGAATCCATATTTTTTCTTTTCCCAAATGTCCTATGGTTATATATCTTTTCTCTACCTTGTCACCTTCAACAGTATACACATAATATTTTTTATTGGTTGTATCTTCACCTTTTTTATTATCTTCACCGTATACACCTAAATCCAAGAATAATGCATTTGTGTCTACACAGTATACATTTTCTCTATATACACCTACACCTTTAACAACATTTTTTCTATCTTCCCTACATTCAGTTAAATTACTATTACTAAATACAAACATTGATTGTGCATCATAACTCTCACCACCTGTATAAATACCTGTAAGCAGTGTTTGTGGAGCCCAAACTACAGTACCTGTATCTACTACATTGCCTGTATCACTATTAGTAATTTCTACGTTCATACCAATTCTGCCTAGTCTTCCATTAAGATCTATTCCTATTTCATACGAATAATCCTCTATGTAACATAATAATTCTCCCATTGGCACTGTATGATCAATACTATAATTAGTTACCTTTTTCACAACTCCTGAAATAGGTGCTACTAATGTTATTTCTCCAGAATTTTCTTTTACAGATTTTAATTCATTATTTAATGAAGTGATTTGACTTTCTTTATTATACTTTG
Organism: Lachnospiraceae bacterium; assembly: GCA_031556525.1. Taxonomy (GTDB): domain Bacteria; phylum Bacillota; class Clostridia; order Lachnospirales; family Lachnospiraceae; genus JAVBSN01. Next base: position 3,836 of record JAVBSS010000004.1, read on the forward strand.
CCATCTCATATTCTATATTGTTGTATTCTAAATCATATTGTAATAATTTTTTCTTACCACTATCCATTTCATTATTTATATCTGATTCTAACTGTGAGACTGTTTTATTATGTTCCTCAACTGTTTTATCATATTCTTCATTTATACTACTAATTTGATTTGTTATACTTAATGTTGTAGATTTATTATCATATAATGATAAAGTAACTAATTTATCTCCTTTTTTTACCTCTCCTCCATTTTCAACATAAATTTGTTTTATTCTAGCTTCTGAATTTGTACATGTAATATTGTATGAATTAGGATAAAGTATTCCAAAAGACTCAAGTGTAATATTTTCACTATAGTTTTCTAAACTTATCTCTGATTTTAAAGTTAAAGAATCTATATTTAATCCAACATCTATTACAATTTTATCGCCTTCTTCTAGTCCACTTACTATTTCTGTGAATAGTTCTGTTTTTGCCCCAATTGTTACTGCAACTTTTCTCCGATTATCTCCATCTAATATTGTTACATAATAATCAGTTCCCTCTTTAATTAAAGCATTAGTGGGTATTCCTAAAACATTTTTCTTAACATTATTTCTTACAAATATACTTACATTACTTCCAAGGGTAATACCTTCTTGCCCATCTGTAAGTTTAAATCTTGTAGGTAATACACTATCTTTATCACCTTTATAATCTAATGTAGATCTTATTTCCTGTGTGGTAAACTTATCTATCTCAATCTCATGTCTTATACCGTCTATCTCTACATATATTTCTTCATAATTCCTCAAAAATCTTTCATCTAAATTGCTACCATCTCCACTTACTCCATATATGTATATTGGTTTTTCGTTATTAGTTATATAATAAATAGGGTCATTAGCATTAATGCTATCACCACCAATTAACATACCACCCGAGCTATTAACAGTAGCTACTATTTGTCCATTACACGGTGCAACTATATTTGAACCTTGTTTTTCTTTTTGAACATCTCCTAGTGTTACATTTAAATCTTTTAAATCTATCGCTTCTCTATCAGTAATATTTTTATTATTACATTCTAAAATACTTACTTGTGTTCTCGATGCTGCTAGTTGTGATTCCAATTCTCTTATTTCTTCTTCAACTAATGATGAATCACTTTCGCCTACTGCAGCTACTCCTGTTACCTCTTCTGTAGATTCAATCTCTTCAAGTGTTTCTGTACTTGTATCTGTATTTGTTTCTGTACTTATATCATCTGTTGTAGTCTGTGAATTTCTAAGTTCAGCTATTGCATTATTAAAATTTTCTTGAAGTTGTTTTTCATAATTAATTCTATTATTATTTAAACTTATATTATAATCAGCTGTTTTCTTAATTTCATTTATGCTATTTTGGCAAGTTCTTATAGTCTCATCAATATCTTTCGTATTATATTTTGCTAATACATCTCCCTTTTTTACAGTTTGCCCTATATATGCATTTATGTCTGATATTGTACCACTTGTAGTAAATGATATCTTTTCTATAGATGGTACAAGTTTGCCATTGTAGACCTCTATGCCTTCAATATCCATTTTCTTTACTTCTATTATTTCTGTTCTCAATTTAGCTGGTTCAATCAACTCTGGAATGTCTCTACTACATCCTGTCAGTAAAGTAGCTATTAAAAATAGAGAGATATACTTTTTGTATTTAATCATGTTAAATCCCCTTTTCTAATTAGATATAACTAATTCATCTTCTTCTAATCCTTCTTCAATTACAATATTATTCCCTACAATTTTTCCAACTTTGATCACTTTCTTTGTTCTAAATCCTTCTTCATTCCTTATATATACAAAGCTTTCATCACCTAATATTGTAACTGCACTGGTTGGTAAATATAATACATCTATTGCCTCATTTGTTTCATATATTACCTTCCCTTTAAAGTTATCATCTAAAGTTCCAACTTCTTCTATAAATTCAAAACTCACATCCACTTTAGTTTCTGATACTTCACTAATATCTGATAATATAACTGTATAATTTATCTCGTCCGTCTCTAAGATGTACTCTTTTCCCACTTGAAAATTATCATTTTTTTCACAAGAGCCAATTATCTTTTTATTATTATCTGATACAATTATGTATACTGTATCCTCATTTGATACATCGCCTTCTATAATATCTTTTAAATATGTAACTACTCCATCCATTCCTGCAACAATTTGTCTATCATTTATCTTATCTTGCAATTCCTTTATTCTTTGATTAGATGATTCTATAGAGTTCGAATAACTTTCTTTTTGTTGTTCATACATATCCTTATTGTTAGGATCTACAGCTATCAAATTATTATAATATTCAATATCTGTATTCATTTTTTTCAAATCTAATTTTAATGCTTCAATATCTTCTAACAGACTTTCTGCATTTAGCTCAGCTAATACTTGACCCTTTTTTACTTGATCGCCTAGGCTAACATATACATCAGTTATTTTTTCATATGATAATTTAAAAGAATATTCTTCTTTTCTACTTGATTGATATTTAACATTTAATGTTTTGTTATCTACAATATCACCCCTCAAAACTACCTCTTCTTCTATACTAGCCTCCTGTTCTAGATTAATAACGGGTGGGACTGTATATTCTTGTTCTTCTGGTAATAAAAAACATCCTGATAACATAATGGTTGTGAATGCTAATAATGTAGCTATAATATGTTTAATCATGATTAGGCTCCTTTTTTATATGATATTTATACTTTACTCTTCAAATCTTCAAAAAATCTTAAAAGATGTTAATATTATAAAATTTTTTTAAATTCTTTTTGTTAACCATCTTGACCTTTGTAAATTAGGGTGTTACTATGATTTTTGGATATTTATTTATTAAATTAATATATAGTATAAGGAGTATTTACACATGAGTAAGAATTTTAAAGAACTATTATCACAACTTGAAAATTGTACTATGAAGACTGTTGCCGTTTCTGTAGCACAAGATGACGCTGTTTTACAAGCGGTTAGAGCAGCAAAAGATAGACACATTGCCAACTCTATATTAGTAGGCGACAAAGCATTAATAACAGAACTAGCTGCTGCTAGCAATATAGATATTTCTGATTTTGAAATAGTAGATGAACCAGATGTAGATAAAGCTGCTTTAGTAGCTGTTAAATTAGTTCATGATAAGAAAGCTGATACTCTTCTTAAAGGATTAGTTGATACTAAGACTTTCTTAAGAAGCGTTCTTGATAAAGAAGTTGGTCTAAGAACTGGAAAACAAATGTCACACGTTTGTGTATTTGAAGTTCCTAACGTTGATCACTTATTATTCTTAGCAGATGTTGCATTTAACACATACCCAACATTAGAAGATAAAGTTAAAATAGTTGAAAATACTGTAGAAGTTGCAAAAGCTTGCGGTATTGATACTCCTAAAGTAGCTCCAGTATGTGCTGTAGAGGTTGTTAATCCTAAGATGCCTGCTACTGTTGATGCTGATGAACTTACTAAAATGAATGAGCGTGGCGAGATTAAAGATTGTGTTATATATGGTCCTGTATCTATGGATCTTGCATTATCTGAAGAAGCTGGCGTACATAAAGGAATCTCTAACCCAGTTGTAGGACATGCTGATGTTATCTTATTCCCTGATATAGATTCAGGTAATATCACATATAAGTCACTTGTTCATTGTGCAGATGTTAAAAATGGTAATGTATTAGTTGGTACTACTGCTCCTGTTATCTTAACTTCAAGAGCTGATTCATTTGAAGTTAAAGTATACTCTATCGCTCTAGCATCAGGTATAGCTGAATCATTAAAAAATATTTAATTTAATGGAGGAATAGATTTATGGCAATCAAAAGTTTAATTATTAATCCAGGTTCTACATCAACAAAGATTGGTGTATTCGAGGATGAGACATTATTATTTGAAGAAACTCTAAGACATACAACTGAAGATTTAGTTGGATATGATTCTATTGTTGATCAAAAGGATTTCAGAAAAGATATTATTTTAAATATATTAAAAGAGAAAAATTTTGATATTAACAGTTTAAATGTAGTTGTTGGACGTGGCGGTATGTTAAAACCTATTTCAAGTGGTACATATGCTGTAACTGATGAATTACTCCATGATCTTGTAATTGGCAAACAAGGACAACACGCTTCAAACCTTGGTGGTATCCTTGCTCGCGAAATAGCTGACTCAGTTGGCGTTCCATCTTATATCGTTGATCCTGTAGTAGTTGATGAATTAGATCCTGTTGCTAGATATTCAGGTGTTCCTGAACTACCTAGAACTAGCGTATTCCACGCTCTTAATCAAAAAGCTGTTGCTAAGAGATATGCTAAAGAATCTGGTATTCCATATGAAACGCTTAACTTGATTGTTGTACATATGGGCGGTGGTGTATCTGTAGGTGCTCATCATAATGGTAGAATTATTGATATCTTCAACGCATTAGATGGCGATGGTGCATTTTCACCTGAACGTGCTGGTGCTGTTCCAACTGGTGCTTTAGTACAAATGTGCTTCTCTGGAAAATACACAGAAAAAGAAGTATACTCAAAACTTGTTGGTAAAGGTGGTTTAAATGCTTACCTTGGAACTAACGATATGCGTGATGTAATCAAAATGATTGATGACGGTAATGAGGAAGCTAAGAACGTACGTGAAGCTTTCGTATTCCAAGTATGTAAGGATATCGGTTCAATGGCTTGTGTTCTTAAAGGCAAGATTGATAAGATTATCGTTACTGGCGGTATTGCATATAATGAATGTATAATTAATGACATCAAAGATAGATGCGGTTGGATTACTGATTTTATAGTATATCCTGGTGAAGATGAATTACTTGCACTTACACAAGGTGCTCTTCGTGTCCTTAATGGCGAAGAACAAGTAATGGATTATTAATACTTACAAACATAACAAAGGCTAAATAGTTTCAAGCTATTTAGCCTTTATATATTACTTATCTATGCCACAAACATTTGTAACACTTTTATTAGACACCAGTTATAATTAACCTCATCTACATCTTCTTCTGATACTATATTCTTTATTTCCCATGTACAACCATTTATTTGATATTCAATGTCACCTATTACATCACCTTTCTTAATTGGCGCTGTTAATTCATCTGGAATATGATACACTACATCAATTTTCTCATCAGTTCTTAGAAGCATGCCCTTTGTATTCACTGACATAACATCTTCTTTATCTTCATCTATTAACATATTATCACTATCTGATATTTTAATCTTCACTACTGCTTTCCCATTTATTCTATCAGTCTGCCCATTAGTCACATTTATAGGAGCTATCCTGCTTTCATCTATTTGTATATCATCAAAATTAACATAATTATAATTTCCTAAGCCATATTCCATAAGTTTTCTAGTATCACTCCATTTATAGGATTTATTATTAGGCCACCCACAGCCTAGTAGTGCAACAATTAATTTTTTACCATCTTTCTCTAAAGCTCCGACATAACAATATCCTGCATCTGAAGTAAACCCTGTCTTACCCGACAAAGCTCCCTCCATCATGGATAAAAATGCATTATGATTATTACAAGAAAAATTTCTTGTTCCATTAGTAACTGAACCATCAGCATTTGTTTGCATATTTGTAAATGTATAATTTCCCATTCTAGTTATCTCTAGAAATTCTTTGCTCTTATCCGATTCATACAAGCAATATTTCATTATTCTAGCCAAATCTTTAGATGTCGTTGAGTGCTTACGTTCTATAGAATCTATATTTCCATTTTCATCAGTAACTTCAATAAACTGTGTTTTATCTAATCCATTAGGGGTAATAAAATATGTACTATAACATCCTATATCAATTGCCTTTTGATTCATCATCTGTGCAAATCCTTCTACTGAACCTCCTATATGTTCGGCAATTGCAACTGCTGAATCATTATGAGATTCTAACATAAGAGAATACATTAAATCTTTAAGTTTATATTGTTCGCCTGTATTAATATTTAATTGAACATCTGGCATTCGAGCTGCATACTCAGATATTGTTACCAGTTCTTCTGGATTACCATTTTCCAAAGCCACAATTAATGTCATTATTTTTGTGGTACTTGCCATTGCTCTTATTTCTTCACTATTTTTTTCATATAATGCTCTTCCACTATCTCCATCTATTAATACTGCTGATATTGAATATAAACCTAGATCTTGATTACTATTAACAACATCCTCTACTTCTTGGCAATCTGCTATATTCTCACTATTTACTATCTCTTCAATATTATTTTGATTTTCATTTTCAATATGTTGCATATTATTATAAGTGATATCATTAATCTTTTCCTGTTTGAATCTATAACACAATATAGCTAGTACTAGAATCGCAATAATAACAATTAAGACATACTTTTTATCTCTTTTATTCATATACATAATCCTAAATTCACTTATGTAATTATATGAAGTTATATGTCCATATAGACCTCTTATATAAGGAATTTTCCATATAAAAATTCACAAGTCAAATGACTTGTGAATCTTCTCTTATAACAGATATTCTATATTACTCTTCTGTACCTGCATTAGCTTTTTCAACTTGAGCTATTGCTTCCATCTTCATAGGTATACGACAGTTCTTGTTATTACCAAATTCAACTATTACTGTATCCTCTACAACATCAAGTATAGTTCCGTAAAAACCACTTGTTGTAACAATAGAATCACCAACTTCTAGATTTGAATGTAAATCATCCATTGCTTTTTGTTGCTTCTTCTGTGGTCTAATAAGCATGAAATAGAACATACCACCCATAACTACTACCCATAATACTATTGACATGATACTCATACCTGCTGAAGTTCCTGTCTCTGCTGTTGTTAACATTGCATTAATCATAATAAATTTCCTCCATAAATTTTATATTAAGGAACAAAGGTTCCTAAATCTCTCCATCGCCTGCCAAATCAGCTAATTTGGCTTTCTTATATTCCTTGTAACGGTTCTCTTCTATTGCCTGTCTAATCTCTGCCATAAGGCTGTTATAGAAATATAAATTATGCGTTACGCTCAGTCTATATCCTAACATTTCTTTTGCCTTTAGTAAATGCCTTATATAAGCTCTACTATAAGTTTTACATGCTGGACAATTGCAGCCTTCTTCTATTGGTCTACTATCCAACTCATACTTCTTGTTAAGGATATTAATCTTGCCATGGTTAGTATATAGATGACCATGTCTACCATTTCTTGACGGATATACACAATCAAAGAAATCAACACCTCTATCAACTGCTTCTAATATGTTTGCTGGTGTACCAACACCCATTAGATAAGTTGGTTTATCAACTGGTAAATGTGGCACTGTCACATCTAATATGTTATACATATCTTCATGACATTCGCCTACTGCTAATCCACCTACTGCATAACCATCTAAATCAAGTTGTGCTATCTGCTTAGCATGGTCAGCACGAATATCTGCATAAGTTCCACCTTGATTAATACCAAATAACATCTGCGATCTATTAATAGTATCTTCTAGTGAATTAAGCCTTGCCATCTCTACTTTACAACGTTCTAACCATCTTGTAGTTCTTGCTACTGACTTCTCAATATAATCTCTAGTAGATGGATAAGGTGCACATTCATCGAAAGCCATTGCTATCGTCGATGCCAGATTAGATTGTATCTGCATACTTTCTTCTGGTCCCATGAATATCTTACGCCCATCAATATGAGAGCTAAAATATACCCCTTCTTCTTTGATTTTTCTAAGTCCAGCAAGGGAAAATACCTGAAATCCGCCTGAATCTGTAAGTATAGGTTTATCCCAAACCATGAATTTGTGAAGTCCGCCCATCTTCTTAACCACATCATCGCCTGGCCTAACATGTAGGTGATATGTATTTGATAATTGTACCTGCGTGCCTATTTCTTGTAAATCTGTAGTGGCAACTGCACCTTTAATAGCTGCTATAGTTCCAACATTCATAAATACAGGAGTCTCTATAACTCCATGAACTGTTGTGAATCTACCTCTCTTTGCCATACCATCTCTATTAATTAATGTATACATCTCTATCTCCATCTTATCTATAAATACGTTTTGTAAATATTACCTTCAACATTAAACACAACGTTATAATTATATGTTATATCAATAACGTAATCAAGTAAAAAACAAAAAATATGTATTAACTTTTTATAAAATAAATCCATCATGCTTCCGATATACTTATTGGTTAGATTGGTTGTGCTTAATCAATTGAATTCCTTGGTTAGACTGGTTATCAAATTTAAGGAGGACAATTATATGAAAATTGATTCAAGCACTATCCAATTAAGTTCATCTAGAACTTATACTTCCTCATCTACGTACGAGGGACGTGCATCATTAGGAGTAACAAATAATTCAAATGGATTGCTAGCCAATTCAAACGGGACAGGATTTAGTTCTCAGTTTTACAACTCATTAGGACAGACTTCCTCTACAAGTCAACTCCGTAATGATGATATTACTAATTTTAGGGAACGTTTATTTGAATCCTTAATGAAGTTTATGGAACAAGTCAGAGACCACTTAGTTAAAAATATAACTAAAAGCAGTAATTTAAACAATCGTTTTAATGCTACAATTAGTAATAATGGTTCTGATACTATTCTTAATCTAGCATCATCCTCTACTCCAACTACATGGAGTAGAAAAACTATAACCTCTTATAGCTATTATGAGTCAGAAACTACCACATTTTCTTCTACAGGAACTGTTAAAACTTCTGATGGTAGAACAATTGATTTTAATATCGATATGAACATGAGTAGAGAATTCATGGAAGAATATACTTCTATCACAGAAGAAACTACTGCAATTCTAACAGATCCTTTAGTAATCAGTCTAGATAATGCTCCTACTAGAATAAGTGATGTTACTTGGAATTTTGATATTGATGGTGACGGAACAATGGATACAATATCTATGTTGTCAAAAGGAAGCGGATTCTTAGCCTTAGATAAAAACGGTAATGGTATTATCGATGATGGCAATGAATTATTTGGAACTAAATCTGGCAATGGTTTTGCTGATTTAGCTGAATATGATGAAGATGGCAATGGCTGGATTGATGAAAATGATAGTGTCTATAGCAAGCTTAAGATATGGATTAAAGATGATTCTGGAGCTGATAAGTTATTAGATCTAAAAGACGCAAATATAGGAGCAATCTATTTACATAGCGCTCCTACACAACATAATCTGAATAATATTAATACAAATGATACTCTTGCTCAAATTAAACGAACAGGTGTCTATTTACAAGAAAATGGCATTGCGGGTACCATTCAACAAATTGATCTTGCAAAAATAAGTTAATCTCTTCTTCTACCAAATAGAAGAACTAATCTTAGTAATTGTAAAGCAGTAGCTGCGGCTGCGGCAACGTATGTCATGGCTGCTGCTTTTAATACTTTCTTAGCTCCCTTACTCTCCTCTGAAGACAATATACCTTGATTGTCAATGGTCGCTAAAGCCCTTCTTGATGCATTAAATTCTACTGGCAAAGTTACTAATTGAAATAATACTACTAATGAAAACATTATAATTCCTAAATCTATTAAAAATTGATTATATCCCATAAATATACCAATAATTATAATTGGCCAAGATGCCATAGAACCAAAATTAACAACTGGTAATATTGCTCCTCTAATCTTAATTGGAACATATCCCTTATCATGTTGAATCGCATGTCCACATTCATGAGCTGCAACACCAATAGCTGCTATTGAAGTGCTATTATATACTGAATCTGATAAACTAACTATCTTAGTCTTTGGATTAAAATTATCTGTTAAATTACCTGATACATGTCTAATTGAAACATCATATATACCAGCTTGTCTAAGCATAGTCTCTGCTACCTGAGCTCCTGTAATTCTTCTTGCAGAACCAACTTTATTATACTTATTAAATGTTGATTTTACACCTGCTTGAGCTATTAAACTTATAACTAACCCTATTATTACCAATATATATGTTGAATCCATATACATTCCATATCTCATAAAATCATCTCCTAGCGTGTTTACTATTACCTTGCCTTAATACAACATAACAATAGTATAGCACGTTTATTCATAATTAATTATTAAATTATGGTGAAATATATTTTTATATATTATTTATACATCTAGAGTTAATTGAGCCTCTTCCAATGCTTCTTGTTTAAAATCCTCTATCTTGTCTGGAGTAATTGTTGGTAAATCATCTGTAGATTGAACACCAAAGCTTCTGAGGAAATCATCTGTTGTACCAAATAGTATTGGTCTTCCTACTGCATCTAATCTTCCTACTTCTTCAATCAAATGATACTCCACAAGTCTATTAACTGAATGTACACAAGATACTCCTCTAATTGTTTCAATCTCTTGTCTCGTTACTGGTTGCTTATAAGCGATAATAGATAAAGTCTCAAGTAACACATCGGTAAGAACATGTTTCTTTGGTGTATTTACAATTCTTGATAAGGCATCATAATATTCAGCCTTTGAACACATCTGAAAAGATGTCTCTAATTCTATAATCCTTACACCTCTATCTTCACCATCATACTTATCCATCATATTATGTATAATCTTTGCTGTTGTTTCAGTATCTTGTTCTATAGCTACAGCAATTTCTGAAACTGGTACTGCTTCACCAATAGCAAATAATATCGCTTCAATCGTAGCTTCCATTTTATTAATATCCATTTATCCACCTCTATTTTATAGAATCAAGAGAATCAATTACTATATCATCAAACAATTCATTTTGTCTTATTGTAATAGCTCCTACCTTCATCAACTCTAGTATCGCTAAAAATGTAACAATTACATTGATTTTACTAGCTTGCATCTCTAATAATGTTCTAAAACTAATTCCCCTTAAGCCTCTTACTTCTGCTCTTATATCTGCCATCTTGTCCTCGATGTTTACTTCTTCTTTTTCAATAGTTCCAAACTTACTTCTAATTGGATCTACCTTATCCACTTGTTTTCTCATTATGGATTTAAAGATTTCATTCAACTTACTAAGAGTCATTCCATCAACCAATGTAGCTGGGTCTATATCCTCTACATATTCCTCTATTTCTTCTGGAATAGTAGATTTTTTATACAAAGCTTTTGATGCATCTAATTGCATATCTTTTAATTCATAAGCAGCATATTTATACATCTTATACTCCAACAAACGTCTTACTAATTCTTCTCTTGGATCGTCTTCTTCTGCTTCTTCTTCCTCATCTTTAGGTAAAAGCATCTTAGATTTAATATTTATAAGTGTAGCCGCCATTACTAAGAATTCACTCATAACATCTAAATCACTTCTCTCCATAGTTTCAATATATTCCAAATACTGTTCCGTAATCGAAACTATTGGAATATCATATATATTAACTTTGTTTTTCTCAATTAGATGTAATAATAAGTCTAGAGGACCTTCAAACACCTGCAATTTAACATCAATACCCATAGTTTCTCCTTTATCCGAATCATTATATATTTATACGAAGTATACTAAACATTATTTGTCCTGCTAGTCCAATTAATCCGAATATTGTAGATATAATAAGAATTCCTTTAACAACTGTATCATGTTGAACTAATGAATAATATATTTTAGGTTTAATTCCAGCTATTATTTGAGCAATGTCAAATGTTGATATTGGAAATAAGTTAACTATAAACATATTGCCAGAAAACAACACTAAATCAAGCAATATATAACCTATAAGTTTATCAACAAAATCAATACCAACGGAATATCCATTAAAAAACAATGCAATTAACAGTAAACCTGAACCCAAACAAACAATAACCAATATTAAGAATCCTGTTATACCCATTATTATATTTGTTTTTCTATCTCTATTACTACACATATATGGCTTAGAAAATCCCACATTAAATACAACAAAAAACAATAATCCAACTGGATCAATATAATGGTATAATTTAAATATATGTTTTAAACCTTTATGCGTTTTCTTGTTTTTTAAATAGTAAATTAATGTCTTCGGAAATTCGTGTAGTATCATTAATATAATAGCTGCTATAATCGACGCTAGTATTGAAATTATAAATTCTGTCATATAGTCCCCAATCAAAATAATAGTATATAAAACCTATGCTAATCTGTAATATATAAGTATTCTATAGCAGTTACAGTATCATCTTCAAAGATAATGTGTAACTCCATTCCATCTTTAATATATTTATATGAGTTGTCTGCTCCATTTGAACATTCACCATATGCACTTATAACCTTATCCTTTGATGAACCAATCTCTATTCCCTCTTTGGTACTTACACTATCATCAAGAAGATCAATACTAAGTATATGATCAACACCGTCAACTTCATATGTGTTTATATTAAATCCACTATACGAATATATCTTATCTAGTCCTTGAAATGCACAGCTTGCTGATTCGAAATATGATTTTGGTTCGCCTAATTCATCAATTACATCAGATGCTAATACATTTACTTCAATATCCATTTCTTTATATCCAAACAAATATCCCTTGGGTTCAACTGTTTCAACTACAGAAGTATCATCATTAACTTTTGTAGCATCAGTATTACTGCCACCCTCATTATCTTTTGTACATGCTACCATAGATAACATCATTATTATACCTAAACCTACTAATATCATTTTTTTCATAATTGTTCACCTCAAAATTAGTTTTATAGAATTATATTTAGTCTCTCTTTACTCCGCCATAGCTCTTCAAATATCCGTATTTCTCAAGCTCTGCATATTGTGCTTCTTCCATTTCGTTATAAAAATTCACTTTATCAGCCCACGCTTCGCTTAATTCTACATCATTTCTATGGTCAGTAAGATTATACTCTTCTTTTAGTATATTTCCAAGATATATCGATAATTTTTCTGCTCCAGCAAGATTAAGATGTAATCCTGCATCGTAAGTATCAGTACTAAAATCAATACCTACTTCATCTGTTAATTCTAGAAAGTTAATATATAACAAATCATTTTCCTTGGCATACTCCTCCATCTGAACTTCCCATTCATCATACCAATGGGGATATATACTTGGAGCTTTAACTAATACTAATTCAATATCATTATCTTTACACAGCTTAGTCATCTTATCTAAATATTCATAACAAGTATCAGTAAACTGATAGTTACTTAACACCTTACCATCAGGTATTGTTGTTACTGGTTTTACATCAACCCTCATTAAATAGCCATTATGGGATATTTTCTTATCCGTAAATGCATATTTAAAATCATTAAGTCCTATCTCGTTCCATCTCGAATGATAACGTAATAACGGAAATACATAGGATGCAAATTCTTCATCTTCAGTCATTGATGCTTTTATAGATCCAACTTTTGATGATGACCACTTCATTCCATCTAAAGTCATTCTATTATAAGCTTCATTTTGTGGAATACCATACTGCATTGATAATATATTAAATACAATAACATCTGGTTTTTCATATTCTACGGTTTCCTCCATTAAGTAATATGATTGCCAAATTAATTGCTGTGCACTACCTCTTACATAACTTGTAATACCATATTCCTCCCATAATGTTATCGGCGAAATATTCTCATATAATTCACAATCACCTATAAATATAACATCTGAAGATGTTGTTTCATCATAGTACTCACTAATTAATCTACCTTCCAATATTCCATCAACATATTTAGGCATCATAACCCTCTGTATTAAGAATAGTATTCCAATAAAAAGAATAACTGAGACAATATTAATAATTAGTTTTTTCTTCATAATAATTTATCTCCTTCTTAGAATTGGTTATATATAAATTGACTAGCATCATATCCAATACCATATGCACCTAATATAATTATAGCTAATATTAAAATATAGTATACACAGTATCTAAGCGCTGTCGGCTTGTTACTTAATTGTTTTCTAACACTGCCTTTTCTTTGAGCCATGCTCACTATAATTAATATAATTACACCTATAAATACTACAATATAATCATATATTCCTAGTCCTAGGTTTAAAAGTGAACCATCAAATAGTATCTTATAATTAAATGTTGTCACTGCTGACCACATCATTTTATATGCAGTATTTACATCTCTATAACAATCAAAAGCTCGCAGGAAGCACATAAGCCAAAATGTTCTTCCAATACAAAAGATTTTCCAGAAGGTTTTACCTTCTACATTGAATCTACTATGAAACCATTTATAAAAAGGTCTAAACTCTTGAGATGCAAGAATTACAACACCATTCATTACTCCCCACATAATAAAGTTCCAGCTAGCGCCGTGCCATAGACCAGTTATAAACCATACAACTAATGTAGATAAATACACTGGTACCCTCTTACCAATTTCTTTACCAAACATATTTCTTGATTTTGTCGAAAGATCAAGCATTGGTTTACAAACAGATATTGGATAAAATATATAATCCTTAAACCATGTACCCATTGTAATGTGCCACCTTCTCCAATATTCCTCAATAGATTTGGAGAAAAACGGTCTCTCAAAGTTTTCTTGTATCTTAATTCCCATAACCTCAGCAATACCAATTGTGATATCAATACCACCAGTAAAATCACAATATAATTCAATAGCATAGAATACCATACCTACAAGAACAAACACACCTGTTTTCTCTTCTGGATTACGTATTATAGCATTTACTGCAACTAGTATTCTATCTGCAATTACTAGCTTCTTAAAGTATCCAAATAGTATTCGTTGAAGTCCAAAACTAATATTCTTCCAATCTATACTATGACTCTCAAATAGAGTTACTGATAAATCATCAAATCTACTTATAGGACCTTGTACCATTTGTGGAAAGAAAGAAACAAATAATGCTAACTTAAATATATTCTTCTCTGGTTGATATTTTCCACGATATACATCAATAATATATCCCATTGTTTGAAATGTATAAAATGATATACCCATTGGAAGTACAAATCTAAAGAACGTTAATTCCTTATTGCTATTAGCATGGCTAAGTATAGTATTAATATTAGATATCACAAAATCTGTATATTTTAACACACATAATAAGCCTATGTTCAGGATTAGACATAATAATAACCATTTCCATCTCTTAGACTTCATTGTTGCCTTATACTGCTTCTTATCATCTCTTGATAATGTAGCTTTATTTTCTTTTATATATTCAGACTGCTTATTATGAATCAGTTGAATACGGTTACCTATTAAATACGTTGTTACTGTAGTAAACAATACAAATAATAGATAATGTATTCCTGCATATGCATAAAATACGTAGCTTACTAATAATAGCCACACCCATTGAATTTTCTTAGGAATTATATAATACACTAGAAAAACTATGGCAATAAACAATATAAATGTATATGATGTAAATAACATTTCTATATTCCTCTACTATTCATCTAAAAGTTTTTCTACTAATGCATATAACGACTTAGCAGAATTAAAGTTTTCTGGAATAATCTCTTCTGCTGGAATTGCAACATCAAATTCTGCATTAATCTCTGAAATTATTGTTATAATATCGAATGAATCTAATATCTTATCATCAATAAGTGTTGTACATTCTTCATAATCTACATCTGGGTGTAATTCTTCTAAGATACTTAATAAATCTTCCATTTTGTTACCTCTTTTTTCTATATTGTTATTTTTTCTTACTGTTAATATAATCTTCTTTTAAGAAAACCCTATTAATTTTACCGTTAGCTGTAAGTGGCATATCATCTATATTCTTAACCACATTTGGAACCATGTATCTTGGTAATTTATCCTTCATATATATTGTTATATCTTTTGCAGATATATCACCTGTATAATATAATACTATCTTCTTTCTCTCATCATCAAATATACAACAAGCCAATTTAATAGCCTCATGCATATTTAATATTACTTCTATCTCACCAAGTTCAATTCGATGACCCATGTGTTTGATCTGATAATCTTTACGAGAAATAAATAATAATTCGCCTCTATCATTATATTTTCCAATATCTCCAGTACGATATATAAATTCTGGATATGCTGTATTTAATGGATTCTGTGTAAATGCTTCACTAGTCTTTTCTGGATTATTATAATATCCTAGAGTAACAGCTGTACCTCTAATACATATTTCTCCTTCTTCACCTAACTGACATTCTCCATTATTATCATTAATTAGTAGTATCTCTGTATTCTTAAATGGTTTTCCGATAGGAACAGTTTCATCAAGTTGGAACTCTCTATCAACCTTAAAATAACAACTCATTCCTGTTGCTTCAGTTGGTCCATACAGATTAGTAAATTTAGCATTAGGTAATGCTTCTCTCCATATATTAAGCTGTTTAATAGGAAATACTTCACTTCCGAAAGCAATTGTATGTAAATGCTCTGGAGTAATACTCTTAAATGTTGCACAGCTTGATATCATTGTAAGTGCTGACACTACCCAACATACGGTATTAATTTTATTCTCATTTAAATATTCCACTAGTTTAATCGGGAACATAAATAAGCTCTTAGGCACAAGATAGGTAGTTGCACCAAACTTAAGGGTTGGATATAGTTCCTTAAGGCAAGCATCAAAATATAACGGAGATTGATTTCCAAACACTGTATCTTCATTAAATCCTAATACCTCTGATAGATTCTCTATATAATCAATTACTGAACGATGGCAGGCTACAACACCCTTAGGTACTCCTGTTGAACCTGATGTAAATACAATATACATAGGGTCTGTATCTATTGATTTACTTCTAATATCGGCTAATGCTTCTTCATTAATCTCTGTATTAATAATCTCATCATATAAATATACATTTCCACTATAATTAAAATTCTTAAGTATCTCTACCGTTACATCATCACATATAATTGATTCTGGATTAAGGTTTTGTAAAATAAGTTCTATCCTATGTCTTGGCATCTCTTCATCAAACGGAACGTAGAGATTACCACTATATAGTACTCCAAAAAATGTGATTATGGCCTTAGGTGATTTCTCCATAAATACTACAACGGGTTTTTTATAAACATTTTGCTTATTAATAAATGTTCCTATAGCTCTAGCATTATCAAATACTTCCCTAAAAGTAACACTTATGCTTTCATTTACATAAGCAAGCTTATTAGGAACTTTTACTACTATGTTTTCTAAATATTCTAATACGTTATTTTGCATTATTTTCCACTCTTTTTCTCTGTATTTATCTAGTAATTAAATATTTGTAATCTTGGTTTAATGATGCCCCACAAAGTTCAATTGACTTCATTGCTAATACTTCCATTGCATCAATATAACCTGCTCCAATATTTTTGTCTCTCTTAATCAACGACAACTCTGTACATCCTAAAATAATAACTTCTGCACCATCATCTTGCAACATCTTAGAGATTCTATTGAACTTATTCATATCTACATCTATATTAGCTTTAATATTATCATATATCAATGACATTATATCACTTTGACATTTAGTATCTGGAACAATTGGTATCATATCATTATTAACTAGTTCCTTCTGAAACATCTCAGTTTGCATAGTCCCATCAGTTGCCATTATACCCACCTTATTAATACCCATCTCTCTAAGATATTTTACGGTTTCACTTACAATATTAATCATTGGTATATCTATATTGCTACTAATTTCTTTATAAAAATAATGAGCTGTTATACAAGGCATAGCAATATAGTCCATACCTTCTGCACATAATTTCTTACCTATATCAATTATTGGTTCTATCGGACTATCGATACTCTCACCTATAATATATCTTGTCCTATCTGGTACAGACGAATAATTATATATTATCATATCAATATGATCTTGATCATAAGATGCATCTGTCATCCTAATTATCAATTCCAGAAAATATGCTGTTGCTATGGGCCCAAGTCCACCTATTACACCTAATTTCTTCATGATATATTACCTCAATTCTCTGGGGTTGCAGGATAATTAGTTCTATCATATGCATGACTATTATAGTGCTTAGCTGAATATGTATCTAACTGCTCATCTGTTAACATAAAGAATTCACTCTTGTCATGACGTGGTGTTGTATCAAAATGATACCAACCATCACCACAATTAATAAGACTCCAATAATGCTTATTAGTTCTGTACGGATATTTTTCAATATCCATATTATCTATTCCTGCTCTAGTTAACAATGCTTTACTAACCGCAAAATATGTAAAACAATCCCCTCCATAATGCTTTAATCCTCTAGTAGCCTCTTTTACCCAATCTGATTTATCAGAAGTTCCAATATAAGCTATTCCGCTTGAATTCTTCATCCATTTATATATTGCATGGGCTACTTCTCTCTTTGTCATACCCGGGGTTGTAATATTTGCTAATACTGCATCTGCTAATTCGTTCATTTCATCAATATCTGCTGGTTTCTCTTCAACTGTTAATTCAATCTCATATGTTGATTCATTGCCTGCCATATCTCTAACTATATATCTAACTGTATATACTCCTGCATCCATCTGATTCACATCTGAAGAATCAATTTCAATTTCTGGATCTGTATCTATATTATCAGTTACTGTAATTAAACTCTTATATGATATAGTATCTCCAATATATAACGTCTGATATTTCATTCCTTCTATAACTGGAGGTTCTCTATCGTCACCCATAGTATACTTACAAGTATATTCTGTCTTATTACCTTCTTCATCTTCAAGAACTATTACTACCTCACAATCCCCTACCTTACTGAAATCAGGCTCATCCTTATAGTATATATTTACATCCGTTGCATCTGTTACTTCTGTGATAAATTCTGTTGCTTCAATCTCTTCTCCATTCCACAAACTAATATCCTTAACAGTTTCTCCAAGTGGTGCTCTTGTATCAACAACATACACTTCTACTGTTTTCTTAATATTTCTAACTTCTATTTCTACAACATAATTTCCAACCTTATTCAAATCAATACTATTTATATCTGTTATCCATTTAAATCTATTTGTATCCTTATATAGCACATCTGATGGATATATTTGCTCAATAGTTCCTGCTTCAATTGTAATACTTTCTCTAACATAACCATATGTATTAAAATTTAAAAATAGTAATCCTGCTAGTATAAACAACATTAAAAATAAGATACATAGTAATTTACCTATGCTTTTCTTTTTTTTCTTTTTCTTATGTTGCTTTTGTTTTAGGGCATTTGTTTTATTTTTTCCTACATTATCCATGATGTCATCTCCTAGTCATCTCAATACTTTTCAGTAAAATCACATATAAAATTGTATCAATTTATAATTACCATGTCAAGCACAGTAAATGTCGTATATTCTAACATTTTCATTAAGATGGCGCACATATATTTCATGTGCGCCATAACTTACTAAATTATTATACAAACCATTCCACCATTGCTATCATTTACTATTTTCTCCATAGTATCTTGTAGCTTTAATTGACTTTCTTCATTAATCCTTGTTGATTTACCTCTTATACCTTCTTCAACTAACTGTTCTAGAGTTTTACCAAATATATTTACATTCCACATATTGTCCATACCGTCTTGTGAACCACTATTGATATATTCAATCAAATCATTTGCTTGTTCCTCAGTTCCAACAATAGGCGCAATTTCTGTAGTTATATTTGCTTTAATCATATGAATTGATGGTGCTTCTGCCTTAATCTTAACTCCATATTTATTGCCATGCTTAATTATCTCTGGTTTATCTAATTTAATATCAGATGAGTTAGGGGTAACCGCTCCATAACCCTTATATTTAACAGCATCTATTGCATTTGCAACTTGATCATATTCTGATTTTTGCTTTGCCATATTTTTGAGTATTCCCACAAATTGATATTCGTTAGTAATATCTTCGCCAATAAGATTACTAAGCATTTCATAATAAAATTTATCTATTATATCAATATTAATATTAATCTTACCCTTATCCATATCTATTTTATCAAGTTTAATTTTTTCAACATAATCATTAGATGGAAATTCCATATAGATATCTCTAATTACATTTATCCTACTCATTATATCTTTAGCAATATTAATAAGCTCTTTCTTGATATAATTATCATTATCAAGGGCAGTTAACCATTTAGGTATATTAAATGCTACCTCTGCTATAGGAAATTCCAATAATAAAGCTTCTAAAATTTCTGTTATATCATTTTTCTTAAGCTGATCACAATTAATAGGGAGTACTTGTGTCTTATATTCTTCACTCATTTTTTTTGCTAATTCAATGGTATCTGATGAATTAGGTCTTGAACTATTAAGAAGAACTATGTAAGGTTTATTCAATTTTCTCATCTCATCTATTGTTCTTTTCTCTGCTTCAACATATCCATTTCTTCCTATGTCACCAAAACTACCATCAGTTGTAATTACAACACCTATTGTAGAGTGATCATTTATAACCTTTTTAGTACCTATCTCTGCTGCTTTTGTAAATGGAATCTCATAATCAAACCACGGTGTCTTCACCATACGTTCTGTATCATCTTCCATATGACCTGTAGCTCCATCAACCATATAACCAACGCAATCTATTAGTCTTACTTTTAGATCAATATCTTCAGTTACATTAACTGTAGCAGCCTCCTTAGGTATAAATTTAGGCTCTGTGGTCATTATGGTTTTTCCTGTAGCTGATTGAGGTAGTTCATCCATAGCTCTTTGCTTACTAGGTTCATCAGTTATCCCTGGTAACACTAACATATCCATAAATCTTTTAATGAAAGTTGACTTACCAGTTCTTACCGGTCCAACTACTCCTATGTATACCTCACCATTCGTTCTGGTGCTTATATCTTTGTAAACACTATAATTATTGGCATTATAATTGTCCATAAAAGACCCCCTTTGATGTACTACTATAATTATATGTAATTTTTTTATTACTATGAATAAAAAATGCTCCAAACTGATAATTTTAAAATTTATCAGTTTGAAGCAAATCGTTATTTATTCTATTATTGTTTTAAATTTACTCCTCAAATATAGCTCCATGTTCCTGTGGATTAAACCCATCTGGCCACTGTGTTTCTTTATTATATTTTGCTCCTGTAAAGTCGCAATCTTCACTAATTTCACAATTTAATATTGCATTTCGCAAATCACTACGAAAAAAAACAGAATCTTTTATTGTTGCCCCTGTAAAATCTGTTCCCGAAAAATCTACAAATCCAAAACGGCTATGTAACAATAAAGCTTTATGTAAATTTGATTTTTTAAAACTAGCCCACATTGATGGAACCATAATCAACCTAGCGCCCTCTAAATTACAGTTATCAAAAATTGAACCCTTTGTTTCTGCATTACGAAAATCACAATTACAAAAACTTGAATTATGCATATCTAAATTTGTTAGAAAACATCTATGAAAGCTAATATCATCGAAGTTTTTATTTATCATATTATCCAAATCTAGTTCTCTCGGAAGTTCATGTTCACTGTATATATATATCATAAAACCCCTCATATCTATTTCTATTATAAAAACATTACCACACTAAATCTTCTGATTCTACTGCTCTGTCTCTAAGTAATAATGACATTACTGCTTCTCTAGCTGGTATATCTTCAAATAATACTTTGTTCACTTGTTCTACTATTGGCATTGATATATTATATTTTTTCGATAAAGCAAGAGCAGCTTTTGCTGAATATACACCTTCAACAACCATCTTAACTTCATCCATAGCCTCTGTATATGTCTTACCTTGACCGATTAAATATCCTGCACTTCTATTACGACTATGCTTACTAGTACACGTTACTATTAAATCACCTATTCCTGATAAACCAGAAAATGTAGAATACTTTCCACCCATAGCAACACCTAATCTAGCCATTTCTGTAGCACCTCTTGTCATTAAAGCTGCTTTAGTATTATCACCATAGCCTAATCCATCAACTACACCTGCTGCTAACGCTATAACATTTTTAATTGAACCACCTAATTCAATACCGATTACATCAGGACTTGTGTACACTCTAAATACCTGATTCATAAATGCATCTTGAATTAAATGAGCTACATCTCTGTCTCTAGAACCCACTACTACAGTTGTTGGTATTTTTTTGCCTACTTCTTCTGCATGTGATGGTCCTGAAAGTACAGCAACCTTTGCCTTAGGAATCTCTTCTTCTATAATCTCAACTAAAGTCATAAGTGTTGAATCTTCTATTCCCTTTGCAACATTTACAATAATTTGACCTTCACTAACGTAAGGTGATGCTGACTTAGCAGTTGATCTTACAAATGGTGATGGTACTGCAAATACTAATATATCTCTTCCCACAATTGCCTCTTCTAAATTAGTTGTAGCAATTATATCTTTATCTAAAATAACTCCTGGAAGCTTATCCTTTTGCTCGTGAAATTCATTAAGCATATCTACTTCATTTTTATCTATAGACCAAATAGTAACTTGATTACCATTATCCTTTAATAATGAAGCTAACGCAGTTCCCCAACTTCCTGCACCTAAAACACTAACATTTTTCATAACTATATGCCTCCTGCAACCAATTATTTTTTCTCTTTTTTATCGCCCCATAGCTTACGTTCTTCGCCTTTTGCTAATCTAACTATATTATCTTTATGTCTAATAAATGCCATTAATGCGAATAAGAATACCCACACATAACTTTCGTATCTAATTGCTGGTAATTGATTGTCCATCGATAATATACCAATCTCACCATACACCACAAATATTATAAATAATGTCGTTACTACAACTAAAGAACCTAATGATACATATCTTGATATTATGACAGTGATTAAAAATACTAACAAACAAGGTATAACCACTTTCCACTCTAATGTACCGACAATAGCTCCTGCTGTTGCTGCAATACCTTTTCCACCTTTGAATCCAAGGTAGCAAGGGAAATTATGACCTAATACAACACCTAGTCCTGTAGCTAGCATCATAACATATGTAAGTTCTGGTCTATCAATTGCACCAGCTACCATTCTTGCAAGAACGCATGCTACAAAAGACTTCATGAAATCTCCAAGAAATACTATTAATCCTGCTTTCTTACCTAATACTCGCAGTGCATTAGTTGTTCCCGAATTACCACTTCCTTGAGTTCTAATATCTATTCCATGAACCCTACCATATATATATCCTGTTTGGATTAATCCAAATAAATATCCTACCACAAGGCATAATATTCTTATAATAATATCCATTTTATTTATTTTCCTTTCGCTCTCGATAAATAAACTTTAATGGAGTTCCTTTGAATCCAAAAGTCTCCCTTATTTGATTTTCAATATATCTTGTATATGAAAAATGTGTTAATTCTTTATCATTTACAAATATAACAAATGTAGGTGGCTTAACTGAAACTTGTGTAATATAGTATAGTCTCAATCTTCTACCCTTATCACTTGGTGGTTGTTGCATAGCTACAGCCTCACTCATAATCTCATTAAGTACACCAGTTGCTACTCTTAATGAATGATTCTCTATAACCATATCAATTACATCAAATAATTTTGGAAGTCTTTGACCTGTCTCCGCAGATATAAATATCATCTCTGCATATTGCATATATGCTAATGTGTTTCTTATAACATTAGTGTGTTTATAGATAGTCTTATTATCTTTTTCTATTAAATCCCACTTGTTAACTGCTATTATCATACCTTTGCCACGCTCATGTGCTATACCTGCAATCTTAGCATCTTGCTCTGTTACACCTTCATTAGCATCAATAACCAAAATAGCTACATCACAACGTTCAACTGCTGCAACAGTTCTGATAATACTGTATCTTTCTATATCTTCTTTGATTCTACTCTTTCTTCTAAGACCTGCTGTATCTATAAATATATATTCTTTACCATTTCTAACAACTTCTGTATCTATAGCATCTCTAGTTGTTCCTGCAATGTTTGATACGATACATCTCTCTTCACCAAGAAGTTTATTAATAATAGAAGACTTACCTACATTAGGTTTACCAATTACTGCTATACGTGGTCTCTCATCTTCTATATCCTCTTTGGCACTCTCGTCAAAGTAACTTACTACTTCATCTAACATATCGCCAAGACCTAATCTTGATGCCGCCGATACTGGACGCGGATCACCTAATCCTAGATTATAAAATTCATATACATCATTCATGAACTTATCAAAACTATCAACCTTGTTAACCACTAATACAACTGGCTTCTTAGATCTTCTAAGCATATCTGCTACTTTGAAATCATCATCAAGAAGTCCTTGTCTAACATCAACAAGAAACATAATTACATCAGCTGTCTCAATTGCTATCTCAGCTTGCTCCCTCATGCTTCTTAATATTATATCTTCACTCTCTGGTTCAATACCACCAGTATCAATTAGTGTAAAATTATAATCTAACCAGTCAATATCTGCATATATTCTATCCCTTGTAACACCTGGGGTATCTTGAACTATAGAAATCTGTTCACCAGCAAGTACATTAAATAATGTTGACTTACCTACGTTCGGTCTACCCACAACGGCAACTATTGGTTTACTCATTATTTTTCTCCTCTAAATATCTCGTTTACAAAATCCACTCCGTTAGATTGTACAACAGCAACTTGGACTTGTAAAGCTTTTTGGAACTCTTCTAATGTCATATCATCCAAAAATATATCTTCATCTGCTTTAAGCATATCATTAGGTATTATCAACTTTTCTCCCAATTCTTTGCCCTTAATTTGTTCTGTTATATCTTTACCTGTAAGTAGTCCTGTTACCGTTATTCTTTCACCAAAGAAATTATTAGTAATAGGATATACATTTACTTTAACGTTCGGTATACTATCTTCTACCATCTTTGCCGCTTGGCATACATAATCATATGCTAGAAGTCCTGACAATGTAGATACTGTTATATCTTTAGATAACATATCTTTATTACCCGCATCAGTAATATCTTCTATTGCATATCTTATCTCATCAAGATAAGACCTAACCATTCCAACTCCATTTTCTATCTGAACATATCCGTCATAAGATTCTTCATTTGGAACTTCTATGCCTGCATTTATATACCACTCATCAGATGCATGTATAAAATGTGTTCCATATTCCTCAAAAGCCAACGCTTGATATTTACTAACAATATCTATTACATTTTGTGAATCTTCTTTATTAAACGGCTCTAATGGGGATAAACCTTCTCTGTATTTTGATAACCCAACTGGAACAACTGAAACACTTTGCATATGAGGCATATATTTCATTAAGTCGCTTATTGTATTATCTAGTTCCCCACCATCATTAACACCCTTACAAAGTACAATCTGTCCATTCATAATGATTCCCGCATCATAGAACTTCTTAATCTTAGATAATGCATCACCTGCAAATCTATTATTAAGCATCTTACATCTAAGCTCTGGATTAGTTGTATGAACAGAAATATTAATAGGAGCTAATTTGTATTTAATAATTCTATCTACATCTTCATCTGACATATTAGTAAGAGTTATATAATTACCCTGTAAAAATGATAATCTAGAGTCATCATCTTTAAAATATATTGTCTCTCTCATATCAGGTGGATTCTGGTCTATAAAACAAAATATACATTTGTTACGACAAGAACGATATTCATCCATAAGAGAAGTCTCAAATTCAATACCTAAATCCTCATCTTCATCTTTCTCAATCTCCAATAACCACTCTTCGCCATCAGCTTTCTCAACAAGCACTTCTAAATACTCATCATTAACCATATAGTGATAATCAAATATATCATTTATTACTTCATTATTTATCTCAAGCAACTTATCGCCAACTTCAATCTCAAGTTCTTCGGCGATACTGCCTTCCTTAACACACTTAACAATATGCTCATGTTTCTTATTCATTCCTGTTCTCCTATATACTTTATTAAATAATTTTGTAGATATAGTATAACTTGTTGCTGATTAATCTTTAACAATCTGCAGACTTTTGTGATACTTTAATAAGTTTGGTTTTGCTTTCAATGCAGGCACCGAGCAACTTGTTTGAGTGCAACCTTATAATCTATATGATTGTTGTTTTAATGTATAGCTATATATAAATAATAATATATTTTCGCAAAACGGTTTCGACTTTCTATACTTGCGATAAATTTATTTTAGGATTTTTTATTTCACACCGCTTCCAAAAACTCGCTTCAAGTGTATTCAAATTTTCTATACATCTTGCTCACACAGGTTTTCAGCGGTGTGTTAATCCTAAAATAAATTTAGGCAAGTATGTTAGAAAGTCTGCAAATAGTTTTGCTTTGAAAATAATTATTATTTATATATCAATTTATGTATATCAACAACAATCATAATAGATTAAAGGCTCGCACGAGTTTTGCGTTTTCGTGTGCCTGCAATAAAAGAAAGCAAAATTAAACTTATATAAAGTATAGAAAGTCGAAGCCGTTAAAGATAAATAGCAACAAGATATATGAAAATTATAAAATTATTTAATAAAGTATTATAATACCATGACTGCCCCAAGATTTCCTCGCATTCCATTACTTGCTCTATGTGAAAACAAGAATTCTGAATTACAGCAAGTACATATATCTGTTACATCTAAGTTCTCTTCTAATATTCCAGCATCTAATAATATGTACTTATTAGCTTTGTGTAAGTCTAATTGGTATTTACCATTGCCTTTATTAATAATGAAATCATTATATTGAATTTCAGTAAAATTACGTTGGAATTCTAATGCCACATCTTCACTTACTTCATAGCAATCTTGGCAAATTGATGGTCCAACAGCACATATTATATTCTCTGCTTTGCTACCATACTCACTAGCCATATATTCTATCATCTTATTGCCTATTTTTGCAACTGTTCCCTTCCAACCTGAATGAGCCATTGCAATAACTTTATTTTCTCTGTCATAGAAAAATAATGGTACACAGTCAGCATAGAAAGTTATTAATGGAATGTTAGGTACATTAGTTACTAATCCATCTATTTCTATAATATCAGTATCTACTGTAATACCTTTTCCTATATCTTCTTCAGTTACCTTCTTAATATTTGTTAAATGTACTTGATCTGAAAATACCATTCTAGTCTCATCATACCCTATTGCTTTTCCAAATCTTCTATGATTCTCTCTAACATCATCTTCATTATCTTGCCTATGAAAACTTAGATTCATTGATCCTAGATGTTCTTTACTTACTCCACCTAGTCTTGTACTAAAGCCATGCTTTACGCCAGCTTTAGCTAGTTTAGGAAATGTAATAAATGAAACTCCATCTATATTATTTATTATTGTTGATTTGTCATTGTTAATATATTTAATATTCATACTACTCCTTATTTTATACATTTTATATTTATTTTGTAATAGCAACAAATCCAATTTCATCAGCAATTCTTTCAAAGTGTTCTTTTAATGAATCTCCAAATATATAGACTCTTTTCAACCAAGGATGAGTAAGATATCCCCATGAAAAATCTTTTGCTACAAAAAAATAGTAATCCCCATCAGGATAAAATGTTGGAAAATACACATTATATCCTTCCCAATCCAAATGTTCATTTTTAATTGGTTCTTCATATTTAATAAGTACTGGATATTCTAAATTATCACTAATTCTTGGGTTGTATCTAAAACTTGTATGTTGCCAATCCAAAGCATACATATACGGTTCATCCTTCAAACATTCAATAAAAGATATTCTAATCTTTTCGTTTATCTCTTCATTATCACACCAAATCAGTGAAGTAGAAATATCATAAACATCCATAGGCATTTTATATTCAAAATGTATGACATCTGTATTCATGCATGGACAGAATTTAAAGTCTTTATAAATTTTATTCCATATTTTTGTACATTCGCATTCATCCAATATAGACCACATCTTCAATTGTTCACTCAATCTAATCACCACCATAAATTGAAATTTTATTTAATTCAACCTTTCTGTTAGCTAACCGACCAAGATATCTCATAGGAATCAGTTCCTTCATTCCACTTCCAATCAGCTATTAATTTCATTTCATTTTCCCATTCCAAAAACTTATAACAGTTTATTGTTAATTTATCTCCTGCCCAGCCACAAAAACGTATCATATCCAATTCAAATGGCAGTTCAACATCTTTTATTACATCAAGTGTTTGTGTGATGATTGAGATTGAGTAATCATCAGAAACTAGGATATCACCCCTAGGCGTTATTGTCATTGAATTATATTGTGGTTTCGTTTCATATGCTTCTATCGCTCCAGTTTCACACGATAATACATACAGATAATCTGTAGTGAGAATAAAAACACTATTATTTTTTTCTGATATGACAACATCTCTAGCTACTCCTCGGAATTCACCGCACCATACTTCATTGTCATCATCAAATTTTATCCAAGTCCATTCACTTGAATTCCATGGACTTTCAATATTGTAAATGCGTTCTGTATATTGACCCGAGTATGGCTGTTCTATTATAATTGCATCTTTTATCATTACGTTATATCTCCATTTTAAATAATAGCTATTGTTTATTAATAATCCTCACAAAAAGGATTCATCTCCTGCTTTTCTTGAGTTCATTAAATTAACGTTTACATACAAGACTTATATATAATCAAAAATGCCTTGAACAGCATCCGTTATATTTATAATATCTGCCATTGAAATACTATCTATTTTCAAAAAACCTCTTACATTTAAATCTAATAAAGCCAACTTTTCACATTGAGCATATCCTTCTGTATTATCTGTCTTAATCTTAATATGCAGTGGGCTTGCCACGCTATCCTGAAAAATAGGGCAACCAATAATTTCTCTTGTTTGATTAAAAAAATCCTTACTCATAACAAGTACAGGACTTTTTATTCTTTCTATTTTGACAATGTCACCCTGATGTAACAATTCTTTCATTGCCAATCCTCTCTTCCTACAGATTCACCCCAGTCATATTCTCCATCCAAATTTAGTTTTCCCTCAAACTCATCAGCTCTTTCTTCAAGCGTTTTATGTCTAAATGGTCTAGCTAGTGTAATCATACCATTAACTACATTTACATCTAACACATCATTAATTGCAATATTCGCTTCCTGCAAAATATCTTTCGATATACGTATTCCCTGACTATTTCCCCATGCCTTAACTTGTGCTTGCATAAAAACACCTCCATTTATTTTTGTATATACATAGTATATACCATCATTATGTATTAATCAACCATTCCATTATACATAAATGCATTTTTCATAATAATATTAATTCAAAAACAATTTTCCCGACCTCTGAAAAATCAGTTTCTATATATATGTCCACTATTCTAATTTTCTATTTAGAAGTAAATCACTTTAGTTTCTCCTGCAATCGAATAAATTGTCGCAATCACATCTCTTTTGTAAAATATATCGGCTACTTTCAGCATCCAATAATCTGAACCCGCAAGATAACAGTGTCCCTTCTGAAGCCTTGTTTTCTTTGTCAATATCAGCTGTAACTATCTGCGCATCTTGAAAAGAAAATATTTTGTTCACAAGCAAAGAAATCATTTTCTTACCTAGACCTTTACCAATGTAATCTTCTTCTCCTATTAAATACTCAAGTCCATATGAACCTGTAAGTGATAGTGTTCCAAAATCCTCATCATTACTATCCACACATTTATAGTATTGGCATAATCCAATTGGACACCCTTGCCACACTACAATGAGGTGAGTTAGCCATTGATATTGTCCATTGCGTTCTTTTATTTCAGTCATCCAGTCATCAATTGTAACCCCAAGATGTGGTATCTCATACCATCTTCTCACATGTTCCTTATTCAGCCATCTTTCTACCAATGACATATCATTGTCACTTAACAATCTTAATTCTAGCATAGTTGCACTCCTAATTTCTTATCTTTCAAATTGTTCAACAACTTCTGCTTAATCAGTTTTGAACCATTCTCTATACTGCATTTCGGAGATTTCAAGTTCAACGAGTTTCGTTGTTGTTTTGCCGTTTACTTCGACAAGCTCGTCTGCTTTAAGAATCAATTTTTCGTCTTGCCATCTGATAAAATCAAGTCCATCATATTTGTCATAATCGCCATCCAATGCACCAATCACATCCACCCATTTGGTTTCTCTCATAGGGTCGGTGAACTCTAACAAGGTAACGCCATTGGGGCAAGCCCAAAAACAACCACCCACAGCCAACATATTTGTTATGGGGTTGTAATGAATGTCTGTCCAAATAAAAGTTTCCGACTCATCCGGAATATAGAAAAACTCTTGCCTTGAGGCAAGGTCATATACACCGTATCCATATAGACCTGTGCGAAACAGAAAATAGTTACACCCATTATGATGCTTAATTAAAGCAATAAAATCGCCGTCATCATCATCGGTTCTATATTGATATATCATTGCACCTGTTTCATCAATTATTGTTGTTTCAGCTCCCCATAACTTCTTGCCATCTTCCTCGGCTTTATAATAAGAACGTTCGATATGGTATTGCTCCATACCATTTGCCCATCTCTTAAGTTGTACTTTCCAAAGTTCTGATTCTCCAGCGTCTGGCGACATCCATTCAGTTTTTGTGAGATTTTCTGGCGCAAAAACCGTTTCCCATTCTTTGCGAAAAGTTTTATATTCAGATGTATATGCAATGTTAATCATGAGGTACTCCCTTCAACATATCCTATATATTATCTACAACTGTATTCTCTCCATCAACTTCTGATTTGTTAATAACTTCTCTGTATCTTTATGGTATTACTAAAATATTGCTATAGGTTATTCATCATCATTTTATGTATATAAAACACTTTTTAATGTTTCTCCTAACTCAAGTGCTAACGTTTTTGTCATTAGCATAATCATATCATCCTCAATTTTAAAAGACTCTTTCTACACAGATGCCTTCTGCTGGATCATCCATATAATCATTTTCATATTTTCTATTGCTGTTCTTACTTCTTTTCCAACTGAATAATGTACTGAAGTTGCTGCTTTTGCATTATCTATTTCATCTTTTCTAAGCTTTTCTTCTGTTTGAGATATTCTAAATAAATTTGCAATTAGTTCTGTACTTCCCATATAATCAAGTATTTTTTTTCCAACTTCAAGATTCTTTCTTTTATGAATATCATCTACATCCAATCCTCCATAAAGACCTATATATCCTGCATTTTGAAATATAGCAAATTCTTCATTTGTAATAACTCCTGCATTATGTGCTGTTTCTGCCAACATTTGATTCCATTGCTTGATATCTCCACGTACTACTAATCGTCTATTATCTTCACTTAGTTCATTAAAATGTTCTGCTACTTCTTGCCTATAAGTTTGAATTGCAAAATATGTCTGTCCAAGAGCAATTACTTCCTTTCTAGGATCTCCATTTTGCACTATAAGATAACATGCATATCTAGTTAGCTCATAATCTTTTATTGGCTTACATGTGACTCCAGCATCAACGATTTTCCTGACCTCAGGAAAATCACTTTCTATCATATGTCCGCTATTTTGACAGGCAATCATTGCTCTTTTAATAACTTTAGAAAAATTTTCCCATTTATTGTATTCCAAAGCTGGTGCTAACTCTCGTGCACTCCAATATTCACTACCATCCTTACGAACCCTTTTTATATCCTCAAATCTTTTATACTCTTTTACTAGTAAAGCGCTCATATTATTTTTTACCTCCTAACTAAGTTCTTATTTATTTCTACTTCCACTTCTCTTAATTACAAAATCAACTACATAAAATAATATAAACATTGCAATTCCCCAAAAAATAGAATACCAATTCATATTCAAGTAGATTAAATTAACATATCTATCCAAAGGAGTAAATGTAATTGCTAATATAATTGAAAAAACCATACCTCCTACAGAACCTATAAAAATCCACTTCTTTTTATAATAAGATAAAATATACAGATAAAATTGTAAAAATCACTCCACCTATTAATGGAGATAATTCAATAATTTTAGATAATGGTTTCACTATTTTGTCTGTTCGTTGCTCTGACTCATTTCCTTTTGTCAACCAACTTATAATTAAAAAATATATCATCAATGCAAATATCATAATTATAGCCAACATTTCTTTTATTTCCTCCTAATTCTGATTTACCTCTATTTCCACCTCAACCCTCCGAAGCCAATCTTTTGCAATTTCACTAAAAAGCAGCTCGTTATCTATCTGTAAATTATGTCCTGCTGAATCCAAAATTGCCAACGTTGCTCTTGGGAATCTTTCAAGCAATTTATAGGACATTTCGTATCCTACCGAATTATCTTGACGACCTGTTAGGATACAGGACGGCTTATAAAATACAACCCTTCTTATCTCTTCCTCCATATCATGGTTATAATCACCACTATAATAATTGGTGAGATATTCTTTGTCTGCTATATTTATTCCCGGTAAAATATATTCCTTAAATTTTTCAAATACATTAGGTGTTGCCATAACTGCTAAATACATAAATGATTCAACATCAGCGCTATCTTCTAACAAATCTATTTGCTCTGATTGCAATATAATTTGCCTATCTGGAACCTTACCAAATTCTTGTATAGTCGACCAAGAATCAACCATTGGACAGATAAGTAATACTCCATCAATTCTATCTTTCATTTTACAAATAAGACCTAGTGATAAATAACCACCATAAGATTCTCCTGCCAATAAAAAATTCTCCTTGCCAATAACCTTATCTATAAATTCCTCTAATATTTTAATCATATCGTTTGAGTTCTTTACTTGCCTACTTGACGGTGTTTTTCCCATACCAAGTAAATCAAGGTATATTCTACGATAATTCTGTGTTTGATCAAAAACAGGTTCCAAACAACCACTCATCAGACGGTGGTCTACCCAATATCCATGAATACACAAAATGGGCTTACCCTCTCCATATTCTTCATAATACACGGGAATTCCACATGACATACATATCATAATCAGTTTTTCCTTTCAATAAACAGTACAATTTTCTAAATTTCATTTTACCAAAGCATACATTTTCATATCTAACACTTTTCCATTTTTAACAGCATTGCTATGTAAAGTTCCTTCAAATTTAAAACCTGCCTTTTCTAATACATGACAAGAAGCTCTATTATATTCAAATGGTTCAGCAAAAATTCTAATAATATCAGTATTTTCAAAGATATACTTACAAATTTGATTAACTGCACTTGTCCCAAATCCATTTCCCCAATATGGCTCTCCTAGATAATAACCCATTTCCGCCGTTTGGGAATGAATGTTATCACATCGAAATACGCCTATACTACCAATTGCCACATCATTCACCGTTATAGCAAATGCAAATGTTTTTGTCTTATCTGCCGAAAGCATTGATGCAATAAATTCCTCAGCATCATTTACTGTATAAGGATATGGTAATCCATCACGCAAATTATCCAAGATGTTTTTATTATTTAACATCTCTGCCAAACTATTTTTATCTTCTATTCTCCATTCTCTTATAACACAATCCATATTTACCTCCGCAAATTCTATTTAACATTCCCATTTCATCGTATACTCAATCTCGTTGGTATCCATACCTGTTTTATGTATTTCAATATGAAATCCCGCTCTTTCATAAAACTGAATTGCAGGTTTATTTTTTGCATAAACAGACAAGCTTAAGCACTCTTTTCTACTTTTAACCTTATTTAATAATTCAGTTCCAACACCTACTGACCGATAAGCTTTATTTACAAAAAACCCTGAAATATAATTATCCATAACACCGATAAATCCCTCAATTATGCCGTCTTTTTCATATATATACACTTCTGCTTGTGGAATTAAAGATTTCACCACTTCAAAATTATTAACCCAATAATCCGAGTCTATAAATGAATGAGCCTCTATATTGGTATTAAGCCATATCTTCATAACTTCTGGCAAATCATTGTTCTCGAATTTTCTTATCATGTGTCTCTTACTCCATTATATTTCTATTTAGTGCTACCTTGTATATCTCTATTCGATAACTAGTTTTATATAATCGCGATCTTCCTGATTATATACATGTTTACCTACAATATCAATAATAGTTCTTATATCTTCAATATCAGAACTCGCAAATTCTATATATGAATTTGACTTATCCGAAGCATTCTCATCTTCATACATATCAAGACACATACAATTAAATTTATCTAATATATCTTCCATAGGATACTCTGAAATATTAGAATCAAAAGTTTCGTTTTCTCCGTATTGTGGTTCTTGTTCAAACATGATAGATGTAACATACGAAAGTTCTGGTTGTCGATCTTCATTTGGATTTTCATAAATCCATTCCTCGTCATCAAGTTCTCTATAATACTTCTTTCCTTCATGAATTATTATAGAGTAATCCTCTTCAAATTTGAATTTGACAACTGCGCATTATGCTTATATCCTGCGCCGGCCACTCATAATTTCGCCTCGATAATCAACGCTCACTACTTCTTCAACAGCAAAACACCAATCTATAATTTTTGCGATTGTTGAAGGCGTGATAATTTCATCATCCCAATTAGGAACGAGAAATCTTTCCCAACATCCACCCAAATCGCTTAGTCCCTTAAATTCTTTTCCCTTTACGATAATAAACGGATTTTGGGGTGAAAAGGCACATTCCTTATCTTTTTGCCCTAACATATAACTGACAATAAATTTTTTATCATCCGACTTTATTACCAAGTAAAGCCGGGCTTCATCTTCATCATCATTTTTTACGCACCAATAAAATTCTCTATCATTTCTTATTATTTTTCTAAGACCTTTTTTACTAACGCTCATTTTTATCACCGGCTTTGCCTAATATAAATAGTCTACAGTTGCAGTTGTATGATTAAATTCAATTTTTCATTTATATCATGCTTTCTTTAAAATAATCATTTGAATCGGTTGGTGCTTGTTCCCTATCTACATTTGTATATTCACGTATAGACGAACATACCGTAATTTGATAGCTTTCAAATAGTTTTTCTCTTCCCTCTCGTTGACTCATTCGATGTTCCATGGTGTTTCGCCAAAGTTCCACCGCCTCTTCATTTTCCCATACATTTAAAGACAATAACTTTCCATCTTCATTAAGACTTGTAAATCTCTCTGCTCTGATAAAACCATCACAGCCTGCTAACATTGACTTGAGCATTGTAGCTAATTCTAAATATCTTACCATGCCTTCTTTCGTTGGTTTAACTTCAAATAATACAATCACTTTACTCATCTTGATAATCTCCTGTACTTCCCAATCTACAATTTAATACCTAAAAAAATCCATTTTAATGTATGTAATAATTTTAAACTCAATTACAATATGTTTTTTATAATGTACTTAAGGCATTTTTAAAATTTGCAAGAAAATCTATCATTTTCTTTTGATACTTCCACGATGTGTCTTCTTTAAATTCACTCATAATTGTATCCACCAAAAAAATGATATCTTCTTTATTATTGCCACTCTTCAAATATGCACTTGCAAGAATTACGCACCTATCAACGTTTTCTTTCCCATCGTACCGTCCCCCTGTTTCAATAAGCATACAGTCATATCCCCTGAGACAATTTTCAATTTCTAATAGTATTTCTATTTTGTTACTCATAAAAGATACCTCCACTACAAAATTGTAAATATTTTTGGTTATACCACTTTGTTCAGTTCTAATTTGTTAATCTTCATAAGGATAGCAATGTGCTGCCTTTGATTGAAATTCTTTTAACTCACATATTTGTATATTATCATTAAACTTAGCTAATGTGACCCCATTAAATCCATCAATATTCACATTTAAAATACCATTCTACAACTATGGTTTTACCCTCTGATACTATCTGTTTTATATCCCACTGTATTACAGTGCCCTGAACATTCCACTCAGCAAACCATTTTTTAACTTGATTAAGACCATGGTATTCTGGTCCATAGCACTCGCTGTAGACTATATCATCAGCAAATGTTTCTTCTAATAAATTTATCTAATATATCTTCCATAGGATACTCTGAAATATTAGAATCAAAAGTTTCATTTTCTCCGTATTGTAGTTCTTGTTCAAACATAATAGATGTAACATACGAAAGTTCTGGTTGTCGATCTTCATTTGGAATTTAATAATTTTATACCAAGGAATATTTTATTTCCATGAGCTTTTCCACTATTACCACATCATCTTGCTCCTGAATCAATATATCAAATGTCCTTCCCGCATTGTTGTTTTCGCCAGACTCAATAATTTCAACAATTTTATCTGTAAATCCTTCTTTTTTTGCTAAATTAGCTCCTTTTTTACCCAATGCAAAAGATACATAAAATCCATTTACCACAGGAGTCAGGTATAATAAATTCTTTTTCTTCTTCAAGAGTACTAGGCTCCATCCCCATGCTCTTCCATAAAACTTCCACTCACAAGAAATCGTCGGATCATATGTTTTAACAAAGGTTAAATATTTATCCCAAAATTCTTTTTTATCTTGTAAAATATCTTTTATATTATTCTCTTGTGGTTGTAATTCCTTTTCCAAAAAATAACTTTTCGCCATATTCTTCCCTCTCTCGCAACTTCTGATTTGCCTACTTCTTCTTTTTATTTTCGATACTGGCAATTCATCATACATAGCCTCGAATAGCTCACTCAAGTATTCTTTATTATCTAACTTTTCCAATCACTGACTGGATTTTTATATAACATAATCTCTCACTTGAATTTCAAGTAAATCAAATTGTTGTATTCCATCAATCGTTTCCACCGCATCAGGTTCCATAGTACTAACTGTAGCAATACTTCTTCCATCTTCATCTTGGTATTTTTCAATCAATTCGCATCTTATAATTCCTGCTTGTGGCAAATCATTCTCTGAAATGGAAATTAGGCGGCTGACAATTGGAGTTTTTTCAATAAATATATGCTTTTTATTCCACGCATCAATCAGACTACATTCAACAATATACGGAAACCCAGAATCATCAACTACTTTATTAATAGTCATTTCAATTTCAAACATAGTTTACTATACCACCTTATACTTTGTATTAGAAATTTTCTAATATCTGATTGTTACTCACCCGTTATTTTATATATTTATTTAATAGTTGTTCTGAAATATGGCAATAATCGTTTGGGCATCGTCCCAATCTATCTTGATGTTCATCTGCACTTTTAATATAGTTATTAAGACTGAGAACTTCTACCATAATTTTTTCACTATCTTCTCTTTTAAATATATAATCTCTAGCTATATCTAGATGTTGATTATCTTCACTGTACACACCAGTTCGATACTTTTGACCGACATCATCTCCTTGCTTATTCAGACTATAAGGGTCAATGATTTCAAAAAAGTAATCCATCAATTGATAAACAGACACAATTTGGGGATTGAAACTTGTTTTAACACATTCAGCATAGCCATCATAATCACTATACAAGGTATTTGTTGTGCCGTTCGCTCTTCCTGCTTCAGTAGATATTACACCATCTAAAGTTTTAATAAATGCCTGTACTCCCCAGAGGCAACCTCCGGCAAAATATATTGTTTCCATATCAATATTCTCCAGTTATATAAATTATCTGTACTCATAAACGCCCAATCAAATTCTGATTTATATCTTATAATCTCATCTTTTGTTTCTAAGGTTTTTACAGTTTCTCTTAATTTGTGCAAACAATGTGCAGCTTGTTCCTTTACTTCATAATTCTTGTGCAATTTCTTCTAATTGATAGATGTACTTAAACCGCATCAAACCATCAGAGTCTGATTCCTGCCCTTCTAACTCTTCTTTTAATGAATTGCTTTCATCAATAACAAAATAAATACATTGACAACCGTATTTGGCCGCTTTAGGCATGAAATAGTTAGCGACCCATTGTGTATCTTCTGGTATGTTTTCGAACCCAGTTCTCGTGTCAGCAACGTAATTACATTTGTACTGGTTTATAATTTCTAATGCGTATTCTAAAGGTTTTCTATAATCATCTTTACTACAAAATTGTTTCCACTTTACAAATACTACATTGTAATTCTCTTCATATTTCACGTCACAATATTTAGATAAATACATCTATTTCCACCTCCATAACTTCCGATTTACAAAACTGACTTTCTACTATAATCAGTTACATCACTACCTATTTTTTCATATAGTTCTTTTACTGTCGTTTCTCTGTTTTTTAACGCTAGCAATTCTTCATTTGTAGCTCCAATAAATTCCACAAAATCAACCATTCCATTTGGTGTACTAATTGATTTAAAATTAGTATCTGGTATTGTAATAAAACCAGTTATATCCGATTTAGTTTTTGCGTCTATACCCGCCGTTTGACCTGTGTATAGGTACTCATATTGGTTAAAAACTTCACCTTGAGTAAAAGTGATTCTTGCAATTTGTTGTAATAGTCCACATATACATTTTATTTCTGCTTCTTCATCTTCATAGTTGTCCTTTTTTAGTTTAAAAGTAAACTCCATTCCGTAACCACTAATATCTTTATCATCTGTTTCCTTTTCATATAATTCAGATAATCCATATGTAACAAAATGCCAATAATCCCCGCCATCATATATACTTATTCCTTGAAGAGGATCATTGCCCCCAAAACGCCAACTTATAAGTGTTCCATAATGCTTAGGCTCCTTCTGATTCGGATACACATTTTCACATTCAGTAGTAATAGCATCCCAGCCTAACGCTTTTGGTTCTATACTTTCTTCATTTTTTCTATTACCCATCTTGAATTTATCAAATATTTTCATAATTATCTTTTCCCCCTATAATTTTGTATTCTCATACCGATTATTATATTTTCTCTCCAGATAGAAACGCTTCTAACATTTCTTCTATTGTATCGAACTCATAATCATTGCCAAAAGATTCATCTCCTGCATCTCCAATGGCATATTTATGTTTGTCAATAAGACAACGAAATGTCCATAGATCCCTTTGTCCGAGCCATAAACACCCATCTTCATACCACTCAAAAATTGTTATATCATCACATTCAAAATATTCAAAAAAATTGTTGTTCAACTTATAATATTCTAGTAACTCCTCTGTTATAGCAGATGGAACATTGTAGGTCTTACAGTTTTTTTGAAAAGTTTGTAATTGTTCTTCTGTTGCTGGTTCACAATCATATTCATAATCCTCATCATTGTATTTATTAAACATATCCTGTATTCTGTTCATTGGTTTCCTCCTAAAATTTGAATTTTCATAGCCACATATGATGCTTTGAATATCTCTTAATTACCGATAGCCATAAATAATATAGCTACCATTTTGTTTCACAAAAGAAATATTAAATTTTCTTAAGATATCTAGAAATTCACTAGTTTCATCTAAAATTTCATCCTCTATTAATCGTCCTTGGTGCTTTAAAAGACGTGGCCTGATTTTAATCCATTCTACTGAATAAAAAGGTGTAGCATAAATATCACCACCCAAATAGTTGTCTAAATAAAAACCCCAATCACCTGAATAATAAACATCTTCATTAAATTGATGATAATCAGTTTCTTCTTCGTCCAAACCCTTAATTACAAATGGTGGAAGAAATGGCAACTCACTTATACCTTCTTTTAATTCTTTCCACTTTGTATCATTCATCATTGAACAAAGTCCTCTTCTCTCAACTATCGACATAACTTTCTTTTTGTGTTTTTCAACGTTGTTAATATACATAAAAATTTCACCTCTTGCTAATATAAATAATTCCATCAACAAATTTTAACTAACACTATTTTTGATAAGATACTTTGCTTACTGGTTCTAATTCATATTCCCAATTTTCAAAATCAGGAACAACTACATAATTCTTATCAAAATAACAACGTACATATTGTGCAGCTCTTAATTCAGAGTATTTATAATTCGTAACACTTCCGTCCTCATCCAATTCAAGATTATTCATAAATATAGCAAATGCTCGTTCAACAAAACTGCTCTCCTCTTTCATATCCTCACTAGTATAATCAATTCCTTCTAACAACGGATATCCTAATGTACCATGTGCAAACCAATATGCGAATTGTCTTACTGATCCACATACATATTTATTAACTTTCACAATCAAATTACCTCCCCAAATACACATTCTGCTTATTTTAACACTTTCAGCATAACCATCCATGCTCACTTGCTAAACAATCTTTTTTGTATTGCAAGCTTATCCTCTCTCCATGAAGTGTATAACTCTTCGTTTTCTTCCCATAATTCTTTTAATTCAGAGTTACTAGAAAGTACCATATCAATAGCTTTTACCGCTTTTTCTTTAAGTGAAGAAAAATCAATATTACTCAAAGCCTTTATCCATTTCAAATAATCATCGTCATCGCATCGATGAGGCGTTCCATTTATTACACTGTCCATAACTGTAGCAGATACCAATGCATAATGTCCTTCATCATACTCAACATATTCGGATTCGATTACCTCATCAAAATATTTTTCCATTTCAGTAATAATATCTGCTGATGCTCTTAGATCCTCCAAAACGTCATAAGCAGTATCATCATCATATACAGCATAATCCCATGCTCCCATAAATTTTACCTCCTAAATAAAATAATAATCTTATACAAACTATAATTCATCCACTTTAGAATCGCTTTCAGATCGGTCAATTCTAATTTAATTCTCTAAGTCTATCTGACAATCAATTAACTGATTAGCAATTTCAAAAACCTTTATTCTTCTTTTAGCTAATGTGATTTGAGACTTATACCTTGTCAAACTTAAAAGCAACCTATTTTCTACTGCTTTATATAGATAATAAATTCTGCATTCTGAGTAGATGACGAAGCTTCAATGACCTTTTGAAAATCAATTGAAACCTTTTTTGAAATATAATCAAAGAGAAATTTCTGATACAAATCATGTTCTGACGGAATAACAATAACATCTTTATGCAAAGTTATAGCCAATGCTACATCATCTACAAAAGGCCCCTTATCAGTGGTTAATATTGCTATTTTACTAATATCCGCAATTCTAAATGCAACTAGTTCGCTATTAATACATGCCTTTATTTCATTATCCATAATTTCAATCGTATCATTATTGTTAAGAACTTTAATGTTTATTTTATTAACCTTCTTAGACTTATCAAATATTCCCATATAGAATTATCTCCTCTAAGTGTTTATTTATTTTAGAAACAAATTACCTTCGTTTCTCCTGTAAGCGAATAAATTGTTGCCACCGCATCCTTAAGATATAATACTTGCATATTATCATCATCTGCCTTGTACATTCCTTTTAAAGAAGGATAAGTCTCTAACATATGCTCTTTTGCTTCTATTCGATCATCTTCTTCAACCACTGCTTGGATTCTAATCCATCGCTCGCCATCATAAGCACAAATCTCAACTTTAGGGTTTACTGCCATTTGTTTTGAAACCTTTTTAATTTTTCCAGTCTCAATATATAGATGCTCTTCAAAAATATCCACCGTCCCAAATGGTCTAACTCTTGGCTATTTTCTTCTACAGTGGCTAAAAAATAAGTTTCACATTTCTTCAAAAAATTATAAACTTCTATCATGATATTTCCTCCTCTTAAACAATGTTTTCACCTAATATTATTTTAGGCATTGTGGTCAAACAACGGTTCCATCGCTTGTAGAATTTCTCTATACCAAGTTTTGATATCCTTGCATGTACTTCCTCATTTTCCAATACCCAGTATAGAACATAAGTTACCTTTCCCACGTTTCTTGTAAGACGAAGGGGTAATTCACCCTCTTTAACTGCATTAAAATCCTTTTGTCGGTGAGTACGCTTTATATAGTGAACATCAACAACACCTTCTTGACTTAAATAAAATTCAGCTACTTCTTTCATTAACTCTTCGATTTCATCTAACTTTGTTAATTTAGCTTCATATATGCATATTTCATTAAACATAAATACCTCCATACATTCTATTTAACATATTTCTTTTGCAAAATATATCGGCTACTTTCAGCATCCAATAATCTGAAACCGCAAGATAACAGTGTCCCTTCTGAAGCCTTGTTTTCTTTGTCA
The DNA here is from genome assembly GCA_031556525.1 of Lachnospiraceae bacterium. Taxonomy (GTDB): domain Bacteria; phylum Bacillota; class Clostridia; order Lachnospirales; family Lachnospiraceae; genus JAVBSN01. The sequence continues at coordinate 45,862 of JAVBSS010000004.1, forward strand.
ATATCAGCTGTAACTATTTGCGCATCTTGAAAAGAAAATATTTTGTTCACAAGCAAAGAAATCATTTTCTTACCTAGACCTTTACCAATGTAATCTTCTTCTCCTATTAAATAATCAATTCCATACGAACCTGTAAGTGATAGTGTTCCAAAATCCTCATCACTACTATCCACACATTTGTAGTATTGGCATAATCCAATTGGACACCCTTGCCACACCACAATGAGGTGAGTTAGCCATTGATATTGTCCATTGCGTTCTTTTATCTCTGTCATCCAGTCATCAATTGTAACCTCAAGATGTGGTATCTCATACCACCTTTTCACATGTTCCTTATTCAACCATCCTTCTACTAATGGAATATCGCTATCACCTAGCAATCTTAATTCTAACATAGTTGCACTCCTAATTTCTTATCTTTCATTAACTTTAAATTATCGCTCCCATTTCAGATAAACCATATCTACTAACTGGACTCCATCTTCAAACATAGGATGGTCATAATTATCTATAAAGAAATTCTTTTCTCTGTGTGATTCTTTAAAGTCGCAGCTTTTATAAAAAGAAAGTGCTGAATAACAGTCACCCGTTCCAACAAACAGAACATTACAGTCAGAACAATGAGTAAACAGAAATTCTATCAGCTTTTTTCCATACCCTTTTCGCCAAAAATCAGGCAAAACAGCAATGTTTTTAAGTTCATAAATGCCATCGGCTTCTTGTGTAATTACACATTCGGCTTTAACACCATCGTCATCCAAAATAAACATTTCACCTCTCTCAAGGTATTTATCTATCATATATTCCGATTCATCCGCCAACAATAGCAGGTCAATATAGTTTTTCTTGTTGTCTGCAATTTTTCTTATATCCATTACACTCCCCAAACTTCTAACTTATTTATCTGTCTGTCATATTACTTCTCTTGATTACAAAATCAACTACATAAAACAATATAAACAGTACAATTCCAAAAAAACAGAATACCAATTCATATGCAAGTAGATTAAATTAACATATCTATCCAAAGGAGTAAATGTAATCGAAAAATATATGATCAATACAAATATCATAATTATAGCCAAAATTTCTTTTATTTCCTCCACAACTTCTGATTTATCTCATCATTTACAGTGCAGTTATCCAAAAGCATACTGCTGAAATTGCAGAAAGTGGTGTCATTATATATTTCTCTTTTTTGCTTCTGGAAATAAAATTCATAACCGTATTAAATGAGAGAAATATCGCCATAACAATACAGATTATCTTTGTTATATTATCCGAAAACCATAAAGGTATAAATCCTCCCATTTGCAAAATTACAATCACAAAAAATATTTGTAAAATAAGCTGTGTCACCAAAATAATCCTTAGTTTCTTTGGAAAAACTTTATATTTTCCTCCCATTGTAAACTCTCCTAACGGTAATCCGCAAATTATGAGAAATGATAATATAATTATTATTAAAAAAACACTTGCTCCTATAATAGCTATCATCGCCAACCTCCTAAATTATGTTTTAGTTTATGTTTCACTTCCAGAACTTCGTTCTGTCTATTATTCTTTCTCAAAATTCCTCACTAATAATCCCCTATGAATATGTATATTCATTTAATTTTTCTCTTCCTATCATCAATGCTAATACGTTATAACTATATCTTATAAATTGCAACTAATGTTTTCGTGTATCTACTTTATCTATCTCATTCATAATTACTCCTATAAATTCTGTATTTTCACTAAAGTTTCTTGAATATCATTATAAACTAATGATTGCATACTATCAGCATAAATAGATATGTTTGCTTTTTGTAATGCTGAAATAATATCATTCTTTAATTCTGGTTTATTCTTCACAATCATTGGTAATAGTTTTATACACTGTCTTGCTGTAATTGGTTTAATATCTGTTATGTGCTTCAAATATTTATCAATTATCTCATCCATTTTATAGTCATTATCCCATTTTGTATTATAGGCAAGTAACGTAAGTCCTCTTGTTCTGATATAAGAATTATTATTATCAAGCATATCACTGAATTTATCCATATAAGGATATACAGAATTATTTTCTTCACTTTCCTTCTGTAATTCCTGCAAAGCCTTATATGCGATACTATTATTTTTATTAAATAGTAATTCAAATGTTTCTTCTATGTTTAGTGACATAATAATACCCCTTCTCCTTAATTTAAAATTTATCTCCTTCTTTGTATCAATAATTTTATACCCAAAACAAATACAAAACCACCAAGCAAAATAAAGAATGACCATACTATATTCCAATATGACGAATTCACATCAAACATTAATAATAATAGTTTTTTCCAAAACTCCAATCCCGTTGCAATAGCAAGTAAATCAAATAACACATAGACACCACCAAAGACATATATCCATCTCCACCAGTAGTTATTATGCAAATTCTTACAAAAAGTAACAATCCCTAAAATACAAAGTATAGCTAATATTCCCATTATTACAAAATAAATAATACCCTTTTCTTCTAATAATCCAATCCAGAACTTAGCATAAGAATGTCTATCTATCAATCCCCATATTCTGTGTAAGTGAAATAGACCAAAAAATATGAAAAACCACGGTTCCCATACTAATATCGTTTTCTTTTCCATCTTATCCTCCACAAATCCCAGTTTATTGGATTTAACCTTTCTCGCACTACAAAGTCGATTTACGCACAGTAACCTCTGCACAAACCAGCTCACCTATATGCTCTGCTGATTCATTTGTCAATAGGAAGAACATTCCATCATTACGACATTTTTTATATGTATCTCCATTCAAGGCATAAATAAAACCTTTAACACAAGTATCGCTACAAGCATTAGGATCAATAAGTCTCTTACAATCACGTGAAGTAGTCATTTTCTTTTTCATATCAGTAGGTAAAAAAGCGATTATATCCTCATACTTGTTAGCATTGTCACCATAAATACGTGCCAAAATACCTGACTTGCGAAAAACCCAATTCATTACTGTTTTCTTCTCTAGTTGGTATGAAGCAGCATAACCGCTTTTTGCTTCCTTGATTACAAGGTCACAGCCCAGTTGAATAAGTTTGTTATTAAGTTCCTCGACAAATGCTTGGTGTTCTGGTGCAACTGACACTAGGAACTCTTTGAATAAAATCTTTTCTTTTGCCATTATATTTTTTCTCCTCTCAACTTCTAATTTATCTCATTATATTTCCATCTATCCCACATACATAAATGCATTTTCTATATATTCTATATCCTCTCCTTCAATACATGCCACATCAAACCTAACAGGTTGATTTTCACCTATTCCATGTGAATACATATAATATAAGGCTACTTTACTTATTGTTTTTTGCTTACTATAAGTTATAGCCTCTAGGGGAGAACCTGTTTTATTGTCTTTTCTATCTTTCACTTCTATAAATACAAGATATCCCTTATCTTTTGCTATAATATCTATCTCGCCTTGTTTAACTCTATAATTCTTCTCTAAGACTATATATCCCTTATCTTTGATATAATCAACTATTACATCTTCGTATTTACTACCAATTTCCCTTTTATTAATAACCCTTGTCCCCCATTCAAGCATATACTTCGCGATAATATACCAATTTTACATTAAACTATTCAGCTATTACTGAATATTGTCTACCTTGTAATCTTGTTCTTTATCTTATCCATCTTATCTACATACACAAGAATCTCTGCTACTACACCATATAATTCAGGTGGAATAGTATCCCCTATATCTAATTTTAATAAGGTATCTGCCAATCCTTCATCAACATAAGTTGCTACATCAGATTCTTTTGCCTTCTCAACAATTCTCTCAGCTATTTTACCTTTACCAGCAGCCACAACCTGAGGTGCATTGTTATCCGGATCATACATTAGCGCTACTGCTTTATCTATATTCTTTTTCTTATCTGCCATAGAATCACATCCTTATATCAAATGTATAACGTTTCACACTTTGTTCTTTATCTTCTGTATCAAATACTTCATCTAACACCATATTTGTCTTAGGTTTTTCTTTCTTAACTACTTCATTAGATAGTGTAAATCCTCTATCTGATAATTTATCAGCTAAATCTTCTATATTGTCAGATACAATATCTACTGCTACATTATCTTCCAGATAAAATCTTGCATGTACTTTCTTACCATTAAGACTTACGTGTACGTCTGTTGGTCCTAGATTATCCATGTCTAGATGCAATAATACACTTATCTCGCCTTCCTTTTTTGCGAGCTTATTCTTATTCGCATATACAAATAACTCACTATTAGCTTCACCTTCATTGAATTTGACAGGTATTTGACTATAAGAGTACATCTGATTCAAATCATTAATAAACTTAATGTTTTCTTGCATTGACTTTCCATTTTGAGATAGGCTACTATCTTCTCCCTTTGAAAATGAATCCATAAGCTTATTAGATTGAGACAATATTTTCTCATATAAACTTTTTATTTCTTTACTATCCTTCATCTCTTCTGGCTTAATTGACCATTGTTTCTTAACTACTTCAGATAATAAGTTTTTATATTCTTCACCACTAAAGAATTCTTTTAACTTTGATTTATCTATATTGTCTATATTATTATTTAATAAAGCATTCACTTTATTAAGTACCTCTTCTTCACTACTTGAATTATTCAAAATATGTAGAATATTTTTCTTCTCGACTCCAGCTGACTCAAGTTTTGAAATAAAATTATCTATTTGTTCATCCGACAACTTCATATAGGTCTTTGCTGTTGCAAAATCGTCTATATCATTAGCAATTTCTTCTAAATTCACAGCATTTTCTATAGTACTTGCTTCTTGTTCAATATCACTATTTGCAATGATATCCTCAATATTAATGGCATACATATCCATAGCTCCATCGCTAATAATATTAAATATATTGTTACTTCCGTTAATCATATCACTAACCGAAGCATTTGACATGTTACCGATAATATCAGCAATTGAATTAATAGTATTAGATACATCACTACTTAACTGATGGTTAGCACTCATATATCGATCAAATTGTGCAATATTTGCTTCATTAATTGGCATTCCCATCTTATTCATACTAACAAGCGTATTTATATCTGCTTCTGGAAATTTAACTGTTTGTTGCATAACTTTCAGCATAGATGCCCTATCTAAAGGCTGTCCTGCTAACATTAATTCTTTGGCAATCGTAACATTCTTCTCGCTCATTAAGAATCCATTAGCATCAATAGATTTTTCAATGGTATTTAACATGCCTGCATCTTGATTCTCTACTATAGGTTTTATAGTTATCTGTTTTCCATCATTGTCTCTTACTTGAAATAACAAATCATCACCAATATTAAGCATTAATGCTTCGCCCATTTTAGCTGTTATCTGATTCATTCCTTCTAACAATATGGTTACGTCTGTACTAGTAACATTAGTTACTTGTCCTCTAAACACATCATTTATATTCATATTAGATATTGATACGTTATTTGCCTTAGCTGAATTATTAACGCCCTTAAGACTGGCCGATTGTTCATTAACCTCTCGTCCAGTCTTATTATTTATATATCCTCTATTTACATTTCCGCCAATATTCATATAAGCCCCCTAATATGATATTTTATTATACCGTCATAATCCCTCGATACCTCAATATAATCTACTCGCTATGCGCCATTTATAATTTCTATTTATTATATAAAATTCTTTATAAATGTTCTTCTATGTATATCACATGGTCCATATGTTTTAAGCGCATCTATATGCTTAGGAGAACCATATCCCTTATTACTTGCAAAGTCATATTGTGGATATACTTCATCATATGCTACCATTAATCTGTCTCTTGTAACCTTAGCAATTATACTAGCCGCTGCAATTGACACACTTTTTGTATCACCTTTTATAATCGGAATCTGTTCAATCGGTACTCCTGGTATAGTAACTGCATCGTTCAATAAAACATTTGGTATTACTGAAAGATTGGAAATCGCCATTCTCATAGCTTCGTAATTAGCCTGCAATACATTTATATCATCTATTACTTGCTCTGAAGCAAGACCAATTCCAACAGCTATTGCCTTTTCCATTATTTCCTCATATAATTCTTCTCTCTTCTTGGCGCTAAGTTGTTTGGAATCATTAAGGTATAATATCTCTTCATCCTTTGGTAAAATAACCGCCGCGGCAACTACTGGTCCAGCGAGAGGTCCTCTTCCAACTTCATCTATTCCACATATATATCGGCAATTTGGATACATATTTTCATAGGCACGCATTTCTTTTATTCTTACACATTCTTTATTATATTTCTCAATACGCTTATATGCTGATATAATAATCTTCTTTACAGACGCTCTATCATCACCTAAGAACTTCTCAATAACCATGCTCAATTCATCATCAGGGGTATTTTTAAATATTTCTTTAATTTCATCAGATGTCATAACTTTCTCTCCATTTCTGTTACTGTGCTAAAAAATGACAATAAAAGGGATGCTTACAAAAAACACCCCTTTTATCTCTAATCAATAGATCCAAATCTATTTAGTGGCCATATACGAAATACTGCTTTTCCTACAATATCCGCATCTTTAATATTACCAACCTGCTCCACTCTACTATCTTGACTATTATTACGATTGTCACCCATAACAAAATATTCATCTTCACCCAATGTAATTATTTCTGAAGCTATACCCACTCTATATGGACTAATAGTTTCTTTGCCATAATCCTCTTCTAATAGACTACCATCAATATATATTTCCCCATCATTACTAATATATACCGTTTCTCCCGGTAAACCTATAATTCTCTTTATATAATATGTATCTACACCTTCTTCAATTGACTGAACACTATCAACTGGAAATACAATTATATCAAATCTTTCTGGATCCTTAAATCTATAGCTTAATTTATCTATCCACAGACTATCATTATTATACAATGTATTTTCCATAGATTGCCCATTAACTTCTGTTCTTTGTCCTACATAATGAAGAATTAAATATATTAATATTACTATCGATAATACATATACTACCATTCCTAATATTTCTTTAAATATATTAATCTCTTCTGCATCTTCTATATCTTTCTTGCCCTTACTAAACCCCATGTCAACACCTACTTTTCAATTTCAGGAAGCTCTAACGTAATTCTTCCTAATTTTCCACTTCTATAATCATCTAATAACAATAATGCTGCCTTATCTAAATCCAGCTCGTCACCTTTTTGTTTACAGTGTCTTACCTCTGCAATTCTATTTAAAATTTCAATGGCATCATTTGTTTCTTCTATATTATATCGCACTGATAAAATATTACAATAGTTTTTCAATAAGTACTTAATTAGTTCATAACCCAATTCAGTAGTATTGATTATATTGTCATTTATTGAACCTATAAATGCAAGATTAACACCTACTGTATTATCTTCAAATTTTGGCCATAATATACCTGGTGTATCTAGTAATTCTATGTTTTTATTTATCTTAATCCATTGTTTCCCCTTAGTAACACCTGGCTTATTACCTACTTTAGTACAAGCTTTACCTGCAAATGAATTAATAAATGTTGACTTTCCAACATTAGGTATACCAACTATCATCGCTCTAATCGGTCTATTTAGTATTCCTCTTTTTCTGTCTCTCTCTATTTTCTCTTTACATACTGTTTGAACAACATTAGTAATTGCCTTAATTCCTGCTCCTGATTTAGAATTAAGTTTAACAACACTAAATCCAAGATTTTTATAATATTCTTCCCACAAAAGAGTATATTTCTCATCTGCCAAATCAACTTTATTTAATATTATCAATCTAAATTTGTTTTTTGCTAAATCATCAATGTCAGGGTTCCTACTACTAAGCGGAACTCTAGCATCTAGTAACTCAATTACTATATCTATTAATTTAATGTCCTCAACCATTTGACGCTTTGCTTTTGTCATATGACCTGGATACCACTGAATATTCATATTTTTACCTCTTTAACTTATATTTAAAGTTTATTACTTATTTCATTCACTAATCTACTCTATCTTACCTCTATCTTTACTTGGGCTAATCCTATATGATATTTTTCCTAGTATTTCTGTTTCTTCAATACATCCTACATTAACAAACCTAGAATCATCACTATTATTTACATTGTCACCTATAACAAAATATTCATTATTTCCCAATGTAATGCCTTCGCCAGCTATGCCTTCGGTGGTTATCAAATCACCAAAAGGTAAATTATCTAGAGACTTACCATTTATAAAGACATGTCCGCCCTCTATTTTAATTGTCTCACCTGGCATACCGATAATACGTTTCACATTATAATAGCTATCTTCATCATCTCTTAATTTAAATGCTACTATATCATATCTCTCTATATCTTTGAAATTATATACCATTTTATTGACTAATACTGTATCGCCATTCTCAAGTATTGGATTCATAGATTGTCCAACTATTTTTAGTGTCTGCACTCCAAATGTGATTATACTATATCCTAACACCACCACAATTGCTATCGATAATATCCACTGACCCAATTCCTTTATAAATCTTCTACTATCAAAGTCTTGGCGTTCCCTCATTTTATTTACACGAATACTATTTCTTCGTCTTCTATTGCGACCCATAATAATCCCACCTTTTAAAAAGACTGGAGTAATATATACTCCAGTCAATGTATTGTTGATATAATATCACAATCAAAACTCGCTAATGCTATTATTTAATCAACTCTTTAACTCTAGCTGATTTACCAACTCTATCACGTAAATAGTTAAGTTTAGCTCTTCTTACTTTACCTCTTCTAATTACTTCGATTCTCTCGATAATTGGAGAGTGTAATGGCCAAGTCTTCTCAACGCCAATACCGTTTGATGTTTTTCTTACTGTGAAAGTTTCTCTGTTGCTTCCACCTTGTCTCTTAAGTACAGTTCCTTCGAAAAGTTGAAGTCTTTCTCTGTTACCTTCCTTAACCTTAGAATATACTTTAACAGTATCTCCTACGTTAAATTGTGCTACCTCTTCTTTTAATTGTGCAGCTTCAATATTCTTGATAATATCGTTCATATGTGCCTCCTTATTATTCAGACGTTCTTGCTATCTCTATGATGCAGAGGACCATCCATTTTTCACAACTACAATATAATACCACAGTACTTTTAATATAGCAAGTACTTTATTGCTTATTTCATATTAATACCCATAAGTTATATTGATGTACAATCTAACTATGCCATATCTGCTAATAACTTATCCACACTTACTAATTTAACGCATAGCACAAATAATTCTGTTGCTTGCTTTAACTCTTCTACGTTAGGAAAAGATGGTGCAATACGAATATTAGAATCCTTAGGATCCTTTCCATATGGATATGTAGCTCCTGCATTAGTCATAACAACACCTGCATCTTTTGCTTTTCCTACTATAGCTTTTGCGCAATTATCCATAGAATCAAATGCTACAAAGTATCCACCCTTTGGATTGTACCATGAACCAATTTCAAGTCCACCTAATTCAGCTTCTAGTATTTCTAGAACCATTTCAAATTTAGGTCTTAATATATCTGCATGTTTTCTCATATGAGCTCTAATTCCGTCCATATCCTTAAAATATCTTACATGACGTAATTGATTAACTTTATCATGACCAATTGTTTGAATAGTAAGCATTTTCTTAATATCAGCCATATTTGCATCTGATGCTGCTAATGCTGCAATACCTGAACCTGAGAATGTAACTTTAGATGTTGAAGTGAATTTGTATACCATATCTTCACTTCCCACTTTTTCACACTCTGTAAGTATTTCTAATATTTCATCTTGATTATCATCGTATAAATGATGAACATTATAAGCGTTATCCCAGAATAATCTAAAATCTTTTGCTGCTGGTTTTAAGTTAGCAAAGCGAATTATTGTTTCATCTGAATAAGATATACCTTGTGGATTAGAATACTTAGGTACACACCAAACACCTTTAACTGTCTCATCATTGTTAACATACTCTTCTATCATATCCATATCTGGACCATTTTCTGTCATAGGTATGTTAATCATCTCTATTCCCATTAATTCAGTAATAGCAAAATGTCTATCATATCCTGGAACTGGGCATAAAAACTTAATCTTATCTTGTTTACCCCATGGAGTATTGCCGCATATACCAAACATCATAGCATGAGCAATTGTATCAAACATAATGTTTAAGCTTGAGTTACCATATATAATTATATTTTTCTTCTCTACTTCATTAAAATCTGCCATTAATTGTTTTGCTTCATCAATACCATCAAGTACTCCATAGTTACGGCAATCTGTACCATCCACACTCTTCATATCAGCTTCACTACTAAGAACATCCATAAGTGTTACCGATAAATCTAATTGTGCAGTGGAAGGTTTTCCTCTTGACATATCTAATTTTAGATTCATGTCTTGATATTTTGTGTACTGAGCTTCTAACTCTGATTTTAATTCTACTAATTCCTCTTTACTTAATTCACTATACTTCTTCATAATTAATGCTCTCCTATCCTATATTATTTATCTAACAAATCTGGTCTTCTTTGCTTTGTTCTCTCTAAAGATTGTTCTAATCTCCATTTTTCTATGTTTGCATGATGTCCTGATCGTAATACTTCAGGCACCTTCATTCCCATAAATTCCTCTGGTCTTGTATATTGAGGATATTCTAACAAGTTATTATAAAACGTCTCAAATTCTGCCGATGCATCATTGTTGAGTACCCCTGGTACTAATCTTGATATTGCATCAATCATTACCATAGCTGGCAACTCGCCACCTGTAAGGACATAATCTCCGATTGAAACATTATCCGTGACAATTAATTCTAGTACTCGTTCATCTACTCCTTCATAATGACCACACAGTATAATCAAATCTTCTTCTTCGGCAAATTCTTTAGCCATATCTTGATTAAATACTTTGCCTTGTGGAGTAACATATACTACTCTAGGTTTCTTTTGGGCATTATCTTCTATATGTATATGCTCTATCACTTCCATATAAGCATTATATATTGGTTCGGCTTGCATAACCATGCCAGCTCCACCACCATAAGGATAATCATCAACATTATTGTGCTTATCAGTTGTATAGTCTCTAATATCTATTGCATTAAGACTTATACTACCCTTATTCAATGCTCTTCCTGTAATACTAGTTCCTAATCCATCTCTTATCATATCTGGGAATAGTGTTAGTACATGAAAATTCATTAGTCCACCAAACCTTCCATTAAATGCACTGTTATAACCTTATTTTCTACATCAACGCTAATAATACATTGTTTTATAGCAGGTATCAAGATTTCTTTGTCATTTTCTTGTTTTATAACGTATACATCATTAGCTCCTGTTGATAATACATCTACTAAGTTTCCAATCTTTTGTCCATCTTCATCTATTACCAACGAATCTATCATATCACCTATAAAATACTCATCTTTATTGCATTTTACAGCATTTTCCCTTGTAACATACAAATCACATTGTCTAAATACTTCTATATCATTAATATTACTATATTCTTTGAATTTCAATATAACCATATTTTTAAAGAATTTGCAACTCTCAATATGAACAGTAATATTTTCTTTCTTTGTAGCAATTATACATTCTTTTAATTTTTTAAAACGATTCACATCATCTGTTGTTGGATATACTTTTACTTCTCCACGTATACCATGACTTGATGTAATTATTCCTATTTTTATTAATTCGTCCATTATTTACCTCATAAAAAAGGGCTGTTCGTATACACAAACAACCCTTAATGATTATTGAATCTCTACAATTACCTTTTTGTCGCCTTTTGAAGCTGCAGCTTTCACTACAGTTCTAATTGACTTAGCAGTTCTACCCTGCTTTCCGATAATCTTACCCATATCATCAGCAGCTACATTAAGAGTTAATGTAATTGTGTCATCTGTCTCAGTCTCAACAACCTTAACTTCATCTGGGCAATCAACTAGGGATTTTGCAATTACTTCTATTAATTCTTTCATTAATAAATACCTCCCAAGCCTATTTCTCGATACCAGCCTTCTTTAAAAGCTTAGCAACAGTTTCAGTTGGTTGTGCACCGTCAGCAAGCCATTTCTTAGTTGCTTCTTCATCAAATTTAATTGCACTTGGTTCAACGTTTGGATCATAAGTACCGATCTCTTCGATGAATCTACCATCTCTTGGTGCTCTTGCGTCAGCTACAACTACTCTATAGAAAGGAGCCTTTTTGTGTCCCATTCTCTTTAATCTCATCTTTACTGCCATTTTCATTTCACCTCCTTATAAATATATATACCATATACACTAAGTTCGAAACCACCTCACTAAGTGTCTAGGCATGCTTTCATACTAAGCTTGAAAATACCTCGCTAAGTATTCAATGTATATACCATAAAACTAAATAAGCGAACAATACACTTCATAGTCTGTTATGATCAAAATCCAAAAGGCATCTTAAATCCGCCTCTTCTCTTACCTTTGCCACCCATCATACCTGACATTTGCTTCATCATTTTCTTAGATTGTTCAAATTGCTTTACCAATCTATTAACTTCACTTATATCAACACCTGCGCCCTTTGCAATTCTATGCTTACGGCTTGGGTTAAGTATGTTCGGATTGCTTCTCTCTTTTTCAGTCATAGATTGAATGATTGCCTTAGGGCCTTTCATTGCATTATCATCTATTTCTACATTCTTAAGCTGATTACCCATTCCTGGAATCATTGATAACATATCTTGCATGCCACCCATCTTTTCCATCTGTTCCATCTGATAAAGGAAATCGTTGAAATCAAATCCTCCCTTTTTCATCTTCTGGGTCATCTCTTTTGCTTTATCTTCATCAATAGCACTTTGAGCTTTCTCTATAAGGGTTTCTACATCACCCATGCCAAGAATTCTACTTGCCATTCTATCTGGATAAAACTGTTCCAAATCAGATAATTTCTCACCTACACCTATGTATAATATAGGTTTGCCAGTTACTGCTTTTATTGATAATGCAGCACCACCTCTAGTATCACCATCTAACTTAGTAAGAATAACTCCATCTATACCAATCTTATCATTAAAGTTAGTAGCAACATTAACTGCATCTTGACCTGTCATCGAGTCAACAGTAAGTATTGTATGGGCTACTGGAACATTTTCTTTGATATTCTGTAATTCACCCATCATCTCTTCATCTATATGAAGACGACCTGCTGTATCTAAAAACATAAGGTTAATGCCATTCTTTGTAGCATGTTCATATGCTGCTTTGGCTATATCTACAGGACTGTGATTATCGCCCATAGTAAATACTGGTACACCTTGTTTCTCTCCATTAATCTGCAATTGTTCAATCGCAGCTGGTCTATATATATCACAGGCTACAAGTAAAGGTTTCTTGCCTTTGTTCTTGAATTGTCCTGCTAATTTGGCTACAGTAGTTGTCTTACCTGCACCTTGCAAACCACACATCATAATAACTGTAACTTCATTAGAAGGTAATAATTTAAGTTCAGTAGTCTCTGAACCCATTAATTTGTCCATCTCTTCTTTTACAATCTTAATTACCATGTGTCCAGGGTTAAGACCAGTTAATACTTCTTCACCAACAGCTCTTTCACTCACTGAGTTAATAAACTGTTTTACTACTTTGAAGTTAACGTCCGCTTCTAACAAAGCTCGCTTAACTTCTTTCATAGCTTCCTTTACATCGTCTTCAGTCAGCATACCTTTACTGCGTAGCTTCTTGAATACATTCTGTAATTTATCAGATAAACTGTCAAATGCCATCTAATAACCTCCTAATACTCTTCGCATATAGCATTGGATATCGTTACAATCTCTTCTATCTTATCAATTAAAATTATGTTGTCGTTGTCTTCTTTAAGTTCATTTGCCAATTCATTTATCTGGCTTACCATTTTCTTAGTATTCTGAAATTTCTCAATAAGCTTAAGCTTATTCTCGTATTCCTCTAAGATCTTATCACAGCGTTTGATTAAATCATATACGCCTTGTCTACTAATTCCTTCTATCTGAGCTATCTCTGAATACGAAAAATCATTAATGATAATTTCTTCATACACCTTTTTCTGATGTTCAGTTAATAACTGTCCATAAAAATCAAATAGTAAATTTTGTCTAACAATCTTCTCCATAAAAACACCACCTGTAAAGTATTTTTGCTTTACAAGTGGTAATTATATTATATCACGTGATGTATGTCAAGTGTTTTTTCTTGACAAAGGTTATTTTATCATAACTTTAGCAGTTTCAATATCTCTACTAATATTTTCTACTAATTCTTCAACACTACCAAATCTCTTCTCTGGTCTAATATACTTTAATAATGACACTTCAATCAACTTACCATATACATCCTCATTAAAATCAAATATGTGTGTCTCTAACCCTACTATATGCTCACCTACTGTTGGTTTCTTCCCTAGGTTACTTATTCCATTATACACCTTACCATCTATATTAATCTGTGATAAATATACTCCATAAGGTGGTGTTATTTTATCTATATCGATATACTGATTAGCTGTAGGAATATTAATAGTTCGCCCTAGTTGCTTCCCATATATAATTTCACTATATATAGAATATGGTCTTCCAAGTAATTCTTCCACTTGTTCCATATTGCCCTCTAATATACAATTCCTTATTCTTGTTGAACTGATTATATTTTCCTTATCTTCTAATTTCACAACGGCATCTACAATATAATCATACTCTTTAGAGTATTTTATAAGCGTATCAATATTTCCTTGTCTGCCTTTTCCAAATCTAAAATCACTGCCTACTATTATATGTTTTACACCCATTTTCTTAACAAGTATTTCTTCAATAAATGCTTCTGCTCTCATGCTAAGAAATTCTTTTGTTATAGGACATTCTACAACTATATCAACATCCAACTTATCTAATATATTCATCTTCTCATCTCTTGAATATATTTTCTTATAGTCACTACCCTTTAATATACTTATAGGTGGATTAGTAAATGTAAATACCACTCCTGTTAGACCTTCTCTTTGTTTATCTAACAATCTATTAAGCAATGTCATATGACCTAAGTGTAATCCATCAAACTTACCTAAGGCTATCACTGTATTATCTATATTCAGTTCTTTGATGTCGTTAATAATCTTCATCATACGCCTGCTCTCTTAATTATACTTATATAAACATTTTATATGGCTTATACTCATCTATGTCTTCATTATAAGTATATATTCCATATAATCTACTTTCATTATTATATACCAACACATATTCAGTGTTAATATCAATCCTATCTATTGTTAAATTCTTATCTACATTTTCAGATGTGAACTTGTTTCCATTATCAATTAATCTAGTATATTCTGCTTGAATATATATTTTAGGATATTCAGGATAAAATGCATCTATAGATATTATTTTATCTTCTAGCATATCATTATCTCTAAGCTCTTCAACTTGAGCTAGGGTTAATGCCACATCCAAAGGAAATCCACAGGCTTTATTTCTAACTAAATGCTCCATACACCCACCACAGCCTAGTTTGTCACCTATATCACGACATAGACTTCTAATGTATGTTCCTTTGCTACAATCAACCTTAAATACTACCCTTGGTAAATCAATACTTACTATCTCAATATTATATATTGTTATGGGTCTAGGCTCTCTCTCAATAACCTTACCCTCTCTAGCTAACTCATATAATTTTCTTCCATTTACTTTTATAGCAGAGTACATCGGTGGAATCTGCATATAATCGCCTATAAATGATAATACTGCCTCTCTTACTTGATCTTCATCTACATCTACCAGGCTTTCTCTAGTGATTTTTCCACTTGTGTCTTCTGTATCAGTCTCCACTCCAAGTAATAATGTTGCTTCATATTCTTTATCTTTATCTGGTAATATATCACACAACTTGGTTGCCTTTCCCAAACACACCAAAAGCACACCCTCCGCATCTGGATCAAGTGTGCCTGTATGACCTATCTTTTTCTGTTTTAATATTCCTCTTAGTTTGGCTACTACATCAAAAGATGTGTAACCTTGCTCTTTATATATAGGTAAACATCCGTTAATCAATTTTCTTTGCTCCATCTAATTGTTGTTCAATATGTTCTAGAATATTGTTAATTATATCATATATATTTCCTGACATAGAGAATCCCGCAGCTCTTATGTGTCCACCACCACCAAAGTAGCATGATATTTTGCTAACATCAACAATAGCATTAGAACGCAAGCTAATCTTATATTCCCCATTTGCCAATTCATATATAAACATAGCTACATCTACACCTGCCGTAATTCTTAGTTGATCAACTATTCCATCGCAGTCCATACTTGTAGCATTGTAGAAGTCAAATACATTTTTCTTAAGAACTGATATTATACATTGTCCATCTAACGCTAGAAAACTTTCCAATAAAGCTCTACCTAACATTTGATTTTGCATATATGTTTTCTTGTAAAATGTCTCATCAATAACAAAATGAGGTCTAGCTCCCTTTTCTATGAGTTCACCAGCCATAGTCATTGCTGATCTAGTTGTATTACTATGCTTAAATACACCTGTATCATGTACAATTCCCAAATAAAAACATTCTGCACTATATTGATTTAATTCATTAGTATCAATTAATTTACATATTGCTTCGCTTGCTGAGCAAGCTTCGCCATCTACATAACATAGGTCACCAAAACCTTTATTACTTATATGATGGTCAACACATACAGTCTTAGGTGATTCGTTATAGTATTTTACAAATTCACCTGTTCTATCTACATCACCACAATCAAGTACTATGCATAAATCATATGTGCTCTCATCAATATCATGCTTTACTTCAGATGCACCTCTAAGAAACATGAAATCATTTGAAAATTCTTGTAAATATACATTTACTGTTTTATCAGTATACTTATCTGTTATGTAATTGTATAAACCTACACAAGAACCTACACAGTCGCCATCAGGCCTAATATGACCTGTAATGGCAATACTGTTTGCGGTTTCTATTTCTTTAATAAAATCATTCATCTACTATTCCTCAGAAATATTACTATTTACATCATCTATTAACTTAGACATATTTACACCATATTCTATAGATTGATCTATTACAAATTTGAGCTCTGGTGTATTTCTTAGATTAATCGATCTAGCAAGCTCTCTTCTAATATATCCAATAGCACTATTAAGTCCTGCTAATGTATCTTTTTGAACTTGCTCATCGCCTAATACACTTATATAAGCCTTGCATTGCTTTAGATCTGGCGTTACATCTACATCTACCACAGAAGTCATAGGTGCAATTCTTGGATCTTTAATTTCTCTACCAATAATTCTACTTAATTCTCTATGAACTTCTCCATTTAATCTAATATTCTTAATACTGTTTCGTCTCATTCTATATTACCTCGGTACTTCCACCATTTTGTATGCTTCAACTAAATCAGCTTCTTGAACATCATTAAATCCTTCAAATACAAGACCACATTCAAATCCTGATTTAACTTCTTTAACATCATCTTTAAATCTCTTTAACGTAGCTAATTTTCCTTCAAATATTAATTTTCCTTCTCTTGTAATTCTAACAGAAGAATTTCTCTCTACTGTACCATCAAGCACGTATGAACCTGCAATTGTACCAATATTTGATGCTTTAAATGTCTGTCTAACCTCAAGATGAGCTATAACTTTTTCCTCAAATATAGGATCAAGCATTCCCTTCATCGCTGATTCAATATCTTCTATGGCTTGATATATAACTTTGTATAATCTAAGATCTACTTTTTCTCTATCAGCTAACTCTTTTGCCATTACATCTGGTCTGATATTAAATCCAATTATAATTGCATTAGATGCTGATGCTAATGTAACATCTGATTCATTTATCGCACCTACACCTGCATGTATAACTTTAATAACAACTTCTTCATTTGATAATTTTAATAAACTTTGCTTAACTGCTTCTACAGAACCTTGAACATCTGCTTTAACAACTAAATTAAGCTCTTTTACATTACCAGCTTGTATTTGGCTGAATAAATCATCCAATGACATCTTAGCTTTAGTATCAGCTATCAATTTTTCCTTACCATATGATATAAATGTTTCTGACATTGAACGAGCTTCTTTATCACTTTCAGTCGCTATAAATATATCACCTGCTCCTGGAACTCCATTAAGTCCAAGAATCTCTACTGGTGTTGATGGTTTAGCTTCTTTAAGTCTTCTACCCTTATCATCTATCATAGCTCTTACTTTACCATGTGAACTACCAACAGCGATTGTTTCTCCAACTCTTAGAGTACCCTTTTGCACTAATACCGTTGCAACTGGTCCTCTTCCTTTATCTAATTCAGCCTCGATAACAATACCTCTTGCTTTACGCTTAGGATTTGCTTTAAGCTCAAGAACTTCTGATGTAAGAAGAACCATCTCTAATAAATTGTCAATACCTTCTTTAGTATGTGCAGATACTGGACAGAATATTGTACTTCCACCCCAATCTTCTGCTACTAATTCATATTCCATTAATTCTTGTTTAACTCTATCAATATTTGCACTTTCTTTATCAATCTTATTGATAGCTACAATTATTTCAATTCCTGCAGCCTTAGCATGGTTAACAGCCTCAACTGTTTGTGGCATAACACCATCATCAGCAGCAACTACTAATATTGCTATATCTGTAGATTGAGCACCTCTCATACGCATTGCAGTAAATGCCTCATGTCCTGGTGTATCTAAGAATGTGATTTTTTGTCCATTAGATTTTACAACATATGCACCGATATGTTGAGTTATACCACCTGATTCACCAACAGTAACGTTAGCTTCTCTAATAGCATCTAAAAGAGATGTTTTACCATGATCTACGTGACCCATTACACATACAACTGGAGGTCTTTCAACCATTAAATCTTCATTTTCATCATCTTCTTTAAGTAATTCTTCAATCACATCAATGATTTCTTCTTCTTCAGCTATATAGTTATATTCTAATGCTATTTCTGATGCTTTATCAAAATCTAAATCTGTATTAACATTAACCATCTCTCCAGCTAAGAACATCTTCTTAATAAGTTGTGCTACTGGTACTTTAATCTTATCAGCTAATTCACTTACTGTTAATGATAATGGTAAAATAACATTCTTAATAACTGGTTCTGCTGGTACTTGTGGCTTTGGAGCTGGTCTTGATACTGGTTTTGTTCCTCTTACAGTAAAATGATCATTCTTTCTAACACCTGTACCTGGCTTATTATTACCATATGGTCTGTTATTATTTGGTCTGTTGTTATTTCCTTGACCCTGATTATTGTTATTTGGTCTATTGTTTCCTTGACCTTGATTATTGTTATTTGGTCTGTTGTTTCCTTGACCCTGATTATTGTTATTTGGTCTGTTGTTTCCTTGACCTTGATTGTTGTTTGGTCTGTTGTTTCCTTGACCTTGATTATTATATGGTCTGTTGTTTCCTTGACCTTGGTTATTGTTTGGTCTATTATTTCCTTGACCTTGGTTACTATTTGCTACTTGCTTATTAACTGGTTTTGCTTCAACAACTTCTTTCACTGGCTTAGCCGCAACAACTTCTTTCACTGGCTTAGCCTCAGGTTTTGGATTACTTACCTTTTTCTCACTTGTAACTGTAGTCTTTCCACCTGACATTTTACTTCTTACGACTGCAACTTGATCATCTTCTAGACCACTTTGAGCCTTAACTTCTACACCTTGCTTTTTTAATATTTCAACAACGTCTTTGCTTTCTATTCCTAATTCCTTAGCTAACGCATGCACTCTAACTTTTGCCATATATTACACCTCCATATGATGACTCATATCTATGTTCTTAATTAACTGTCTGCTAAATCCAACATCTGTAATAGCTACTGATGCTCTAAATTCTTTGCCAATTGCATGGCCAATATCTTCCTTAGTACCATAGATTCTAATTTCAACTTGATAATAGGTACACATATTTTCAAATTTCTTTCTAGTATTTTCTGATGCTTCCTCTGATACAATAACTAGATATGCCTTTCCTTCTTTAACTGCCTTTTCAGCAGAAAATTCTCCACTTGCTACTTTTCCTGCCTTTTGAGCAAGACTAAGCATAGACATAACTTTATTCATTTTCAAGTTCCATCAACTCCTTATCAAGTCTATCATATATTTCTTTTGATATATTCATTTTAAAAGATCTATCTAATCCTTTGGTTTTTATAGCTTGCTTAAGACAATCACTATTCTTACAAATATAAGCACCTCTACCGTTTTGCTTTCCAGTATCATCCAATATAATATCATCTTCAGGTGTTTTAATAATTCTGATTAATGATTTCTTGTCTTTCATATCATTACAACCTATACATTTTCTAAGTGGTATTTTCTTAGCCACACTATCACTTCCTATACTTCTTCTTCGTCATCATATGAATCATAATCATCATAGTCATAATTATTACTTGATCCATATACTTGAGTTTCACTCTTAATATCTATCTTATATCCTGTAAGTCTTGCTGCTAATCTTGCATTTTGACCTTCTTTACCTATTGCTAGTGATAATTGATAATCTGGAACTACTACCTTAGCACTCTTTTCCTCTACATCAACATCTACCGATACTACTTTAGAAGGACTTAATGAATTTTCAATAAATATTGCTGGATCTTCATTCCATGTAATAATATCGATTTTCTCACCTCTTAAGTCATCTACAATACTATTAACACGAGTTCCGTTAAGACCAACACAAGCACCAACTGGATCTACATCATTTTCATTTGACCATACAGCGATTTTAGAACGTGAACCTGCTTCTCTTGAAATACTCTTAATCTCAACTATTCCATCAGCAACTTCAGTTACTTCTTTCTCAAATAATCTCTTAACTAACTCTGGATGAGTTCTTGATAATAATATCTTTGGTCCACCCTTTGTATCTTCTGAAACTTCAATTACATATAATTTAATTCTCTCTGTTGGTCTAAAATGCTCACCCTTAACTTGCTCTTTTTCTTTAAGTATAGCATCCATCTTGTCATCTAGGCTTATACATATATTGGTACCTATGTATCTCTGAACTACACCTGTTACAACTTCCTTTTCTTTTGCTTTGAAATGATTAAGAAGGGCATCCTTCTCACCTTCTTTGATTTTTTGAACTATAATACTTCTTGCATGTTGTGCTGCAATACGTCCAAAGTTCTTAGGTGTTATTGATACATTTACAGTGTCTCCTATAGTGTACTTCTCATTAATCATCTTTGCATTTTCAATGCTCATCTCTAATGTAAAGTCTTCAACCTGCTCAACAACTTCTTTAGCAGCATATACTTCTATATCACCATTTTCTCTGTCCATAGTAACTGTAACATTATCTGCTTTACCAAAATCCTTCTTACAAGCATCTAGTATAGCTTTTTCAATAGCTTCTATTAATTCTTCTTTCTCAATTCCTTTTTCTTTCTCGATTTGATTTAATGCACTTATTAACTCTGACATTTTATTAATCCCTCCTCATATTTAAAAATCAAATGCTAATCTAACTAATGCTATTTCGTTCTTCTTAAAACTTATCTCTTCTTCTGCTTCTGTTACAATCGTTACTGTCTCATCTTCGTATGATATTAATTCGCCTTCAAACTCCTTCATACCATTATGAGCTTTATATAATTTTATCTCTATTACATCACCAATACTTCTAAGAAAATCTTTGTCTTTCTTCAACGGTCTTCCTAATCCCGGAGAACTAACTTCTAGTATATAGGCATCTTCTATGAAATCATCTTCATCTAATTTCTCATTCAAAGCTCTGCTTATTAGAACACAATCATCGATCATAATTCCACCTTCTTTGTCAGCATAAACCCTTAAATAATAATTAGAACCCTCTTTCACATACTCTACATCTACTAACTCGAAATTATTTTCTTCTATAATAGGTGTAACCAGTTCTTCACATTTTTTCTCAATGTCTGCTCTTCTTAACACGCGCAACCACCTTTCTTAGTTTAATGGTGATATTAGATACTGTCATTCAACTTAACATAAAATACCACTTTGACAAAATATAAGAGTGGGCCACAACCCACTCTTATAAATTAGTAACTATATCATCTGTCTTTGGCATTATAACACCGTTTCCATTATAATGCAAGTTTTATTTGACTTGTGTACATATACCTCTATACTAATAGAGGCTTATACATATATCTGTCACCTCATTATTATAAAATGATAATGTTATATATACATTATCTAAATGATAATTCATACTACTGTAACCACTATCTTCACCATAAGAACTCTCTGGTTCTCCAAATACTTCTAATACTTCTTCTTTAGTACTAGTAATCCTTATTCCACCATATATCTCTACATCCGCTAAGTATGACTTGCTTTCGGCATAATATGTAGTAGTTGAAATGTAATCAATCACTAATTCATCAATATTACTTACTAATTGATCTGTTTCATTACTCAAAGTAACATAAAATCGTGTATTATAGATTTCTGAATACATAGGTACTATTAAGTATTCATAATCATCTATTCCTTTTTTCAACTTAGATTCATTTTCTTCGTTAAGTTCATACTCGAAATCAACATCCGCAACACTTATTGGCAATGTATATACATCTTCACCTATTCTAATCTTATTATATTCGCTAATAGGGCTATCAAGTGGTGCTAGACGTTCATCTGTATAGTACAAAAAATAATCATAATCATCATCGTATGATGTATCGTAATCTTCATAACTTTCATAGCCTTCATATTCCTCTATATAATAATTCAATATCGAATCTTCATCAAACCACATTATCGAGAATATAATACTACCTATCAATCCTATAACAGATATAATTATTCCTGCTATACCAAGTCCTTTTTTAGAACGTTTACTAATTCCACAAATGCATAAAATAGCTGCAATTATAGATACAATACATGGACAACACGGAAAGAAGCAACATAATAATCCAATAATACTTAACACAAAACCTACTATAGCTAATGCTGATGTCTTATTAGTCTTATTGCTATCATTACCAACCTGATATGTGGAATATGGTTGTTGCGTTTGTTGATATCTATTATTATATCGATTGGTATTGCTTGTATTGGTATTACTATTTTGATACGAATTGTAATTATTACTAAATTGATATTCATTATTATTAGTATTTTCAGCTACCTTTGAACTAACATCTACATTCTGATTTGTAGATTCATATTTAATATCCGAAAAAGGATTACTTGACCCATTCTCTTCTTTAATACTGTTTGTTTGAAATGTATCATTTGAATAATCTGTAGTACTTGACTCTACGCTATCTACATAATTTGTTATACTCATATCTATATTGTCTACAGTACTATTCACTCCAATATCATAACTATTAACTTGAAAATCGGTACCCACGCTACCACTATAAAAATCATCAAAAGTTGGCATATCATAACTCAAACTATCCATATTGCCTGTGTCAATATTATCATTCATTCCATCTTGAATATCATCTGTTCCCATAATAACCTCCATTATATTTATTTAATATTACATATATTGTTATCTATTCAAAGATACATATATGTGCGTTACCCTATCATCCTTCAAATCAAAATAATAATATACCCCTTCAATATAATAATCTATACTTGCATCACTCCTATTATCTGGTTCTCCAAAAGCAGCAATTATTTCATCTACATTACTACCAATTCTTATTCCAGCATATATCTCTATATCGTTATAACACATATTGTATTGAAAATTAAAATGAAGCGCTGTAGCAACTGTATCTATTGTTAACTCTTCCATATCATATATACGATTATTAGTCGTATTAGATAACTCTAATATGTATTCACTAAAATATTCTGATATTGTTATCCTAACTATAATACTGTCTCCATTATCCAATCCTACATTTAATTTTTCAGTTTCTATCTCATCCATCTCAACAGTAATATCATGCCTATCTTTCAATTCTGAAAATACAAATGGTAATTCGTATATATCTTCACCTATTCTTATAATATTATATTCGTCAATCTTTTCTTCTAGTGGTTCAGTTCGATAATCAACATAAAATGTTTCAAAATAATCAATATCATCTAATGTAACAACTTCGTTACTTTCTATATCAAGCATATTGACTATATCGCTATCTTCTTCAATATGACTATGATTCATTAATATTCTAATCGTAGTAAATGCTATTACTATCATTATTGCAATCATCGTTTTAATCATATTCTTATTACTTATAACGGGCTTATCATCTATATCGTTATCCCCATGGTAATACAATTCACTATCATAATCTTGATATTCTTTCTCAGTATCAATATATTGATGTTCTTCAATATTGTCCGTATATTTATACTTTTCTATATTCTGATCTTCTTTTGTCTTATCTATATTTTGATTAGTATCACCATACGGGTTAGTATAACTACTATAATCTACAGTTGCACCGCCATCTGTATTATTTGTTTCTAATTCTTCTATACTAATAGGCTTTATGCTAAATAAATCATTATAATCTGTACTTAAATCCATATCATAACTATTCACCTGAAAATTCATATCAAAATTACTAGTATACAAATCATCAAATTTAGGTATATCTATACTGTATTCACTATTATCATTATCTTGGTTTTGTTCATCTTTTATATTATTATCGCTCATATCTTCCCCCATTACTATTCACGAGCTACTTCTATAAGTCCTTATATCATTATATATAACAAAAGTAGCCTATGTCAAACACCTTCTTCATAGACTACTCTTATATATTATTTCTCATTAAGCATATTAACCATTTTTATAAAAGATTCTTCAAATCGCCTATCGTCATCTTCAGTTCTTTTCTTAGGACCATGTGGTCGCTTACCATTACGTTTAGAATTTCTTTGTTTACTTGCTATATGTCTCTCCATCAACATTTGGTCAATATTATCATTAGTATACCATTTACCTGATTGATGAATTACATGACTGCCTTTTCCAAGTGCCATAGCTGCAACTCCATAATCTTGAGTAACTACAATATCTTCTCTAGTACATATACTAATTATTGCAAAATCCACAGCATCTTTACCCGCACTTATAATCTTCACTTCCGAATAATCGGAATTCATAACATGATTCGTATCACATAATAGCGTAACTGGTATTGCATATTCTTTTGCTATTCTCTCAACTATCTTAACTACAGGGCATGCATCTGCATCTACTAATATCTTCATTATTATATACTCCTCTTTCTAAACGCTGGATATCTAAGACCGTAATTTCCCCACACTGTACATGGTTCTAGCAGAAAATAATAAGTAGCAAATAGACTTTCTTCTGCGTTTAACTTAGCTGTAAGTCTAAGTAAATCATCATCAAGGGGCATATATACTATTTCTTCTAGTTCTTCATATCTCAACAATACCTCTAACAAATCTTCCGAAAGGGTTGCTTTTATTCTTATCTTTTCTTCATCCTCTAATATTCCATAATAGAAATCCACATAAGAATATTGAACACCATTTTTATCTCGTAATTTTAACAATTGATTATATATATCTTCACTTGCTCCTTCTATATAAGATACATCATAATTATTAAATCCTTGCTCAATATTATCAAAATATATAGCACCCTTTTCAACTAACATTTGCTTAGAAATATTATTCATTAAGATTAATCGCCTTTCTAACTGGTATTGCAATGGATGATGCAAATATACATTTAACAATATCCAATGGTATAAAAGGTATTACACCAACCATAAATGCTGTGCTCCAATCCATTCCAATAACTATTTTCATATATAACATTACTACAACATACAATGCTGGAATTCCAACGATAACTGTTGCAATACAATTTCTAATAAACTTTGTCCCACTGCCTTTTAGTATGGATATTAAAACTGCTGCTAATACGAATCCTAATACATATCCACCTGTAGGTCCAAACAATTTGGCAGGACCACCTACTCCACCTGAGAATACTGGTAAACCTACTAACCCCAACAATACATATATAACCATCGTTATAACAACTTGTACTGGCGATAACAATAATCCTATTAGATTAACTACTATAGTCTGTCCTGTTATTAGTATTGTTGTAAATGGTAACGGTATATTTATATATGATGATATACTAATAAGGGCAACAAATAAAGCTATTTTTGTCATGTCCTTTGTTTTAATAGATTTACCCTTAATTGTTTTTTCTTTTGCTACTTTTTCTTTCACTATATTGTCCTCCATATATTTAGTCTATATGAAGTATTATATACAAAAAAAACACAATGTCAACCTGTTTATTTTAAAGGTTAACATTGTGCTTTTTGAATATATTTAATAATTAACAAATACCTTATTACTTTTCTATCTTCTAATAATTCTTAACTTCTTGCTTTAACGACAGTGACATAGTTGATACTGCCATTCCTATTACTGCAATCACTGCAACTACTGCTATAACCGCCTTCACAATTGTATTATCTAACATAAGGTTAGCTATATTATTCATAACAACTGCCTCAAGTCCACTGCCCGACATAGTCACTAACATATACACACCCCATACAACCCAAAATACTACCTTACCAAATCTTTGGTATAGAGCGGATACAAACATTCCTACAATAGGTAATACTAATATTACTATTGCTACTACTGCTATATAACCAAAGTTACTAAATATGTCTTTATATACATCGTTATACTCATAACCCACATATATTATATTATTAACAGCATTTTCAATAAAAAACATAACAACCGACATCAATACCATACCTAGTATTATTAAGCATTCCGATATATAGTTTGCAATGATATAAGTTTTTCTTGTTCTACCCATTGCTATACTCGTCTGAAATCCTTCAATATAATTTCCTATTATGAGAAAAAAGTTAACGAACAATCCCATCCCTAAAGCCAGTGGTGTACCTATTACAATGTATCGTGTAGCTGTATCATCACTGTGAAGAAGTCCACTTATTAATACTACGCCTACCACATATGTCATTATCATAGTTGCTAATATAACTATAATATTTGATTTTCTTGTCTTTATTTGATTACTTAATGCCTTTTTCATACTATCACCTGCTCCCTATATTTTCACTTCATACTTTGATATAACCATATAATTAACAATATAACCTATTATAAAAACTATTGCTCCTAGTATATATAGCATTGCTGTAGATACAGATATATGAAAACCACCTTTTTGTATCGCGAAGAATGTTATAATTCCTCCAGATACAACTCCGCACATTACAAAGAATGTAAATAGCCCCATCTTTCCAAACTTTATCATAAGGAAACTCAATATATTACTTAACCCAAGCGCAAATATATATATAGGTATATATCTAAATGCATAATTCGTATAATTTGCTCCATCTACTATTATAGATATAATTATCAAAAAGATATATGTTACTACTGTTACTACAATATTATAGAATTGAAGACCAATAAAGGCATCTCTTCTAGTAGAATTATTAGATATAACTATTGGTATATTAGAATTCACATTAGTTCCTATTATAAGGACAAATATAAGACCATATATATACATAAATTCCATTGCCACTTCAAATTCTGATGTATTCACCATAATCATAGGTGCAAATACTATTACTAAAAATACAAATATTATCGCTAGCAATTGAATACCTGCCATTCTAGACCAGTACTTCATTGTTCTCATTAAAGAATTCATAGTCCTCACCTATTCCTCTCCTTTGCCACTACATAGTGCAACAAATAGATTCTGTAAACTAACAGGTTGAACAACTATATCTTTATTACTTTCAATATCCTCATTAAACTCTAATAATACTGTAACACCTTTTTTTCTTCCCATTAATTCTTCATGATATACTTTCATACCCTTAGTAGCCTTATCAACTTCCTCAATAGAACCTGTTACATATCTTGCTCTATCTAATAATTCTGCTGTATCTTCTTTTAATAATATTTCACCATCATTTATAATAATAACTTGCTCAAATACATTTGCAGCTTCCTCAATAATGTGTGTAGATACTATAAATGTTCTTCCCGTATTACTATATTCTTCTAACAACAAGTTATAGAAATCATTTCTTGCAACAACATCAAGACCTGCAACTGGTTCATCCAAAATAGTAATATCTGCTTTACTTGCTAAAGCAATAATAATAGTTACCATGGACATCATACCTTTTGATAATTTACATATTCTTTTCTTAACATCTAGATTGAATTTCTCAACTAGCTTTGCTGCCATCTCTTTATCCCAATTAGGATAGTATATAGACCCATTTCTTAGATAATCTTTTATCTTTAAATTATTTGGCCCAAAACTAAGTAGTGTATTTAGTTCCCTTGAAAAACATAGATGATCAAGTGCTTTTTGATTTTCCCAAACTGGTTCGTTATCATATGTAACAGTTCCACTAGTAGCTGGATTCTGTGCTGTCATAATTGATAATAAAGTTGTCTTTCCTGCACCATTTCTTCCTACTAAACCATATATTTTACCTTGTTCTATCTCTAAATCTATTCCCTTTAAAACTTGCTTTTTATTATATTCTTTTACGATACCCTCACAACGTAATATTCCTGTACTCATATTAGTTCTCTCCTTCACTTATTTCTTGTTCTATCATCTCAATTAATTCTCTTTTATCAATTCCTAGATTACTTGCTTCATTTAACAATGTTTTTATATAATTATCAAAAAATTCTGCCTTACGTCTTGCTTTTATCATCTTCTTCGCCCCCTCGGTAACAAACATACCAATTCCTCTCTTCTTATATAATATACCATTATCAACTAGTAGATTAATTCCCTTAGCTGCTGTAGCTGGATTAATTGTATATACCTTAGCCAACTCATTCGTACTAGGTACTCTCTCTTCTTCTAAAATTATGTCTCTTAGTATATCATCCTCAATCATCTCACTAATCTGTACATATATAGTTTTTTCTTGATTAAGAATCTGATTCATAGCCTCATCTCCTCTCTTAATTTAATTTATAGAATGCTATTTTTACTTTTCAAGTTAATAGGTTCATTACTTATGTAACTAACCATATCACTAACCTAATATATTGTCAATAGTAAATTTCATTTTTTTAAGTTATTAGCTAAATACATATTGCATATAATATAAAAAACTATGCCAAGGACTAATTATGGACAATTCAAATACTCAAACCCCTTCAAACAATGCAGATAACTCAAACAATGTAGACACAGGTAAACTTCAAATATATGTTACTTCAAGAGGTACTCTAATACCTGTGCCAAATGCAAATATAGAAATATCATATACTGGTGAGCCCGACAGAATTATTGAAAAAATTAAAACCGATAGTTCAGGTACTACAGAAGAAATTACACTTTCTGCTCCACCACTAGAATACAGCCTAGAACCGGGACTTAATCAACCATATTCCGAATATAATATAAGAATTGATGCTCCTGATTTTGATTCAGAATTAATATCTGGTGTTCAGATCTTACCTACGCAAACAGGTATACAAAATGTAGATTTAAAATTTGGTCAAGATACCAATCCTTATGATCCATTAGTAATATCACCTCATACTTTATATTATGAATATCCACCTAAAATTGCTGAAGCAGAAATTAAACCTATTGAAGAAACGGGAGAAATTGTACTTAGTAGAGTTGTAATTCCTGAATATATTATTGTACATGATGGCGCACCTACGGATACTACAGCTACTAATCATTATGTACGTTATAAGGATTACATTAAGAATGTTGCATCAAGCGAAATATACTCTACTTGGCCTGCAAACACCATAAGAGCCAATGTATTAGCTATTATGAGTTTTACACTTAATAGAGTATTTACAGAATGGTACAGAAATAAAGGATACAATTTTACAATAACTAGCTCTACTGCCTATGATCACAAATGGATAAACGGAAAAACTATATACAACAGTATCTCAACTGTTGTTGATGAAGTATTTTCAAACTTTTTATCTAGACCAAATGTATTACAACCAATATTAACCCAATACTGTGATGGTGAACGTGTTACTTGTCCTAACTGGATGAGTCAATGGGGGTCAAAGAATCTTGGTGACACCGGATATAGTACAATCGATATTCTAAGATATTATTATGGTAGCAATATGTATATAAATACTGCTGAAAGCATATCTGGCATCCCTTCGTCTTGGCCTGGTTATAATTTAACTATTGGTTCTTCAGGAGATAAAGTTAGACAAATGCAATCTCAGCTTAATAGAATTGCTCAAAACTACCCTCTACTACCAACGATTGCTGTTGATGGTGTGTTTGGTCAAAATACTGCTAATGCAGTACGTACATTTCAAAAAATATTTAATATGCCACAAACCGGCATTGTAGATTACCCTACTTGGTATAAGATATCCGAAATATATACTGGAGTAAGTAAAATTGCTGAATTAGTATAGATAAAAAAACGCAAAAAAAATGCCCTCAATGTTCTGTAGCACTGCAAATTACACCACTTGTAATTTTTATGTATGCTATAACTATTGAAAACACTAACTTTTTATAAAGCAGTCCGTAGGGGAATCGAATTTAAAACAACCTATTTACTAACGACTTTATTGAATAATAAGGTCGTTATTTTTATTGTTACGGTGTTTTTACGGTGCCTTTTACGGTGCTACAAAAATGTGTTAAATTGCTTGAAAAATCATGTTTTAGAAGTATTTAATAGAATTGTTTAATTTGTTTATAAACACTGCTTTGGAGTTGTTTGTAAGTGGTTAACAAGGTGTTTGTTGCGTGTTGGCAGTTTACTGTCAACACGCTATGAATGGCTTGTTAATAGCTTACGAATGACGAAAAGTGAATTATAAACAAAGTGAACAATTTAGTAGTTAAGGTTGGTGGGGTGGTCGGCAAGCGGTAGCGCGACCACACACACCGCACAAACAAGCCTGATTATATAAATTATATATAGTGGGCTAAAGTTAGTATTACCTTTAGCCCACTTATGTCGCATTAGTGTCGCACCCTTTAATTTATTGGGTTTGTAGCTTGTTTTCAAGGGTCGCACTGTGTCGCAATTATATGTCGCATTTGAAAAAGGGGATTATTATGGCAGATATGCAAGCTAGACACTATATACTAACTATTAACAATCCTGAAGAAAACGGATTTCCTACTGCAGATAGTATTATTGATGTGTGTAAGTCATTCAAGGCATTTAAATATACAATATTTCAACTTGAGGAAGGTAGCGAAAATCATACAAAACATTATCAGTTGTATATATGCTTTAATAGCGCTGTTAGATTTTCTAGTGTAAAAAACAAATTTCCTACAGCCCATATAGAAAAAGTGTTAGGTACTAAACACCAAGCTATAGATTATTGCTCTAAATCTGATACTAGAATAGATGGACCTTATGAGTATGGTGATGATCCTACTGTTCAGGGTAAACGCGTTGATTTAGATAAATTAGTTGAGTATGTAAAAGAAGGAAAAAGCAATATAGAAATATATGATACTGATACTTCATATATACGATTGACTAATCATATAGATAAAATACGTCAAGAATATGTATATGAACAATATAAAAATAAATGGCGTGATTTAGAAGTTAATTATATATGGGGTAAATCTGGTGTCGGTAAAACTCGTTCAGTAATGGAACAATATGGTTATGAGAATGTATATAGAATTACTGATTATCAACATCCTTTTGATTCTTATCAAGGACAAGATATAATATTGTTTGATGAGTTTAGAAGTAGTCTGAAAATAACAGACATGTTGAATTACTTAGATGGATATCCGTTACAATTACCATGTAGATATAATAATAAATATGCTTGTTATACAAAGGCATATCTAATTTCAAATATACCCATACATAAGCAATATAAAGTAATTCAACTTGAAGAAAAAGAAACCTATGATGCTTTTCTTCGTAGAGTACACACAATTAATGAAATAGGGATTAATAATAATGTTATTGATAACAACGTAGTACAAGAGGAATTTACACAAGCTGAGTTGGAAGTATTAGAATTATTCGGCAATTAATAAATAGCATAATGATATTGTTCTAGTAACAGTCGTAGTAAAAAATGTGTAGTATGTTGATAACTGTAAGTATTTAAATTGTTGGTAAGTATGTTGTCAAGTAGTTAATTAATTGTTTATATAATCTTTATCATATGAATAATTAATTAATGAATTGTCAATGTACTTATCAATGATTTAATGCAGTTATCCATATAATGCACATTTAACTAAATTGATTGATTATGTTTATTGCAAAGAATGTACTAAGTATATAATACAATGCTATTAATACCCAAGCAAATATTATTACACCACAAACAATACCACTTGATTTTGTATAGCCTTTTATTTTTGTATCTAATGCTCTTATATCATACAAGTACTTAGATATATCTACTGTTCTTTGTAACTGATTTTCATTCATTTTGTTTATCTTCTCTATTAGTTCTTTTTGTACTTCAAGGCTTTCTGTTTGTGTTATTTGTAATTCTGTTAATAACTCAATAATCTTATCGTCTTTACTCTCATTGTTTAATGATTCCATTATAAATATCCTCCTTTGTTAATTTATAAACTAATATTATCATCGTAAACTGTTATTGTCAATTTCATCTTTCTTATATTCTAAAATATCAAATATATCACACTCTAGTATATTACATATTTTGTTTAAAGATGTTGTTGTTACTTCTGTGTTTTTAATTAGCTTATCTACTGTTTTGGGGTTTATCCCATTGTTTCTTAAGTATGCTTTATTCAATCCTTTTTCTTCTAATAGTTCAAATAATTTATTGTATAATATCATTTCAATTCCCCTTTTCGTACCTTTTAGTATACAAGATACACAAAATAACGTACCTTTTAAGGTACATTTTTGTTAATATTTCCGATATTGTACCTTTAAGGGTACAATGGTATAATAGTATATGTAGTAAGGATTTAAAGAGATTATAACAAAAAAAGTTATAGATTGAAAGGGGAAGTAGTATGAAAAGAGAAGAAAGAGAAAAAGCGCAAGATTTTGTTTTAAACCATCTAGCAATCATTGGATATGGTGAATCATGGGAAAAACTCACTGACGAAGAAACGAAAAATATAAAGGTACTTATGGATAGAATTGCAAGGCAATATGGTTATGAGAAATCTTGGTTCTATTAATAAATTAATAACAATGGTAAGAGGGTTCGCCCTCTTCCCCTTAAATAGTAAAGTAGGTGTTATAGATGATATTAGATAATAATGGTCAAGGGGGTTCGCCCCCTTCCCCTAAAAAAAATAGAATAGGTAGAGTATTATTAGTAATATATGATATATCGGACTATATAGCATTAGCAATATATTGTTCCCTTATGTGTATACTACCACTACTAGCTATAGTTATAGGGTTTTGGCTTATAGGTAGTGGTTGTTTATAAATCAAATCAACTAAAAAAAGAGAAAGAATGAGGTATTGAAATGAGTAAAAAAGTTGTAGGAATCGAAAAAAAAGTTAGTGGTAAAACACAAAAAGAGTATTTCATGCTACATACTACCGAGGACTTTAATGAAAAGGATAAAGAATCTAGTACAGGTGTAAAGACTGCTAGTGAATATGTTCCTGCTGATGTTATGCCCGATAATATAACAATCGGTTGTCAAGTCAACTTCTACTATGAAAAAGGATTCCAAGATAAGGCTTTCCTTGTTGGGGTTCAAGTAGTAGCAAGCAAATAGTAAGTTATAACTTAGTTATTTAAATATTAATTATGAAAGGTGGTGTTTGTATGGGTGTTTTTGCAACTGGTACAGTTAGTATAGAGGACGCACTAGCAAATATATCTACGTTATTTAAATGGGCGTTAGGTGTTATAGCTGAAAATCCTTTATTGCTTTTATTCTTTGTAGTGCCTTTAGCTGGTCTTGGCTTTGGTTTACTACGTAAGGCAAAGAAGGTTTAATCTTGGGGGGATATGGGAAGTACATTTTTACTATATTCTCATACCCCTTATTTTTTTTACAAAAAATTAGAGAGGAGTGAAAAAAATGAATAGCAAAATTTTTAAGATTTTAATTATATCAATTATGATTGTTTTAATATTGCCTATTACTTCTTTTGCTGGCACTGTTCCACATGAGCCAAGTGATGGCTTGCCGGGTGCTCTTGATACTAATATTGGTATTGATGATAATAGCAATGATTATAATGATGGTAATGTTTCTACTGATAACATAGTTACTAATATTGACTATGATAATCCATATTACTTTAATCAGATATGGGACGCGCAATATCAAGGTAATGTAAGAACTGGTAAAACATATACTCTTGATGATAGTTATAGTAGTATAAATAATTTTAATATAAGTTACAAAAACAAAAAAATTACTCGTATTGGTGGTATTGTATATACTGCTCAACCTAGTGATAGTAGATTCGACTTTGTTGCTACGTGTACATTTTGGCAAAATAGAGATACATACAAGTTGGCATATGTTGGTTTTATATGTGATGGTGATGATTTGCCCCTTCGTATATTAGGCACTAAACCAGGTGAGTTTCATGCTACTAATGGTGTATTGGCTTCGGGAGCGAAAGATTTTGATAAAGTTAGTTATTGTTATGCTACATATGAAACAAATATACCAATGTTCTCAAATTATGATGATTACCTTGATTATATGCTTACTGGTAACATGGATAATTGTATTAATAGTGGTGCTTTTAATGGTACTTGTGAGCCACCTCTTGATGTTGTATTTAGCTACAAAGAGGATATAACTTCTACTTCTGCAAGTTCTTATTTTTTAAGTTGGAAACAAACACAATATAGCAGTATTAACAATACCTATACAGATACTAATGGTTATGAAGTTACTGTAAGTGGCGGTGGTGTTAAGGCTGACCTTACATATATACAATTTAAAATTGAAGTTGCTGGCTCAAAAGTTGGTGAATCTAAGTTTTATGGTTGGAGTGAACCTATAAGTTGTAACCCCCTACCAACAAATAATAAGGTGTATACATGGGGAGATATTAAAAAGAAATGTGATTATAGTATTTCTATTGGTGCAGTTCAAAAAATATATTGTAGACTTAGGAATTATAGACAATTTGATGGTAAAAATTATTATTCTGATTATATAGTATTAACTTATGACTGTATTAATAATACTGTATCGTCTACTACTTATGATAATGATGGTAATGTTGTTAGTGGTGGTGGTGATTCTACTACACCTGGTTTTTATGATGATATTTATCCTGATGATGATGATGATTTTGGTAATGGTCTTTACGATTCTGATGACTATCTTGATAGGTTAGATGATTCAATTACAGATATGTTCGATATGGATGGTGATATAACATTTTCTATAACTCCATTTATGACTTATATAAAAAGTGGTTTTGGTTTACTTGGTAGTGGTGGTGTACTTACCTTTTTCCGTAATGTATTTGGCTTTTTGCCTAGTGAAATGTGGACTTTAATATATTATGGTTTGGCTCTTGTAATTATATGTATGTTACCTAGATTTGTTATTGCCACAGTAAGTTCTATAGGGTTCATTCTACAGTCTATTATCAGTAATTTAAGAGGTAATTAATTATGTATATTATAAAGTATTTTTTTTCTTGGATTTTTTCTTTATGGAATTATGATTTTAAGGTATATGGACTTACAATAAGCTTTTTTAAAATATTTGTATTTGCAGTTTTATTTAGTGGATTTTTAGGGTTACTTAATTATTTGTTTAAAGGAAAGTAGGTTTATTATGAGAATAAAGTTAACTAATTTTATTTTGTGTTTTTGTTGGTTTGTTTTAATATTTTTATTATTTGTTTTAGTTTGGGGTATATATGATGGTGTATTTGGTAAAAAAGAAATTGTTAGCTTTGAGGTATGTGATAATTATATTGATTTGTATTATTTTTGTAGTGGTAGTGAAACTGTTACTATTGAAAGTATCGAAAAAGAATATGTTAAAATTTGTATCACGGATAATGATTCGTATTATGTAAATGGTGTTATTTATTTAAATTATGAAGACTTAGAAAAGGTGGTGGAAAAATGGAACTGTTACAGTTTTCTTTTATCACAGAAGTGCCAAGTGAATTGATAGGTTATTTTAGTGAGTTTGAAGCATCATTTATTTGTAATTGTTACAACTTGTTTTTGTTATATGTATATTTTTGTATATTCAAATTTGTATACCAAGTTTTAACAACTAAATTAAAATATAGATTAAGTTAGGGGTGATTATATGAATTTTGAAGATTTTATTAATAGTATTAGGGTTTTATATCCAAGTTGTTCTGCTTTTATAAATATAATGATGTACTGTGTATTTATAGTATTTCTTGTGTTAGCTACTATTATAGCTGATGAACTTATTGGAACTTATAAAATATTAAAACGTTTAATACGTTATTGTTTTAGGTTATTTATAAAAATAGCTAAAAAGGGAGTGAAAATAATATGGAAGAATTAATTAATTTATTTATGTTTGAAGATGTGTTAACTCCTCGGTCTATTGTAATGTTGATTATATTACTATGTTGTGTTGAATTAATCGGTGTGGTAATGAGTATAGGAAGGCAGGCAAGCAAATGATATATTTAGTTATTTTAGGAATTATAATAGCCTTATACATATCTCCTACTTTTCGTTGTGCAGTATTCAATCCTATAGGTATAACATATTATACCCCCATTGATATATATAACTATTTTAAATATAAGATATATAACAATCCTGATGATTGTAAGCTTATATGCTATCAAGGTACTTTTGGTAAGGGTAAAACTCTTAGTGCAGTACATTATATCGTTGGACAATATAAAAGATATAATAATATACAAGTATGGGATTCTGAACGTGGGAAGTTTGTTACACAATTAGTAAAAGTAGTATCTAATGTTGAGTTAAATATACCTTATGAAAAATTAAAATCTCTTGAGCAGATAGTCAAAATTACGGATTCTATTAATAATGTTGATAACGAAAATAATACATTGACTCGTACATATGTATTATTAGATGAAGCAAGTGTTGAGTTAAATAGTAGGGAGTTTAAGAAGAATATTAACCCTAAATTTTTATCTAGCTTATTAACTGCTAGACATTATCATTTTGGTACATTTGTGTATACGTCTCAAAGATTTCACTTAGTAGATAAGCTACTTCGTGATGTAACAACATACGTATATGATTGTAATAAGCTTTGGCGATTTCAACGTCTTAATATTTATAATGCTTGGGAAATGGAAAACGCAACTGATGTTACTATCCTACAGCCACTTAGAAAAACATGTTGGTTTGTAAAAAACAAAGACTACGCAAGTTATAACACATATGCAGTTGTTGAAGAGTTGAAGAAAGATTTTAATTCAGGCAACATGATGACTGATGAAGAAATCCTTAACTTGCAAGTAAGTAACATATCTAATGATAACGTTATAAACACTAGTAAGAAGTATGATAGAAAAAAGAAAAAACATAATAGGAAGTGGTTTTGATGTATAAATCAATATTTAAAACTGATAATGGTTATAAAGGTTATATTAACTTAGATTCAGGTAATAGAAAATACTTTTCTGCCAAAACAAAGAAAAGTGTTAATGATAAGATTAATAGTTATATTTTAGATTCTAATACTGAAAAAGATATTGTTATTACACTATCTGATTACATAAGAGATTATTTATATAATTATAAATTAGGTCATATTAAAGATACTACTTTTGATAGATATGAAAGTGCTTTTAATAATCATATTAAGAATTCTCAAATATCTAATTTATTAATTAATAATATTAATCCTAATGATATACAGTGTTTTATTAATACTTTCCCGCAAAAGTATAGTTATTCTACTTCTAAAAAGTTGTATGAAATTTTAACAATGACTTTTAGATTTGCTTATAATAGCCAAGATATTAAATTAGATATAAATAGTATTATAAATCTTCCACCTAAGTCAAAATTCAAGGATATAAAGATTGTGTTACCTTATACAAAATATGAATTGGATATAATGAACGTTGCATTTGTTGATAAATATGTGGAAAATCCTCGCTTATATAGGTATGCTCCAGTATATACATTTATTAGTATAACTGGTTTACGTCTTGGTGAACTTCTTGCTCTCCGTTGGTCTGATATTAATATGATTGATAGAATTATTGATATTAACAAAACTGTATCAGTTGTAAAAGATAGAAAACGCGGTAAGGGTGTACTATATATCATTACTAAGCCTAAGACACAAAAATCAATACGTAGTATATATCTTAGTGATAAAGCTATTGAACTATTGAATATTATATATAAGCGCAATGAGGAACTAAACTATAGTAATGATTATATTGTTAGTGGAAAAAATGATGGATTTATACAACCTAGTTCATTTCAAAAGACATTCAGAAATATCTGTAAAGATTGTAATATTGAACATAGGGGTATACATGCCCTTAGACATACTTTTGCAAGCAATTTAATTGAAAAGGGTGTTGATGTTAAAGTTGTATCTGAATTACTAGGTCATACATCAATACAGTTTACATATGATAGATATGTACACTCTAGTAATGATAGTAAAAAAAATGCACTCAAAATGCTTTAATTCACATTTACGGTGCTTTTTACGGTGTCTATTCAAATATAATATTTTTTAAACCATTGATATTATTAATAATATCGTTAGCAGTCCGTAGGGGAATCGAACCCCTGTTTTCGCCGTGAGAGGGCGACGTCTTAACCGCTTGACCAACGGACCATATGTCGTACTTGTTTACGACTTTGTAAGTATAGCAAAGAACAAAACATAATGCAAGCATTTTTTGATATTTTTCAGAAATATTTTTTGATTTGTACAAAATAACGTGAATATTTGCCAAACTTCATTCCCTATCTCACCCCCAAAGTCGGTTTTCTACAACGGAAGCCGGCTTTTTTCTATACACTCAATCAACAAAAATTGATTGCTCTCCACCTATACAAACCCTCTAATATTTAGTATATTATTTAAAAAGGCACAATAAGGAGATTCTATGGAACATACCGCTAATATTTTAATTGTTGAAGATGAACTTTCTCTCTTAAAAGCAAATCAAAAATTTTTTGAAGAACAACACTATACAGTATATGCAGCTGATACTCTATCAAAAGCAAGGGAATTATTTGAAGAAAATGTTCCAGATTTAATCATCTTAGACGTTATGTTGCCCGATGGAACAGGTTTTGAATTTTGTAACGAAGTAAGAGCCTCTTCCAATATACCAGTTATATTCTTAACTGCATTAGACAATATTCGAGACGAAGAACAAGGTTTTGCATTAGGTGGTGATGATTACTTAATTAAACCTGTTGATTTGAATCGTTTGAATATTAGAGTTGCTGCTATGCTACGTAGAAATATGGAAGTTTCCCATGGACGAGTTGAGATTCCTCCCCTATCCCTTGATCCTTCTACTGGAATATGTATACTAGAAGGAAATGAAATATCTCTATCCCCTATGGAACAGAAATTATTATATTATTTTATGAAGAATCCTAACAAGATGATTTCTCGTGACAAGGTATATGAAGATGTATGGAATACTGCTGTACTAGACGGTGCTCCTACCGTTGTTGAACACGTTTATAGACTACGCAAAAAACTTGGCACCATCAATCCTGATAGTTATTTTAATATTGCTTCTGCCAATAGAGAATATATGTTTACTAAAGTAAGATATTAATTATGCTATATCTTACTTATTAGCTATTGGCAATCTAACTGTAAAACAAGAACCCTCACCCAATTCGCTATCAACACTTATCTTACCACCATGGGCATCTACTATCTGCTGGCAAATATATAGACCAAGGCCATTTCCAGTACCATCTTTTCCCGTATACCAACGGGTAAAGATCTGTGACACCTCTTCCTTAGACATTCCTTCACCAGTATCCTTTACCTCTATAATTATATCTTTTCCACCTTGTTTTACAGAGATTGTAATTGTACCATTCTTTGTGTGACGAATTGCATTTACTATTAGATTTACCACAACCTGACCTATTCTAGTAGCATCTGCCATAATTGGTGGCAACCCTACAGCTAGCTTCAAATCAATTCTATTATTATTATTACCCTTTGTTGTTCCAGCAAAATGCATAGCAATGGATTCTGATATAATTTCACCAATACGACACAGTTTCATATCTTGTATAATTGCACCCTCAGATACCCTAGTGAATTCAAGAGCTTGTGAAACCATCATACTCAATTGATTTACTTCACTAATAATCAACAATGTATCTTCTACATAATCCTCTTCTTCTGTTAATAATTCCAATTTATTTTTCAACATCTGCGCATAAGTTGATACAACTGCAAGAGGAGTCTTCATCTCATGTGACATATTCCCAAACATCTCTACACGTTCTCTATTTAAACGTTCCAATTGTTTCTGCCTTCTATCATATATTACTAGATGTTGATATATTACTATGGCTAATATAACAGAAACAACTATACAACATACAACTATATCTTTCTCTGCAGCACTTTCATTAGCAAAACGAATAATCAATTCTGGAAACAAATATGCTATTACTAAACATGCTGAATATAATAGTATTTCAAAAATTGTAACTATTGTTCTTGTTAGCCCTTCCAACATTATAACAGTAAACACAATCCCAAAAACAAAAAAACTAGGCATTCCGCCGTGCAATCCTCCACCTCGAAAAAACAATATTGGAAATACAATTAGAAACACCGAAACTACAGTAATCAAGAAAAACAATCTATATTTTCCTGTATAATTAGTAAACCACATAGTAAATATAGCTGCTATTAAAACAATAAAATTAATAACCACTTGTATACTTTCAGCATTATTATAATAATTGAACACAGTAAACAAAACACTAAGAATAATTCCTAGAACTCCTAGTAGGTTAAATATACGAACCCTAAAATCAAGATCATCATTAAAATATTTATCCCTTAATTCCATAAAAATATGTTTCATAAACCCTCTCAATCTTAGAACTTAGCTATCTATCATATTTCTTAATTAAACCAACACCTATTGGATGTGGACCAGTATGTACACCTATTGTAGCTCCAATTTGCTCAATTTTTATATCCTTAACATTAGATATTTTACCAAGTAACTCCAATACTTTTCCCTTAAACTCTACTGCTTCATCGTAGTCATATCCATATCCAACGGTAATAGCATAATCATCTGGGCTCTCTCCTGTTTCAGCAAAATGATTCTCAATCTGATCTAATACTTTTTGAATTGATTTATTACGACTTCTAGCTATTCCACCTGTAAATATTTCACCCTCTTTAAGTATAATAATAGGTCTAATTCCAAGCGCACTTCCTGCCACACCTATAACTTTTCCAATACGTCCACCATTTTTCAGATAATCGATGCTACCTATAGTGAATAATATTCTACCTGTTTCCTTAATCTTTTCAAGATTAGCAATATTATCCTCGTAACTAATGCCATCTTGTTGCATTCTAACTGACTCTTTTACAAATAATCCTTGAAGTACAGTATTAATATTAGAATCAATAACTTTGATTTTAGCATCTGGATATTCTTCTAATATAATGTTTTTTGCATTTGTTGCTGAGTTAAATGAGCCACTAAATTTAGTTGTGATACATATACATATAATAGCTTTTCCTTCTTCAACATACTTTCTGAATACATCTTCAAAATCAGTTATAGATGGCAATGATGATTTAGGGAACACCTTAGGATTATCTAACATTTCTTGATAGAAATCTCTAACCGCTATATCCTCCATTTCTTTTTTGTAATTTTCTCCATCAAAAGAAACATAAAAAGGTACTACATGTACTCCCATTTCTTTTGCATCTTCCGGATTTAAATCACATGAACCATCACTAATAATCTTATATTCCATTTCCTTAACCTCTTTCCTATCCAAATAAATCACTTAAACTAAGTTGATCTGTATCTGGTAAATTACTTATTATTCCTAATTCAGACATCTTCTCTATAGTTGTCTTACCTATCTTAGACCTTATTCTTACATCTTCTTTAGATGAAAAAGTTCCTTCTTTTGCTGCTGCTTTCAATCCTGCGGCTGCTGACTCACCCATCTTATCAATAGCTGAAAATGGTGGCATTATCTTTCCATCTATAATTTGAAAGTTTATATCATCTGCTTTATATAAATCAATAGGTACGAATTCAAATCCTCTTGCGTACATTTCTTCAACAAGTTTCATATCACCTAATTCATTTTCTTCAACATTAGACATTCCTTCCTTACCTTTTTTACGAATCTCCGTCATCTCATATTTCAGTCTATCTAATCCCATACACATTTTTTCATAGTTAAATGCTTTGGCTCTAATACTAAAATATGCCGTGTAATAAGCCAATGGATAATTAACCTTATAATAAGCTATTCGCCATGCCATCATAACATATGCCGCCGCATGGGCTTTAGGGAACATGTATTTTATCTTCTTACATGACCATATGTACCAATCTGGTACATCATGAGCTAACATATCA
Source organism: Lachnospiraceae bacterium (assembly GCA_031556525.1). GTDB lineage: Bacteria > Bacillota > Clostridia > Lachnospirales > Lachnospiraceae > JAVBSN01. The sequence continues at coordinate 88,550 of JAVBSS010000004.1, forward strand.
TCAATCCACTCGTCACGCAGTCCCTTTCCCTTACGAACACTTTCCATTATTGTAAACGCAAGACCTTCTTCAAGTCCCATATGAATTAAATATACCATAATATCATCACGACAACATATCGCTTTTGACAGTATTGTTTTCCCCTCTTGTATAAGAGTCTGAGCATTTCCAAGCCACACATCTGTACCATGTGATAATCCTGATATACGAACCAAATCTGAGAAACTTTGTGGTTTGGTATCAATAAGCATCTGTATAACAAAGTCTGTTCCAAATTCAGGCACTCCCAAACACCCAAGGGTTGTTCCACTTATATCCTTTGGTTCAATTCCTAAAGCTGCAGTACCATGAAATAAGGACATTACATCTTTATCATCAAGTTTGATTTTCGTAGCATTAGTACCTGTAATATCTTCTAATCTTCTAATCATAGTTGGATCTGCATGACCTAAAATATCAAGTTTTAATAAGTTATGATCTATTGAATGATATTCAAAATGTGTTGTAGTTGTTGATGTTTTCATATCATTTGCAGGTCTTTGTATTGGTGTAAACGAATATATTTCCTCATCAGATGGAAGAACTATCATACCACCTGGATGCTGTCCTGTAGTTCTCTTAGTTCCAGTACAGCCAAGTGCCATACGTTCCATCTCACAACGTCTTCTTGTTATACCTCGCTCTTCATTGTACTTATATACATAACCAAATGCCGTTTTTTCTGCTATTGTACCTATTGTACCTGCTCTAAATGCATGACCTTCACCAAATAGTTCTTCTGTATATGCATGAGCATTACTTTGATATTCACTAGAGAAGTTAAGGTCAATATCTGGTTCTTTATCTCCCTTAAACCCTAAGAATGTTTCAAAAGGAATATCATGACCTTCTTTATCTAGTTGATGCCCACAATGAGGACATACTGCATCAGGTAAATCACAACCAGCACTTCCTGAATATGATTTAACTAATTCCGAATCAAAATCTACATAATAACATTCTGGACATATATAATGTGCTGACAGTGGATTAACCTCTGTAATTCCTGACATGGTAGCAACAAACGAAGAACCAACTGAACCTCTAGACCCAACCAGATATCCATCTTCATTTGATTTCCATACAAGTTTCTGTGCAATTATATACATAACTGCAAATCCATTGCTAATAATAGAATTAAGTTCCTTTTCAAGTCTTGCTACTACTATATCTGGAAGATTAGGTCCATATATTTCATGTGCTTTGTCATAACATATATTTGTTAACGTATCATCTGAATTCGGTATTTCAGGGGCTGCTTTATCTGGTCTTACTGGAGATACTCTATCTACCATATTAGCAACCTTGTTAGTATTGGTTACTACTACCTCAAAAGCCTTATCTTTACCTAAGTATTCAAACTCCTCAAGCATCTCCTGTGTTGTTCTAAAATATAGTGGCGGTTGACTATCGGCATCCTTAAATCCTTTAGATGCCATAAGCATAGCTCTATATATACTATCTTCTGGATCAAGAAAATGTACATCACAGGTTGCAACAACTGGCTTGTTAAATAATTCTCCAAGCTTAACAATTTTTCTATTTATATCCTTAATATCTTCTAATGAATTAATCTTGCTATATTTATCACTTACCACCATAAATTCATCATTGCCAAGAGGTTGAATCTCAAGGTAATCATAGAAACTTACTATCTTAGCAATCTCTTCATCATCAGCATCATCTACTATTGCTCTAAATAATTCTCCTGCTTCGCAGGCTGAACCTATAATCAAACCTTCTCTATATTTATTAATTAAGCTCTTTGGCGTAATAGGCCTTTTAAAGAAATATTTAATATGTGCCTCTGAAATAAGTCTATACAGATTAACTCGTCCAATTTCATTCTTAGCTAGTATAATTCCATGATATCTACTTGCCTTTTTAACTGCGTCAAGCGATACTTCTGCCATATTGTTTACTTCATCTAAATCATTAAGTCCTCTATTCTTAAGTATCTCTACAAATTTCAAAAAGATTTTTGCAGTAGCTTCGGCATCATCTACTGCTCTATGATGATTCTCTAAAACTATACCTAGATCCTTACATACTCTATCTAATGTAAACTTACCTAAATGCGACAATAAAATATGAGATAAGGCTAAGGTATCTAATATAGTATTATCAAATACAAGGCTTTGTTTCTTAGAAAAAAACCTTATAAATCCTGTATCAAAACTAGCATTATGAGCAACTAACACGTTGTCTCCTGCCCATTCTAGAAACTGTGGCAATATAACTTCTATAGTTGGTGCATCAATAACCATTTCATCATTAATTCCAGTTAATTTTTCTGAAGTATATGGTATTGGAGTTTCAGGGTTAACAAATGTAGAGTATCTATCAATAATTTCTCCATTAGTTATCTTAACTGCTCCTATTTCAATAATTTTATTGTGTTTAGGACTAAGACCTGTTGTTTCAATATCAAATACAACATATGTATCATCTAAGCTCTGTCCCCTTGAGTCAGTTACAAGACTTTTTAAATCATCAACAAAATAGCCTTCAACTCCATATATAATCTTTAGTGGTGCATCACTTGGTAATACATGATTTGCAACAGGGAACGCTTGAGCCACACCATGATCAGTTATTGCTATAGCAGGATGCCCCCAATTATTTGCCCTTTTTATTATATCTCCAATATCAACTACACTATCCATATCACTCATAACTGTATGCATATGAAGTTCTACTCTCTTCTCTAATGCATTATCTTTACGAGTTTCTGTAAAATCACTAATAGCTTTAATTCCTGTAATAGAACCAAGTGTTAATTCCTTTGAATATGTATCATATACTGGTACACCTTTTACCAGATAATATTTATTCTTACCTAATACTTCTTTAATCGATGGCATGTCATCATTTGCAATAAACAACTTTCCTACAATAGTATCTGTATAATCTGTTATAGAAAATGTAACTATTGACTTCTCACCATTTCGCAGTTCTCTATCTTCCATAGTTAATATCTTACCTTTAATAACTAACTGACCATAACCCTCAGCAAGTTCAGATATATTAACTACATCTCCTTCAACATTTCTACCATATATTACATCTGGATCATATGAACCTGATGCTTTTCCACCTCGAACATAATTATTCTTCTTATTATCTGTCCTTTGAGATGTATTTTTTGCTAAATCATTATTTTTGGTTGTTTTACCCTTTGCCATATTACTAGAACCATTATTGCTCTTATTTTCAGTTCTAGTTTTATTAGTATTTTTATTTTCATTATCTCTACTATCACTATTTTCCGTATTATCATTAGTAGAATCATTATCATCATTAGATATATTATTAAGTTCAGCAATAGCTTCTAATTCCATTGCTAACCTTCTCTCTTTTGCCTGCTTAATTACTGCCTTATCAGCCTCAGTATAGTTGAATCCAACTTTAATATCCATTCCAAATCTATCTCTATATACCTCTTCTAAAAACTCTTTAATCTGAGGAGCTCTTGCCTTAACCAAGAAACTATCCTCTAAATTAAGGGTTATAACATTTCCTTCAAAAAACCATTCTGAATTCTTGATATGTCTAAAATTTTGAGGACTATTATGTTCAACCTCAAAAAGTAAGCTATCCTTGTATATATCGGTTAGCTTACTTAATGTATATTGAGCAGATAGATTATATCTCTCAACAATTATTACCTTGTGCTTTTCATAAGGGTTAAGATTGCATACCGCCTCTTCCATAGCATATATGTACTGCTTATGTATGAGACGTTTACTAAGAATATGTAAGTGTAATTCTTTCTTAGACATAAAGAATTCCGCTCTTTCAATTACAACATCTTCAAATAGATCTTGTAATGTGCTACTCACTTTTATATTAGGATACACCTTAAAAAATGCATTATCACTTGACAATTTACTCACTCCAATTATCTAATTCGTACTTTAATGCCGATAATAATTCAGCTTCTGGCAACTTTTTAACTATTTCTCCAGACTTTATTAATAGTCCTTCTCCATTGCCACCTGCTATTCCTATATCAGCTTCCTTTGCTTCACCAGGGCCATTTACAACACAACCCATTACCGCTACTTTTATATCCAGATTATCGTAATCTGTTACAAGATTTTCAACTTGATTTGCTAGTCCAATTAGGTCAATAGACGTTCTTCCACAAGTTGGACAAGATACTACTTCTATTCCGCCTCGTCTAAGACCTAATGTCTTTAATATTAATTTAGCTGTTACTATTTCATTAACTGGATCACCAGTTAATGAAACTCTGATTGTATCACCAATTCCCTGATGTAATATAATGCCCAATCCTACAGATGATTTTATATTACCTCTAGTAACTGTTCCCGATTCTGTTATTCCAACATGTAGTGGATAATTAGTCTTGTCAGCAATAAGTTCATGTGCCTTAACACACATTAGTACATCTGACGATTTAATACTAATAACAAGATTATCATATCCCATGTCTTCTATCATCTTTACTTTATCTAAGGCACTGGTGACTATACCTTCAGCAGTAACCATACCGTATTTATCAATAAGATTTTTCTCTAAAGAACCACTATTAACACCAATTCTAATTGGTATATTTCTTTCTTTAGCCGCATCAACTACAGCTTTTACATTCTCTATACTACCAATATTTCCCGGATTAATCCTTATCTTATCAGCACCATTTTCAATAGCCATAATTGCTAATTTGTAGTCAAAATGTATATCTGCAACTAGAGGAATATGGATCTGCTTCTTAATCTCACTTATAGCTTTGGCTGCTGCTTCGTTATTAACTGTAGAACGAACAATATCACAACCTGCCGCCTCTAATTTAAGAATCTGATCAACCGTAGCCTCTACATCCTCTGTTTTAGTATTTGTCATAGATTGAATAAGAATTGGATTGCCTCCACCAATAACCTTATTACCTATAACTATAGCTTTTGTATTATCTCTATACATGGATTCCTCCTATTTCACAAAAAACACATTCTTAATATCATTAAAGAACACTACTATCATCAAACCAATTAACAATACAAATCCTATCAGATGAAATATTGCTTCCTTCTCTGTAGGAATCTTCTTACGCCTAACAGCTTCAATAACTAAGAATAATATTCTACCACCATCCAGTGCTGGTATTGGCAATAGATTCATTACACCAAGATTGGCACTTAATAGTATACAGAAGTTAAGTATATTCAAGAATACATCAATTGCTCCACCTTGTTCATTAGCTTCCTCTATTGTATCATTCATCATCTTACCAATTCCCACTGGGCCTGATAAATTATTTAATGATACATTTCCAGTAACAAGTTCTTTAAGACTTAGTACTGTTGTCTTAATCCAGTATCTAACCTCTAATGCTCCGTATTTTATTGCATTACCAAAGTCTGCCTTCTCTCTACTTCCACCAGCTATACCCATTAGATACATACCCTCTTCATTCATCTTAGGAGTCAAGGTATAGTCAATCTTCTCACCATCTCTATCTACAGTTATATCAATCGGTTCGCCCTTTTGATGAAACTGCATATACACAAGTACTTCTCTATAATTATATACCTTCTGTCCACCGATACTAACAATCTCATCCTCTAACTGTATACCAACCTCTTCAGCAGCACTCGCCTCACTAATATATTCTACTGATGCTGGATCATATCCTGCGAGGGATATAAGTAATACAGAAAATACAAATGCTAATATAAAGTTAAATACAGGTCCTGCTAATACAACCGATAATCTCTGCCATACTGGTTTATTAGAAAATGCATTCTCATCTTCAACTTCTTCATCTTCACCTAACATTAAACAATAACCACCGATAGGAAACAGTTTCAGTGAATATTTAGTTTCATTTTTCTTGTGACTCCATATTGTAGGACCCATTCCAATAGCAAACTCATTTACTAATATTCCATTTTTCTTTGCTAATATAAAATGCCCAAACTCATGGAAGGCAATAATAATTCCAAATACTAATATTATTAGAATTAAATTCAAATGTTCCACCTGCTCTCAATTAATCTATATACCCATTTCTCAACTTCAAGAATCTCTTCTATTGTAGGATTACTAATTACACTATGCTCTTCTACACACATTTCTATAATCTTATATATGTCTAAAAACTTAATTTTATTATCTAAAAATCTAGCAACCGCATATTCATTAGCCGCATTATACACCGTAGGAGCACTTCCACCTATCTTTCCTACCTTGTACGCCAATGCTAATCCTCTAAAAGTATCCATATCTGGTTTTCTAAAATCTATCTGAGATATCTTAGAGAAATCCAATCTCTCCCCAGGCAAATCTCTTCTCTCTGGATAATATAGCGCATATTGAATTGGTAATCTCATATCTGGTGTCCCAAGTTGTGCAATTACCGAACCATCTATATATTCAACCATTGAATGAATTATACTCTGTGGTTGAACCACTACTTCAATATCATCAAAATCAACATCAAATAACCATTTTGCTTCTATTACTTCTAGTCCCTTGTTAACCATTGTAGCCGAATCTATGGTGATTTTTCTACCCATAGACCAATTAGGATGTTTTAGAGCATCTGCTACAGTAACATTCTCTAATTCTTCACTTGTTTTATCTCTAAATGGTCCACCAGAAGCTGTTAATAATATTTTTCTGACTTGCTTACCATTTTCACCATTCATTGATTGGAATATTGCTGAATGTTCACTATCTACAGGTAGAATACTTACATTATATTCCTTTGCCAAAGGCATAATTATATGTCCTGCTGTAACCAATGTTTCTTTGTTTGCAAGTGCAATATCTTTACCTGCTTTTATCCCATGAACAGTAGGTAATAGACCTATCATTCCTACTATAGCGGTTACTAATACCTCACTATCTGGGTACTCAGCAACTTCTATAAGTCCATCCATTCCGTATACAATTTTAACATTTATATCTGATAATCTTGCTGATATAGTATCTGCAAGTTCTCTAGTTCCTACACATATTAAATTAGGTGTATATTTCCTTGTCTGTTCCTCTAACAACTCAATGTTACTTCCAGCAGATAATGCCACCACATTAATATCATTATTATTACTTACAATATCTAATGTTTGTGTGCCTATTGAACCCGTAGAACCTAATATAGCTATATTTTTCATGTTGTACTCCCTTTATTAATACCCATAATATAATCAGTTAATTAAGATTTATAGCATAATTTTTCATGAAATTACATAATCATTTATTAACATTATGCGATCTTTTATAGTATAATTTTTTATGAAATTATATAATCATTTATTAACATTATACGATCTTTTATTAGCATAATTATTTCATAGCATTATATAATCGCTTATTAACTAATAACATATACTATCATAATTAAATAATATACAATTGGTGCAGTAAATATAATACTATCAAATCTATCTAACACTCCACCGTGTCCAGGTATTAATTTTCCATAATCCTTAACATCATTGTCTCTCTTAATTGCTGAAGCTGCCAAATCACCCACTATTGCTGGAAGCGCTCCTAGTGCTCCTATTAATGCGAATCCTACCACAGCAAAATTTATCTCTTTTACATATTTATTAAATATTATTCCAAATAATGCCCCAAACATAGCAGAACCTAATATTCCACCAATAGCACCCTCTATACTCTTATTAGGACTAAGTTTTGGTGACATCTTGTGTTTACCTAACTTAACTCCTACCAAGTATGCAAACATATCATTTCCCCATGAAGAAACATATATCAAACAAACTAATAATATACCATGTTCTAGTGATCTAATCTTATAAACATATGATAACATAACGCTTACATAGAAAAATGCTAAGAAAACCATAGCCATCTGCTTGTCATTATATTTAGGGAATTTGAATACATATATAGCTAATACTATTAACAAATATATAATCATCAATGGCATAATTGCATTATTAATATCAAAATATAATAAACCATAATAAATAGTTGTAAATATATATGCTAGACTACCAACACTAGTCCTATCAAGATCATATACTCTAAGTAGCTCTTGAACTCCTTTTAGTGATAACAAATATAATACTAATGCTGTAACCCATCCCCCACAAAATAATACTCCAATAGTTAGTATTATCAATACTATCGAACTAATAAATCTTGTCTTAAACATAATTTCCTCCTATACGCCACCAAAGCGTCTATCTCTACCGTTATAATAGCGTATTGCATCAATCAAATCATCTTTACTAAAATCAGGTAATAATACTTCTGGAAAATAGAATTCTGCATATGCCAATTGCCATAACATATAATTTGATAATCTCTGTTCACCACTTGTTCTAATCATTAGATCTGGGTCAGGCAACTCGTGGGTATCAAGTTTGCTATTAATTATATCTTCTGTTATATCTTCTGGTCTTATCTTGCCATTTTCTACATCTTTGGCAACTGCAATAATACTTCTTCTTAACTCATCTCTACTACCATAATTAAGTGCTATGGTAAAATTAAGTCCATCATTATCAACTGTTGCTTTTTCTAATTCTTCTATTCTTTCTAGAATGTCAGTCGATAAAGCTGTTCTATCTCCAATTACCCTTACCTTAATATGATTCTTTTTGGCTGTTTTAATACAATCCTTCAAATAATTTTTTAGGAGTTTCATAAGGGAATCAACTTCGTCTTGTGGTCTCTTCCAGTTCTCAGTCGAAAAAGCATATACAGTTAAATATTTAACACCAATGTTATAAGCATCTTCACAAATCTGTTCAACCGTCTTTGCTCCTTGCACATGCCCATAAGTTCTAGGCATACCTTTTTTCTTTGCCCATCTTCCATTACCATCTAATATAAATGCTATATGATTAGGAATGTTTAATTCTTCTCCATCTATTAGCTTCTTCATTAGAAAACCTCCTATTTATACGTACTAAAGAGAGCCTAGATATCTAGCCTCTCTTAATTTAATAAATCTTATACAGTAAGAATTTCTTTTGACTTATCTTCAACAGTCTTATCAATTTCTGTTATATACTTATCTGTTAACTTCTGCACCTTATCTTCATATCCCTTTAACTCATCTTCTGATATTTCGTTAGCTTTGCTTTGCTTCTTAAATGAATCATTGGCATCTCTTCTAATATTTCTTATTGCTACTTTAGAATTCTCACCTTTTTTCTTAATATCTTTAACTAATTCTTTTCTTCTGTCCTCTGTCAACTCTGGGAAATTAAGAATAATTGATTTACCATCATTGTTAGGTGTAACACCTAAATCTGAACACATTATAGCTTTCTCAATCTCTTTAATCATCGATGCTTCCCAAGGTGATATAAGTATTGATCTTGCTTCCGGTACACTTACATTTGCAACTTGTTGAAGTGGTGTAGGCGAACCATAGTAATCAACTTTAATTTTATCTAATATATGTGGATTAGCTCTTCCAGCTCTAATTGTAACAAACTCCGCCTTCAAACTATCTAAACTCTTTTCCATCTTCTCTTCGTATTGTTTCATCATCTTTTTAAAATCCTCCTAATTATAATTAAACATTTATATATGTTCCACTAAATTTACCATTTAGTGCATTTACTATACTATTATCGCTATTAAGACCAAATAACATCATAGGCATCTTATTTTCCATAGCCAATACTGCTGAGGCTAAATCTATAACGCCTAACTTATTATCAACAATGTCCTTCATCTCCATCGCATCATATTTCTTAGCATCTGGATTCACATTAGGATCACTGTCATATACACCATCTATTGCTTTAGCTGATAATATAACATCTGCCTCAACTTCTATGGCCATAAGTACTGTTGCCATATCTGTTGAAAAATATGGATGTCCAATCCCTCCTGCAAAAAACACTACTTTACCTGACTCTAAGTCATTAATCGCTTTGTCCTTGTTAAATAATTCGGTCATATTTCCACAAGCAAATGGTGTCATTATATTTGTATCAATTCCTGCTGTTCTAAACATATCTGCTGCATAAATACAGTTCATTACAGTTGCTAGCATACCAATCTGATCTGCTTTAACTCTATCCATATTTTCAGAAGTTCTTCCTCTCCAAAAGTTACCTCCACCAATAACAACAGCAACTTGTTTACCACTATCTAATACTTCTCTAACTTGCTTAGCCACATCAACAACAGTTTTCTCATCAAATCCTGTTTTCTTATCTCCAGCTAAGGCTTCTCCACTAAGCTTTAATAATATTCTATCTGTCTTCATTCTATATTGCTCCTACTTACTATTTATCTTATGAAAAGAAACTCTTAACATCAATATCTGAGTAACTTTGTGAACACATACCCTCAAGTACAGCACCATTATTAATTTGAACTGAACGAGATTTGATATTACCCATTATAACTGCTGTAGAATCTACAATAACAGGACCTTGAACATCTATATCACCATTTACAGCTCCAGCTATTACTGCTGATTTTGCAATAACATTTCCAACGATTACTGTTCCAACGCCAACTTTAACACTTCCGTCAGTTTGAACATCGCCTTCAATTTTAGCTGCATTAGCATATATTTCACCAGCTTTAACTTTACCTATTATTGTACCACCAACTACTAATTTACCCTTACAATTAATATCACCTTCAATAGTACCAATAACATCAATAGATCCATCTGTATCTAAGTTTCCTGTAATCTTAGTTCCCTTAGTTATATAAGTAGTAGCAGAATCTACTTTGTCTGAAGTCTCTTCTACTTCCTCAATCTTATCTTCTACATCAACAATGCTTATAATATCTTTCTCAGCCATAGTATTCTCCTCAACAATCTCTTCAATAATATTTTCTTCTATATCACTAATTTCTTCAATAACTTCTTCTAGCTCTTCCATTTCTTCTATATCATCAATAATATTTTCTTCCATCTCGCTAGTATCTGGAATAATCTCTTCTTCTAATTCAAAAGTAACGTCTTCTATATCTTCTTGAAGTATAGGCTCTTCTATAATCACAGGTTCTTCTGTTATATCGAATACCTCTTCTATTTCTTGTTCTTCTTCATCAGATATATAATCTACTGCTTCTTGCTCTTCTGTAATCGTGTTCTCTGGTGTCATCTCTAGAGCGACTTCAAAATCAAGAGTAATCTCTTCATCATCATCTTCTATAAAGTCCTCACCAATCAACTCTTCTGTTATATCTTCTAATATTTCTTCATCATATTCTTCATTAAAATTATTTGTTTCAGCTAGAATAGATTGTAGTTCTTCATCATTATTGCTATTAGCCATTAAATCATCTAAGAAATCACCAATACTTTCTTCTTCAATTGGTTGCTCATCAGTTTCTTCAAGCGTCTGTTCTTGTTCAACATATTGTTCATTGTCTACTATTTGCTCTTCTTCAATATATTGTTCTTCGTTGACTAATTGTTCTTCATAAGAAGCTTCATCATCAAAAGTATCTACTATATCTTCATCAGTATACTCTGCAGTAACCTCTGCTGCTCGTCTAGCTTCTTCTCTTGCTATAATCTCATCTATATCTTCATCATCAAAATCATCATCCATTAAATCTTCTGGAGCAATCTCCATATCATCCATATCTTTTTCTTCTTCAGCAGTATTATCTTCTGTTGTCTCTTCAAAAGTATTTACAATATCTTCATCATCATACTCGTTCACCATCTCATCATTATCAGGCATCAACTCATTCATTGCTTGAGTAAAATCAGCCTTGAAATCTTTAAAAAAACTCATGTAACCTTCCTCCTATTGTTACTTATTATATGTTAACTATAATGTAATTTTTATACATCTATGTGACTTTCACTTGTATAGTTATAAGAGTATATATCTTCAATTCGCTTTTCCAATATATTAATCTTCATTAATAATATAATATTTAAAACAATTGACATAAACACTAAAAATACTAAAAACGCCACAATACTTCTTTTAATCTGCTTAACTCTTTTAGAATTATTAGCAACACTACCATTACCTCTAGTATTACCTTGTTCTGCCATCTATGTTCACCTCTAGATACATATTATTACCAGTCCTAAAAACCTGGACAAGTATTCATATTATACCATATCCTAAATAAAGGTTAAAGACTTTTTAAAATAAAATTCCATGGCACATTCTCCTATCATACATTAATGTTTATACTTCATCTTATATTTATATGCTGTTATCTGTGTATCCTCACTACAGTCATATAAACACTCTTCTAATATATTATCCGGAATACACTTTGACTTACACATAATTTCTACTATGTGCTCACGACAAAAAGAACATCGATTCTTCTTATAATCAAATAATAATATTTCTTTTACTTTCGAGTTCTTTCGTTTGCCAAATATTTTTCTAATAGCCATTGTTAAACTATGATAATCATATTCCATAGACTGCTTATGTGATTTTAATATTTTTAAAATGAGTTCATATTCATCCTTAAAATTCTTTTCCAGTAAACCAAGAGATTCAGGAATATGTATTCCATTTTCTAAGTTATATACTGCTAATTCATGAATTTGTTTATGTTTAAACCTTGCAAGTACTTTTAATACCATTTCCTGTAGTTCATCATTTCCTGTATCATATATTTCTAAAAGATTATCAATAGAACGTGGATAGTCAACAGCACGAAACACACTTAGTAATGCTATTTTTATTTTCAGATCATCTAAGTCATCAATTTTTTTAGCAATTTCAATTAATTCTTCTGTTGATGCTTTTCTAGCTAAACGACGACCATATCCAAGGACTCTGGATTTTTGATTATTTTTACTAGCATCTATTAAATCTTGTATACTTATCGTATCTGTTTTACTAATATTTTGTCGTTCTTCCTCTTTCTTTGCCTCTATATTAACTTCATCCAGAAAACGTTTTATTTCTGGTGATTTTAATGCTTCTCTTTCTAATCCCTTATATATTCGTTTCTCTCCAAATTCATCCTCTGCATTGCTAAGAAACCAATCATACCAAATAACATTTTCTCTTTTGCTTTTCATTAAGATTGTACCAAACTTTTTCACTGTATCATAAAAAGATTTAATTCCATAAATATCGTATAGCCATATGGCAATCTGTTCAACATTTTCACGTGGATTAGCCTTACCACTATATCTAGTTATATGCGGTAGCTTATGTATTAACTCATCAAGCTTTTCCTGCAATACTTCAGCTGCTTTATCACTACCATTTTCCCAAAATAGAAACAATAATCCACAAAGTTGACCTGTGATATTATAGTCATTAGTTTTACCAAAACATTCAATTATCTTACTTTCAAAATAATCCAAATCGCCCACTAAATTAATAGCCTCGAAAAGATAGTAATGGCGACCTTTTTCACATATGACATCACAGCAATTATTATGAAGACAAGCATATAAAACTGCTGTCCTATATTGCTCATTATTTTCAGGCTCCTTCATAAGCTCCAATATAGCACTACCTAATCCCATATTTATATTTCGTTTAAACTCTCTAATATTCATAAATCCCCTTCTTTATTACACTTAACACTTCTACTAATCAAACCATCCCTATTCATATAGTATATAATGAATTATATTACTGATTATCATTCTAACCCCTAGAATATCATCACGTATAACGAAAGTCAAATACGTCAAAAGAGGATATACCCTAAGGTATATCCTCTATATAAGTCATTTATATTCGGGAAATTATTGTCCCATTTGTGCTGCTACTTCTGCTGCAAAGTCTTCGTTCTTCTTCTCAAGACCTTCACCAGTCTCATAACGAACAAATTTCTTAAATTCAATAGTAACACCATTGTCTTTTGCAACTTGCTCTAAATACTTAGCAACTGTTTCTTTATTCTCAGCTTTAACATACTCTTGCTCTAATAAACAAACTTCTTTTAACTCTTTGTTAAGACGACCAATAATCATCTTCTCGATAATGTTCTCTGGTTTTCCTTCGTTCTTAGGATCATTCTTAGCTTGAGCAAGTAAAAGTGCCTTTTGGCTCTCTTTGTACTCTTCTGATACATCAGCTTGTGATACATACTTAGGATTCATAGCTGCTACTTGCATAGCTACGTTCTTAAGACATTCTTTTACTGCATCACTATCTGAATCTGTCTTAGCTTCAACTAAAACACCAACTTTACCACCAGCGTGGATATATGATACTGCAATACCATCATTAGATTGGATTTGCTCAAATCTTCTAATGTTCATGTTCTCACCAATCTTAGCTATCATAGTAGCTAATTTCTCACTAACTGTGATTGAAGAATCTTTAGCCCATGACTCAGCTAAAAAGCTATCTATATCTGTAGCAGTTGTTGTTGTTGCTTGTGCACAAACCTCAGCAACGAACTCTTGGAATACTTCATTCTTAGCAACGAAATCTGTCTCAGCATTTACTTCAACGATTGCTGCAGTCTTATTATCTGCACTAATGTTTGTTGCTACAATACCTTCAGCAGCAATTCTGTCTGCCTTCTTTTGAGCTGTAGCTAAACCTTTTTCTTTTAAAAACTCTACTGCTTTATCAAAATCACCATCTGTCTCTGTAAGAGCTTTCTTACAATCCATCATGCCAGCGCCTGTTTTTTCTCTTAATTCTTTTACCATACTTGCTGTAATAGCCATTATATTATACCTCCATATTCTTATTACGTAACAATAGAACGTATCGACAAAGCGTGCGTTCTATTGTAACAAAATCTATACTCTCTATGCATTCTCACAAAGTGAAAATACTATAAATTATTCTTCTGTTGCTTCTTCTTCAACTACTACATCTACGCCTTGATTAGCTTCGATAACAGCATCTGCCATTTTAGCAACGATTAATTTAACTGCTCTGATAGCATCATCATTACCAGGAATTACATAATCTAATTCTTCTGGATCACAGTTAGTATCAGCGATACCTACTAGTGGAATTCCTAATGAATGTGCTTCTTGAATACATATTCTTTCTTTACGTGGGTCTACTACGAAAATCATGTCTGGAATATCTTTTAACTCTTTGATACCACCAAGATTCTTTTGAAGTTTCTCCATCTCTTTTTTGATTACAATAACTTCTTTCTTAGGAAGAACATC
>JAVBSS010000047.1:0-58273 GCA_031556525.1 Lachnospiraceae bacterium
ATTGAGAGAAGTATGGGTAAAGCAGTTCGTGTAATTGATAAACGTAACTTAGATAACTAGAGTAAGATTACAAGGAGGAGTGTATATGTTCATTAAACAACTTACAGTTTTTATTGAAAACAGAGAAGGTCGTCTTGAAAAGGTATCTGAGACACTTAAGGCTAACGATATTAATATATCTTCATTAAGCCTAGCAGATACAAGCGAATATGGATTATTAAGAATGATAGTATCTGATCCGGAAAAGGCTAAAAAAGTACTTAAAGAAAGTGGATTTTCAGCTATGCTTACAGATGTTATTGCAGTTAGAATTGCGGACAAAGTAGGAATGCTTCAAGCATTACTTAAAGCTTTATCTGATAAGACTCTTAATATTGAGTATATGTATGCCCTAACAAATGGAAGTGATGATGCGGCGATGATTATTAAAGTTAATAATCCTGAAAATGCAGTAGAAGCAATAAAATGCTCTAATCTTGAATTAGTTACACCAGAGGAAGCGTATAAGATGAATAACTAATGTGTTAGATGTAAGAGGGAATGATATGGATAATATGAATAACCAACAGTCACCACAAGGACAACAACCTACACAATCGCAAGGACAACAATCGATACAACCACAAATGCAGCAACAATCAACTCAGCCACAAATGCAGCCTAATAATAATCAACCTCCCAAGAAGGAAACAAATTGGGGGTTGATAGGATTAATAGTAGGTGGGTTGATGCTGCTTGCTATATTTATAGTAGGGTTTATAGTAGTTATATTTTGGAGTGTTTGGAGTTTTAATAAAGCAGGCAGATTAGCAGATGATATAGTATATGATGTTACAGAAGATGACTATACATATGAAATTACTGAAGATGAATACACCTATGATTTTGTAGATGAATACACTGATGAAGGAACAGAAGAAAATATAATAGAATCTGATGTAGAATATCAACGTGTTGGAGATGCTCTTGTAGGATATATAGATGTTCCAGCAGATTACATTCCTTTTATGGAAGCTGGTGGTGGAAGTAATGGATATATGATGCAATACAGTGATCTTACTGGAAGGTATGTAATGACTTTGAATGCATATGATGATATAAGTGCAGAGGATGCTGTGTCGAATCTATATAATCATTTGTTGTATGCGGATAATGGAATTGATAAAGATTCTATAACGGGAGCGCAGGTTACAATTAATGGATATGATGCCTATCAGCTATATGGATATTATCCAACAGAAGACAAATATCTTGTTATATGGGTATTCGAGACACCAGAGGAGAATGATTATACGCATTATTTAGCATTAGAATTTGATGAAGAGCATATGGATTTGTTTGATGTTAGTGAAACTTACAGTCCAGTAAAGTAAGTATGAGAGAGGTATTGCCATGGATGATATGAATAACCAGGATGTAAATGATAATATAGAACAAGCACCATCGACACAAATACCACCGGTACAACAAGTGCAGCCGACACAGGCACCACTGATGCAGCAACAACAAGCACAGTCGACACAGACACCGTCAATGCAACCACAATATACACAAGCACCACCGAGGCAAATGCAATATAATAATTCGCCTGAGAAGAAAAGTAATAAAGGTTTAATTATAGGGCTTATAATAGGTGGTGTTGTACTGCTTGGAATAATGGCAATATGTGTGGCATTGATAATAGGGATTATCATATATAATATTGATGATTATAGAACAGAAGCAGATAGATATGATTATGAAGATTATATAACCGAGGATATAGAAGATGACTATGATGATTGGGAAGATGATATTGATAAGACTGAAGAGGAAATAGCAACACAAACAGAAGTTGAGACAGCATACCAACGTGTAGGAAATGATTTTGTGGGTTATATCGATATTCCAGAAGATTATTATCCGTATGAGGAAGTTGGATCGGAAGATAGTCAATATCGTATGCAGTATAGTGATAGTAGCGGTTTGAATGTAATAACAATATTTGCTTATGAAGATACAACAGCAGTGGGACTAGCAGATACAGTATTTGGTTATTATATGGAAGATGCAGGTGTTGATGAAGATAGCTTAGAGGGAAGCATATTAATTATAAATGAATGCGAGATGTATAGATCTTACTGTTACTATCCAGAAGATGGTATATATCTTTATACATGGTGTTTTGAGACACCAGATAGTAATTATGTTCATTATGTAGCGATTGAAAGTACTGATAAGAAATCGAACTTGTTCAAATTAATAGAAACCTATAGTTCAGTTGAATAAAGATATTAAATAAAATAATGGCATGAATCTTGTAATTAAGATTCATGCCATTATTTGTATGATTAAAGTATTGATAATTATTTTTTACTCGTCAAGTGAATGACTTTTATGTACCTTTACTTCTTCATCATAACAAGTAAATATCTTATCAACAAAAGCTTTTTCAATCTTTGGAGTTATAAGGCTTACTATAGGAACTATTATAAGTCCAGCTACCATTGCTACAGCACCCGCATTTACAGGTGAAGGGATAAATGCAAACTTCATGTTAAGTACAGTGAAACCAACACCAAATGCGTAGCTTGACCATACAGCTACTTTAGTAACTTTCTTCCAGTATAGACCATATAGGAATGGAGCTAAGAAAGCACCAGCTAGAGCTCCCCAAGATATACCCATTAATTGAGCTATAAATGTTGGTGGATTAAGTGCTAATACAACTGAAATAATTATAAAGAATGCAATAAGTATTCTCATTATAAGTAATTGAGTTTTTTCGTTCATATTTTTAATAATAGTACCTTTTAAGAAATCAAGAGTTAATGTTGAGCTTGAAGTAAGTACTAATGATGATAGAGTTGACATTGAAGCTGATAATACAAGAACAACAACAATACCAATTAGTAAATCAGGTAGAGTAGATAACATTTCTGGAATGATAGAATCAAATGCTACAGTTCCGTCTGCTTTATATATTGCAGGAACATCATATAATCTTGCAAATCCACCTAAGAAGTAACATCCACCAGATATTATTATTGCAAATACTGTTGATATTATAGTACCAGTCTTAATTGAACGTTCATCTTTAATTGTGTAGAATTTATGTACCATTTGAGGTAATCCCCATGTACCTAATGAAGTAAGAATTACTACGCCAAGTAGATTAAGTGGGTCAGGTCCAAAGAAAGAAGCAAAAGCACCTTGTTGAATTAATCCACCACTAACTTCAGTTTCTATTTTAGATAGATTTACAACGGCCTCAGTGAATCCACCATTATTATTTAATACGGCAACAATAACTAGACATATACCAATTAGCATTATTATACCTTGAATAAAATCATTTATTGCAGTAGCCATATAACCACCAACAATAACATATACACCAGTTAATAGTGCCATAACAATAATACAAATCTTATAATCTATATTAAATGCCATTCCGAATAATCTTGAAAGACCATTGTATATAGAAGCTGTATATGGAACAAGGAAAACAAAGGCAATAACAGAAGCGGCAATCTTAAGCGATTTACTGTTATATCTCTTTTCAAAAAACTCTGGCATAGTAGCAGCTTGTAGGGAATTAGTCATAACTCTTGTTCTACGTCCTAATATAACCCAAGCAAGTAAACTTCCTATAAGTGCATTTCCAAGACCAATCCAAGTAGAAGCAAGACCGTATTTCCAACCAAATTGTCCGGCATATCCTACAAATACAACAGATGAAAAGTAAGAAGTACCAAAAGCAAATGCTGTTAGCCATGGGCCTACACTTCTTCCTCCTAATACAAAATCACTTACATTTGTTGCGTGTTTACGTGCATATATTCCTACAACTATCATTGTTGCAAAGAATACAAGTAATAAAATCATTTTTACTAACATAATCCGTCTCCTCATTTAATAGTAAATTTTGTGATTTAAAGCCTTAATGCTTTAATGCTTTAAAGTATCACATATAATTATGTATTATACACATTAAGAGGATGATATGTCAAGAAAAAAAGCCATATCAAAGGATATGACTTATAGTTGAATGTTAGGACGGAAATATCTGTTATGAATTTTCTGACTACAATTAGGTATTTAAAGTATATTTTTTCTCGACAAATCCCCAATTTATCAATGAAAACCAGTTTTCAACGTAATCAGCTCGACGATTTTGATATTGAAGATAATAGGCGTGTTCCCATACATCAATACATAGAAGAGGAAGAACATTATCAGCTAGAGGAGTGTCTTGATTAGGTGTACTTATAATATCTAATTTACCATTGGTCAATAATAACCATGCATAGCCAGAACCGAATTGGGTTATAGCTGCATTTGATAGTTGAGAACGAAAGCTATCCATGGAACCAAAAGATTTATTGATTTCCTGAGCCAGAGCACCAGTTGGAAGTTCCATACTAGGGTTATTCATGCAATTAAAATATAATTGATGATTATATACACCGCCTGCATTATTTTTAATCTTTGTTTTGACTTCGTCAGGGAGTAATGCTTGTTCAGTAATTAATTCTTCTAATGACATTTCTTGAAGTTCAGGATAATTGACTAATATGCCATTTAAAGTGTCTACATAAGTTTGCTGATGTTTATAGTGATGTAATTCTACTATTTCTTTGCAAATATAAGGCTCTAGAGCGTCAGTCGGATATGGTAGTGGCTCTAGTTGAAATGGGTAATGTTCGTTCATTATATAACCTCCAAATAATATAATTTTCGTTTATTATATTTAGTATGTTCAGTGATTTTTTAAATATTCAACATATAAATATAATAAAATTGATTGACATTTATATTATATGCAAGTAAAATTGCAAATAGTAATCAGGAGTGCTCAATGAATTGGGCTGAGAAAGAACTAGACTGTTCTTAATCCTCGGGGAAACTCGATACCTGATCCAGATAATGCTGGCGGAGGGAGAATATATTAGAATACTATATTTATGAATATATTCGCTCCATCTCTGTACAGAGGTGGAGTTTTTTATTTAAAGATAACATAATAAAAAACTCTAGAACTAATTATATTAATAATTTTTATACTAGAAGGGAGAAAAGAGTATGAACGCAAGTGTTGCAATTCAAGTATTACCACAAGTAGGTACTGATGAGGAGGTTGTAAGAATAGTTGATGAGGTTATTGCTTATATAAAAAGCACTGGTCTTAACTGTTATGTAGGACCTTGTGAAACTGCAATTGAGGGAGAATATGAGGAGTTAATGGAGATAGTAAAGCAATGTCAATATATTGCTATAAAGGCAGGTTGTCCATCAGTAGCTTCATATGTGAAGATAACTTATAAGCCAGAGGGCGAGGTATTAACAATTGATAAAAAAGTTACAAAGCATCATTAATAAATGTATTCCATTAATAACGATATTACTATTATTATTGGTGTGGCAGGTTATATCTAATATTAATCTAATACCTAAATATATGTTACCATCACCTATAGAAGTTGTAAGGGCTTTTTTTGAGGATTTTGGTTTATTAATGGAGCATTTATCAGTAACTTTAGTAGAAGCAGTAGTAGGACTTTTCATGGGAGTGTTATTAGGATTTGTTATAGCAGTAATAATGGATAATGTAAGTATATTACACAAAGCATTTTATCCGCTATTAGTTATAACACAGACAATACCTACTGTAGCGATAGCACCACTATTAGTATTATGGTTTGGATATGGAATATTTCCGAAGGTAATACTTATAGTGTTGGTGACATTCTTTCCTGTAACAATAGGACTTTTAGGAGGCTTTGCATCTGTAGATAGGGATATGATAACTTTGCTTAAGTCGATGGGGGCAAATAGATGGCAAGTATTTACGCATGTGAAATTCCCAGCAGCATTAGGCGAATTTTTTTCTGGATTAAAGATTGCTATAGCTTATTCAGTAGTAGGTGCAGTTATATCGGAATGGCTAGGGGGATTTTCAGGACTTGGGGTATATATGACAAGGGTAAGAAAAGGCTATGAATATGATAAAATGTTTGCTGTTATATTTTTAATATCAGCTATTAGTCTGATTCTTATGTGGATTGTGAAGATAATACAGAGAAAATGTATGAAATGGGAAGAAACAAAAATGTAATTTAAGGAGATTGTAAATGAAGAAAATATTAACTATATTAGTTATGATAATGTTGATGTTAACAATGGTATCATGTACTAGTAATTCAGATAGCGAAGAAGCAAAAAGTAATGAATTAACACCAATAACATTAGTACTTGATTGGACACCAAATACTAATCATACAGGTTTTTATGTGGCATTAGAAAAGGGATATTTTGAAGAAGTAGGACTTGATGTGAAAATAGTTCAACCACCAGAAGATGGGGCAGCAACTTTAGTAGCATCTGGCAAGGCGGAGTTTGGAATAGATTTTCAGGATTCTTTAGTACCTGCATTTGTTGGCGAAAATAAACTTCCGATAACAGCAGTTGCGGCAGTAGTTCAACATAATACATCTGGAATTGTATCATTAAAAGAAAAAGGAATAGATAGTCCTAAAGGTATGGAAGGAAATATCTATGCAACATGGGATATGCCAATTGAACAAGCAATCATACAAAATGTGGTGGAAGCAGATGGCGGAGATTATAATAAAATTGAGTTAGTGCCAACATATGTTACAGATGTTGTAACAGGTCTTCAGACAGATGTAGATTCAGTGTGGATATATTATGGTTGGGATGGTATTGCTTGTGAAGTAGCAGGACTAGATACAAATTATTTTAATTTTAAAGACATTAATCCAGTATTTGA
The DNA here is from genome assembly GCA_031556525.1 of Lachnospiraceae bacterium. Classification (GTDB taxonomy): domain Bacteria; phylum Bacillota; class Clostridia; order Lachnospirales; family Lachnospiraceae; genus JAVBSN01. Next base: position 6,773 of record JAVBSS010000047.1, read on the forward strand.
TTACTATAGTCCAGTTATTATTGCTAATAACGATTTTATAGCGGATAATGCAGATGTAACTGAGAAATTCTTAGAAGCATGTGAAAAGGGATATAAATATGCAATTGAGAATCCAGAAGACGCAGCGAATATATTAGTTAATCAAGTGCCAGAGTTAGATATAGACTTAATAGTACCAAGTCAGAAATGGTTATCTGAGCAATATATGGCGGAAGAAGAAACGTGGGGATATATTAGCCAAGATAGATGGGATGATTTTTATAAGTGGCTATATGATAATCAATTGATAGAAGAAGAGATACCAGCAGGATACGGATTTAGCAACGATTATTTAAAATAGGATATTAATTATGAAACTTAGAACTCAGAATATAAAAAAATCATATGGTGATAAAAAGGTATTAGATAATGTATCGATAGGTCTTGATAGTAATGAGATAGTTGGACTATTAGGAGTAAGTGGTATTGGTAAGACTACGCTATTTAATATATTATCAGGACTTGAAACGCCAGATAGTGGACAAGTATTGTTAAGTGAAGAAGATATAACTGGAAAATCAGGATTGATTAGTTATATGCTTCAAAAAGACTTGTTATTGCCACATAAAACAATTATAGATAATGTGGCACTTCCCTTAATTATAAAAGGTATGAAAAAACAAGAAGCAAGAAATAAAGTTGTAGAGTATTTTGAATTATTTGGCATTAAGGGAGAAGAAAATAGTTATCCAAGTCAATTATCAGGAGGTATGAGACAAAGAGCAGCTTTACTTAGAACTTATATTAGTTCCGAAGATTTGGTGCTTCTAGATGAACCATTTAGTGCCCTTGATAGTATTACAAGAGAAAATATGCAGAAATGGTATGTTGATGTATCTAATAAGCTTTCATTAGCAACTATATTTATTACTCATGATATAGATGAGGCTATACTAATGTCAGATAGAATATATATTCTTAAAGGAACACCTGGAAAGATAGTTGAAGAGATAGTAATAGACAAAGAAGATAAATTAGATGAAGACTATGTTCTGAGTACAAAATTTATTGAATACAAAAAGGTGATTAGAAGTAAACTATAAATGTATGTAAATCGTATGATTTTAGTAATAGAAACGAAATGGATTAATGTGGTATACTATTATCACTTAGCGAGGTATTTTCGAGCTTAGTGAGAATGCATACCTAGACACTTAATGAGGTATTATCGAATTTAGTGGCTATGGTATACTATTATCACTTAGCCGCAGTACATACATTATATAGGAGGAATTCTCATGGTTGATTTAGATAAAGAGCAAGTAAAGAAGAAATTGAAGAAGACGAAAAAGAAAGCAAAGAAAAAAGCCACTTCTGTGTGGAGTAGTATTATAATAATCGTCTGCTTATTGGTGGTTGCAGTATTAGCGATATTTACAGCATTTCGAAACAAAGTTAAATCTGCTGTGAAGCAGAAATAGTAAAATAAAAGCCTAACATATATTACAGATTATGTGATATGTGTTGGGCTTTATATAATTAATGCATTTTGTTGTGTATTATAGGAAGTGAGACAGAAAATATAGTTGTGCCATATTCACAGTTAACATGTATAGAACCGTGATGTGATTCTACAATTGATTTTGCAATAGAAAGACCTAATCCATAACGTTTAGCATCTCTGTTTCTTGCTTCATCTAATCTATAAAACCGTTGAAATATCTTATCTTGCTCATCCTTTGGAATAGCTTCGCCTGTATTTGATACTGATAAGGTTACACGCTTGCGATATCGAGAAAGGGTAATTGCTACGTTTCCATTTGAAGAGGCATGTTTTATGGCATTATCCAATAGAATAGAAACTAGTTGTTTGATTTGTGCTTCGTTACCTATAATACTAATATCTGAGTTAATATCACAGCTAAGTGTTAATTTATTTTCATATGCTACACTTTCAAAAGGAAGAGCTATACCAGTGATAGCACTACTCAAATCGAAAGAAGTAGAGATGAAGTGATTAGGTGAATCGTCTAGTTTAGCTAGAGATAGTAAATCATTAATTAAAGTGCTCATTCTTTTAGATTCACTTTGAATGTACTTAAGCCATTTATAATCGCCTATTTCACGTTCGAGAATATCGGCATTTGCAGTTATGACAGTAAGCGGTGTCTTTAATTCGTGACTAGCATCTGATATAAATTGTTTCTGCTGTTCAAAAGCTTTTTCGGTAGGCTTAACTAACCAATTTGATAATACTATAGAAACTAAAAATATTATAAAACTTCCTGTAAGTCCCAATAGTATAGAATATCTAGTTAAATTGTGAAATCTATCATGAGCTTGGCCGCTATACATAAAAGTGATAAAGGTTCCATTAGGAGTATCTTCTTTTTGAAAAGACATGTTATAAATAAAGCCATGAGGTTTGTGCTTTTTTAAAATTTTGGTTGCATATTGTATTAAAGTATCTTCATTGTAGGTATCAATATTGTTACAAATAAATGAGACAAATTCATTATCATCATTAAATTCAAGAATACTTACTTGACTATCTGTTAACATACTCATTGGTTGGGCATTTGCTTCTTCGATAAATATAGCAGGTCCGTTTTGATCCATTGCATTATTAAACATATGAGCACTTTGAGTCATGCTAAAAGTATAATTCTCAAAATTGATAGCACCTAGAATAATCCAAAATATTAAGGTTAGTATAGTTGTTAATGTAATAATAAGTCTTTTTTTTAGTGTTTTAATCATATGCTTGCCTCCAAAGTGTAACCTATTCCTCTAATAGCCTGAATCTTTGTTGTAGTAGCAATAAAATTCATTTTCTTGCGAGTAAAAGAAATATATACTTCCACGTGATTATATTCAGATTCGTTATCGTAGCCCCAGACTTTTTGAGCTATTTGTTCTCTAGTTATTATTTGGTTTTGATTACTTAATAAATATTCTAATAGCTGGAATTCTTTATTGCCGAGTTTTACAGATTGGCAAGTTATACTATTTCTAATTTCGCATTGATTTAGTAGAAGTTCCAAGTCTCCACAAGATAAAGTTTGCTTTTTAATTTCACCTTGTCGTCTAGATACTGAACGAATTCTTGCAAGTAGTTCTTTTGTGTCAAATGGTTTAGCAAGATAATCATCAGCGCCACAATCTAATCCCATTACCTTATCATCAATTTCAGATTTTGCAGTTAGCATTAGTACGGGAGTATGTATGTTATCTTTTCGTAAGTTTTTAAGTACAGTATAACCGTTCATTTTTGGGAGCATAACATCTAGGATAATTACATCATATATAGAGCTAGATGCTTGATAATAGCCGTTAAGACCATCAAATGCGGCATCTACTGTATAGTTTTCTCTTTCCAACAAACTGGTTAATACATCTACAAGACTAGATTCGTCTTCGATTAATAATATTCTCATAAAATTGCCTCCATATCTATAATTAATACAACAAATAGATTGAATATAAATTGAATTAATTAATCTTATCATGATTTATCTAATGTAATTGTGAAAAGAATGTGAAAGATAATAAATATATTAAATATTTCAATCTTTCTTCAATCTTTCTTAACTAAGCTTTGGCTATACAATTTTAGGAGGTTGATAAAGCATGGAATTAAAGTTAGGGAAGAAAAAAATAAAAGTAAGAAAGAAATGGTTAGTAATTGGAGGTATAGCAGTTGTTATTGTTGTAGTAGGTACAGCGGTTATAGTAATTAATAAGAATAAGCAAAGTTTTGCATTTACTATGAACACTATGTCGGCAACTGTGGAGACAGGAAGTATCTCAACAACGATAGAGGGAACAGGAACACTGGCAAATGATAGTGCAATAGATATTGAAATTCCTTCAGGATTGGAAATTGAAGAAGTTAGAGTTAATAGCGGAGATGAAGTGAAGGCAGGGGATGTTCTTGCTACTGTAGATGAACAATCACTTGTAGCAGAATTAGCAAGTATTGAAGAACAGATTCAAGATAAGGATAATGAAATTAATAGTACATCTTCAGGAACTACAACAGATACAATTAAAGCAAAGATTTCAGGACGAATCAAAAAGATATTTGCGGAAGTAGATGATAATGTTGCAGATGTAATGGTAGAAAATGAAGCATTAATGTTAATATCATTAGATGGTAAAATGGCAGTAGATATTGAGACAAGTCAAGACTTAAGTGTGAATGATAGCGTGGATGTTGTGTTAAGCGATGATACAACTATAACAGGCACAGTGGCAACAAAAATACAGTCAGGATATACAATAACCGTTACAGATAATGGAACAGATTATAATGAATCCGTTACTGCAAAGGATAATAATGGAAATACAATAGGAACAGGAATACTATATATACATCAAGAATTAAAAGTAATAGGAACGAAGGGAACGGTATCTAAAGTTAATGTATCAGAAAACACAAAAGTATCATCGGATACAACATTGGTAACGTTAACTGGAGATTTTAATTCAGCTACGTATGAAACTTTATTAAAAGAAAGAAGTTCGTTGGAAAAACAATGTTTAGTGCTATTAAGCATTTTACAAAATGGTGGAATTGTGGCAGATAAGGATGGAGTAATAACAGCAGTAAATATATCAGAACAATCGTCAGGTACGTCAACATCTAGCGGTGATGCAAAAACAATGGGTATGTCATCTATTAGTGAAAATACAGTGGTATTGCTTACAAGTAGTGCAAGCGACATTGCAGTTTCGAGGTTAACATCAGTAGCAAGTGATATAACAGATATAGATATTTTAGAAGGATTTAATGTAGCGACACCTGTTACAGGTGAGAATCCTCAAACAAAAATAACAGAAACAGATAATTATACAGGCAAAATTGTATGGAATTTGGATGCTGATACATTTATGGATCAAACAACATATTCGGCATACGTTGAACTTACAGCAAAAGAAGGATATCATTTTTCGGAAACTATATCAGTTACTATGGATAATGCAGTGGTTTCGGGAGTGAAGATATCAACAGAGACAGAAGGCAATGTGTTAGGATTTATGTTAACATTTTCTAAGACAGGAAGCAATAATATGGAAATGACAGAGCAAACAGATAACGCATTAGGAAATAGTATAAGCGGTACTGCAGTAGATGCTCAACAGTTATCAAACTCTCAATCTGCTGGCGGTAGTGGAGGAGTTTCGTCTTATTCTTCGGGATCAAGTTCATCATCATCGAATTCGTCATCATCAAGTTCATCATCAGACGATAGTGAAGATATGATAGCAGCATTTTCAATAGCATCATCAGAAAATATGTTAGTAACAATAAGTGTAGATGAATTAGATATATTGTCAGTAGCAGTAGGTCAAAAAACTACTTTAACATTAGATGCAATACCTAATGAGATATTTGAAGGACAAATAACATCGGTTTCAAGAGAAGGAACATCTAATGGTGGAACAACTAAATATAAAGTAGAGATAACGTTACCTAAAAATGAAAATATGATAGCAGGTATGAATGTTTCTGCAACTATTATAATAGCAGAAAGTACAGATGTATTATTAGTGCCAGCAACAGCTGTACAAGAAAGAGGAAATAGAACATTCGTATATACGCAGGAAGGTTCTGATGGAATGTTATCTGGTGAAGTAGAGGTAGAGACAGGCAATTCTGATGGAACAAATATAGAGATAAAAAGTGGCTTAAATAGTGGAGATACAGTATATTATCAAATGGCAACGACATCTGATACAGAGACAATGGAAGGATTCCCAATGCAAGGTGGTGGAATGATGGGGGGTATGGGCGGTAATAGCCAAGACTCTAGTGGAGAAAGGCCTTCAGGTGCACCTTCAGGAGGCGGATTCCCAGGGGGTGACAACTAATGATAAAGCTAGTTGATGTTTCGAAGATATATACAATGGGTGAGGAAAAAGTATGTGCCTTAGATCATGCAAATTTGTGTGTTGAAGAAGGAGAATTTGTAGGAATTATAGGTCCGTCAGGAAGTGGAAAATCTACTATGATGAATATAATAGGTTGTTTAGATATGGCTGATGAAGGCGAATACTATTTAGATAATCAGACTATAAAGGATTACTCTGAAAAGGAGTTGGCTAGGATAAGGAATGAAAAAATAGGATTTATATTTCAGAATTTTAATTTATTAAATAATATGACGGCAGAAGAAAATGTTGAGCTACCTCTTATATATCAAAGAGTACCTGTAGATAAACGAAAAAAACTTGTAGAAGAGGCATTAGAAAAAGTTGGTTTATCAAAGAGAAAGAATCATAGACCGGTAGAACTATCAGGCGGACAGCAACAAAGAGTAGCAATAGCAAGAGCATTAGTAACAAAGCCTTCGCTATTTTTGGCAGATGAACCAACAGGAAATCTTGATTCCAAGACAAGTGAAGAGATTATGAAACTTTTTAAAGAGTTACATGCACAGGGAAATACTATAGTGTTAATTACTCATGATGAAAGTGTTGCGGATCAAGCGAGTAGGAAAATTCGTATTATGGATGGAATGGTGAAGGAGGTATAGATATGGTGCTACAATCATTTAAAATGGCATGGAAATCTATCTTATCTAACAAGATGCGTTCACTACTTACTATGTTGGGAATTATTATAGGAATTGTATCATTAGTAGTATTAGTATCAATTGCAAAAAGTGCTACTAGCTCAGTAACGGATAGTATTGCAAGTATGGGAACGAATCTATTAACTGTGACGGTGTCAGATGATAAGGATGTTCCACTTACGATAGATGAAGTCATGGTTTTGGCTGATGAAGATGTAATAGATAGTGTGGCTCCGATTGGACAGAGTAGTGCTACAGCAAAGAAGGAAAGAAACAGTGGTAGTATGACTGTATATGGCACAACAGGAGGATACTATGATATACAAGGACTGGAATTAGCTCAAGGAAGATTTTTGAAAAGTGCGGACGTTACTAGTCATACTTATGTAGCTATAATTAATGAATATGCCGCAGAAGAGTTATTTGAATCAACTGATGTAGTAGGCGAAAGTTTTTCTATAGATGGAAGACAGTTCTTGGTTATTGGTGTATTAGCAGAAGAAGAGAGCATAATGGGATTTAATATGAGTCGAATGGAAGCATATATACCGTATACAACGCTTGTAAGAGTATCTGATAGTGTGAAAAATATTACAACATTTTATGCATCTGCAACTAGTGAAGATGATATGGATCCAGCAGAGACATTTCTTACTGATTATATGTTAGAACGACTTGAAAATGATGAAGATGCATTTTCAATACAAAATCAATCTACTTTAATGGAGACTATGAGTAGTGTAACGGATACATTAGCTATTATGTTAGGCGGAATAGCAGCTATTTCACTACTGGTTGGTGGTATTGGAATTATGAATATTATGCTTGTATCAGTAACAGAGAGAACTAGAGAAATTGGTATAAGAAAGGCGATAGGAGCATCACCGGGAAGTATATTGTTACAATTTCTTATAGAAGCATTGGTGATTAGTTTGTTAGGCTGTGCATTTGGTATTATGATATCGGGATTGATAATCGGCGTTGTAGGAAAAATAGTTACAAGTATGACATTTACAATGTCCGTAGATGTAGTAATTATAGCGGTTGCATTTTCAGCATTTGTAGGAGTTGTGTTTGGAAGTTATCCAGCAAAGAAGGCGGCTAATAAGAAACCAATAGATGCGTTAAGGTATTAGTTAGATAATATAGATATTTAATAATATACTCTCTATCAATTGATAGGGAGTATTTTTAGTTGACAGTTGTATTGAAAACGTGTTTATATTTCGTAAAAAGGAGAAATATTTATGAGTATTCGTACTATTAGTAATGAAATTGAACACTATTTGTTTTATTGTAAAAATCAAAGGAGACTGGATGGAAAAACCGTTAATGCGTACAAAAATGATTTGAATCAATTTTGTATATATTATGGAGAAGATGAGGTACAAGTACATAAAGAAGTAATTACTGCATTTATTATAAAAATGCATGAAGAATATAAACCTAAAACGGTAAAACGAAAAATAGCAAGTATGAAAGCATTTTTTAATTACCTTGAAAATGAGGAGATAATAGAAGTAAATCCCTTTCATAAAATCAGAACGGAATTTAGAGAAGATATTGTACTTCCTAAAACAATACCAATGAGTGTAGTGAAAATTTTGTTGAATTATATGTATGCATTGCAAGAAAGAAAGGGTATTTCAACTTGGGAAAGAAAAATAATTGTAAGAGATATTACAGTTGTTGAATTTCTGTTTGCAACAGGTGTTAGAATTTCGGAATTATGTAATATGGAAATTAGTAAGGTTGATATGGTAGAAGGTATATTTCGCATAAAAGGGAAAGGTTCCAAAGAACGTTATCTTCAAATAGGAAATCAAGAAGTTATTAATCAGTTGTATAAATATATAGAGGAGTGGAAGCTGGAAATATCAGAAGGTAAATATTTCTTTGTAAATCGATATGGAAATAGATATTCTGAGCAAGCGGCACGAAAAATGATAAATAAATATGTTGAAGAAGCCTCTATTTCGTTACACATTACACCGCATATGTTTCGACATGCATTTGCAACACTCCTGCTAGAAGAAGATGTAGATATTCGATATATACAAAAGATGTTAGGACATTCATCGATTGTTACAACTCAAATATATGCAGAAGTTACATGCAAAAAGCAAATGGAAATATTGAGAACAAAACATCCTCGAAATAAAATGACAGTTTGTAATAGATAGTATTGAAATCTATGGAGATAAATGGTATAATATGTCGGTAACGATAATAGTTGATTATAGAGAGGAAAAATTACTGTGCTTTTTGAAAATCAAAAACGAATGAGTAAATTAATTGAAATGTATTTAAATCAACAAGATTTAGATATGTTAATTATTCAGGGTTCCCAAGGCATAGGGAAAAAATATACAATTTTTAATACATTAATATCAATTAATCATATTATATTAGATCCTAGCAAACGAATTAGTAAACAGCATGCCATGTTTTGGGATGCAATTAATACATTCCCACCATCTGTTAAAGAAATATTTGATAATAAAGAAGAATTCGCAAAAGATTTACCTGCTTTTAAATATACAGCATCAACATTACTTTCCCTCCATAAAAAAATTAAATCTAAAAAAAATTTAAATGATAATGAAGAAAGTATTTTTTCTTATTTTCTTAGATATATACAAAGAAGTGAAAATGTTGTAATTAGTATATATGATATTGAAAAATGGGAATCAGAAGATATATTTTTTTTGGAAGAATTCGTTAAAGAATTTTCTGCCATTAAGCATATAAATGTAAAATGGATAGTTACTTGCAAACAGAATAAATCAGCCAATTCAATAAAAGATAGTTACCTTACAATATGTAAAAAGAATAGTCAGATAGAAAAATTTAATGATTTACGCGAGAATGAATTTGTGAATGGTATTAACTGGTTTTATAAACCTAATACCTTTAATTATGATGAAAAAAAATTGCTTTATCAAATTATAGGATCTGACATATCTGCATTAAAAATTCTGTGCAAAAATTTTAATTCAGAATTAATAAAAACAGATTCAGATAAATATCAATTAATAAAGAAAATTATTGAATTAAATTTGACCAAACTCGGTGCAGATGGATTATTAATTATTAAAACAATGGAGTATATTTCAATACTAAATTTCAATATATCTGTTAAAGAGTTGGAATATGTATTTGAGGAAAGCGAAAGGAACATTAGAAATATAGTTGATAAAGCTAATAAATATAGTTTGTTAAAATATGAAGATAAAACAACTATTTATATTGAATTTGCTTTAGAAATTGTAAGAAAAATATATATAGATATAAAAAATGATAATATAGAATCTTATTTACAATTAGAAAAATGCTATAAGCATATAAATCCTTCTGAATATTGTTTAAGGGGAGATTTGTTATTAGAAGCAAAAGAATTGGAGCAGGCAGGAATACTATATTGCATGGCTTGTTTAAAAGAACTTAGAGAAAAAGCATGTTTATCTCATGATTTAAGAAAAAAATTAGAAATCACAGTATCTCAAAGACAAAAAGATTTTGTTATTGGGTATGAGAAAGCGATTAAGTATATTAATCGAAGTGAATATAAAAAAGCTTCTTTTGAGCTAAAAATATTATCAGATATAGATGAAGAATTACTAATAGAAAAGAATATATTACTTTCACTGTGTCTTGTAAAATATTTAGATACAAGAGAAGAGGCTTTTTCAATTTTAGATAGATATGATAATATTGAAATTAAGGAATTAGATTTGTATGAGCGATTACTAGAACGAAAAATATTTACATATATTCATAATGGAAATATAATTAAAGCTCAAGATGTAGAAGAGAAACTTATAAATAGTTTGAGTAGACGAAGCAGTCATGATAAAAATGCATTACTGCAAATAATTAAATTAGAAACTAGATCTAATTCAATGTATTCAGCAGAAATTTCGTTAAAAAAGAATATAAATGCAATGAATAAATATTCTAACTATAATATACAAAATATAAGACAACAATATATTATTATTACAAATTTATCATGTGCTTATATCTTAAACGGTATGTTTGATGAATCATATCACTATTGTGAAAATATGGTGATATTAATGAATGAAGATAATTATATTGATTTTCCGAGAAAAGAAATAATATATAATAATTATATTCTATCAGGATTATTATCAAAAAAAATAGATGTTAATACATGTTTACAAAAATACGATGAATTACTTGAAAATATTAAAGATGGTGCCGAAAAACTGTTTTACGTTTCAAATTACTCTATTTTATTGGCTATACATGGGGATTACAAAAAAGCATATAAAACATTAAAGAAAGAAGCTACAAAGCAAGAAGTTGGTGAATATGATAAAGAATCTTTATATAATTTTCGTGTTTGTTTCAATCTATTAGCATTCTCTTATTTAAGAGGAAAACATAAGAATGTTAAGAAATATACTAACGAAATCAAAAAATGTAGCATAAGTAAAATTGACAAACAATATCAAAGCGAAAAGATTCGTATTATTTTAAAAATAGTAAAAGAAAACACTAAATTAAATGGTGAAGAACTATTGTATGCAATTCTTGATAAAGAAAAAGAATTTAACGATAAACCTTGGAAGTATTATGGATTAGGATATTCTTTTACGGCTTTATCAAACTGGAATGATTTTTAAAATAAAGTTTATTATATAACAAAGGCTGGATATACATTCTATTAAAATCCAGCCTTAAATTATGTAAATATAAACATCTATATGTTTCTATATGGTTATATATCAGTATAAATCATTCCACACCCCATATGCTCGTTAGGTCTACGAATAAAACCAAATTGTTCATAAAAAGATTCGTTGCCATAGCTTGACATTAAGGCTATCATGGCATTATGTTGTGCGTGGATTTTAATATAACTTAACAAATTACAAACAATTTTTTTACCAATCCCTTTACCTCGATATGCTTTTTTAATAATTATATCTTGTAGATAAAAACAAATTTGACCATCTCCGATTATACGTCCCATGCCTATTATTGTTGATTGATCATAAACAGTTATGGCATATAATGTATTTTTAATTGATTCTTGAAATATTTCTTCATTATAAATTTCCCAGGTAGATTCTATTCTTAACTCAACCCATTCTACTGGTGTTGGCATTTGTTCTTTGAATATAAATTCACTCATTATAACCCCTTTCTATTGTTAATCCGAGTAGCGTTAGTAATATATCTTTATAACTAAAGCCTAATCTTTTATACAAATAGTAAAAGGTCATGCTTTTAGTAAGATGTGGATTAGATGATATGTCAGTAATAAAATAATTACCATTATAATCAATTCTATAATCAACTCTAGTTAATCCAAATAAATTTAAATCAGATGTTATATTTTCAGTTGTTTTTCTAATTTGTTGTGCCAGAAAAACATCTTTTGCCTCAAAATCATAAAAATCAAACAAGTGTTGTCCTCTGATGTTATAATCTAAGATATCATTATTAAAATAATCAGTTCCGTTTATACTAATACCTGTGGGTGAGAAAGAACAGGCGGTACTAACTGAATTAATACAAGGTACTTCAACTTCATAACCAGATATATAATTTTGTATAATTAGTGGCTGATTGTATCGTATTGAAAGTTCTTTTAGAAACGAGTCACAATCATCTGAATAACAAAAAATATTATCTTTTGATAAACCAATGCTGGATGACTCTCGGTTTAACTTAACAATAACTTTTTGGTTGTAATTAGGTTTACCATTATACCAACCAAAATGATAATCATAACGCCATGAAGGTATTATTTGATAATCACCTTCTTTTAAAAAGCAAAACCATTCATATTTTTGTCTTGTATAACTTGACAGAAAAGAATTGCTGTTTGTATGTATTATAGAATTCAACTCACAAAATGCAGGAATAAGTGATTTTCGCCCAGCGCCAATACCTGCTTGTGATGAATTCAGCACAATAGGAATTTTTGAATTTTGGCATAATGCATTTTTAAAGTAATCTTTTATAAAGGAATTTTCGTCAAAATAGCATTTAACTTCAAATCCAATATCTCTTAAGGTGCATAAAATTTCATTATATTGTTTTTCTGAATAATATTCTGATATAATCGAATCATTTTCGTAATCTTTATATTTAGGTGTAATTGTTTGAACATTTGAAATCATTATTATAATATATGAGTCTTTATTACTCATAGATATTGACGTATAATTTCTTATTAGTTCCTTTATTTGGTTATCTTTTGTTATCATTTTTTCCTCTCTATAATCAACTATTATCACTACCATACATTAAAAACTAATAGTATTTATTATGGATACAGAAACAAAATGTATAAGAAGATAATATGGTTGAGTATAGTAAATTGAATTCGAAATAAGTAACAATTCCCTTTATTGAAAAATGTAAATATATTTGTTATAATATTAATGAACTTTGCCTATGGAGGATATTATGAAAAATATTACACAACAGATAATCGATAAAATGTATAGTACTATTGATAATGCGTCATATGTGCCGTTATCACCTGATAAGATTATGATTTCAAAAGATTCATTAATGGCTATGCTAGATGAATTATCAAGAGTTATGACAATTGAATATGACACATACAGAGATATTACTGATAAGAAGGGCAAAGTTTTAGAAGCAGCTAGAAAAGAAGCAGAAGATATAATATATGAAGCTGAGAAGACAGCTAGTAGAATAAGAGTTACCAAAAGAACTACGCCAGTTTCTCCTTTGAGACAAGAGGATTTGTCATATGATGAAATAAAAGCATTAAATAATGCTAACGATATATATGCAGCATCTATAATACATGCAGATGAAACTTTAACAGAAGTATGTGATATTATTGCTGACGCATATCATAGTATTCAATCAGAGTATGAAAAAGCAATGCGTGGACTTGAAGAAAAAGCAAGTATATTAGAGGAAAACAAAAAAGAATTAATAGGTGGACTTGAAGAGCTTGAAGTGGAAGATAGGTATCATCAGATTCTAGAAATTAGTAGAGTTTTATCAAATGAGTTATATGATGAAAAAGCTAAAGCTAGATCAGGTGAATATATAGATGATATGCAAATACAATTGGATATAGACGGTATGACATTAGATGAAGAATCATCTGAAATCAATGAAGTTCCAACTGAACAATCACAGGAAGATAAAATATTTATTCCTAGAGTAGTTGATTTTATGTCAACTATTAAGACTTATTCAAGAGAATCAGGATATAAATTAGGAGAAGAGCTTACGCCAGTACAAAATACGGAAGAAGTAAAAGAACTTACTCCTGCTTATGAACCGGAAGAACTTGAAATAGTTGAAGATGTAGAAGCGATAGAGGTTTCAGATAAACTAGAGGAACTAGGGGTTTCACATCAAGTTGAAGAGTCCGAAGTATTTGAAAAGATTGAAGAGATTGAGAATGTAGAAAATGAAGAACTGGATATTCAAGAAAAAGTTGAAATAATTCAAACAATAGAAGAACCAAAAGAAACTGAAGTAGTTCAAGAATCAAAAGAAGAGATTAACAAGGAAGAAAGTACTATATCAGTATTAAAAGAAGCAGTAATAACTAAAGAATTACAAGATGATGAACCAACAAGAGATATGGAAGAGATTATCAAACAAATTCAAGATATAGAAGAGAAAAAGGGTACAAGAGAAAATGTAAGAAATATGTCTGTAGATAATCCTTTTAGAGTTGTACCTAAAAAAGAAGAAAATATAGAAAATGTAACAGCAGTGAAAGAACAAGCTGAAGTTGTAACTGATAATGTAGAAGGAAATCAACAAGCTGAAGTAGAAACTAATGAAGAAGAAACAGAGCAGTTAGACGTTGAAATTGATAAGGTAGAAGAAACAGAAGTTACAACAGAAAATATAGAAGAAAAACCAGTTAAGAAACCTATCGTTCCTTCTGTACTGCCAGCAAATGAACCAAAGCAACCAACTCCAAGTAGTAAAACAGATGATGGCTATGATGAAATAGTAATGAGAGTATTAGAGAATAAAAAGAAAAATGGTGGGAAGATTGTATATGAGCAATTAACTTTCTAATGGAGGAAGTATGAACGAGATTAAGGTGTTTACAAGAAAAATAAACTATTATGAAACAGATAAGATGGGAGTAGTTCATCATTCCAATTATATACGTTTGTTTGAGGAAGCTAGAATAGATTTTCTTTCTCAAGCAGGATTGGATTATAGTAAAATGGAAGATTCAGGACTATTAATTCCTGTATTAACTGCCCAATGTGAATATAGACAATCTGTAAAATTTGCTGATGTAGTTAAAATAATTCCTAAGATAGAGGTCTTTACAGGACTGAAATTTGAAGTAAGTTACAAAGTATTATCAGAAGATGGCAACATTCTTCATAGTATTGGTAGAACATCACATTGTTTCTTAGATTCTGAATTTAAACCAGTTAGATTAAAAAAAGATTACCCAGATATATATAATGGTCTTAACAAATGGGTAGGTATCGATATAGAAAATATGTAGTAGAGTAAAAAAATCATCCTGAAAAATATCAGGATGATTTTTTGTTGAGTCTATATTAATTCTTTTTTTGTAAATGAACATTATCATATATAGGTATGAAATGAAATAAATCTACAGTAGTACCGACATAATATCCACCCTCCATTGCTATACAATGCCAAAAACCAATTTCATATGTTAATGATACATATTCAATAGAACCACCGTCTTTATATTCGCGTTTTATTGGGAAAAGTAATATTATTAAAATAATAATAATTACAATAGGTTTTACTTTTCTAGATTTAGGCTTTTTATCTTTGTTGGTTTTCATTATGTATCTCCCTCTTATATAATAGAAAACATTATAAAATTATTTGCTATTTAAGTGAATTTTCGTATTCTTCCATTTGTTTTAAATAGTTAATTTGAGTATCTGTTTTTCCTTGATATTTAGCATCATCGGCAACATAGTTATTATTATATGCATCATTATTGGTAGGATTAGTGTAATTGCTACTGTATGCATCATTATTATTGTTTTGTGATTGTGAATTGTTACTATCCGAATTCAAACCACCAATATTTTGATTTTGTATAGTTTCTAGAGCTTGTAAGTATTGTTCCTTTGTTAATGAAATATAACTCTTGCAATGTGGACATACATAAGCATATTGTTTCTTATAAGGTATCACAGGAATAAAAAATAGTGTAAACCAAGTTCTTATTATGCACAAATTCCACATGCTAGTTTGATTGCAGTGAGTACAAGCCTTTAGAAATGCATCCCCCTTTTTGTGTCTAGTTATTTTTCCTAATCCCCATATTATAAACATAATAAACCCTCCTGAAATGTGATTAATTTAATAAGGGTAGTATATCATTGCTAATTTTTAGTGTCAATGAGTGAGAAAATTTATTGTAATTTAGGGGTTGAAAAAAACTCAATTATAGATACAATAGAATATGGAGAAAAGTTATACATTAAGAAAGGATAATCCGATGAATAATTTAGAACTAAAAAGCACAGCTAATGAGATAAGAAAAGGTATTGTAACTGCACTACATAGTGCTAAGTCAGGACATCCAGGTGGTTCATTATCAGCAGCAGATATATTTACATATCTATATTTTGTTGAGATGAATGTTGATCCTGTTAATCCAGATAAAGAGGATAGAGATAGATTTGTATTATCAAAAGGTCATGTAGCGCCAGCATATTATTCGACTTTAGCAGAGAGAGGATTCTTTCCTAAGGAAGATTTAACTACACTAAGACACGTAGGTTCATATTTACAAGGACATCCAGATATGAAACATATTCCAGGAGTTGATATGTCATCAGGTTCACTAGGACAAGGTATATCAGCAGCTGTTGGTATGGCGTTATCTGCAAAATTATCTGATGATAGCTATAGAGTATATACATTATTAGGTGATGGTGAGATTCAAGAAGGACAAGTTTGGGAAGCCGCAATGTTTGCAGGACATAAGGCGTTAGATAATCTTGTAGTTATAGTTGATAATAATGGATTACAAATAGATGGTAGTATTGATGAAGTATGTTCACCATACCCAATTGATAAGAAGTTTGAAGCTTTTAATTTTAATGTTATAAATATTGATGGACATAATTTTGATGACATAGCAAAAGCGTTTGAAGCAGCTAAAGAATGTAAAGGCAGACCAACTGCTATTATTGCTAAGACAATCAAAGGAAAGCATGTTTCATTTATGGAGAACCAAGCATCATGGCATGGCGCAGCTCCTAATGCAGAGCAATATAAGATTGCAATGGAAGATTTAGAAAAGGTAGGTGCAAGCATATGTCAGAAGTAATTAAGATAGCAACTAGAGATAGTTATGGTGAAGCATTAGTAGAATTAGGAAAAGAACATGACAATTTAGTAGTATTAGATGCTGACTTAGCAGCTGCTACTAAAACAGTTACATTTAAGAAAGCATTTCCGGATAGACATATAGATTGTGGTATTGCAGAATCAAATATGATGGGAATTGCAGCAGGTATAGCTTCTACAGGAAAAGTACCTTTTGCATCATCATTTGCAATGTTCGCAGCAGGAAGAGCATTTGAGCAAGTTCGTAACTCAATTGGATATCCAAAGTTAAACGTTAAGATTGGTGCTACTCACGCAGGTATATCTGTAGGTGAAGATGGAGCAACACATCAATGTAACGAAGATATAGCACTTATGAGAACTATACCAGGAATGGTAGTTATTAATCCTTCAGATGATGTTGAAGCTAAGGCAGCAGTTAAGGCAGCATATGAGCATAACGGTCCAGTTTATCTTAGATTTGGAAGACTTGCAGCTCCAGTTATAAATGGTAACGCTGACTATAAGTTTGAATTAGGTAAGGGTGTTGTATTAAGAGAAGGTAAGGACATTACTATTATTGCAACAGGTCTTATGGTTTCTGAATCATTAGAAGCAGCTAATTTATTAGCAGCAGACGGAGTAGATGCGAAGGTTATTAATATTCATACAATTAAGCCATTAGATGAAGAATTAGTAATTGAAGCAGCAAAGACAACAAATAAGATTATTACTGTTGAAGAACATTCAGTAATTGGTGGACTTGGAAGTGCTGTATGTGACGTTCTATGCGAGAAGCAACCAGCAAAAGTTCAGAAAATAGGAATGTATGATATGTTTGGTGAATCTGGACCAGCAGTAGAATTACTTAAGAAATACAAACTTGATGCACAGGGAATATATGAGCAAATAAAAGAACAATTATAATATAAAATGTAAATGTCTAATCATTAAATATTAGTGGTTAGACATTTGTTCTAAACGGAGAGAATTATGGACGATAACATGCAAGAAGAATTAATTCAGAAAAAAATTCTTACACCTGAAGAAGAGAGAATTCGTAAGGTAGAGAGAAGTATAATTAAAACTTATAGAAAAAGTATTTGGAGAAAATTCGTTAAAGGAATTCAAGAATATGACATGATTAAACCAGGAGATAACATAGCTGTATGTATATCTGGTGGTAAGGATTCTATGCTTCTTGCAAAACTTATGCAAGAGTTATTAAAGCATGGCAAATTTGAGTTTGGCGTAAAGTTTTTAGTTATGGATCCAGGCTATAATAAGGAAAATAGAGAAAAGATAGAATATAATGCTAAGATACTTGGTATTCCAATACAGGTGTTTGAGACTAATATATTTGATTCAGTAGTTAATGTTGAAGATTCACCTTGTTACTTATGTGCTAGAATGAGACGAGGTTATTTATATAGATTTGCTAAGGAATTAGGCTGCAATAAAATAGCTCTAGGACACCATTTTGATGATGTTATAGAAACAGTATTAATGGGTATGTTCTATGGTGGTCAGGTTCAGACTATGATGCCTAAGTTACATAGTACTAACTTTGAAGGAATGGAATTAATAAGACCTATGTATCTTGTTGAAGAAGATGCAATTATAAAGTGGCGTGATAATAATGAATTAGAGTTTATTCAATGTGCATGTAGATTTACAGAAAATACAGTAACTCATGATACAGGAGAAAGTACTTCTAAGAGGCAAGAGATGAAGGAACTTATTAAGAAATACAAAGATATCAATCCTAATATGGGTAAAAATATATTTAGAAGTATGCATGATATTAATCTAAGAACAATTATTGGTTATCATAATGAAAATATGGAATATAATTTTCTAGATGATTATGATGAGCGTGGGTAGGTAGAAATATGAAATATATAGATATGCATTGTGATACATTACAGATGTATGTAGACACAAATAATGAAAAAGACTTATATAATAATAGTAAATGTGTAAATATACCTAAGTTAATTAAAGGTGAGGCTATAGTTCAATTTTTTGCAATATTCATGTTAGAACCTGACCATTATGGACTTATGGGTTTACCGAAAATATCAGATGATGAATTGGTTAGAAGATTATATAAGGGTTACTGTGAAAATATAGATAAATACAGTGAATATATATCATGGGTAAAGGATTTTGATGACATATCTAGAAATATAGATGCTAATAGAATATCAGCAGTATTAACATTAGAAGATGGTAGAATAATTGGTAATGATATAGAGAATGTTAGAAAGCTATATGATAAGGGATTTAGAGGAATAGGACTTACATGGAACTCTGAAAACACATTAGGATATCCGAATTCCACAGATGCTAATATAATGAATGCTGGATTAAAGCCATTTGGAAAAGAAGTAGCTAGATATATGCAAGAGTTAGGAATGGTAGTAGACGTATCACATTTATCTGATGGTGGATTCTATGATGTTGCAGAGATTAGTAAAAGTACTAAGATACCATTTGTAGCAACTCATTCTAATTGTAGAGCAATAGGAACTGCAACTAGAAATATGACAGACGATATGATAAAAGAACTTGCTAATTGTGGTGGTGTTATGGGGCTTAATTTCTATCCTGGTTTCTTGACAAAGGAGGAAACAAATAATACTCTATGTAAAATAGAATATTTAATTAGCCATCTTAAGCATATGGTTAATATAGGTGGTATAGATTGCGTAGCAATAGGTACAGATTTTGATGGATGTGATGGTGAATTTGAGATTGAAGATTCATCGAAGATGCAAACACTATTTGAAGCTATGGCTAGCAATGGATTTACAAATAATGAAATAGAAAAAATATCTCATAAAAATGTTTTAAGAGTATTGGAGGATATATTATAAATATCTCTGATAAGATGAGGAGGAATAAAATGAGCGGTAAATTTAACGAAAATCTACCTGAGCTAGTAGAAGCAATAACTTCTAATTATGGTCAGGAGGAAATATTTCTTGCAAAGGATAACCTTAGAGTACCTTCAAGAAATGTAATTATAAATATATTAAGTGAGTTTAGAAAAATTATGTTCCCAGGATATTTTGGAACGGAGCATATAGATAATAAAAATGCAGGATATTTTGTTGGGCACATTTTAACTAAGATTAATGAATTATTAGTACCACAAGTGGAGCAAGCCCTATCTTATGCAAGCAATACAAGTATAAATGACGAGATAAAAGAGAAAGCAGAAGACATATGTGTTGATATATTAAAAGAAGTTCCTAATATACAACAAATGTTACTTCTTGATATAGATGCAGCTCTAGAGGGTGATCCAGCATCAGGAAGTAAGGAACAAATTATATTCTCTTATCCAGGATTATTTGCAATATTTATATATAGAATAGCACATGAATTTTATATAAGAAACATACCTTATATACCAAGGATTATGACAGAGCATGCTCATAGTAAAACAGGAATTGATATTAATGCAGGAGCAACAATAGGTAAGTATTTCTTTATCGACCATGGTACAGGAGTTGTAATAGGTGAGACTACTATAATTGGAGATAGAGTAAAGATATATCAAGGTGTTACTTTAGGTGCATTATCTACTAAGGGTGGAATTAGTTTAGCAGGAACTAAGAGACATCCTACTATAGAAGATGATGTAACTATATATTCTGGAGCAACTATATTAGGTGGAGCAACTGTAATAGGAAGCGAAGCAGTTATAGGCGGTAATGCATTTATAACAAAATCTGTTCCGTCAGGATGCAAGGTAACTATTAAGAATCCAGAGCATGATATTAAATGTGAGAAATGCGAGTTATAAGTTAGAGGTATAGGAGGATAATTTATGAGTACACCAATAGAGCAAAGAAATAAATGCTTAGGGGAAAAGGTTGTTAAGTCATTAAATGCTAGACACTTTGAAGCATATTACTGTGCAGATAGTACAGTAGCCCTAGATAAAGCGTTAGAACTTATTCCTAAGGGAGATACTGTAGCTTGGGGAGGTTCAATGACTATTAGAGATATTGGACTTACAAAAGCACTTTATGAAGGCGATTATACCGTTTTAGATAGAGATATAACTGATATACCAGCAGAGAAAGAAGAGATTGCAAGAAAATCATTACTAGCAGATACTTATATAACTAGCAGCAATGCAGTTAGTGAAGATGGTCAGTTAGTAAATATTGATGGTTATGGAAATAGAGTTGCCGCAATGATATTTGGACCTAAAAGTGTTGTAGTAATAGTAGGTATAAATAAAATTGTTAAGACAGCAGATGATGCAATGAAGAGAGCAAGAAATATAGCAGCACCAATAAATGTACAGAGATTTCCAAGTAAAAAGACTCCATGTATGATAACTGGAAGTTGTGAGAATTGCATATCAGATGATTGTATATGTGCATATATGGTTACAACAAGAGTAAGTAATCCTCATAAAAAGATTAAAGTTATTATTGTAGGCGAAGAATTAGGATACTAGGCTACACATATTTTTTTAGACTAATATAAATACGACCTTTACGAGTCTCATTTCCAGAATCTATAAATATATATTTGCCATGACCCCGTATAACAAGTATGTCATTGGGCTTTAGCAACTGGCTATTATTTTCACATAATAGTCCATTGATATATATTTTCTTATCTCGAAATAGATTCAAACTTTGACTTCTAGAAGTCTTTAATAACACAGAAATTATGGCATCAGCTCGTAAAGAAGCAACTATAACAGAAACATCTTCTAGTGTAGGAGATGTTTCTGTTATATTATTATCTACTATAGAACATTTAACATGAGTATGTTTAACTTTAGTAAGATTATCTAAAATATAATCAGCAATCTTATCCAAGCACTATACATAACCAGAATTATTCTTTATAAATATATCTCCAATAACATTTCTTTCTATACCAAGATTAAGTATAGCACCAAGAAAATCTCTATGCGAAAATGTATCAGAAAACTTCTTTAGTAATGGAGTTATTTGAATTAAGCGTATAGGAAATTCACATTCATATCCAAAATCATTAACTGAGCCAAAGGCTATTAGTTGTCGTTCACATTGTTCGTTTCCACCATAAGCACTATATCCAATAAAATTAATCTCATTAGACATAGTATAAAATGTATTTAACTCATTTATACTTAGAAAGTTAGTGAAAATGTAAGTATTTTGTTTGTAAGCCTTCTGGGCTAATTCTGAAAATCTCTTTTTTAATGAAAGTTCGTTATCCATGTTATTATTCCAATTCTGTGTTATAGTTTAGGTAACACCCTAGACACTATTTCAAAATATAGTAAGTGTCTAGGTGTGCATTTACAATTTAGTTCTCAAATATAGGTTCAATATATTTTTTAATAAATTCAATTCTATCAGTGACATTTGGCTTGAAGAGAGAAGCTATTGAAATCACCATGTTTTTCTGTGTGTTAACATATATTACATTTCCGCCGTCGCCCATTGCAGCAAAGCCGTTTTCATTAATCCACCATAAATATCCATATGATAGATTTTGCTTTTCCCATCGGCTATGTTCGGCAGTACTCTCAGCTATCCATTTTGAAGACACGATTTGTTTTCCGTCCCAGATTCCGTTATTCAAGTATAATTGACCTAGTTTAGCCATATCTAGAGGAGAAAGTGTTAGTCCCCAGCCGGCTGTATTTGTTCCAACTTTATCAGTAACCCAACCACTGGTATTAGTAGATTTATTAAATTCTAGTTGTTCCTCCTTAGAGTGGAAGATTATATTACTTTCAACAGTGATTCCTAATGGTAAGAATAAGTTTTCTGTTGCAAAGTCAAATACAGATTGTCCAGTTGCGTTTACAAGAATACCTGACAAAATATCTGGACCTATAAGAGGAGTGTATCTAAATGTTCCTATTTTTCCTTTGCCACCTAATAAATCAAGAGTGAATTTTACACTATCATCACTTGTGAAATATTTTATGTAAGGGGCAAACTTATATTTATAGGGTGCAGTCATTGTCAACAAATCCTTAAGCGTAATATTTTGTATTGTGTTCTCTCTTTTCTTAACTACATAGTCAGGAAAAAAATCTAATGCCTTCTGGTCGGTGCTTTGTATGTATCCTTTGTCCATAGCAATCCCAATCAATATAGAAATAATACTTTTTGTTACTGAATAAATATGAATACGGCTAGTAGCAGTACATTCATTAAAGTAACCTTCATATAATGGATTGCCGTCCTTTAATACAGCTATACCAGCAATATTGTTATAGTCACTGTGTACCATCTTCTCAAACTCTTTAATTTTTTCTTGGTTCATATAATATATCTCCTTAATGTGATATAAGGATATCCTTAAAGTAAATGATAAATCTATTAAAAATTCTTTGCAACCCCCTATTTAAAAAAATGTGTTGACAATATGATGACTTTGTATTATTGTATTAATAGCATAATACAATAATACAAAGGAGGTGTGCTATGAATTGGGAATTTAATAACGATACACCCATATATCTGCAAATTATGGAACAAATAAAGGCGCAGATAGCAATAGGCAACATTAAAGCAGGCGATAAGCTGCCGCCAGTTAGAGAAATGGCAGTAGAAGCAGAAGTTAATCCTAACACTATGCAAAAAGCATTATCTGAGTTAGAGAGAGAAGGACTAGTGTATTCACAGAGAACTTCTGGAAGATTTGTATCAGATAATAGTGAGAAAGTAAAATCAATACAAGAAGAACTGCTTATTGAATATATGAGTAGCTTTACAGAAAATATGAGTAAGCTTGGATATACCCGAGAAGAAGCAGCAAATTTGTATATGGAGTATAGCAAGAAAAAATAGGAGGAGATTATATGAGCAATTTAGTTGAATGCAAGGATTTGAATAAGAGTTATAAAAAGTTTCATGCATTAAAAGATTTTTCTATAGAGATAGAAAGTGGTAAGATAATAGGGCTTCTTGGACCTAACGGAAGTGGTAAGTCAACATTTATAAAAATATTAAGTGGGGTTCTTAAAGGAGATTCTGGAGAAGTTACTATAGATGGAAATCCTATAAGTTTAGATAGCAAGAAAATAGTATCATATTTACCAGAGAGAACTTATTTTTCAACATCTATGAAGGTTATTGATTATATGGAGATGTTCAAGGATTTTTATGAGGATTTTAACTATAACACAGCAAAAGAGATGCTTGAAAGATTGGATATATCCCTAGATGCAAGGATTAAATCTTTATCGAAAGGAACAAGAGAAAAAGTTCAATTAGTATTAGTTATGAGTAGAGAAGCTAAGTTGTATCTGTTAGATGAGCCAATAGGTGGTGTTGATCCAGCGGCAAGAGATTATATTCTTAAAACCATTATTTCTAATTACAATGAGGATGCAAGTGTTATTATATCTACACATTTAATAGCTGATGTTGAGAAAGTTCTCGATGATATTATATTTATTAAAAATGGAGAATTAGTATTGCATAATACAGTAGATGAGATTAGAGAAGAGCATAAAAAATCAGTAGATGCGTTATTTAGGGAGGTGTTTGCATGTTAGGAAAATTATTAAAACATGAATACAAAGCAACATATAAAATGTTTCTAAGTGTATATATATTTGTAGCAATAGTAGGTGTAATATCTCTAATGTTCAATGAGTTAAACGAGAAATCACCAATGAATACAGTTTTTTCAGTATGTAGCATAACTATGAAAGGAGTATTAATTATAGCCATAGTCGTAATGCTTATAGGAACAGTGTTGATGTATATACTAAGATACAGAAGTAATATTTTGAAAGATGAAGGATATCTAATGAATACACTTCCAGTAAAAGCAAGAGATTTAGTGTTATCCAAATTAATATCAGTTATAGTATGGTTGTTGGTTACAGCATTTGTTTCATACTGTGCATATTCAATATCAAAACTAGATTTCTTCTGGGCTGAATCTATGCTAAAAAGTTTTTTTGAAGGTATGGGGGCAAAAATACTTATACCATTTATAGCATATTTGTTTGTAGATATAATATTGATAATGAGCCAACTATTTACTAGTCTAAGTGTAGGGTATACATTTTCGGATAATAAAGATGTAATGTCACTAGCAGCATATGCAGGAACTTATGTGATAGTTCAGTTATCGAATATAATTGGATTAATAATTACTAGTTTTATAAACTTTGGTGGATTAAAAATTATAATAGAATCGGAATCCAATGAAATTCCAACAGACTTTGCAAATAGCATGTTTATAATTATGGGAATTATAGCAGTGCTTTTAGTAATATTATTTAATACAGTATCTATTAAAATGTTAAGTAATAAGCTTAATTTAGAGTAAACTTTAAGTAAATATTATTAGAGAGAGATTATGAGTAAGAAAAAAGAATGGATTTGTTTAATGGTAGGATTTTTTGGTGCTATACTAGGTTTGTATGGTGTATTATCCTTCAATCAGTTTGTATTAATGTCGTTACCTTTAGGGTTAAGAATGATAAGCATGATAATTGCACATGGAGTATATGATGCTTTAATAACTGTTTTGGCATCTACTTTACTAAATCTTTGATAATTTCTCCAGCAATAATTAGTCCTACCACAGAAGGTACGAATGCAACGCTTCCTGGGACTGGACGAACAGATGGATTAGAAGAGGGAACTGATATAGGTTGTTCTTTGGAATATACAACCTTTAATTTATCAATGTCCCTTTTCTTTAATTCTTTTCTCATTACCTTAGCCAAAGGACATACTGAAGTGTTATAAATATCATCTACAACGAATCCAGTAGGATCTAATTTGTTTCCTGCCCCCATACTACTAATAATAGGGGTATTTGCTTTACCCGCTTGTACAATCAATTCAATCTTTGCGGTAACAGTATCAACTGCATCTACTACATAAGAATATTCTTTGAAATCAAAGTCACTACTATTATCAGGTAAGTAAAAGCAGTGATGAGCTTCAACTATAGCATTTGGATTAATGTCTAGTATTCTATCACGCATAACATCAACCTTATACTTTCCAACTGTACTATGCAAAGCAATAATCTGACGATTAATATTTGATACGCTTACATCATCCTTATCTACTAATATAAAATGTCCCACACCGCTTCTGGCAAGAGCTTCTGTAACATATCCACCAACGCCACCAACGCCAAATATAGCAACAGTAGAGTTTTTAAGTTTATCTATAGAATCATTACCAAGTAATAATTCAGTTCTTTCAAATTGATTTTCCATAACAATCTCCTCATAATAAGTGATTTTAAATATGTCATATTATATCAAGGCAAGGTAGATATTACAATAATTATATATCTTTATAACAAACAAGTGCTAAGGAGAATATACTATATAGAATATATTTTTATAAGGAGTATGTATGTTTAAACAATCTAAACGTATTTTAGCAGTTGTTTGTATAGTTGTACTTGTTATGTGTACATTTACAGGCTGCAAAAAACCTAAAGGTAACCTGACGGAAATAACTTTAAATGAGGTAGCACATTCTATATTTTATGCACCAATGTACGTAGCAATTGAAGAGGGATATTTTGAAGATGAAGGTATTGATTTAACCCTTGTAACAGGGTTTGGAGCAGATAAAACCATGACAGCCTTAGTATCAGGAGAAGCTGATATTGGATTTATGGGAGCAGAATCATCTATTTATTTATATAGTGAGGGTGCAACTGATTATGCAGTGAATTTTGCACAGCTTACACAAAGAGCAGGTAACTTCTTGGTAGGTAGAGAGCCAGTAGAGGATTTTTCATGGGATAGCCTAAAAGGTAGTGACGTAATCGGAGGAAGAGCTGGGGGAATGCCAGAAATGGTCTTCGAATACATTCTTAAAAAGAATGGTATTGATCCAGCAACAGATTTAAATATTGACCAAAGTATAGATTTTGGTTCAACAGCAGCAGCTTTTTCGGGCGGTCAAGGAGATTATACAGTCGAATTTGAGCCTGCAGCAACTGCTCTAGAATCAGAGGGTCAAGGATATGTTATAGCGTCTTTAGGTGTTGAATCGGGATATGTGCCATATACAGCATTCTCAGCGCTTAATAGCTATATAGAGAAAAATCCGGAAATAATTCAAAGTTTTACAAATGCACTTCAAAAAGGAATGGATTATGTAAACTCGCATACACCAGAAGAAATAGCAAAAGTTATTTCACCACAATTTCCTGAAACAGATATGGATACTTTAACAACAATAGTTAGTCGTTATTATGATCAAGAAACTTGGAAAGGTGATTTGATATTTGCGGAGGAGAGTTTGGATTTATTACAAAGTATCTTAGAGAGTGCAGGGGAATTAAATGAAAGAGTTCCTTATGAGAATCTTGTTAACACAAGTTTTGCAGAGGAAGCAGTAAAATAAATAGGCTTAATATATGTTTTCTAGGGGAGATATAGTAGTCTCCCCTACTTTACTATAAAGGATAATTCTGTTATAATTTATATGTTATTTCTTATATATGGTAGGAGGTATTTTAGATGAAGAATAATGGACTTATGATGCAGTACTTTGAGTGGTATATGCCTAGTGATCAAACATTATGGGCGCAGGTTGCAAAAGATGTTAATAAGTTAAAGCGTATGGGAGTTACAGGGGTTTGGCTACCACCAGCATACAAGGGTGCAGCAGGAGCAGAAGATGTAGGGTATGGTGTATATGATACTTATGATTTAGGTGAATTTAATCAAAAGGGTAGCATTCCAACTAAATATGGAACTAAGAAAGAATACATAGATGCTATACAAGCATTACAGAAGAATGGAATACAAGTATATGCGGATATAGTGCTTAATCATAGAATAGGTGCAGATGATGTAGAACTTATTGAAGCAGAAGAATTTAATGAAAACAGCCGTAATCAGATGGTTGGAAACAATAGAGTAATATGCGGTTGGACAAAGTTTAATTTTCCAGGACGTAAGAATAAGTACTCTAAGTTCAAATGGAATTGGACTCATTTTGATGGAATAGATTGGGATCAAGATGGTTTGAAGAAAGCAATATTTAAATTTACTGGTAAAGAATGGGATCAAAACGTTGACGATGAGAATGAAAATTATGACTATCTAATGGGTGCAGATATTGACTTTGACAATATGGAAGTTATTGATGAGTTATATCGTTGGGGTGAATGGTATACAAAGCTTACTGGAGTAGATGGATATAGATTAGATGCTGTTAAACATATAGGTCACTATTTCTATAGAGATTGGTTGCCAAAGATGAGTGAAGCAGCAGGAAAAGATTTATTTGCTGTTGGAGAGTATTGGCATTGGAATGTTGATAAACTTAATAATTATATTGAAAAGACTGAGGGTACAGTGTCGTTATTTGATGTACCGCTACATTTTAGATTCCATGATGCATCAAAGGCTCATGGTGATTTTGATATGAGTAAATTATTAGACGGAACTTTAGTACAGACTAATCCTATGAAGGCTGTTACCTTTGTAGATAATCATGATACACAAATAGGTCAATCGCTAGAATCATGGGTTGAAGATTGGTTTAAGCCACACGCATATGCAGTAACAATGCTTCGTAGAGATGGTTACCCATGTGTATTCTATGGAGATTATTATGGAATACCACACGATAACGTAGAGCCTAAGAAGAAAGAACTAGATATTTTCATGAAGCTTCGTAAGAAATTTTCATATGGAGTTCAACACGATTACTTTGATAATAATAATGTTGTTGGTTGGACTAGAGAAGGTGATGATGACCACAAAGATTCAGGATTAGCAGTTGTAATGAGTGATGGTAGTGGCGGAACTAAGAGAATGTATATAGGAAGACAATTTGTAGGGATGCATTTTGTTGACGCATTCGGAAATGCCAAATACAATATTAAGATAGATGATGAAGGTTGTGGCGAATTCTATTGTAACAGAGCATCGGTTAGCGTTTGGATTAAAAAAGATTGCAAATTATAGTAATTTGTATTATTATGATATTACTTTAACACAGTAAAATTTCACAGTGTTACAGAATACAAGCTATGAGGTGTATATAATGGGAAAGAGCGTTAGAACAGATGCAGTAAAGCTATTATTTGAGGCGATATTGACATTAGAGACAGAAGAAGAATGTTTTGATTTTTTCGAAGATGTTTGTACGGTTAATGAATTGCTATCCCTTGCACAGAGATTTGAAGTGGCTAAGATGCTTAGAGAAAAACATACATATATGGATGTTGCAGAGAAGACAGGAGCATCAACAGCAACTATTAGCAGAGTTAATAGATCACTTAATTATGGTAAAGATGGATACGAACTTGTATTTGATCGTATGAAAAAAGAAGATAAATAGATATGACAAGAACAGATTAATGGCAGTGTATATTATACACTGCCATTAATCTGTTCTTTATTAAAAAAGCTATTGAGGATTTTTAGCTTTACGTTCGCTAGTTTTAACTTTTGTTTCTTTGGCTTTGTTTGTATCACGTACCTTTGTATCTTTTGTTTTAGAAACTTCTTTTGAAGTAGCATCAGTATCTTTTTCAGGTTCAGCAGGTTTCATGTTATCTATCATTTTTTCAATCATTTGCTTTTTAAGATATATATCGTAACTCATAATAGATATAAAAGCCAAGTCGTGAAGATATTTGTCATCATTCTCGCTATATTTTGATTCAGCAAGACGCTTACTCCTGTAGATGCTCTTAGTCATATCGTCTCTATGAGCTTTCTCCAATTCAAAGATATCGTTATAGATATCAGATAGTGATATATCAGATTCATTGTCGTCTCCAAAATATTTTTCAATCATAGGAGTAATTAATGATTGTATATCTGAAATTGATACAAAATTTTTAAGATAATAAATGAAGATTAATAGTATAATGTGATCTTTTGAATACTTCTTCTTATTAGGAGCAGGGAGCAATTCGTTCTTTGTATAATTATTAATCATAGTTTTTGTAAGTGTTTTATCTTCTGGTGAACGCTTATTATTCTCTAATTGATTGTCCATGAAGGTTGTAACTTGGTCCATATATAAATCAATAGATGGAATATCTTCAGGTAATATATAATCAACATGAACTAATTCACTAATAAGTTTGCGTACACTTTCGATTGATGTGCTATCCATAATTTACCTCTTTCGCAATTAAATAACTACATTATATAGTAATAAATACTATATTACAATGAAAATGAAAAAAAAGCAATGAAAAGTAAGAATGAAGAAGAGCGTATAGTTACTATTTTGCTAAATTATTAATAGATATCGTGCAGTTAATTAAACTTGCGAAAATGATACTAATATTGTATAATTTTAAATTGTAAAAGGTTTTTATCAGTGTATTTATTAAGGAGGATGATTATGGGTATAATTAAGAGATTTGGAGATATAATGTCAGCTAATATTAATGCATTATTAGATAAGGCAGAAGATCCAGCAAAGATGGTAGATGAGTGTTTAAGAGATTTAGAAAGTGATTTAGGTAAAGTTAAGTCAGAGACAGCAGCTGTTATGGCAGAAGAGCAAAGATGTAAGAGATTGCTTGATGAGAACACAACTGAGATAGATAAGATGCAAAAATATGCTGAAAAAGCATTAGTTGCAGGGAATGAAAGTGATGCTAGAAAATTCCTTGAGAAGAAATCATTACTTTCAACTAAGCAAGCAAGCTTACAACAATCATATGATCTTGCAAATGCTAACGCAACAAAGATGCGTCAGATGCATGACAAACTTGTAAAAGATATAGGTGAGCTACAAGCTAGAAAAGATGCAATTAAAGCTAAAGTTCAAGTTGCTAAGACTCAGGAGAAGATGAACAAGATGACTTCTGGATTTGGTAATGCAGCATCAAGCATGAGCGCTTTTGATAGAATGGAAGCAAAAGCAGATTCAATGTTAGATAAAGCTAATGCAATGGCAGAACTTAATAGTGTTCCTACTGATGAAACAGCAGATTTAGCGGCGAAATACGACATGGAAGAGCCAAAGGCAGCAGTTGATGATGAGTTAGCAGCGCTTAAGGCAAGCATGGGACTATAATTATATATTAATACATACTCAGCAAATCTATTATAGGTTTGCTGGGTTAAAGTTAAGGCCGTTTGTAAAACAGCCTTTTTCTGATTTAGGAGGGTGAGATGGGAGAAAATCAATACAGATGTGAGTCATGTAATGGAATTATGGAATTTGATGCAGTAACACAAACATTAAAATGTCCTAACTGTGACTGTGTAATGGAGATAATTAAGGAACATAATATTGTTGAACATAGTTTAACTTTGGATTCGAGAAGAAGTATTAAAGTAACTCAAAAAGAGTCTAAGACGATGGTATGTAATGGCTGTGGCGCTCATATGGAAGTTGGTGGTAACGAAACAGCTGCTAAATGTCCGTATTGTGATTCCACATATGTACTTGCTAGCAAGCAAGAAGAGACATTGATTCCAGATGGAGTAATTCCATTTAAGATAGATGCCAAAGAATTATCCAATTTATTTGCTAAGTGGATTAAGAAAAAATGGCTTGCACCTGGAGAACTGAAGAGATTATATCAAATGGGAAGTTTTCAAGGTATATATGTACCGTATTGGGCATTTGATGCTGATGCAAAGTGTAATTACACAGCAATGGGTGGTAGAGATAGGGAAGAGTATTATACAGACAAAGAAGGTAATAAGAAGACAAGAACACATACAGACTGGTATTATACACATGGTCATGTACATAGATTTTTTAATGATATAAAGGTTCCAGCATCCACAAGGTTCAAGAAGGGATTTCTTTCTGATTTAGAACCGTTTGATTTCAAACAATTAGAAGGATATTCACCAAAGTATTTTGCTGGACATATGTCTGAGAATTATAGCATAGGATTAGAAGATGGACATACGGATGCTGTAAGAGAAATGGAAAGTCGCATAAGACAAGACGCATCAAGTGATGTAAGAAGAAGATATGATAGAGTTAAAGATGTTAGACTTGATGTAAGATATTCAGATGAAACATATAAATACCTTATGTTACCTATATATTCAACAGCATATTCTTTTAAAAATAAAAACTACACAGTTCTTATTAATGGTCAAACAGGAAAAATAAGAGGTGCATATCCAACTAGCCCTATCAAAGTTATTCTTTGTATAATAGCACTATTAGTAACATTAACAATAGTATACATATTTGCTAGTAAAGACAAGGAAGATTATGGTTATATTGAGGATACTTACACAGCAACATATATATGTGAAGATAACATTATAGATACAAGTATTTATTACGAGGAGGACTTATAAGATGGGATTATTTTCAAATCAATTTTTAAACGTAGTAGAGTGGGAAGAGTATAGAGATGATATACTCTTTTGGAAGTGGAAAAACAGAGAAATCAAGAAAGATTCAAAGCTTATAATAAGACCAGGTCAAGATGCTATTTTTATGTTTAATGGAAAAGTAGAAGGTATCTTTACTGATGATGGTGATTATGATATTGAATCACAGATAGTACCATTTTTATCAACACTTAAGGGTTTCAAATTCGGCTTTAACAGTGGAATGAGAGCGGAAGTAATATTTGTAAATACCAAAGAATTTACTATGAAATGGGGAACTAAGAATCCTATTAGAGTTCCTGCACCAGAATTTCCAGGTGGAATTCCAATAAGATCAAATGGTTCATTCACATTTAAAATTAACGATTACAATATGTTTATAGAAAATGTAGCAGGTGTTAAGCAACAATACTCTATTAATGAAGTTAGAGAAAGAGTAGTTTCTATGCTTGATGGTCTGTTAATGAGATGGATATCTAAAGCAGGAAAAAATATGTTTGACCTTATGGCAAACTCAGTTGAGATTCAAAATGGTATATTAGAAGACCTAGATATGGATTTAATTAAAATTGGTCTTACATTAACTGATTTTAGAATAAATGAATTTTCATATCCAGAAAATATTCAAAAGCGTGCTGATCAAGCTGTTGAACATTCTATGATTGGTGATATGAATAGATTCCAACAAGTTAGTATGGTAGATGCTATGACTAATGGCAATGGGAATAATACAGCAGGCAATATGGCAAATAATATGATGGGTATGCAAATGGGAATGATGATGGGCCAACAAATGATGAATAGCATGAATACTCAGAATCAACAACAGCCACAACAGCAAATGCAACAACCACAGCAACAGATGCAACAACCTCAAGGTGGTGGAGAAATACCTAAATTCTGTCCTAATTGTGGAACAGCTACAAACGGTATGAAATTCTGTGGAAACTGCGGAAATCAAATGGGTTAAGTTTACATAACACATAAATAGCTATTACATCAACATATGATGGTGTAATAGCTATTTTAATATGCTTATTACCTAAGATATGCCTGAAAAATAGATATGAATAAAAGGAGGAATATGCATTGACAGAATTGGAAATAGCATATGCAGTTACAGTAATATTTAATGTTATAATTTTGATTATGCTAGGGTTTACGGATCCTTTATATAAAGTTAAAAGTAAAGTAGACAAAAGTGGCAGTGAAGATGATGAATTTTTGAAAAATATAGTTTATGATCAATCCTTAAGTGAGAAGGAGATGAAGTATTTTAAGAATAGGTCGTCACAGGGTGTTGCTTTTTATGGTGCTATAGTAACACTTTCAACACTGATAGAATTAGTTTGTCTAATACAATGGATTTTTCCTATGGAGGAAGCAATTATATACAAAATAATATATATTGTAATTATTGTGATATATGTAAGTGTAGCAGTTGTAATTATTAATAATAAAAGAAAAATATTTGAAGATAATGATAAGTTTAAGAAAAGAATTGGGAAAGTACTTAAGAAAAAGAAAATTAGATTGCCTTCGCGTTATGGTATTGTTAGCTACGCATACTTTCTGAAGGTAAGAGTAGAAGATTTTGAAGGTAGAACTATTGCATGCAAATTTCAAGTTGCGTACGATATGTATCAACAAACTGATGGGTTATGTTATGTTGTTTTTTATAATAATCGTGTAGTTAATGTTTGCCCTTTTCACTCCGTATATATAGAATAAAGTAATCATATATGCTATAATTAATGGGTTGTTTTAAAGATTAATAATTACGGTAGAAGAGGGGATATAATGGACGTTTATAATATATTAAATAAAGAACAAGCAAAAGGTGTGTTAACAACCGAGGGGCCTGTATTATTATTGGCAGGAGCAGGATCGGGAAAAACAAGAGTAATCACTCATAGAATAGCTTACTTAATTGAAGAAAAAGGTGTTAATCCATATAATATTTTGGCTATTACATTTACTAATAAGGCAGCAGGAGAGATGAGGGAGCGAGTTGATAAGCTCGTTGGTTTTGGTGCTGAAAATGTATGGATTAGTACATTTCACTCTATGTGTGTAAGAATTCTTAGAAGATATATAGATAGACTGGGATACAATACTAATTTTACAATATATGATAGTGATGACCAGAAGACAGTTGTAAAAGAATGTATTAAAAAATTAGAATTAGATTCCAAAATGTACTCAGAAAAGATGTTAATAGGAGCAATATCTAAAGCAAAAGAACAGTACAAATCTGTTCATGAATATGATATTGAGGCGCAAGGTGACTATAGAAAGATGCAAATTGCTAAAGTATATGCTGAATATCAGAGAAAGCTTAAGGCAAACAATGCACTTGATTTTGATGACCTTCTTTTTAAAACAGTGGATTTATTTAGAATTGATCCAGAAGTATTAAATAGTTATCAGGAAAGATTTAAATACATAATGGTAGATGAATATCAAGATACTAATAATATTCAATTTCTTCTTATTAGTCACCTAGCAAGTAAGTACAAAAATCTATGTGTTGTTGGTGATGATGATCAATCTATCTATAAATTTAGAGGAGCAAATATTTATAATATTCTTAACTTTGAAAATGAGTATAAGAATACAAATGTTATTAAATTGGAGCAAAATTATCGTTCTACAGGAAATATATTGAAGGCGGCTAATCAAGTAATTAAACATAATGAAGGTCGTAAAGATAAAGCGTTATGGACTGAACAAGATGATGGAGATTTAATAGCATTTAGACAATATGAAAGTGAATATATGGAGGCAGAAGGAGTAGTATCTGAGATTGCCAGAAGTCATAGAGATGAAGGTAGATATTATAATGATTTTGCTATTCTTTATAGAACTAATGCACAGTCACGTATATATGAAGAAAAACTTCTTATGAGAAATATTCCATATAAAATAATTGGCGGTCAGAATTTCTATGCAAGACGAGAAATAAAAGACTTAATTTGCTATTTAAAGACTATAGAAAATGGACAAGATGATATATCAGTAAAGAGAGTAGTAAATGTCCCTAAAAGGGGCATAGGAGCAGCTACAATAGATAAATTGCAGGTATATGCAGATAGTGTAGGTGTTGGAATATTGGATGCTATGTTTGAAGCAGAAGCAGTTCCAGGATTGGGCAAAACAGTTACAAAATTAATTCCATTTACTGATTTAATAGTTGATATGCGTCAAATGTTGAAAAATGGCGGTAGTATTATTGATATGTTTGAGGAATTGCTTGATAGAACAGGATATTGGGAAGGATTAGTTGTAGAGCATACAGAAGAGGCACAAGCAAGATTAGAGAATATAGATGAATTGAAAAATAAAATAGTAAAGTACGAAGATGAAGCGGAAAATCCTAATCTGAGTGAATTATTAGAAGAAATAGCTCTTGTTGCAGACATTGATAATTTAGATGAGTCTAACGAACGCGTAGTATTAATGACATTGCATAGTGCTAAAGGTCTAGAATTTCCGTGTGTATTTCTTGGAGGAATGGAAGAGCAATTATTTCCAAGTGGAATGGCTGTTAGATCTGATGATGAAGATGAGATTGAGGAAGAGAGAAGATTGTGTTATGTAGGCATTACTAGAGCGATGGAAAAATTATATTTAAGTGCAGCTAAGATTCGTATGATACACGGTAGCACTAATGCTAATGCAGTTTCTAGATTTATAAAAGAAATTTCACCAGATATATTAGATATGGATAGGAGAACCACAGAAGCGGCAAGTAAACCAGTATTTAAGTTAAATCCTAATGCACCTGAAAGTTATAATAAAAAGCCACTTTTTGGTAAAGAATTTGTTGTAAATAAGGCAGAGACTTTGGAATATCAGGTAGGAGATACAGTTAAGCACATTAAATTTGGTATTGGAACTGTTACTGGAATTGTTTCAGGAGGCAAGGATTACGAAGTTACTGTAGACTTTGAAACTGTAGGCGTTAAGAAGATGTTTGCATCATTTGCTAATTTAAAAAAACAATAGCAAATGTAATATAGGTATGATATAATACATAATAAATTGTAAAATGTGGTATTATATATAGTGACCACAGAATCTAAACTATGTAATAATATGGAAAGGGTGAATTATTATGAAACGTATTGAAGATTTAATAAGTGTAGCAAAATTAAGTGAGTTAATGAAAAAAGATGATCATAATGAGAAAACAGGAAATAAAATATTATGGGTATTAGCAATTATAGGTGCTATTGCAGCAGTAGCAGGTATTGCATTTGCTGTATACAAATATTTAACACCAGATTACCTAGATGATTTTGATGATTTCGATGATGATTTTGACGATGATTTTTTTGATGATGATGATGTGGAAATTGTAAAATAATAGCATAATTAATTGTTGTTACTTTTCTCAAGGAGACAATTAAATTTTTGTTTCCTTGAGTTTTTTTGTTTTTTTTATAGGCGAAGAACCTCGTGTTTACGTTGAATTTTCAGAATTTTATATAAAATTAAAAAAAATTAAAAAATATGGTTGACAAGGGTATCTAGTTGAGATATAATGGGTCTTGCGTTGAAGAACAGAAGAAATGAAAAACGCTTCAACGGGGTGTGGCTCAGCTTGGCTAGAGCGCTTGATTTGGGATCAAGAGGTCGCAGGTTCGAATCCTGTCACCCCGATTACGCAAGTAACTATTTAAGCAGATATGCGGGTGTAGTTCAATGGTAGAACACTAGCCTTCCAAGCTAGATACGTGGGTTCGATTCCCATCACCCGCTTTTTCTTTAGCCCAAAGCTAGAGATATGTGTTCGTAGCTCAGTTGGATAGAGCAACGGCCTTCTAAGCCGTGGGTCGGGGGTTCGAATCCCTTCGAGCACATTAGGCAATTTAATATGGTGGGTATAGTGCAGTTGGTTAGCGCGCCAGATTGTGGTTCTGGATGTCTCGGGTTCGAATCCCGATATCCACCCTTTAAATCTTAAAAGATTTAATTTAAGCAATAATGGGCTATCGCCAAGCGGTAAGGCACAGGACTTTGACTCCTGCATTCGTTGGTTCAAATCCAACTAGCCCAGTTTATGGAGCACTAGCTCAGTCGGTAGAGCACCTGACTTTTAATCAGGTTGTCGGGGGTTCGAACCCCCCGTGCTTCACTTGGTAGGAATACCAATAGTATTAATTAGTTCCACATAACTGTTAATACGAAATGATTTGCGGATGTGGCGGAACTGGCAGACGCGCTAGACTTAGGATCTAGTGGGAGACCGTGCAGGTTCAATTCCTGTCATCCGCACTAACAAAAAAGACTTCAGTGGTACTGGAGTCTTTTTTGTTGCTTTATAATATATATAGTGCGTATACTGAATATTAAAATTGATAATGTTAGTAATTAATCATTGTTTTATATTTCTAAATTTAATATAATATAAACTAATATGTTTAATATTAAAGCACACAAGAAATATATAAAATACATATAAGTAATTAAGATGTACATATGGAGGGAAATTATTATGGAGAGAAAAAATAACGATTTAGTACAATTTTTAATTGGTTTAGCAATGCTTGTTGCAGGAGGATATGCTTTCTTAGCAAGAATATCTGTACATTCAAATATTGGTGGAAGGATGATGCTTGGTAATATTGGCGTAGCTGGTGGACTTATAGTAGTTCCATTTATAGTTGGAATTATGATGTTGTTTGCTATGCCTAAGAAATTTATTTCGAAATTAGTAACAGGTCTTGGATTATTATTAATTGTTGTATACGTAATAATGAATATCAACTTTAGCTTTAGAGGAGCAAACGCTTACGAATATTTATTAATGTTAGTTGGAATGTTTGGTGGGTTAGCATTAGTTCTTAAAGTATTATTATCTGATCCAGATAGATTTAAAGATGATTATGATTCGATGGATGATAGAGAAAGCAGTAGATCAAGAAAATCAAAAAATGTTACAACTACAACAACCACTACAACAACTACATCTGCAAATAGTGTTGAAGATGAACTTGAGGCAATGAAGAAAAAATACGATAAATAGGTTTACTTTTTCGCTTTAATGTG
The DNA here is from genome assembly GCA_031556525.1 of Lachnospiraceae bacterium. GTDB lineage: Bacteria > Bacillota > Clostridia > Lachnospirales > Lachnospiraceae > JAVBSN01. The sequence goes on from JAVBSS010000047.1 coordinate 45,026, forward strand.
GCAAAATATATATTGTACTGCTTATATATAAAACAGTATAGTTATAAGGTTTGAAAGGAAGAAAAACAATGCCTATCACAGAGATACTAGAGAGAAACTGTAAATTATATGGTGATGATATATGTTTAGTAGAGATTAATCCAGAGATAAAAGAAACTAGACGCGTCACATGGAAAGAATATGAGCTTATTGAGCCTAATCCAATATCTCATTATTATAGAAGAGAAATAACTTGGAACGTATTTAACGAAAAAGCTAATCGTTTTGCAAATCTACTTATTAGTAGAGGGGTTAAAAAGGGCGATAAGGTTGCCATTTTATTAATGAATTGTTTGGAGTGGCTTCCAATATATTTTGGAATATTAAAGACAGGTGCTTTAGCAGTGCCACTTAATTTTAGATATGCTTCTGATGAGATAGCGTATTGCTTGGATTTAGCAGAAGTGGATGTGCTGGTATTTGGATCGGAATTTATCGGTCGTGTTGAAGAGATTGCAGAGAATATAAGTAAGAATAGATTATTATTTTTTGCGGGAGACAATTGTCCTACATTTGCAGAGGATTACAATTCTTTAACGGCAAATTGTTCTAGCCAAGTTCCATTAGTAAGAGTTACAGATGAAGATGATGCAGCAATATATTTTTCATCAGGAACGACAGGTTTTCCAAAGGCTATATTGCATAATCATACAAGCCTTATGCATGCATGTAATGTAGAGCAGAAACACCATGAACAAACAAGAGAAGATGTATTTTTATGTATACCTCCACTTTACCATACAGGAGCAAAGATGCATTGGTTTGGAAGTTTTCTAGAAGGTGGAAAAGCAGTTTTACTTAAAGGAACTAAACCAGAAGCTATATTAGATGCTGTGTCAAAAGAAAAGTGTACAATTGTATGGTTATTAGTGCCATGGGCACAAGATATATTAGATGCTATTGATAGAGGTGATATTAACATCAATGATTATGAATTAGCTCAATGGAGACTAATGCATATAGGAGCACAACCTGTTCCACCAAGTTTAATAACTCGATGGGAAAAGGTATTCCCTAACCACAAATATGATACTAACTATGGATTGAGTGAATCAATAGGACCAGGATGTGTACATTTAGGAATGGATAATATACATAAAGTTGGTGCTATAGGACAAGCTGGTTACGGTTGGAAGGTCAAAATAGTAGATGAGAATAGAGATACTGTTAATCAAGGAGAAGTTGGAGAGTTAGTTGTTAAAGGACCAGGTGTTATGACTTGTTACTATAATGATCCTGAAGCAACTGCTGAGGTGTTAGAAGACGATTGGTTATTTACTGGTGATATGGCTAAGGAAGATGAAGATGGATTCATATTCTTAGTAGACCGTAAGAAGGATGTTGTTATAAGCGGTGGAGAAAATATATATCCAGTTCAAATAGAAGATTTTTTAAGAAATAATAATGCAATTAAAGATGTTGCAGTAATAGGATTACCAGATAAACGACTAGGTGAGATAACGGCAGCTATAATTGAAATTAAGGAAGGTTTTACTTGTACAGAAGAAGATATTAATCAATTCTGTCATAAGCTTCCGAGGTATAAGAGGCCTCATAGAGTAATATTTGCAGATATACCTAGAAACCCTACAGGTAAGATTGAGAAACCAAAATTAAGAGAAATCTATTGTGGAGAGAGTGTAGTTGCTACTCAGAATAGAGGATAATATTATTAATACGTATAGACGTTATGAATAAATGTCTATACGTATTTTTAATTTTAAATCAATGTAAAATCTTTGGAAAGATTATATAATGTTATGACAAGTTGCTTGAATATTGAAGATATTAATAATATAATTAGGGTGTAAAAGGGAAAAGGATGGATCGTATATGAAATCGTTGAAAGAAATTATAGGAATACAAAAAGAGATTTTAGAAGAAGATGAGATAGTGATACAGGACATACTTGGTGCTGTTGACGTTGGAATGTGGAAGATGGAATTAGTAAAAGATGAACAGCCAAGAATGTATGGTGATAGAACAATGGATAAACTTATGGGGGTAAAGGAAGAAGTATCACCGGAAGAATATTATAAGATATGGTATAGCAATATTGTTGATAGATATTATGAAAAAGTAGCTGCTGGCGTAAGTAGAATTTTAGAAGGCGATATGACGGAAATAGAATATCTGTGGGTACACCCAGATTGGGGAGAGATAAGGGTTAGGTGTGGTGGTTCTAAAAATAAAGAGATAGATGATATAACAGTAATAAATGGATATCATCAAGATGTCACTCAAATATATTCGTTACAACGAAAGGTGAAGAGTAATGAAGAGGTTTTTGCATCGTTAAGTAATAGCTATAATTTGGTGCTTTCTGTGGATTTAGAAGAGGATACATATGAAATACTTAAGCAAGATAATAATATAGAAGAATATTTTTTGGATGGGAATTATTCATACACCAAATTACAGAAAAAAATATTGGATAATTTTATACATTATGATGATAGAGAAAATATGAGCGAGTTTGGTAGTATTGTGAATTTGCAAAAAGCTGTAGATGAAAGCAAGCCGTATGTTGAAATGATGGCAAGAATGAAGGTTGGGGATGGAAGTTATATATGGATGAGATTTAGCTATATATTTGTAGAGGCAAATGAAGGAGTTACAACAAAAGTACTATGTGTATCAGCGGATATTAATGAAGAATTTCAGAAAATGCTAGAAGCTGAAATGAAAGATAAGATATATGCAACATCTGTAGATATAACATATCAGACAATAGTTAAAGTTAATTTATTGGAAAATATGTTTGTTGTAATGAAGAGGGATAGTAGACTAAGCGATATATCACTCTATGAAGATAATTATGATTGTATGATAGAGCAAGTTGTAGAATATATTCATCCAGAAGACAGAGAAGAATTTCTAAATACAGTATCAAGAAAAAGTATATTTAGAGTAATTGAAAATAATGAGACGGAATGTGAAGTGCAATACAGAAGATTAGGGATAGATGGAATCTACCGTTGGAAAAGTATAAGTGTAATATATATGAAACAAGAACTCTCTGAAGATATAATTGTTGTAATATTTTTAAAAGATATTGATGGTTGGAAAAGTAGAGAAGAACAATCAAAACAATTGTTGGAAGAAGCACTTCAAAATGCAAACCATGCTAGTAATGCAAAAACAGAATTTTTGTCGCGTATGAGTCATGATATAAGAACACCGTTAAATGCAATTATAGGTATGACTACATTGGGATTGGCGCATACAGAGGATTCTATGAAGGTTACAGAATGTCTTGAAAAGATAACAATATCAAGTAAAATATTATTGAATCTTATTAATGAAGTATTAGATATGAATAGAATTGAAAGTGGTAAGATTGAGTTATATGAGGAAGAATTTAGCTTGTCTGATACTATTGAAGAAGTAGTATCAGTAATACAACCAATGGCTCAGAAGAAAAATCAGTTGTTTGAGGTTATAGCAGAAGAAGTTAATCATGAAAAAATAGTTACGGATGTACAGAGAATTAGTCAAATAATATTAAATCTTGTTACTAATGCTGTGAAATATACCTCGGATAATGGATTAGTAAAAATAACTATAAAAGAGAAAAAATCATATGTTCAAGGATATGCAAATTATAGCTTTATTGTTGAAGATAATGGTATGGGAATGACAGAAGAGTTTTTGGAAAAAATATTTGATCCGTTTACAAGAGCAGAAGATTCTAGAGTTAGTAAAACTCAAGGAACTGGTTTAGGAATGTCTATTGTAAAAAATATTGTTGATATGATGAATGGAACTATTGTGGTAGATAGTCAAGTGGGAAAGGGTAGCAAATTTTGTGTAGAACTGCCTATAAAATATATAGAAAATAATGAAAGTGAAAAATATCGTTATAAGAATCGTAATGTATTGATAATTGATGATGAAGAATTGGTATGTATCGCGGCATGTAAGATGTTATCAAGTATAGGAATTAAGGGAGAATATATTGTTAATGGGAGTGAAGGATTAGAAAAAATACTTTCAGAATACAAAAATGGAAAATCTTATTATGCAGTGATTATCGATTGGAAAATGCCAGATATGAGTGGATTAGAGATAATCCAAGAAATTAGAAAAAACATAGGTAGAGATTTACCTGTTATTGTAACATCGTCGTATGATAGAGCGGAGATAGAACAAGATATGGTAAGCTTAGGTACGAACGGTTTTATTAATAAACCATTGTTTAAATCGAGGTTAGTAGATCAATTTAATAAAATAGATAAAAATCAGATGATGGAAGTAATAGAGAAAGAAGATGTTTTTAATGTATCATTTGAAGGAAAGAATATTTTATTGGTTGAAGATAATGAAATAAATAGGGATATGTTATATGATATTTTGGGAATGGTACAATTACATGTACATACTGCAGAAAACGGAAGAGAAGGTGTCGATATCTTTAATGCTTCTAAACCAGGGTATTATAGTTTGATATTAATGGATGTTCAAATGCCGGTGCTTAATGGACTTGATGCAGCAACAGAGATTAGAAATTTGCAAAGAGAAGATGCACAGTCGATACCGATTATAGCTATGACAGCAAATGCATTTGCAGAAGATATTCAAAAATCAAAAAGAGCAGGAATGAATGAACATATTGCTAAACCGTTAGAGCTAGAATATGTAATTAAAAGGTTGAAAAATTATATAAAATAGTGTTAAATAGAGACAAATGGATAATAGTGATGTGAAGGGAGAATTGTTATGGAAATAAGCCAATATGGGGAATACGGTATTGATTATAACGAAGGAATGAATCGTTTTATGAATAAAGAGGATTTATTTATAAAGTTTTTATTCAAATTTAGAGGTGATCAAAGTTATAACCAACTTAAGGAAGCGATAGATAATGATGATAATGATGCTGCATTTAAGGCGGCGCATACATTGAAAGGTGTAGCAGCTAATTTGTCTATGACAGTTTTAGCTAAGGCAGCAAGTGATGTTACAGAAGAATTTAGAACGGGCAATGGAGAAGTTGGTAAGTCATTAATGCCGAATGTGGACGAAGGATATTCGAAAGTAATTACATTCTTAGAAATGTTAGAAAATTAAGATTAAACCAATTAAATATATTCATTAACATATTATTTATTACATATATTAGTATTGAATAAATGTATTAGGGGTAATATGGATATTAATTCTGATGTATGTAGAGAGAGAATTACCAATGATAATTATGTGGACTATATTGTTCAATATGGTGGTGATGTAGATGGTTTGCTTGAATATTATGGAAATGATTGTGTACTAATAGTAGATAATAATATTGCTATTGTATATCTTGATAAAAATGACCCCAAAGGTTTGCAAATACCTTATTCAGGTATGCCTAAAATATATGGGTTAATGGATAGCTCGGCATTAGAATCAACAGATATTATTAGGGTTCGAGCAGATCCAGCGTTGAATCTATATGGTAATAATATTATTGTTGCTATAATAGATACAGGGATTGATTATACCAATCCTATATTTAGAAAGGCAGATGGGACAACAAGAATAGTTGGGCTTTGGGATCAGACATTAAACATAGATACAGGAAACACTGTACTTACTAATTATGGTAGTGAATTTAATGAAGAACAAATAAATGAAGCCCTCTTAAGTAATAATCCTTATGATATTGTTCCATCTATAGATGAAAATGGGCACGGAACATTTCTTGCAGGAATTGCTGCAGGAGGAATTGATGAAGAAAATGATTTTAGTGGTGTAGCACCAAATGCAGATATAGTAGTGGTAAAATTGAAACAAGCGAAATCTGTTTACAAATATTTAAGGGTAATAGATGAAGATATAGAAGCATTTCAAGAAAATGATATAATAACAGCTATAAGTTATGTAAATGCCTTAGCAATATCATTACAGAAACCATTATCGATATGTCTCGGATTAGGAAGTAATTGTGGAGGACATAATGGTCTTGGATTAATAGATGAATTTATTGATAGAATTGCATCGACTAGAGCTAGAAGTATATCTGTTCCTACAGGTAATGAAGGTAATGCAAGACATCATTACTCTGGAGAAGTAGAGGCTAATGAAGAGTATGATGTAGTTGAGTTCAATGTAGCAGAGAATGAATCAGGCTTCATTATGGAGCTATGGGGCAATATTCCTAATATATATTCGGTAGGATTTGAGACTCCCAGAGGAAATATTGTAGAAAGATTATCACCACGTTTTGAAACTACAGAATCTATAGATTTTTTGTTGGAAAATGTTATTATAGATGTATATTATAGAGTGGTAGAATCCCAAACAGGAGACGAAGTGGTTGTTATACGTCTTAGAAATCCTACACCAGGTTTATGGAAGTTAAGAGTATATGCAACAGGAAGCACAGCTAGAACATACAATATTTGGATGCCTATTAGTGATTTTATTAAGGCAAATACTTATTTTATAAGACCAGATCCTAATATTACGATAACGTCACCAGGAAATGGGGAAGGTGTTATTACATTAGCTGGATATAATCATTATAACGGAAGTCTGTTTATAGAATCGGGTAGAGGTTATACTAGACAGGGAAATGTCAAACCTGATATAGCAGCGCCAGCAGTTGATATATATGGTCCTGATACACATGGAGGATACATTAGGAAGTCTGGTACATCTATTGGTTCATCTATAACAGCAGGTTCAGCAGCGCTATTGTTGGAGTGGTATAGAAGACAAGGTGTGGTTGCTCAAACTGGAGACCAGATAAAAGCAAGCCTTATAAGAGGAGCAAGACGAGAACCAAATATCAAATATCCTAATAATATGTGGGGATATGGGAAGTTGGATTTATATAATGTATTTAAAGAGTTGACATAATGTGCGGAAGAAAGAAGTGATATTTATGGCAAAAGATATAGGAATGTCAAAGGAATCTAGAATGGGAGATCGAATTAAGGATTATTATAATAGTATAGAAAATATGCTTGATAATCCACCAAAAGATATAGATTATTATTATGAAATGGAAAAGCATTTAGTACAAATAGAATTCTTTATGCACGAAAGGCTGATACACTTGATTGTAACGGTAACTTTTGCAGTATTAGCAATAATTACAATACTGTATACGATGGTATTTCCAAGTATACCTATGTTTGGATTAGTATTATTATTTTTTGTATTATTGATACCGTATATTAAACATTATTATTTGTTAGAAAACAGTGTGCAGAAAATGTATGAACAATATGATGAAATGTTGAAGAGAAAGGGACAGTCGTAATTGACTGTCCCTAAATTAGTGTTTGAATTTGAAAGTAACTATTGAACTGTATTAGTACTGCTAGTTGTATTACCTTTAGTTGTCTTAGTAGTTTTGGCATTAGAGGTATCTCTTGAATTAAGAGTTCCAGAGTATTGAGTAATATCACCAGACTCTTCATTTTTTGAGTAGATAAGACCAGTTGCAGAATCTACATAATATTCACCAACTCTAGTTCCGTTTGTATCGTTAGCAGTATCGTATAATTCAAAACGATATCCTTTGCTACCACTTTGGTATTCCATTAGATCTTGAGATTCATTTCTAACTTCGTATTTAGCAGCGTTATTACCAGTACCCATTTGTTCTAGAAAATAGTCGTGAGCATCGTTGTAGGTATTAAAACCTTTGCCTGTAACTAAATTACCAGTGCCTTCAGCTACATCTTCAACGCCATCAACAACGTCTTTAGCAACATCGCCAGCATCATTAACTGCGTTTTTGGTATCAGTTCCTAATTCATTTAATGCGTTATCTCCAGTTGTACCAGCGTTATTAGTTCCACAACCAGCTAAGCAAGTAGAGAGCATAATAAGAACTAAACATAATGAGAAAACTTTTTTGATATTTTTCATGATTTTACACTCCTTTTATTTGATATCAATAGTAGTGTTACCAAATTTTTTTGAAATATTTATTTGTTTTAATTTTTTATGATGGAATATATATTTAAACGTGATATACTTTTAAAATATATATTTGTTAGGCAGAAAAATTATATTTAGAAGAAAATTTTAATTGTAAAATAGGGGTGGTATTATTATGAGTAAATTATTATTAAAATTATTTGTAAAAAATTATGAGAATGTTAGCGATATTACGGTAAGAGGAAGATATGGAACTTTAAGTAGTTTGGTAGGAATAGTCTGTAATATATTTTTGTTTATAATAAAATATATAATGGGAACTATATCTAATTCTATTTCTATAATATCGGATGCATTTAATAACTTATCTGATTGTGCCAGTTGTATAGTAACTCTTTTTGGCTATAAGATGGCAGCAAAGCCAGCAGATAGAGATCATCCTTTTGGCCATGGTAGGATAGAATATGTGACTTCGTTAGTTATAGCAGCTTTTATTATGGCAATGGGTGTACAATTATTTATGGATTCTATTGATAAGATAATTCATCCAAGCCAAGTGAAATATAGTACAGTTGTTTTGATATCTCTTGTTGTATCAATTTTAATTAAAATATGGATGTCTATATTTAATACTACATTAGGAAATAAGGTTAATTCTATGGTTATGCTAGCAACTGCTAAAGATAGTAGAAATGATGTATGGGCAACTTCGGGAACTATTATAGCTATTGTTGCAGCTTTATTTACTGAATTTCCTATTGATGGAATAATGGGACTCATAGTGTCTTTCGTTATTTTAAAAGGTGGATTTGAGATTACTAAAGATACAGTTGATGAATTAATAGGTAAACCTGCTGATAAGGAAATTGTGGATAGTATTGCTAAATTTGTTACTAAACATGATTCTATATATGGAATGCATGATTTGATACTTCATAACTATGGGCCAGGAAGAACGTTAGGAAGTTGTCATGTTGAGGTAAGAAGTGATGAGAATTTCTTAAAAGCTCATGATATAATCGATAACATTGAGAATGAATTATATGATACATTTAATATAATGATGACAATACATATGGACCCAATAGAGATTGATAATGAGGTGGTAAATAATCTTAGAAGGAAAATTCAAGAAATTATAGAGGATATTGATGAAAAATTATCTTATCATGATTTTAGAGTTGTAACGGGAGATACTCATACTAATATAATATTTGATGTAGTACTTCCATATGAATGTACATATGAGGAAAAGGAAATTAAAGAAAAAATTGATGAAAAGTTAAATGATGGGGATACTCTATATTATACAGTTATAAAATTTGATAGAGAATATATATAGAAAGAACAGGATGTGTATGGACAAAATTATATTAAGCTTAGAAGTATTATTTCCGATAATTGCATTATTGGTATTAGGATATTTGTTGAAAAGATTTGCAATAGTTGATGAAAATTGCATTGCGGGAATGAAGAATATAGTGGCAAAAATATTATTACCAGTATTAGTGTTTAAATGTATATCTAGCGTTACTATAGCAATGGATTCAGTGGTAATATTCATAGTGGTATTTTCAGAGTTCATGATAGCGTTAGGAATAGGATATTTGGCTAGAAAGTTCTATAAGCCACATGAAAAATATTTTCCTTTTTTAATTGGTACTCAAGAAAATGGTATGGCAGGTTATGCTCTGCTTACCGCGTTGGTGGGACAAGAGATGTTGTATGAATTAGTTAAGATAGATTTTGCATGTACTATATATGGTTATGTTATATATTTAACATTATTATCTGTTGTAACTAGTGGAAGTAAGCCAAGTGGCAAGGAATTAGCTATTAGCTTGGTGAAATCGCCTATAATAATATCGTTAGCTGTTGGTATAGTAGGTGTAATATTTGGATTCGGTCAGTGGGTAAATGCTTCAAGATTTGCAGATGTGTATAATCAAACACTTAATACAATAACTGCACCTATAACACCAATTATATTACTTACTGTTGGATATAATTTTACTGTAAATAAAAAAATATTACCAGATGTGTTGAAAACTATAGTATCAAGATATGTATTATGGGCAGCTATGGGAGCTATAGGCCTATTTATATTGGATAAGACAGTAGGTGTTAGTAAGTTACTATTTATAAGTTATGTATTAGTTCATTTCTTACCACCAACATATGTGTTACCTATATATGTAAAGGAAGAAGAACATGTAGATTATATATCAGCAACACTGTCATTATCTTTGATAGTAACATTGATTGTAGTTGGGTTATTAAGTTTCGTTAAGTTATAGATTAAATTCTTTATAATATTGACTAAAATCAAAGGTTATGGTAAAGTAATTTTATTGAAAACCGTAGATGAAGAGCAAGTACTTATAGATACTGTCTTTCAGAGAGTTGCAGGTGGTGGAATTGCAACAGATAAGACTATTAGGAATGGGCTTCGGAGGGCGAGCTGAATATAGTAGGCGAGACGGAGAGGATACTTCGTTAACAAATGTCAGTGTATAATATGTACACATAAGGAGGACACTTATAGTGTCAAGCAGGGTGGCACCGCAGGAGTATATAACGCTCTTGTCCCAGCAGATCATCTGTTGGGATAAGGGCTTTTTTAATGTAAAGAATCCTTTTACCCAAAGATTGAAAGGAGAATATAATTATGAAAGAAAAAGAAATACCTTACAAAATTTATTTAGAAGAAAGTGAGATGCCAAAGCAATGGTATAATGTTCGTGCTGATATGAAGAATAAACCAGCACCGCTTTTAAATCCAGGCACACTTGAACCTATGACTTTAGATGAGCTGAGTGTAGTATTTTGTGAAGAGTTAGCTAAACAAGAACTAGATGATACAACACCATATATTGATATTCCAGAAGAGATACTTAAGTTTTATAAAATGTATAGACCAGCGCCACTTGTTAGAGCATATTGCTTAGAGGAGAAGTTACAGACTCCAGCTAAGATATATTACAAATTTGAAGGAAATAATACAAGTGGAAGTCATAAGCTTAATTCAGCTATTGCTCAAGCTTATTATGCAAAGCAACAAGGATTAAAAGGTGTAACAACAGAGACAGGAGCAGGTCAATGGGGTACAGCACTTTCTATGGCTTGTTCATATTTTGATCTTGATTGTAAAGTATATATGGTTAAGGTTTCATATGAACAAAAACCTTTTAGAAGAGAAGTAATGAGAACTTATGGAGCAAGTGTTACTCCATCACCATCAGAGTTAACTGAAGTAGGACGAAAAATATTAGAAGCTCATCCAGGTACAGGTGGAAGTCTAGGATGTGCTATATCAGAGGCAGTTGAAGTTGCTACACAATCTGAAGGATATAGATATGTATTAGGAAGTGTATTGAATCAAGTATTAATTCATCAAACAGTTATTGGACTTGAAACAAAGACAGCATTAGATAAATATAATATAACACCGGATATTATTATTGGATGTGCAGGTGGTGGATCTAACCTTGGTGGACTTATATCTCCTTTTGTAGGTGAAGTTTTAAGAGGGGAAAAAGATTATAAGTTTATAGCAGTTGAACCAGCATCATGTCCAAGTCTTACAAGAGGTAAATATGTATATGATTTCTGTGATACAGGAATGGTATGCCCATTAGCTAAGATGTATACATTAGGAAGCGGATTTATTCCATCGGCTAACCATGCTGGAGGATTACGTTACCATGGTATGAGTTCTATATTATCTCAATTATATGCAGATGGATATATGGAAGCACGTACAGTAGAGCAGACAGAAGTATTTAGAGCAGCAGAGCAATTTGCTAGAGTAGAAGGAATATTACCAGCACCAGAAAGTAGTCATGCAATTAAAGTAGCTATAGATGAGGCTTTAAAATGTAAGGAAACAGGAGAAGAGAAGACTATTGTATTTGGTCTTACTGGTACAGGATATTTTGATATGTATGCATATGAGAAATTCCATAATGGGGAGATGTCAGATTATATACCAACAGATGAAGATTTAAAGGCAGGATTTGACGGTATTCCAACAGTAAATTTATAGATAATAGGGTCAGGCAAATAGCCTGACCTTAGTTTTTTAAAATAAAATTATATTTTATGCTTGCAAAAATAAAATAAAGTATTAAAATATATAAGAATATGTTTGCTAGAAATAAAAAAATAAAGTATAATAGCATCATGTGGGCATAAATATGTATAAGTTTATGTTCAAAGAAATTTATTTAATTGATAGGAGAAACAAATGGGAAAGAGAAATGACATTCACAAAGTACTAATTATTGGTTCAGGCCCTATAATTATTGGTCAAGCTTGCGAATTTGATTATTCAGGAACTCAAGCTTGTAAAGCACTTAGAAATCTTGGGTATGAGATAATTTTAGTTAATTCTAATCCAGCTACTATTATGACAGACCCTGATATTGCTGATGTTACATATATAGAGCCTCTTAATGTTAAGAGACTTGAGCAGATTATTCAGAAAGAAAGACCGGACGCAATCTTACCTAATTTAGGTGGACAATCAGGTCTTAATTTATGTTCTGAGCTAGCAAGTGAAGGTATTTTAGATAAATATAGCGTAAAAGTTATAGGTGTTCAGATTGACGCTATTGAGCGTGGTGAAGATAGAATAGAATTTAAGAAAGCTATGGATAAACTAGGTATTGAGATGGCAAGAAGTGAGGTTGCTTATTCTGTAGAAGAAGCACTTGATATTGCAGATCAATTAGGTTACCCAGTAGTATTAAGACCAGCATACACTATGGGTGGTGCAGGCGGTGGTCTAGTATATAATGTAGAAGAACTTAAGACAGTATGTGCTAGAGGCTTACAAGCATCTTTAGTTGGACAAGTATTAGTTGAAGAATCAATACTTGGTTGGGAAGAGCTTGAGTTAGAAGTAGTTAGAGATGCAAATGGTAAGATGATTACAGTTTGCTTTATTGAGAATATTGATCCACTTGGTGTTCATACAGGAGATTCATTCTGTTCAGCACCTATGTTAACAATTTCACAAGATTGCCAAGATAGATTACAAGAGCAAGCTTATAAGATTGTTAACGAAGTAGAGGTTATTGGTGGAACTAACGTACAATTTGCTCATGATCCTGTATCAGACAGAATTATAGTAATAGAGATTAATCCTAGAACTTCACGTTCTTCAGCTCTAGCATCTAAAGCAACTGGATTCCCTATTGCATTAGTATCAGCGATGTTAGCATCTGGATTAACATTAGATGAGATTCCATGTGGAAAATATGGAACATTAGATAAGTATGTACCAGATGGAGATTATATAGTAATCAAATTTGCTCGTTGGGCATTTGAGAA
>JAVBSS010000010.1:0-83819 GCA_031556525.1 Lachnospiraceae bacterium
ACTTTGCGGGTGAGAGCGTTATTTTTTATGTTTATCGTTGTTATTACGCAAATTAATAACTAGAGTTATTATTGCAACAAGCATTATTACAAAAGTAAATAAATCACTATATGTAACCATAAGCATCAGTCCCTTCTAAAAGATGAGGGTGGCTGACATAATCGCCCTACCGGTTCCTTTGTTAAATATATTACAAGCAAAGCTTGTAATCGACATTCGATGCTCGTGATGAATAGGCTTAAGCCTGCTCCCGCTCACTAACGCTCATTACACTATAAGCAAAGCTTATAATTGTTATTAGATGAATATGTTAACTAGATAATAGTTAAAGATAAACAAGATGTGTAAAAGAATAATTATATATCTTACATGAATAATATAACATATATAAGAAAATAATACAATACAAAAATCAAGCTAGTAGATATTTTATTTACTAGCTTTTTTGTGCTATACTATTATTACTTAGCTCGGTACTGTCGAGTTTAGTGTATATGGTATTACCCGTATATTATATAAAACTTTGGAGGATGTTATTATGGAATCAATGAACGATTATTTGGAAGAGATAGATAAATCTTTTAGAAAGATAGCAGAAGGAGATATGATCACTGGTACAATACTTGATATCAACGAGGATGAGATTACTCTTGACTTAAGGTATTATACACAAGGAATTATACCAACATCGGAATTATCAGATGATCCTAATTTTAAGGCGATGGATGAGCTGAAGATAGGTGATGAACTTACTGCTACAGTGACTAGACTTGATGATGGAAAAGGTAACATTGCATTATCATTAAAAGAAGCAACACAGGTTCTTGTATGGGATAAACTTGCAGAATTATTTGAGAATCAGACAAAGGTTAGTGTTAAGATAAGCCAAGCAGTAAATGGTGGAGTAGTAACATTTTTAGAAGGTATGAGAGCGTTTATACCAGCATCGCAATTATCTACAACATATGTTGAAGACTTAGAAGCATGGGTTGGAAAGACTGTTGAAGCGGTTGTTATTACAGCAGATGAGAATAACGGTAAATTAGTTCTTTCATCAAAAGTGGTAGAAAAAGAAAAAGAAGATGCTAGCACTAATAAGAAAATGGCAATGATTGTACCAGGTTCTGTATTTGAAGGAAAAGTAGAATCATTAATGCCTTATGGTGCATTTGTTTCTATGGATAACGGATTAACAGGACTTGTTCATATATCAAAGATATGTCAAAAGAGAATTAGTAAACCTTCAGAAGTATTATCACTTGGGCAGAAGGTTAAAGTTAAAGTAGTAGAAGTTAAAGAAGGAAAGATAAGTCTTAGCATGAAAGAGTTTGATGATTCTGTTGAAGCAATAGAGACTGATACGATAGAAGAGTTTAACTATGTATGTGAAGAAGATACATCAACAACAGCATTTGGCGCAATCTTTGCAAACATCAAATTAGACAACTAGAATAGGGAACATATTATGAGTAATATAATAAGTATTATTGATAAATTAAAGACCGAGCAAATGTTAGATGAATCTGAATTTAAGCTATTGTTAGATAATATAGATGAAGAATCTTCTGAGTATTTACACAATCAGGCAAGAGAAGTTGCTGATGGTATATTTAGCAATAATATATATGTGCGAGGCTTAATAGAATTTACAAACTATTGTAAGAATGACTGTTATTACTGTGGTATAAGGGCAAGCAATAAGGATGCTGATAGATATAGGCTTAGTAAAGAACAGATGCTAGACTGTGCTAAGCAAGGGTATAATTTAGGATTTAGGACATTTGTACTTCAAGGTGGAGAAGATATGTCTTATAGTGATGATGACATAGTTGATATAGTAAGTAGTATTCGTAGCGAATATGAAGATGTAGCAATTACATTATCAATAGGTGAGAGAAGTTATGAAGCCTACAAGAAGTATTTTGATGCAGGTGCGGATAGATATTTACTACGGCATGAGACGGTTAATGAAGAACATTATAATAAACTTCATCCTAATAGTTTGAGTATATCAAATAGAGTTAAATGCCTAGAAAATCTAAAAAAAATAGGTTATCAGGTCGGAACAGGAATTATGGTAGGTTCGCCGTATCAGACAACAGATAATATAATTGAAGATCTAATGTTTATCAAAAGATTCAAGCCTCATATGGTTGGAATTGGGCCATACATTGCACATAAGGCCACACCTTTTGCAGATATGGAAAATGGAACTTTGGAACTGACGTTAAGACTGTTATCAATAATAAGATTAATGATGCCAGAGGTTCTATTGCCGTCAACAACAGCTCTTGGAACAATAGATCCCAAGGGGCGTGAGTTAGGAATATTAGCTGGAGCAAATGTAGTTATGCCTAATCTGTCACCAACAGATGTTAGGAAAAAATATATGTTATATGATAATAAAATATGCACTGGAGATGAGGCAGCAGAGTGTAAGAATTGTTTGGATTTGCGTCTTCAATCAATAGGGTATAAAATAGTAGTAGATAAAGGTGACCATGTGGGATGGAGCCGTAATTAGTAAACAGAAAGAAGGATTAAGATGTACGACGTTAAGTCAAAGATAGCAGAAGAATTTATAGATGATGGGGAGATATTAGAATCTATAAAATATGGTGAAGATAACAAGAGTAACACATCTCTTATTAGAGACATTATTACTAAAGCAAGAGGATACAAAGGAATATCACATAGAGAAGCAATGGTATTATTAGAATGTGATAATGAAGAATTAAATGAGGAAATATTTACTCTTGCAAAAGAGATAAAAGAGAAATTTTATGGCAACAGAATTGTAATGTTTGCACCATTATATTTATCTAATTATTGTGTAAATGGTTGTGTGTATTGCCCATACCATTTGAAAAATCAACATATAGCACGTAAGAAATTGTCTCAAGAAGATATAAGAAGAGAAGTTATAGCTCTTCAAGATATGGGTCACAAAAGGCTTGCACTTGAGACTGGGGAAGATCCAGTTAACAATCCGATAGAATATGTGTTAGAGAGTATTAAAACCATATATAGTATTAAGCATAAGAATGGTGCAATAAGAAGAGTAAATGTAAATATTGCTGCCACTACTGTTGAGAATTATGAAAAACTGCGAGATGCAGGAATTGGAACATATATATTATTCCAAGAAACATATAACAAAGAAAATTATGAACTTCTTCATCCTACAGGCCCTAAGCATAACTATGCATATCACACAGAAGCTATGGATAGAGCAATGGAAGGTGGAATAGATGATGTTGGTATAGGTGTATTATTTGGACTTAATATGTACAAGTATGATTTTACAGGACTATTAATGCATGCAGAACATTTAGAAGCTGCTTGTGGAGTTGGACCTCATACAATTAGTATTCCAAGAATAAGACCAGCAGATGATATTGATACAGATGACTTTAAAGATGCAATAACAGATGATTTATTTGAGAAGATAATAGCAGTAATTAGAATAGCGGTTCCGTATACAGGAATGATTATATCTACAAGAGAATCACAAGCAACAAGGGAAAAAGTATTAAGTCTAGGAGTATCACAGATTAGTGGAGGCTCAAGAACTAGTGTAGGTGGATATGTAGAAGAAGAGGAAGAAAATTCAGCTCAATTCGATGTAAATGACACTAGAACTCTAGACGAAGTAGTGAATTGGTTACTAAGCCTTGGTTACATTCCAAGTTTCTGTACAGCTTGTTATAGAGAAGGAAGAACTGGCGATAGATTTATGCAACTTGTAAAGAGTGGACAAATAGCAAATTGCTGTCAACCTAATGCGCTTATGACATTGAAGGAATATCTTGAAGATTATGCATCAGCTGATACGAAGGCAAAAGGTGATATAGTAATAGAGAAAGAATTAGAGAACATTACGACCCCAATAGTTAAGGAAAAAGCTATTAAGTATATTGAAGAACTAGTACATGGAGAAAGAGATTTCAGATTTTAATGTAAGAGGAGATGGTGTTATGAGTTTAGAATCAACCCCGAGATCAAATCAGTTACACATAGGTATATTTGGAAGAAGAAATAGTGGTAAATCATCATTGATTAATGCTATTACTAACCAAAATATATCGCTTGTTTCAGATGTTTTAGGAACAACAACCGATCCAGTATATAAGACTATGGAAATCTACGGTATAGGTCCGTGTGTATTCATTGATACAGCAGGTATTGATGATGAAGGTGATTTAGGTTATATGCGTGTTGAGAAGACAAAAGCGGCTATCGATAAGACAGATATAGCTATAGTTGTTTGTGTAAGTGATGATATATCTGAAGAGATGCAATGGATTGATATTCTGAAATTAAAGAACACACCATTTATAATTGTTGTAAATAAGGCGGATTTACTAGGTAATGTAACGTTTATAGAAGATAAGATTAAGAACACATTAGGTGTAGCACCTGTTGTTGTAAGTGCGATTAATAGAACTGGTATAGAAGATGTAATAGATAGAATTATTGAGGATATGCCTAAGGATTTTGAGAAAACAAGTATTGTAGGTGATTTAGTAAAAGAGGATGATACAGTATTACTTGTTATGCCTCAAGATATTCAAGCCCCTAAGGGTAGACTTATACTGCCACAAGTTCAGGTTATAAGAGATTTGCTTGATAAAAAATGTATTGTTACATCGGTAACTACTGATAAATTAGATGTAGCATTAAAAAGCATGGTTAATCCACCTAAATTAATTATAACGGATTCGCAGGTGTTTGATGTTGTATATGCAAAGAAACCAGTAGATAGTCTATTGACTTCTTTTTCAGTGTTGTTTGCAGCATATAAAGGAGACATTGATTATTACATAGAAGGTGCACTTACAATTGATAAACTTAACGAAGGTTCTAGAGTGTTAATAGCAGAAGCCTGTACTCATGCACCTCTTACAGAAGATATAGGCAGAGAAAAAATACCAGCAATGCTTAGAAAATTGGCAGGAGAAGGAATCAAGATTGATATAGTAAGTGGAGCAGATTTTCCTAAAGATTTAACCAAGTATGATTTGGTAATTCAATGTGGCGCATGTATGTTTAACAGAAAGTATGTGATGAGTAGAATTGATCTAGCCAAAGAACAAAAAGTGGCTATGACCAATTATGGAATAGTCATAGCCAAGGTAAAAGGGATACTGGATAAAGTATCAATCCTTTAATTTGAATTTTCCGCTGTATGAACTCGTAGGAGTGGAAGATTGAGAATAGTTATTAGTTGAAGATTCTTGAGCAGTAGGAGTTGATTCAGGTGTAACCTCATTATCGGAATCATTATAAGTACTACGATAATAAGGTACATAGTCCTCCTCTTTGCTATGAGAATCTTCTTTTTTAATCTGTGCTAAACATATGTATATACTAGTAAGTAATATAACGGCAAGGAAGACAGGCTTATTAGACAAATCGGTAAATAGTAATATAGGTCTTGAAAGTAGTTTCCAAAATGCTGCGATATAGATGCCCATAATATAGTGTTGTTTAAAACTATATAGTGTTTTTGTAAATACACCAAATATTGTTCCGATTACTGCATATAGTATGGCGACTACATAATAAGCAAAGGCATAGTATAGTGTTCCAATTAACGTAATTATGGTAAATATAATAGGGAACTGACTAGAAAGATAATCGTTAATATTATTGTTATCTAGATAATCAATTTTAAATAAAGAGCAGAAATCAGCAATAGATAATTCAGAAACTTGACCGCTCTGATAAACTAATATATTTGTGCTACTACCTAATATAATTGTACTAGATGAAGAAAGTGAAAAAGTATTCATTATAGAATTTATATCGCTATTAGTATAAGCTGTTACGGTCGTATCGATAACTGCAATACCGTTATTCTGTTGAAAAACATATGGTTCAGGTAGCTCCAAAATTCCGTTGCCCATGCTAAACTCAGGAAGATTATCAATGAAATCAGAGTAAGTGTTACTATTAACAAATGTTATAGTAGGTGTTAAAAGAGTAATAGCTGAAGATATAAGAGATATTGTTAAAACAAACAACAATATTTTCATAGCCCCCTGGTGTCTTAGACGTGAATACATAGATGGTTTGACAAGTCCGCTCAATGCCATACCTAATTGTTTAAAAATGCCGATGTTTTGTATCATAAAAATCTTCTCCTTAATGTATAAATGTAATACTATAATATCAATATTCATGTGTTAAAGCAATATAATTTATAGAAGAAATGTAAATGTATAATACCACATATTTTGAAAGTATTTTTGAATTGATAAATTGGTAATTGAGGAGTACAATAAATAGAATGTTTATCACAATAAAATGTATTAATGAGATATAGCGAATGAATAGTAAAGATGAGAGGTATACGTATGTATAGAGAAATAGCAAAATTAGTATTATATAGAGATTTAGGAGATAATAGTATTCTTCATAATATAAGTAATATCTTTGAAGATTATGATTTAAATAGAGCAAACAAGGCAGATTTAGTTACAAGAATATATGGTGAGATAAAGAGAATATTAGACTTAGCAACACAGTATGGTTTTGATAAAAACTTATGGCATAATTACCTAACATTTATATTGATTACAAATGAAAACCCATTTAGCTTAACTTGTGAAAAGGTTGGGGCTAATGATGGTTCAGTTAATCATTTTGCCAAGAGTGATTTCAGAATATTTAAGAAATTATTTGATTATGATTTTTCACAGATAGAGAAAGATTTAGAGATAGATTGTTTTACAACTATATCCGATTACAAATCTATTGAGAAAAAAGAGAGAATGTATAATAAGAATGTAAGTGACAAAGTTAGAAAGCTTAGTGAAGAAATTGAGCAAGCTAATAATGAAGAGGATATATTCGACTTAGTTACAGCATTCTATAAAGCTTATGGTGTTGGAATGTTTGGACTTAACAAGGCATTTAGAATAAAGCATTTAGGAGAAAGCCATATAGAATTCATACCTATTAATAATACAGATAAAGTAGTGTTAGATGATTTGATAGGATATGAGATACAGAAGAAAAAGCTTATAGATAATACAGAAGCATTTGTAAATGGTAGAAGAGCTAACAACGCTTTATTATTTGGAGATAGTGGTACTGGAAAATCCACAAGCATCAAGGCTATTATTAATGAGTATTATGATCAAGGGCTTAGAATGATCGAGATATACAAGCATCAATTTGTAGACTTATCAACAGTAATTGCAGAGATTAAGAACCGTAATTATAGATACATTATATATATGGATGATTTGTCTTTTGAAGAATTTGAGACAGAGTACAAATTTCTTAAGGCTGTTATTGAAGGTGGTGTAGAGACAAAACCAGACAACGTACTTATATATGCAACATCAAATAGAAGACACATAATTAAAGAGACCTGGAAAGATAGAAATGATGTGGAAAATGTAAATGGAATGCACAAATCAGATACTATGCAAGAGAAGTTATCTTTAGTAAATAGATTTGGTGTTACTATTAGTTTCTCAAAACCATCACAGAAGGAATTCTTTGAAATAGTAGTAGGATTAGCAAAGAAATATCCAGAGATTACATTATCTGATGAAGAATTAATGGCAGAAGCAAATAAATGGGAGCTAAGTCATGGAGGAATTTCAGGTAGAACTGCACAGCAATTTATTAACTATTTAGCAGGAATTAAAGAATAGGAGAATTATATTGAAGGTATTATTGGTTGCTATAAATGCGAAATATGTTCACTCTAATCTAGCAGTGTATTCTCTTGCAGCATACGCAAGGGAAACAGGTGTGGATATTGAAATAGGTGAATATACAATAAACAATAATAGGGATAATATTTTACAAGCAATATACGAAGAGAAGGCAGATATAGTTGCCTTCTCCTGTTATATTTGGAATATTGAATATGTATATTCAGTAGCAAAAGAACTTAAGAAAATATCCCCATCGACTAGTATATGGTTAGGTGGGCCAGAAGTATCTTATGATTCGGTAGAGGTTCTAAATAATTGGAACTTTGCAGATATTGTACTTCAAGGGGAAGGTGAAGAGACCTTTAGAGCACTTGTAGAATTATATAGTAGGAATGATATACAAGTTAGTGAAGAAGAGTTAGAAAACATTAAGGGCATTTCATATAGAAACGATGAATCTGAAGATATAATTCAAAATGAAATTCGCCAATTATTGGACATGGACAAGCTACCATTTGTATATGATAATATAGATGATTTCCAAAATAGAATTATCTATTATGAGACAAGTAGAGGATGCCCATTTTCATGTAGTTATTGCTTATCATCAATTGATAAAAGTGTGAGGTTTAGAAGTTTAGATATAGTCTACAATGAACTTCAATATTTTCTAGATAATAAGGTTAAACAAGTTAAGTTTATTGATAGAACATTTAATTGTAGCAAGAGCCATTCGAGAGGGATATGGCAATATATATTAGATAATGATAATGGTATTACTAATTTTCATTTTGAAGTATCTTCGGATCTATTAGAGGAAGAGGATTTTAGCATATTAAGAAATATGAGAGAAGGACTTATTCAACTTGAGATAGGACTTCAATCTACTAATAGTAAGGCAATCAAAGAGATTAGAAGAACTATGAATATTAGTAAATTAGAGAATGCCTTAAAAACAGTAAATGATATGAAAAATATTCATCAACATTTAGACTTAATAGCAGGACTTCCGTATGAAGATTATGAAAGTTTCAGGAGGTCTTTTAATGATGCTTATAAGCTTAGTCCAGAACAATTACAACTAGGTTTTCTCAAGGTTTTAAAAGGCTCATACATATATGAGAATAGAGATAGCTATGGACTTATATATCATGATTATCCTCCATATGAAGTTATGGCAACAGATTGGATTAGTTATAATGAGATACTCAACCTAAAAGCAGTAGAAGAAGTTTTAGAGGTGTATTATAACAGTAGTCAATTTAAAAATACTATAAATTACTTGGAAGAGTTATACGCTGAACCTTTTGATTTATATAATGCAATTGGAAAATATTATGATGAAAATAATTTATTTAGAATCCAACATAAACGAATAGCAAGGTATGAGGTTTTAATTGAATTTGCAAAAGAGAAAATAACAGATTGTAATATAGAATTACTAAAGGAATTATTAACTTATGATATTTATCTAAGAGAGAATATTAAAAACAGGCCAGAATGGTCAACGAGTTTAGATGGATATAAAAATGATTTTAAACAATTTTTTATAAATGGTGGAAATCAAGAATTAGATTTAAAGACAAATAGTACAGAATATGATTCAAAATTATCGGCAAGAGCGATGCATATTGAACCTGTTAGCAAAGAGGCACTTAAATATATTGATAATAATATTGATGCTAATACCGATATAGTTTTTGGAGTATTTGATTATGAGAGTAGGAATCAATTAAACAATGATGCAACAGTTAGATTTGTGGAGCAATTGTAATTGCATCCAAATAGGAGTTACATTATGGGAAGAAAGAAAGAAGATGTCCAAAAAATAATAGATATTTTAAATACGACATATGGCACAGAATATGTGTGTTATCTTAATCATGAAAATGCATGGCAATTATTAATTGCAACTATGCTTAGTGCTCAATGTACAGATGCTAGAGTAAATATTGTAACTAAAGAATTATTTGTTAAATATCCAACAGTAGAAGCATTTTCAAATGCAGATATTAAGGAATTAGAGAAGGATATATATTCAACAGGATTTTATAAAAACAAAGCAAAAAATATAATTGCTTGTACCAAAACTTTAATGGATAAATATAATGGAGAAGTTCCCAAAACAATAGAAGAGTTAACTGAATTAGCTGGTGTGGGAAGAAAGACTGCCAATGTTATAAGAGGAAATATATATCACGATCCAAGTATAGTGGTAGATACTCATGTGAAACGCATATCAAGAAAACTAGGACTTACTAAAAATGAAGACCCAGAGAAGATTGAATATGACCTGATGAAGACATTACCTAAGGAGCAATGGATATTGTATAATATTCAGGTTATTGCACATGGAAGAAATATATGTATAGCAAGAAGTCCTAAATGTGACGTATGTCCGTTATATGATTTGTGCAAGACAAGGTCATAAGATAGATTTTTAACAAAAATTTAATTAAAATGTAATAATAAATATGGTCTCAACACCTTGATATAACTAAGAATTTTTGATATCATTTAGATTGTTGAGAATGATATCTCGTGATAAGCCGTTAATGTTTTTGGCGTAATCAAATAGTGAATTGTACTTATCGGCTTGGTTAGTATCGTGGTATATGGTTGCTAATAGAGTATAATGTGCAGTAATATCTGAGCCGATAGATATTCCGTATTCAAGAACAGTACAAGCTTCATCTATATAACCATGTTGGTTAAGTTTATCAGCCCATTGATATAGATATCTTACAAGTAGGGTATAATTTTCATCACAAGAAGACAGTATAGGCAGATTTGCAGGTCCGTATTCAAGTTTAAGTTGAGTGTTACTTATTCCAGAAAGATTTAATATCTGTTGATCCTTCATAGCTAGAAGTTGGTTTTCTATATATAAGATATCCTCTTCCTTGCAAATATTTATAGGAAGGGTACTGTAAGGAATCTTGATATAATCAAGCTGTGATATATCAGCTTTTCTGGTTTGATTAGCTTTGGATTCATTTTCCCAGAAAGCTTTAGTAGTTTTCTCGGTTAAACGTTTTGATTTGTTGATGTTGTGCTTAATAACTAACATTAGTATTACTAATGACGATAAAAATATAGGTATCATAAATATGTCCTTTCAGAAAAGAGGTGTTGTATAATGTTTAATAACAAAAAAACTCAAAGAATTTTTGCTGGAGTTATTGCTGTTGTAATGATAGCCGCAATGCTTATCGGTCTATTGGCTGGATTTTAAATAAAGCTGTAAATAAAATATACAAAAACATAGCTTTTTTGTCAATTTAATTAGTAGATATTGACAGTATCATTTTTTGTGCTTACATTGTAGAATTATAATGATACATTTTAGTACATATTATAAGGGAAGTATTTAACATATAGATGAAATACATTTGGAAAGGTTGTTAATATGAAGAGGAAATTAACGTTTGGTATATTGGGACTAGCATTATGTTGTATGGTAGTTGCACCAGTAATGAAAAAAGTAAATGCAGAAACAGGCGAAGGAACAATATATACAGGTATATTTATAGATGGTGTAGATGTTAGTGGGCTTACTGTTGATGAAGCATATGAAGTATATGAAGAGCATGTTGAAGAATTAAGAGAATATGATTTGGTTCTTACAACAGCAAACGGGGAATATAAGATACCGTTAAGTGAAGTAGGATTAACAATATCATTAGATGATGCTGTAGATGAAGCATATAACTACGGAAGAAAAGGCAATATATTAAAGAGATACAAAGAAATAAATACAATTAAAAATGAAAATGTTATACTTACTCCAGAGAAAGTTATTGATCAAGAGCTTTTAGAGGAAGCAGTGTCAGAAAAAGAGAGTGAGATAGTAGTAGAACCTAAAAATGCAGAATTATCAAGAAGAGATGGTAAGTTTTATTGCGAACCAGGAGTAGTAGGAATAGGATTCAAAAAAGATGAAACTATAGAGGCTATTAATAAGGCTCTTAATGAAGAATGGACAGGAGAAGATTTAATAGTTGAAGCTGTTGTAGAGGAAACTCAACCTAAATATACAGAAGCAGATTTTCAAACTGTTACAGATATAATAGGTACATGTAATACTCCATATAATGGACCAGCAGGAAGAGATGCTAACTTAGCAAATGGTGCAAGTAAGATTAATGGTACGGTGCTACTTCCAGGTGAAGAATTTAACATGTATGAAACAGTTTCACCATTTACTGAGGCAAATGGTTACAAAGAAGCAGGACAATATTCAGATGGAGAACTTGTTCCAGGACTTGGTGGAGGTATCTGTCAAGTATCAACAACTCTATATAATGCAGTGTTAAAAGCAGAACTTCAAATAAACGAGAGATATTGTCATTCGCTTTCAGTATCATATGTTGATAAATCATTTGATGCAGCAATAGCAAGTACATATAAGAACTTTAGATTTCAGAACAATACTGAATATCCAATTTATATAGAAGGCTATGCTAGTGGTGGTGTAATAAAGTTTAATGTATATGGACATGAGACTAGACCGTCAAATAGGACAATAAAATTTGTGAGTAAGATTTTATCAACTATTGAGCCACCAGCAGATATAGAGACTGTCGATCCAACAATGCCTGTAGGGTATAGAAAGAAAGAACAAAGTGCACATACAGGATATGTAGCAGAGATGTGGAAAGAGATATATGTAGATGGTGTTTTAAAAGAATCTATAAAAATAAATAGTAGCACATATAATGCTTCACCTAATAAATACACTATAGGACCTCCAGCGCCAGAAACACCGGTTGAACCAGTGACGCCTACAGAACCAACAACTGAGACACCTACTACAGAAACACCATCAACAACAGATACGTCAACAGAGCAAACTGGGGCATAGAAAGATATACGTAATGAGAAAAGGTAAACTAAGGGAACCACAGTTAAAACGTTCGGTTCTTAGAATAGCAAAGAAGAGAATAGATAATATTATTCCAGCACTATCAATAGGCATTGATAGTGCAAGAATATCAACTGATAAAGACATAGCAACTGCTATGTCTTTATGTGATATTAATATTGATAATATAGAGATAATAGCAGTTAATAGAGCAATGGACAATCTTATATCAGGTGGAGCAATACCTATTGGATTTATGACAAATATACTATTGCCGGAAAAGACAGAAGAATATGTTGTTAGGGATATAATGAAAAGCTTAGAAAGATATGCAGATAATTATAACCTCCAGATTATGGGTGGACATACGGAATTCTTAGCAACGATAAATAGTCCAATTATAACAGTAACAGCCTATGGAGAAGTAGATAAGAATAGAATAGTTTCGGTAAAGAATATAAGACCTAATCAAGATATTATTATGACAAAATGGGCAGGTTTAGAAGGTAGCAGCGTTATTGCTAAGCTAAAATATGATGAACTTATAAGTAAATATCCTAAGCATTATATAGACAGCGCTGTATCAATTATAGATTATATTTCCACAATACCAGAAGCAATTGCTTTAAAAGATACTGATATTACAGCTATTCATGATGTATCATCAGGAGGAGTATTTGCAACTCTATGGGAATTATCAGTAGAGAGTAATGTAGGAATAGAAGTAGAATTAAAAGATGTACCTATAAAGCAAGAAACTATAGAAGTATGTGAATATTTTAATCTTAATCCATATATGCTAAGAGGTAATGGTAGTTTGATTATTGTGTGTGACAATGGAGAAGAGATAGTAAATACATTGCAAGAAGCTGGAATAAGTAGTAGTATAATAGGAAAAACAACGAGCAACAATGATAAAGTTGTATTAATTGAAGATGAGAAGAGATTTCTTACACCACCAAAAGGTGATGAAATACAGAAAGTTCTATAGAATGGAGGAGAAGTTTTATGAGAACAAAAATACTTAATCTGATTGAAAAAGACAGTAAGCTTGAAGTTAAAGATATAGCAGCCATGCTTGGTGCAGATGAGGCCGCAGTCGCCGGTGAGATAGCCGCGATGCAGGCTGACAATGTAATTTGCGGCTATCATACAATGATTAATTGGGATGAAACTGATGAAGAGAGAGTTACCGCATTGATTGAAGTAAAAGTTACACCAGGACGTGGAGATGGTTTTGACAAGGTTGCTGAGAGAATATATAACTTTGAAGAAGTTACATCGTTATACTTAATGTCTGGTGGTTTTGATATAACAGTTATAATTGAAGGTAAGACACTTAAGGAAGTGGCTAGATTTGTTTCGAGTAAACTAGCTCCTATGGAATCTGTTATAAGTACTTCAACACATTTTGTACTTAAGAAATATAAAGAACATGGTACAAAGCTGGTAACCGATAAGAAGAATGAAAGGTTGGTTGTTACAGCATGAGAAATCCGTTATCCGATAAGGTGGTTACTATTAAACCATCGGGAATTAGAAAATTTTTTGATATAGTTAGTGAGATGCCAGATGCTATAAGTCTTGGTGTTGGTGAGCCTGATTTTGATACTCCATGGAATGTTAGAGAAGAAGGAATATATTCTTTAGAAAAGGGAAGAACATTCTATACATCTAATGCAGGACTTATTGAATTAAGAAAAGAATTATGTGATTATTATAGAAGAAAATATAATGCCTCTTATGACCATACAAAGGAAAGTATAATTACAGTAGGTGGTAGCGAAGGAATAGATATAGCACTAAGAGCTATGATTAATTCAGGAGATGAAGTTATTATACCTGAACCTTCATATGTATCATATGTACCTTGCGTAGAATTAGCGGGAGGAGTTCCAGTTACTATTTCCCTTAAGAACGAGAATCAATTTAGATTAACCGCAGAGGAATTAGAAGCAGCTATAACTGATAAATCCAAGATACTAATACTATCTTTTCCTAATAATCCAACTGGTGCAATTATGGAGAAGAAAGATTTAGAGGCTATTAGAGAAGTTATATTAAAATATGACCTAATAGTAATATCAGATGAAATATATGCAGAATTAACATATAGCAGTAATCACGTAAGTATTGCATCCCTTCCAGATATGAAAGAGAGAACAATAGTTATAAATGGTTTTTCTAAGGCATATGCAATGACAGGGTGGAGATTAGGTTATGCCCTAGGACCTGAGATTATAATAGAGCAGATGACTAAGATACATCAATTTGCTATTATGTGTGCACCTACAACTAGTCAATATGCAGCACTAGAGGCTGTTAAGAATTGTGATAAAGATATTGACAACATGAGAGAATCTTACGACCAAAGAAGAAGATTTTTAATGAAGTTGTTAGAAGAGATGAATTTACCTTGTTTTGAACCTTATGGAGCATTTTACATATTTCCTTGTATTAAAGAGTTCGGTATGACTTCAGATGAATTTGCAACAAGACTTCTTAAAGAAGAGAAGGTTGCAGTAGTACCAGGAACAGCATTTGGCGATTGTGGTGAAGGATTCTTAAGAATATCATATGCATATTCAATAGATGAATTAAAAGAAGCAATGGGACGTATTAATAACTTTATAGAAAGACTTAGGAATAAGTAGACATAGGAGAATTAGCAGATGATTAATATTGTATTACATGAACCTGAGATGCCTATGAATACTGGGAACATTGGTAGAAGTTGTGTGGCAGCAGGAGCAAGACTTCATCTAATAGAACCTATGGGATTTCGTATAAATGATAAAACAGTTAAGAGAGCTGGACTTGATTATTGGGATAAGCTAGATGTTACTATATATAATGACTATGAGGATTTTCTGAATAGAAACCCTAATGCTAAAATATATATGGCAACAACAAAATCTAGACAAACATATGTTGATGTTAGCTATGAAGAAGATTGTTATATTATGTTTGGCAAAGAAAGTGCTGGTATACCAGAAGAGATACTTCTAGACAACAAGGATACGTGTATTAGAATACCAATGTTGCCAGAGATACGTTCTCTTAATTTATCAAATTCAGTAGCAATTGTATTATATGAGGCGTTAAGACAAGAAGGATTTAAGGAATTTCAACTAGAGGGTAATCTTCATAATTATGAATGGTAATAGAGTAAAAGAAGGTAGTAGGATTAATTCCTATTACCTTCTTTTGGTCTAGTAAGGGAGAAGATGAATTCTGATCCTACGCCCTCAGTGCTTATCAAGTTAATATTTTCACCGTGTGCTTTTATTATCTCTTTGGTGATAGATAATCCAAGACCAGTGCCTTGTTTATCCCTTCCTCTAGAAGAATCTGTTTTATAAAATCTTTCCCATACATTCTTCTGCTTATCTTTTTCAATACCGGTACCTTGATCGATAACAGCAATAAAGAGTTTCTCGTTTTTCTCGGTTACCTCAATGGTTATTGCAGAATTTTTGGGACTGAATTTGATAGCATTATCAATAAGATTATATATAACTTGTTGAATTTTCGTCTTATCCGCATATACGAGAGTAATCTCAGCTTTAACCTTTAATTTGAATTGAATTGATTTCTTCTCAACACGACCTTCAAAAGTATTGGTAGTATCTTTGATGATATCAACTATATTAAAACTTGTTCTCTTGAGAATAGGTCCGTAAGTATCAAAATTATTTAATTCTAATAGACCAGAGGTTAACTTAGTAAGTCTATTAGATTCTGACAATACTATATTTAAGTATTTATCGTACATCTCGGGCGGTATTGTGCCATCGATTATGGCTTCAATGTAGCCCTTTATAGAAGTAAGTGGTGAACGAAAATCATGCGATATATTCGCAATGAAATTTTTTCGGTACTCATCTAGTTTACTAAGGTCACTAGCCATACATTCAAGAGAATTTGCTAATTCGCCAATCTCATCATTTCTAGAAATATTTATCTTAGCATCAAAATTTCCTTTTGAATATTCTTTTGCCGTTGCATTTATCTTAGCTAGTGGAAGTAGTACTCGGCTTGATAAAAAGGCTAGTAGTATAAATGAAACTAAAATAATTGCTAAGAATGGAAAATAAGTTATTGTAAATATATCTGACTGTATTGTGTCAAGTTCGGTTAGAGAAGTATGTAAAAGTATATATCCCTGTAATTCATCATCTGAATATATAGGCACTCCAATGGATATCATATCTGAGGTGAAGATATCATAGAAAGTACCAGTTATAGTAAATGAATTACCTAAAATATTTTCTGAATCTAGATCAAACAGATTGTCAGGTAAATAAGCATAGCTATCCTTATTGGATACAGCAATCATTTTGCCGTCTGCGTTGGCATACCATACAGATACATTAAGGTATTCTTCAAACTCATTAAATCTAGAGGTGAGATAGTCAGCACTATTTGTACCAGAAATATAGTTAATTATTGATTGTTGTGCAACCAGCTCAGCTTCATTTAATAAATTACTTTGTTTTTCTTTTATTAGAGTAGATTTTGTAGAATAAGTAGTATAGGCTACCAATAAAATAAAAACGCTAACAATTACTAAGAAGAAACCAAGGAATATTTTGTCGAAAAAGGTTTTTTTCATAGTTTATTTCACCTCGAATTTGTAACCTACGCCCCATACAGTTGATAAGGCCCAACTATTATTTTCAGGAAGTTTTTCTCTAAGGCGTTTTATATGAACATCAACAGTTCTTGTATCGCCAGCATATTCATATCCCCATAGTTTATCTAATAATTGCTCCCTTGTGAATACTTGGCTAGGCCTACTTGCTAAGTAATACAATAGCTCTAATTCCTTAGGTGGCATTTCAAGATTGGATTCGTTATACGTAACGGTATAGTTTGTTATATTAATAATTAAATCATTGTATTCTACAAATTCGCCAATATGAGAGGCTGACATAGAATTAGCTGGTGTGATGTTTGCAGTAGGTAGGGGTTGATATCTTCTTAAAACAGCGCGAACTCTAGCGACAAGTTCATGTGAATCAAAAGGTTTAATTATATAATCATCAGCACCTATTTTAAGTCCTAGTACTTTATCAAATATTTCGCCCTTTGCAGAAAGCATAATTATAGGAACATTGCTACTTTTTCTAATCTCAGAGCATACTTCGTAGCCATCAATGCCAGGAAGCATAATGTCTAGTAGTATTAGATTTGGGGAATAAGTCTTACTTTCTTCAATTGCTGATTCTCCATCGTATACTATTTTTGTATCAAAACACTCTTTAACTAAATATAGAGATATAAGTTCTGCAATATTTTCATCATCATCTACAATAAGTATTTTTTGCTTGTCCATAAATGTACCCCATTCTTTCCAAAAATATTATTTATAATTCAACAATTGTAACGCCGGCATCGCCTTCACCAAATTCACCTAGTCTATATGACTTAACACTCTTTTGCTTTTTGAGATAAGCATGTACTGCATTTCTTAAGGCACCAGTTCCTTTTCCGTGAACTACTCTAACTTGAGTAAGATTAGAGATATAAGCATCATCAAGATACTTCTCTAATTCGGAAATTGCTTCGGCAGTAGTAAGCCCCAGCAGGTTAATCTCAGGTTTAATAGTAGCGGCTTTTACAAGGGCATTGCTGTTAGATGTTCTTGAATTAGAAAACTTTTTGTATGTTTCTTTGCCACTAGTTGGATCTTCAGTTATCTCTAAGTCTTTAATATTAACAAGACTTTTCAAAATACCCATAGTTACATATAAGTCGCCTTTTTGGTTAGGTAGAGAATTAACAGTACCAGTAGTACCAAGCGTTAAGACCTTAACGGTATCGCCTAGATGAAAATCGCTAGCTTTGTGTTTGGCTGTTCTATTAGGTGCTTTATATTCTAACTCGCCACTAACTTTGTTAAGTTTTGTTCTAACCTTGCTACGTTCTTCTTCAAGGGTTTTGTTATTAGCTTTGTTAGGATTCTTAATCCATTTATTATATTTTCTAATAGTGTCATCTGCAAATTCTTTGGCTTCTTCTAGTATATCACGAGCTTCTTCTTTTGCTTGTCTAATAAGCTCGGCTTTCTTAGCATCTAAATCTTCTTGTTTAGAAGATAACTTGGTTTTCAGCTCTAACATCTCGGATTTGTATTTATCAATCTCAGCTTTTTCGGCTTCTACTTCTAATTTGCTTTTTTCTAATTCACTAATAAGAGTTTCAAAATCTATAGTGCTACTGTCTATCTGAGTTCTAGCATTATCTATTATATAGTCAGGTAATCCTAGTTTCTTAGAGATTGCAAATGCATTTGATTTACCAGGGATACCTATTAATAATTTATAAGTAGGTCTAAGTGAGGCAAGGTCGAATTCGCAACAAGCATTTTCAATACCATCAGTAGATAGTGCAAATGTTTTAAGTTCACTATAATGGGTAGTTGCCATACATCTTATGCTTTGTGAGTTAAGATGATTAAGTATAGAAATAGCAAGTGCCGCTCCTTCAATAGGATCAGTACCACCACCAAGCTCATCAAATAATACAAGGGTAGTAGAATTAGCTTTCTCAAGTATTGATACAATCTTAGTCATATGTGATGAAAATGTACTTAAGCTTTGCTCAATACTTTGCTCATCACCAATATCAGCAAATACATCAGTAAATACTGATAATCTAGAACCTTCAAAAGCAGGAATGTGAAGACCAGATTGTCCCATTAGTGTAAATAAACCTAGAGTCTTTAGAGAAACTGTCTTACCACCTGTGTTAGGACCAGTAATAATAAGCATTGAATATTCTTCACCCAAACGGATATCAATAGGCACAACAGAATGTTTCTCTAATAATGGATGGCGACCTTGTTTGATATTTACTATGCCATCAGTATTAAATATGGGTTCGCTTCCGTTATATGATTTGGCAAAACCTGCTCTTGCAAATATAAAATCTAGATTAGTAAGTATAGCAACATTTGACCTTATAGTGTCTAGTTCAAATGATACTTGATTACTTAAATCAGTTAGTATCTTATCTATTTCAATTAATTCTTTGTTCTCTAATTCTTTAAGTTCATTATTAAGGTTAACTACAGCCATTGGTTCAATAAATACTGTTGAACCAGAAGAAGACTGGTCGTGAATCATACCAGGGAAAAGTCCTTTGTATTCTTGTTTAACGGGAATACAATATCTTCCGTTACGCATTGTTACAATTGCATCTTGTAACATAGCTCTATTATTTTGAGAATTAACAACAGAGATAAGTTGGTTATGAATCTTATCATTTGTAAGTTTAATTGTTTTTCTAATATCTTTTAAAGTTCTTGATGCATCATCAGCGATTTCTTCCTCTGAAAGTATACATCTTCTAATCTCTCTAAGTAGTGATTCTAAGGGAATAAGTTCAGCAAAGCTACCATCAAGAGTATCTGGTACATGTTCCTCACTAAGATTTTCACCATATTGTTTTACAGAACCAGCAGTTGCTAAAACTCTTGCTATATCTAATAATTCAGTAGTAGTAAGTGAAGCTTCAACTTCAAGACGTTTTAGTGAAGCACCAATATCGGTTAATCCCATAAATGAAACACTACCATGTTTGTATATACGGCTTAGAGCATCTCTAGTCTCTTCTTGCATAGATGTAATTTCTGTAATGTTTGTATTTGGAGAAAGTGAATGACAAAGAGCCTTGCCCATTGGTGAAGAAGCAAAGCCTGTAAGCATATCTATTATTTTATTGTATTCTAATATTTTAAGTGACCTGTTGTCCATAAGTACTGCCTTTCTAAAGTGGGTCTATATAAGTGAATGTATATAATTTTATTATTGCACATAATTAACTATATTATATAGCATTTTGGTAAAAGTATAAAGGGGGATTTGTAGGAGTTTGCAAGATAATGAAGTGGATAAATATAAGATTATGTAATATAATTGA
Organism: Lachnospiraceae bacterium; assembly: GCA_031556525.1. Taxonomy (GTDB): domain Bacteria; phylum Bacillota; class Clostridia; order Lachnospirales; family Lachnospiraceae; genus JAVBSN01. Next base: position 20,467 of record JAVBSS010000010.1, read on the forward strand.
AATGTATTTTGAAGGTATAATTTTTATAAATACTTAGGAGGTCTTTATGAGGGTATTAGTATTAGGTGGAACAAGATTTTTCGGAGTACATTTAGTAAAAGAATTAATTGCTAAGGGTTATGATGTTACAATTGCTACAAGAGGAATGACTGCAGATTCTTTTGGGGATTCAGTAGATAGAATTATTGTAGACCATACAGATTTTGAAGATATGAAAGCAAAGTTTAGTAATCTAGAATATGATGTTGTATTTGATGACCTTGCATATTGTTCAAATGATGTACGTTATGCATTAGAATCAATTAAATGTAGTAGATATATAATGGTATCTTCTACGGCAGTATATGAATTGCACCCTAACACAGTAGAAGAAGATTACCTGCCTATTAATAAAGACCTTATATGGTGTGATAGGGCAGATTATTCTTATGATGAGATTAAGCGATTAGCAGAGAGCGCCTTAGTACATAAATATGCCAATCAGAATTCAGTAGCAGTTAGATTTCCATATGTTATAGGTGAAGATGATTATACTGAAAGATTGAAATTCTATGTTGAACACACTATGAAGCAGATTCCTATGAATATAGATAATATTGATTTTCAGATGAGTTTTATCACTTCTGATGAAGCTGGAAAATTCTTAGTATTTCTAACAGAAAGTGATTATACAGGTTCAATTAATGGAGCATGTAGTGGAACAATTTCAATAAGAAATATTTTAGATTACGTTGAAAGTAAGACAGGTAAGAAAGCAGTAATTGATATTAATGGAGAAAATGCACCGTATAATGGTACCTGCGAATATTGGGTTAATACAGAGAAAGCAGAGAATATAGGATATAGATTTGATGATATAGAAAATAGTATATATGAGTTAGTGGATTATTATATGGATTTATAAATAATTATATGAGAGGGTAAGATTATGTTATGTAAAAAGGTGATTAATTTAATTGATGTAACCTGTACAAGGTCTAATGAAATGACGAGTTTTGTACAGGTTAATAAAAAATAACTCGTCTTCACATTGGATTTTGTACTTATAGGAAATAATAAAAACTATAGGAGATTAATTCAATGGAAAATAAAAAATTTACACAATTTATATTGTTTTGGTTAAGTCAATCAGCATCTCAATTAGGTAGTGCTATGACTAGTTATGCTTTAATTATATGGGCATATAGTAAAACGGCTTCAGCTATGAGTGTGTCTTTAATGACATTTTTTAACTTCTTACCTTATGTGTTGGTAAGTATATTTGCAGGAACAATAATTGATAGGCATAGTAAAAAGAAGATTATGCTTATAGCAGATAGTATCGCTGCAATTTGTTCAGTGGTTGTATTAGTATTGGTATGGACAAATAACTTGCAAATATATCACATATATATTGTAAATGGAGTTATAGGATTTATGAATTCTTTTCAATCACCAGCAGAGTCTGTGACAATAGGAATCCTAACGCCAAAAGATAAGATAGCTAAGGCAAGTGGTATGGAATCATTTTCATCAAATCTTATTATGGTATTGTCACCAGTAATAGCAACAGCTTTATTAGCTTTTGGAGGATTAACATTTGTAATAGTAATAGATTTAATAACATTTACATTTGCATTTATCATGCTATGCTTCTTTATTAAGATAATAGAGAAACCAAAAGAGAGTACTGATAAGGGAGCATTTTACGGAATAAAAGATGGAATGAAATTTCTAAACAACAATAGAGGCATATGGAATATTATTCTTACCATGGCTATTATTAATTTCTTTGCAAGGATAGCATATGAAAATATTTTGTCACCAATGTTACTAGCAAGAAGCGGGGGAAGTACCTTTGTTTTAGGAATAGTCAATTCGACTTTGGGAATAGGTGGAGTTATTGGTGGATTGATTATTTCATTAATAAACTTTAAGAAGAATCCTGTTAAAATGATATATTTACCAGCGGCTATTTCATTTTTATTTGGAGATTTATTAATGGGAATAGGTAGGAATGGATGTATATGGTGTATAGCGGGATTTATGGCAAGCTTGTTAATACCATTTATTAATGCAGGTCAGAATGTTATAATGTACCGTGAAATACCTAAGGATTTGCAAGGAAGAGTATTTTCGGTTAGAAATGCAGTACAGTATAGTACAATACCTATTGCAATTTTATTAGGTGGATTTATTGCTGATTATATTTTCGAGCCATTTATGATAAGTGGGTCAGAAGTAGCCCGATTCTGTAGCTATATTGTAGGTAGTGGTACAGGAAGTGGAATGGCACTTATGTTTATATGCACAGGCATAGGTGGATTTACGGCAAGTGTTGTAGGATATTATCAAAAAGATATAAGGTTGTTAAAGCTTAAATATGAAAAAACAGATGACATTAATTGATATTATGTTGTTGGTTTTAATTTTTTAGTGAATATGGTATAATCGCTAATATATTATATAAATGAAGGGACTACATAATGAGATATATAGATGAATTAATGGAAGGCGATATGATATCGTCAGTATATTTATGCAAGAGCAAAGTTATAGCAACTGCAAAGAATGGCAAGAGCTATTATTCTATGCAAATTCAAGATAAGACAGGAATGGTAGATGCAAAGATATGGGATCTCAATAATGGAATAGGACATTTTGAGGCAATGGATTATATTCATGTAGATGCACAGATTACAAGTTTTAATGGTGCATTACAGATGAATGTAAAGAGAGTAAGAGTTGCTCAAGAGGGTGAATATATACCAAGCGACTATATGCCTTGTTCGAAAAAAGATATAAAAGAGATGTATGATCAATTATTGGCGGTAATAAAGGATGTTAAAGAACCGCATTTAAAGATATTATTAGATCGTTTCTTTGTTGAAGATAAGGAATTAATAAAGGAATTTAAGAATCATTCAGCAGCAAAATCTATTCATCATGGTTTTGTAGGAGGATTGCTAGAACATTCTCTAGGTGTAGCTAATTTGTGTGTATATTTTTCAGCTGCATATCCTACTATTAATAAGGATTTACTAGTAACAGCCGCTATACTTCATGATATAGGTAAGATATATGAATTGTCTAATTTTCCTCAAAATGACTACACAGATGAAGGTCAATTGATTGGTCATATAGTAATGGGAACAATGATGATTGATGAAGTAATTAAGCAAATAGATGGCTTTCCAACAAAGCTTGGTAATGAACTTAAACATTGTATATTATCACATCATGGGGAATTAGAGTATGGTTCACCGAAAAAACCTGCACTTTTGGAAGCATTAGTACTATCGGCAGCAGATAATGCAGATGCCAAGATTCAAAGTTTTATTGAAGCTTTAGGAGATGTTGAAGGAACAGATGAATGGACAAAATATCAGAGAATATTTGATAGCCCAATTAGAACAACAACATTATAGAAAATATAGGCACTTCTATTTGAATATATACATTTCAACTAGAAGTGCTTTTTTGGAGGTAGCATGCTAGAAAAAAATAAAGAATATGTAATAGGTATTGAAGACATAGGAACTGATGGTGAAGGAATTGGAAGAATAGATGGTATTGCTGTATTTGTTAAAGATACAGTAATGGGTGATAAGGCTAAGATTAAGATAATTAAGGCTAAAAAAAATTATGCTTATGGAAGATTAATGAACATAATCGAGGCATCGCCATATAGAGTAGAGCCAGTCTGTCCAAATGCTAATAGATGCGGTGGCTGTACTATTCAACATATTGATTACAAAAAGCAATTAGATTATAAATGGAATAAGGTTAAGAATTGTTTAGAGCGAATAGGTGGATTAAACGACATTGAGGATAAAATGGAGCCTATATACGGAATGAATAATCCTTATCACTATAGAAATAAAGCACAATTTCCTATAGCAAGAGATAAAGATGGCAAGGTTAACATAGGATTTTATGCTAGCAGAACACACTCAATTGTAGATACAGAATCTTGTTACATACAGGCCGAGATAAATGATGAAATTATAAGAAGAGTTAGAGCATTTATAGAAGATAATAACATATCAACTTACGATGAAGAAACTCATAAAGGTATAGTTAGACATGTGCTTACAAGAGTAGGATTTGTAACTGGTGAAATAATGGTATGCCTAGTTATAAATGGTGGCAAATTGCCTAATAGTGATAAGTTTGTAGAGAGCCTAGCTGATATCCCTAACATGACTAGTATAAGTATAAATATTAATAGAGACAGAACTAATAAAATATTAGGCAACAAATGTATTACTCTATGGGGACAAGATTATATTACTGACTATATAGATGATGTTAAATATCAGATATCACCACTATCATTTTATCAAGTAAATCCAACGCAAACTAAAGTGTTATATAACAAAGCACTTGAGTATGCGGATTTAAATGGTGATGAGATTGTGTGGGATATGTATTGTGGAATAGGAACAATTTCATTATTCTTAGCAAAGAAAGCTAAGAAAGTATATGGAGTTGAGATTATACCAGAAGCAATTGACGATGCAAGAAATAATGCAAAGATTAATAATATAGATAATGTGGAATTCTTTGTTGGCAAGGCAGAAGAAGTAGTGCCTAAGCAATATGAGAAAGACATGGAAAATAAAAAAGCCTCAGTAGTAGTGGTAGACCCACCAAGAAAAGGTTGTGACAAAGTATTGTTAGATACATTGGTGGAGATGGCACCTAAGAGAATAGTATATGTAAGCTGTGACCCTGCAACTTTGGCTAGAGATGTGAAGATATTGGGCGAGAGTGGATATGAGGTTAGGAAGGTAGCGGTTGTGGATCAATTTGGACATAGTGGGCATGTGGAGTGTGTCTGTCTGCTAACCCAAACCGACCGCTAATAGTGGCTAGAAAGCCGATAGAATGGGCATTTCTGAAATCAGCAAGAAAACTGAGATGCCCTCAATATATTTTTTGTCGTAATGATAACCCCTAAATCCACTCAAATAGAGTGTTTATAGGGGTTGACCGATTGTTCGAGATACCCATTAGTGAGTGCATAGGATTGCTGAAATAGTGCGAGTGTAGAGTAGTGTAGACAGCAATTTTAGAGTCTGGGATAAACAATCTGATATAGTATTATAAACACATAAAACCACTATCAAACAGATATAAACCGTTGAAAACTTCACAAAAGCAATGTATAATTATATTGGCAATATAAGCATAAAGCTTGGAGGTAATAACCGTGAGTGAAATTAAGGAAGAAAAATGGATAAATGTCGATGAAGCAGCAGAATATTTTGGTGTTAAGGCGGCTACTATCCGGGACTGGATTAAAAAAAATGCAGATTTTCCTGCGCAAAAAATCGGAAAATCATAGAAATTTAGATACTCAGAACTTGAAGAATGGGCTAAAAAACAAAACAACGATTAGTAAATATGAACTATAGTGAAAACTGAAATGGAGAATAAAGAGGTATGGCTGTGAAAAAATCAGAATTGTACTCCCTACTATGGGAAGCTTGTAATAAATTAAGAGGCGGTGTAGAACCCTCAAGATACAAGGACTATGTATTAGTATTATTGTTCTTTAAATATGTATCAGATAGATATAAGGGCAAACGCTTCGCTGAATTTACAGTAAATGAAGGTGCATCGTTTGATGACTTGATTGCCGCAAAGGGAAAAAGTGATGTTGGTGAACGAGTAGATAAGATTATTCAAAAGTTCCTTGAGGAAAACCGTCTTCAGGGTTCTTTGCCTGACGTTAGTTTTAACAATCCAGACGAATTGGGTACTGGCAAAGAACTAGTTGATAAGGTTTCCGGACTTATTGCTATATTTCAAAATCCTGCAATCGACTTCAAAAGTAATCGAGCAAGCGGTGATGACATTATTGGAGATGCCTACGAGTATTTCATGATGAAATTTGCTCAGGAGTCTGGTAAAAGTAAAGGGCAGTTCTATACACCAAGTGAAGTATCCCGTATTATTGCTAGACTCATTGGTATCGGTAGCATAGAGCAAAAAAATGATAAGAGATGGACATTACATGATCCTGCAGCGGGTAGTGGTTCGCTATTAATTCGTGCAGCGGATGAAGCACCAACTGACGAAAATGGTGACTCTATTGTTACAATATTTGGTCAAGAAAAGTACCCTGATACCGCTGGTTTGGCAAAGATGAACTTTATCCTACATAACAAAGGTACTGGGGAAATAAAGAGTGCAAATACACTGGCAAACCCTGCATATACAGATGACTTTGGCGGTCTTAAAAAGTTTGACTTTATTGTTATGAACCCGCCGTTTTCTGACAAAGACTGGACTGATGGAATTAAAGCATCGGAAGATAGGTATAAAAGATTTGATGGCTACGGTGTACCACCAGAAAAGAATGGCGATTACGCTTGGTTTTTGCACGTTTTAAAAGCACTGGACAGTAACGGTAAAGCTGGGATTATTCTTCCTCATGGTGTGTTGTTCAGAGGCAATGCCGAAGAAACAATTAGAAAAGAAGTTCTTTATAAAAGATATATCAAGGGAATAGTTGGTTTGCCTGCCAACTTGTTTTACGGTACAGGTATCCCTGCCTGTATCATAATAATTGATAAAGAAAATGCAGCAACACGTGAAGGTATCTTTATGATAGATGCAAGTCGTGGCTTTAAAAAAGACGGAAATAAAAATCGACTTCGTGAGCAGGATATCGAGAAAATTGTACAAACATTTATAAACGAAGAAAAAATAACAGGATATTCTCAATTCGTAACTTACGAAAAAATCTTAGAAGAAAACGGTGGGAATCTTAATGTACCTCGTTACATTCAAAAGATTGATGATACACTACCACAAAATATTGCATCACATCTTAAAGGCGGCGTACCAGGAACTGATATTGATTCCATTGAAAAGTTATGGAAAGTATCTCCCAGATTAAAACAAGAGATATTCACCTGCGTAGACGAAAAACATAGTGTTTATAATCTTGCTATTACTCCAAATGAGATAGAGACAGCTATAGCTGAAGATGAAAACATCAAAAGCGAAAAGTCAAACGAGTGCAATGTGTTATTTGAAACTTGGAGAAATGAAGTAAAAGACACATTGCTGAACATGGATGCAGATACAAACCCAAAAGAAATGATTCGTAGTATTGGTGTTAAGCTTTTGCATAGCTTTGAATCAGTAAAACTTTTAGATAATTATGATGTATATGATATCTTGCTTAACTATTGGAACGAGAAAATGCAAGACGATGTATATGTAATCAAAGCGAGTGGTTATGAGGCTGGTCGTGAGATTGAGTATGTGTACGCTCAGAAAAAGCAAAAAGATGAAAGTGGCGAAACCATATCAGTTGATGATACTTCAAAAATGAAGTCATTTGACGGTGCTTTAATTTCACGTGATATTATAGAACGTGAGTATTTTGAAAAAGAACTCTTGGCTTTAAATGAATTGCGTGAAAAATCCGCTTTAATTGAATCAGAACTTGATGAAATTCGTGAAGAAGAATCAGGTGATGATGGTTTACTCAAAGAAGTGTTAAATGAAAAAGGAGACAGTATTCCAAAAGCAAATCTCAACAAGCAGATTAAAGCATTGGAGAGTAAGAAGACATCTCCAGTAGTTGATGATATCGCAAGATTGATTTCCTTGTTTGATGAGGGCAAAATATCTGAAATGGAAGGAATCATAAAGGCTAACGGTGAGCTGAAAAATTATGAACTTAGAAATAAGAATGGTTCATTTGGAAAAGCAAAGTTAAAAACTGCATTAAAAGAAGCAAGTGATAATGCTATTATACCTGAAATCTATGCAGATGAATATAACACATTACTTGCATATCAATCGAAGTTGTCAGAAAAAGAAGAAGCTGATAAAGCTATAAAAGAAGCTCAAAAGTCATTGGATGAACTTGTACTTGCAAAATATGGCGAGTTATCACTCGAAGAAATCAAGCATTTGCTATTCGATAAGAAATGGATGTCAAGACTTAAAAGTGATATTACTGATGCTATCGACCAAGTACTGAATACTCTTGCCTCAAGAGTTGTGTTAATTGCTAAACGCTATGAGCATACTCTAGGAGAGATTGAGGAAAAGACAACACAATCAAGAGAGAAGGTGCAATCCGCATTAGAAAGGATGGGATACAAATGATAACTTATCCGAATGATTGGCAAGAACAATCGCTTGCAAATATAGTTGCTTTTAAAAACGGACAAGCACACGAAAATGATATTTCAATAAATGGTGCCTATATAGTTGTAAATTCTAAATTCATATCAACAGATGGTGCTGTAGTAAAGCGTTCTAATCGAAGAAATCAACCAGCAAATAATTCTGATATTCTAATGGTTATGAGTGATTTGCCGAATGGAAAAGCTTTAGGTAAGTGTTACTATGTCAAAGAGGATAATGTATATACTGTAAACCAGCGAATTTGTATTCTGAGTAATGCTAAGATTAACAGCAAGTTACTATATTATTTAACAAATAGAAATTCATACTTTTTAGAATTTGACAATGGTGTTACTCAAACAAATTTAAGGCGTAAAGATATTCTGGATTGCCTTATTAATTACCCTCAACACCCCAAAGAACAAGATGTTATAGCATCAATACTTACTGACTTTGACGATCATATCAACAATCTAACCGAACTTATTGAGAAGAAAAAAGCAATCCGCGATGGTGCTTTGGAGGATTTGGTAAGTGGTAAGACAAGACTTGATGGGTTTGACGGCGAATGGGAAAAAGGAACTATCGGTAGTATACTAACCATTCTTCATGGCAGAAGTCAGCACGCAGTGGAATCGTTTAGTGGGAAATACCCGATTTTAGGTACTGGCGGGATTATGGGTAAAGCCACTGAGTTTTTATGCGATTGGGAATGTGTTCTTATCGGAAGAAAAGGGACAATTGATAATCCTCTTTATATGAACGAACCCTTTTGGACTATTGATACTTTATATTATTCAAAGCCGAAGGTAAATCAATGTGTCAAGTTTCAGTATTATTTATTTTGTACAATCAATTGGATCGACTATGCAGAATCTTCGGGAAGACCTAGTTTAGCAAAGAAAGTTATTGAAGGAATCCCAATAAATATTCCAGATATTAAAGAACAACAAGCCATCGCTCAAGTTCTAACAACAATGGACGAAGAAATCGAATCTCTCGTAATTGAGAAGGAAAAAATGATTCAAATAAGAGAAGGCGCAATGGAAGACCTTTTAACTGGTCGTGTGCGTCTTAAAGTATAGGAGGAAAAATATATGCCAGTTGATTTAGAAAGAAAGTTACAAAATAAAGTCCTCCACTGGCTCACCGATAAAGAGGAAGATGGTGGATTAGGCTACACATATCTTGGCAACCTCGAAGACCAAGATAACACGCCGATTAAAGAAGATTTGCTAAAGAAAAATCTTGAAAAGCGTGGATATTCCAAAGATCAAATATCAAAGGCGGTAGCAGAGATTGTTTTAAAAGCAAGCAATCAAGTAGATACTCTTTATAAAATCAATAAAGAGGTCTACTCCCTTCTGCGTTATGGCAAGCAAGGAGTAAAAGACGAAAACCAAAACCGCCAAACCGTTCATTATATTGATTGGGATGATGTTGATAAGAATGATTTTTATGTAGCTGAGGAAGTTAGCGTACTTTGTTATGACCATGTAAGTCGGAAACGTCCTGATGTTGTGTTGTACATAAATGGAATAGCCCTTGCTGTGTTTGAATTAAAACGTTCATGTGTTAGCATTGGCGAAGGAATACGTCAAAGTCTTACTAATCAAAAGCAGGAATATATTAAGGATTTCTTTAGTACAGTCCAATTGATTTTTGCGGGAAATGAAGCGGAAGGACTAAAATATGGTACTATAGAAACTCCAGAGAAGTATTTTTTGCAGTGGAAAGAAGATAACAAAGCTATAGACAAATTATCTTTAAAAATCAAGGAAATTCAATCTAAAGAAAGTAACAAGCTACGAGATGGAGTTATTTCGTTTTGCCAAAAAGAAAGGCTTCTTTCACTTATCCATGATTTTATTATTTTTGATGCAGGGATAAAGAAGATTGCAAGACATAATCAATACTTTGCAAACATCGCTGCAAGAACACGAATTCATGAAAATGAAGGCGGTATTATCTGGAATACTCAGGGTTCTGGTAAATCCTTAATTATGGTGTGGCTTGCAAAATGGATTATTGAAAATATAGCAGATAGCCGAGTGGTAATTATCACTGACCGTGACGAACTCGATGACCAAATAGAGAGTCTATTTATTGATGTGAAAGAAAACGTAAAAAGAGCAAAGAGTTGTTCTGATTTAAGAACCATACTGAATAAAAGTGATGATGCTATCATATGTTCTTTGATTCATAAATATGGACATAATGCTGGAAAGCAAGCTGATGTTGACCAGTACCTCAAAGATTTATTAAAAGATTTACCTGCTGACTTTAAAGCTAAGGGGAATATCATTGCATTTATTGATGAATGTCATCGCACAAACTCTGGTAAACTGCACAAAGCTGTAAAGGCATTGATGCCTGAGGCGTTGCTTATTGGATTTACCGGAACTCCTCTTATGAAGAGTGATAAGGCTACCAGTTTAGAAACGTTCGGTACATATATCCACACCTATAGATTTGATGAAGGAGTCGAGGATGGGGTTGTACTTGACTTGCGTTATGAGGCAAGAGATGTAGACCAGGATTTATCCAATACAGAGAGGGTTGATCTGTGGTTTGATAATAAAACTACTGGTCTTACTGACCGCGCCAAAACGCAATTAAAACAAAGTTGGACTTCCATTAATAAATTGTATAGTTCTAAACAAAGACTTGAGAAAATTGCCGCTGATATAATATTTGATATGGGATTTAAGTCTCGCTTAAAAAATGACCGTGGTACTGCGATGCTTGTTGCAAACAGCATTTATGAGGCTTGCAAGTATTGGGATATTTTTACGAGAAATGGCTTTACTAAATGTGCAGTAGTTACATCTTATGATGCCTCTATTTCAAGTGTGAGAACAGCAACTAGCGATCCAAATCAAGCAAGTGAAGAAGAATACAAGAAGTCAATTTACGAGCGTATGCTTGGTGATAAAAAATTAGCTGAGTTCGAAAAAGAAGTAAAGGAGCAATTCAAAAAAGAACCAACCAGAATGAAGCTGCTTATTGTGGTAGACAAACTCTTGACTGGTTTTGATGCCCCAAGTGCAACGTATCTGTATATTGATAAATCGATGCGAGACCATGACTTATTTCAAGCAATCTGCCGGGTTAATAGACCAGATGGAGAAGATAAGGATTATGGTTACATTGTAGATTATATGGATTTATTCCGTAGTGTGCAGATGGCAGTGTCAGATTATACAACCGAAGCTTTTGACACTTTTGAAAAAGGAGATATAGAGGGCCTTATTAAAAATCGTTATGATGAAGCTAAATCAGAAATGGTTGGGGCAATTGCATCGCTGAGTGATTTGCTTGAAAACGTAAATGACCCCAAAGACGATACCGATTATATTGAATACTTCTGTGGTGACAATAGTGAAAGTGACGAAAGTACAGGACGGAGAGATATTCTTTATATTCTAACGGCCTCATTAACTCGTTCTTTTGCTAATTGCTGTGATAAACTCGTAAGTAACTACGGATATTCAGAAAATCGAGTTAATCAAATTAGAAGTGAAATATCAGGCTATAACAAAATAAAAGAAATGATTAAACTTGCAAGCTGTGACTACATTGATTTAAAGCCATATGAATCGGATATGCGTTATATTCTCGATACTTACATTCAAGCAGATGACTCTAAGGTTGTAAGTGAACTTGATAATATGTCATTGGTTGAATTGTTGATAAATAACACAACAACTACGCCGATTGATGCTTTAGTAAAAGATTTGCCTGGCAACAATGAGGCTAAAGCTGAAATTATTGAAAACAACTTGCAACACGAGATTGTTAAGAAAATGTCTTCTAATACAGTCTATTATGGTAAATTATCCGAGATGCTTCAAAAAATTATTGACCAAAGACGAATTGAAGCTATGAGTTATGAGGAGTACTTACGTCAAGTTGTCGAGTTAGCACAAGCTATTTTACATCCTGAAGATAGTTCCGACTATCCAGATGCTGTTAAGAGTAGTGAAGCGATAAGAGCGTTATATGACTACTTTGGCAAGGATGCGAATCTAGCCATAGGCGTCGATACTGCCATACGTGGTGCTATACGACCTGGTTGGAAGAAGAATCTTCAAAAGCAAAAGAATATACAGGATGCTATATATAAAATTTTATTAGCATCTGGTTATGATGACGAAACAGCTGCTGAAAAAACATATTCCATCTATGATATAGCTGGAAGGCAGGTAGAATATAATGAATAGTGAAGAGATAGTGGGTGGAATGCCTATAAAAATGATTAGAAAGGAAAATCTTAAAAATCTTTATGTGAGAGTAAATCCTCCAGAAGGTGAGGTGACGGTCAGTGCTCCGAGTGACTATCCAGAAGAAGAAATACGACTTTTCCTTTTGAAAAAAATGCCGGAGATTACTAAAATTCGAGCTAGAATGCTTTCGCAGGCACGACAGACCCAACGAGAGTACGTATCAGGCGAATCTCACTATTTATGGGGTAAGCCTTATCGTTTACAAGTAATTAACGAAGGGAATAAGTATGATATAACCAAGACCCCCAATAAGATTATTCTTAATGCACCCGTAGGATCATCCAGAGAATCAAGGGAACGAGTTTTCAATGAATGGTATAGGCAAGAACTTAAACGTGTACTTCATAATATTGCTTTGGGATGCGAGGCGAAAACTAATCTTTGTGCTGACGAATACAAAGTAAAGAATATGAAAACAAAGTGGGGTACTTGTAATATTGATAAAAAAATTATTTGGATTAATTTACAGCTTGCTAAAAAGCCTGTTGAATGCCTTGAATATGTGATAATACATGAGCAAATACACTTGATAGAAAAGAACCACACTAGTAAATTTCATTCACTAGTTGAAGAGTTCTGTCCTAACTGGAAAGAGGCAAAAAAATTATTAGCAGAGATGCCTTTGGATTTTTATGAAAAAGGAGAACAGATAGATGACTAATAGCAAGATAACGTCGAGCGATGTATTTGATGTTAACAAGAAATCAGGTGCGTTGATTCTTGGAAGTAATAGACTTGACGATTATGCAACTAAATATTTAAATAAATACTGTAAGCAAGCATTGATTGAACCAATGCCACTTCCTGTCGAACAAATCTTAGAGGATATGGGTCTTGTCTTAAAGGAAGTTTCGTTATCTGGTAATTTAGATGTATTTGGTTGCTGCTTGCTACTTGATGGATATGTTGAGATCTATGATTCTGAAACTAAGAAATACATTTCAACACCTTTTGATGAAGGAACTGTATTAATAGACCCAGCGTCTATTTCTGCCTATGGAGAGGGGTCAAAGAGAAATACCCTAATCCATGAAGCGCTTCATTGGGAAAAGGATAAAACATATTTTAAAATACTTGAAGTGAAAAATAAAAATGCAGCAGAGAAGCTATCCCCCATTTTGTGTCGTCAGTCAGAAACTTTTTACAATCCACCAGAAGGAAAAAACACGAAAGAAAATGAAGTTAAATGGTTAGAATGGCAAGCTCATAGATTAGCACCTAGAGTATTAATGCCAAAAAACAGTTTTAAAAAAAAGGCTTTAGAGATTATTGAAAATGACAAAGCCGAATATTTATCTTGCGATTTACTCATTGAAGCTTTAAGCACTTTTTTCATTGTATCAAGGGAGTCAGTCAAATATCGATTGCTAGAGGTTGGACTTGAAGATGTTATATCTTCATTTGAAGACTATACCAATGTATATGGAGAAATTAAGAGTAACACGGATTATATAAAGTTAAATTCCTTAGAAGCCTATAAGTTATTAAATTCAAACGATGCTTTTAGTCGATGGATAGACGAGGGCAAATTTATTTTTGTAGAGGGTTATTTTGTTCTTGCTAAAAGTGAATTTGTATCATTGAGAGATGGAACACCACGTTTAACATCAAAAGCAAAGAGAAATCTGTCTAAATGCGTTATTAATATCCGCGAACACAGCGTTGTCAAATACCAACACTATGAAAGCGACATTTTGGAGTTTGCATATTTGACAAGAGCAACTGGAGTTACACAAAAGGCAGTTACATTTCATCCGAAAAATCAAAATAAGCTGGAAATAATAACTGATGAATTGTATCACGCTGGTATCCAAACTTTAGATGAATATGACATGGAAGAAGAAGTCCAATTGATGAAAATGTTAGGCGATCCGACTGTAACTTTGTGCAACTGTTTATGGTTCTTAATGGAAAAAAGAAAATGGAATTACCCAGAGCAATTCAACGAAAAAACTGAACTTCACAAAAATTATCACGGAAAAATCAAAAACAATAAATGCAATAACATGAATACAACCACTTTAATGGCTATTTGCGTAGGGTTACAATTGACATTACGTATAGTTGAAAAGATATTTGACAAATCTGATAATAAATTAAACTATTATACAGACCCTAATATGACGTATATTCATATCCTTGAAAGATTTCCTGGAATATCGCTTGTGGAGTTTAATGATATGCTCGAAATTAAAAACATCCCTAAATTAGAAACAAAATCCCGAGATTGAATTTCAATAACTTAACAAGTTGGTTTTGGACCCCGAAAGGGGTCTTTTTTTTATGCCCTGAAATAAATAAATGCTGTAAAACAGCTGTTATATAACCAACTCGTTGAGTTGCTTATGCTTAATAAAAAAATGCAATAATAAAAGAGCGATGTGATAAGGTTTCTAAACTCAAATTATAATCACAGCAATAACAAATAAAATATCACAGGCCTGATTAGCTATAGGGTGCTGGGATACAGATATCGAAACAACCACAGTGAAAACTGTGGCAGGTGCGATAGAAGTACCCTTTTTTCCTTATGCCATAATCAGGTTTTTTCTATTGGTGTACTTCAATTGCGTATTTGATATTTGTATTCCACGCCCTCTGCAAGAAACAGGCAGAAAGGCAAGGACTAGTTATGGAAGTAAATTTAAGAACAAAACAGAATTATGAATTAGTAAAAAGACATTATTACATATGGATACGTGCAATTCCAATCATTTTTGAAATTCAAATAGAGAATAAAGAATTATAGAACATTTCAAAAATGAGAGGAGCAACCATATGGAAGCAAAAAAGGAAATATACACATTAATCGATAATAACATTAACAATATTAACTATTGCAAACAATGCGTGGAATTAGGAATTAAGATTAAGAGGGAAGGGTATAAAATAATTAATACTATAAATGCAACTGATGCAAATGCAGATTGGGCAAATAGGGGATATACGTTACCACCAGTTGCAAAAGATACGAAAGCATATAATGTGGAGGCAGGTGAATTTGAGTATGTAAGAGTGTATAGAGAAGGTATTAATAAAGCTAAAAGTCCGTTTCTTTTAAGAGCAGATGATATTAAAGGATTAGGAACAATTGAGATTGCGGAAAAATATGCTTTACCTCAAGAACCGAATAGAATAGTCTATCTTAGCCTTCCGAAGGATACGATATTGGAAGTTAGTATTGTTGGACCTCAAAAAAAGTGGGGAACTGTTGGGGGAAATGTGCAGTATGCAATAAAAGATAATTTGCTAGATGATGATTGGTTTGCTAATATACATAGCCTATAGGATATGTAGTATTATACTTATTTATCAAAACATCTTTTACAAGCGATATAGTTATTGTTAATAGCATCCTTATATAGAATTTCTTTTTCATGTTTTATTCCACTACAATGTGGATTGGAATGATACTTATTACTGCTGTGAGTTATGTAAACAATATCTTTTGAAATAGTATTAATATTTAAAATTTGTCCAAGATAGGTACTATCTTGTGGAAAGCAGTTGCAATGTCTATTTACTTCATTGTTTAAAGCGGATTTTAGTCGTTCATATGGAGATTTATAATTAAGTAGACTTAGTAAAAGCAATAATTGTCCGAACCCAAATATATTTGAATTATCATATCCAAATATTTCGTGCGTTCGCAATATACAATGTGTAGAGTAATTGTATATTCTTCCGCCATGTGCCGCAATATTACGATAGTCACTACACATATAAAAGGTATCCATCATTAATTTGCGTGAGCTTTCTAATGAAATATCTATTTTTTCTATATCGTATATTTGTAGAGCCATTTCTTCATGTTGTTTTGGTTTGAATAAGGCAATATAATTTATAACTGTTGTGAAATATAGACTTTTAAATAAAATCCGGGGAGGAACAATGCCATAGCAAGATAAGTAATGGTGGATAGGATCTTTGGTTGTATGCAATGTGGAATTCATTGTGTTTAGAATTGAAGAAAGTCTAAATTGAGATTTTGCTTTCTTTCGATCTAGATAGTTTCTGAAATTTAGATAATTGTTTGGATATGTACCAAATGATTTAGATATAACATAGGGGTCTCGATAACTTTTAATGAGATTTGAATAGCCATATAATTGCAAATATGATTTAGCATGCTCATCATTTGATATGATTAGATTTTGAGATTTTAGCTTTTTGAGTTGTTCCTCTGGTGTGGAATAATTGATTTGTTTCTTTGCCATAGTGAACCTCCTAAATACAAAAAGAGCCAAGAAATACAATTTCAAGGCTCTTTTTGCGACCGGACACCAATCATTCACTAATTAGTGTAAATTATATCATATGTAGAAACCTTGTCAAGTATTCATGTTAAATTGATAGAAAAAATTTGGGGATTATTATTTTTATAGATGTGATGGTTTAGAAAACTGATGTTATTGAAGTTTATTCGAATGAATTGAACTATATATAAATTATAAAAGAATGATGAATATAAATCAATAAGAAATGCTGACAAATTTGAATGTTGGAGAGGTTCAGAAAACCCTTGAACATATAGTAGAATAGCTAAAAAATTCAAAAACAAGCTGCCTCCAGGGGCAAAGAAATTCTTGGTTTACACCTACTCCCATTTTGGGCCCCAACCTTATCCATCACGAGTTAGCTTATTTATAGTATAGCGCATGCAGATTTAGAGTCAATAATACATGCAAAAGTTTGTTTTTTGATTTTCTTGCAGCAAGGTAGTAATTTCATGATTTGAATTCTAACCGTGTGCAATTCGAGTCGGTTAGAAATAAAGTGGGGTTAAATTGCTTTCTAATTCGTTTGATTTTAGGAATAGAATACTTAATCAAAGATATGTATATTGTTGACGTAAGTATCATATGGATATATAATAAATACATGCAATGCGTGAAATTCGTGCGGAGGAAAATAAGTGGAAGAGAATAAAGATTTAAAAGATAAATTAATAGAATTAAGAGTAAGTACAGGTATGAACAGAAGACAGTTCTGCGAATATTTTGAAATTCCATATATGACGGTCTCTGACTGGGAGCATGGAAACAGAAGGGTTCCGGTCTATTTGCTACGCTTATTGGAATATTATGTGCGTACGGAAAAATTAGTGAAAGACAAGAGGAATCCGAATGGCAAAGAAACAGATTAAAGAAATAATTCATGCAAAAGGAATAGATATTTGTATTTACACCACTGATTTTGAGAATGAGTTTATTTCACTCACAGATATTGCGAAGTATAAGAATTTAGGAGAACCCAATGTTGTTGTAGCAAATTGGATGCGAAATCGTAATACCATTGAATATCTTGGAATATGGGAGCAATTATATAATCAGGGATTTAAACCCCTCGAATTCGAGGGGTTTTTACATCAAGCTGGTGGGAATGCATTTACATTATCACCAATGAAATGGGTTAATGAAACAAATGCTATTGGTATTGTTGTTAAGGCAGGTCGTGGTGGAGGAACTTATGCGCATAGGGATATTGCATTTAAATTCGCGGCATGGATATCTGCTGAGTTTGAACTGTATGTAGTAAAAGATTATCAACGATTAAAGAAGGATGAAAACAGCAGATTATCATTAAATTGGAATCTTAATCGTGAAATTTCTAAATTGAACTATCGATTACATACGAATGCAATTAAGGAAAATCTTTTACCAGCAGAACTTACACCAGAGCAGGTTTCATATAAATATGCTAATGAAGCAGATTTGTTAAATGTTGCTTTGTTCGGAAGGACTGCAAAACAATGGAGAGATGAGAATAAAGATAAAAAAGGAAACATGCGTGATTATGCTATGCTAGATCAACTTCTTGTGTTATCAAATATGGAAAGTTATAATGCGATTTTAATCGAAAAAGGGAAAATTATGTCGGAAAGGCTAGTGTTGTTGAGGGAATTAGCAGTAGCACAGATGAAAACAATGCAGTCGCTTAATTTAGAAAATTTGCCAGGAAATTATTTGTCCAATTTATAACGAAAATGCACAAGGAACAATATTTGTAAAATATTGTTCCTTGTGTTAAAATGTAAAACATTAACACGAAAACAATTAAAATGTCAGACAATAGTGATTGATATGCTTTTTAAGGAGGGGTAAGAGTATGGCAGAGTATTTATCACCAGGTACTTACATAGAAGAATTTGATTCCAGCAGTAATCCGATGGAGGGAGTAAGTACAAGCGTAGCAGGTTTTATTGGAGTTGCGCAGCGAGGAATGACTTCAGGGTTACCACAGCTAGTTACTAGTTTTGCAGATTTTACAAGAAAATACGGAAGTTATTTATCAGAAAACGAATTTGGAGAATACCGCTTTTTAGCTTATGCAGTAGAACATTTCTTTATAAATGGCGGTTCTAGGGCGTTTATTATGCGTGTTGCACCGGAAGATGCAAAATGTTCACAGGGATTTTTACCAAAAGAAGAAGGGGCTGTTTTAAAAATTACAGCAAAAGATCCTGGGACATGGGGAAATCAAATACAAGTAGTGATATCACCAGTAAGTAAAGCAAAAACACAAGTATTAGAAGTGATAGTAGAAGGTGATAAGAAAAAATATAGAGTGAAAAATGCACCGGGCTTTAATGTGGGAGATATTGTAGCGTATCGAGGAGCAGAGGGTAAAGCCATAGTCTATAATAAAGTAGTAAAATGTCAGGACGATATTTTAGAATTTGCAAATGCGTTTGATGATAGCATCGTGGATACAGAGTTATTGCCGACAAAGATGATTACTACTTGTGAGTTTAGCTTAGAAGTTAAATATGATGATATTGTTGAACTTTATGAAAATATATCTTTTAATATTAAAGCGCCTAATTATATTACAAAAAAAGTGGCAAAATCAGATTTAATTATGGTAGAGCATGGGATTTCTGAAGATGCTCCTATGTTACCACCATTTGTACAGATTGCTGGTGATGAAACCTTGAAAGTTGCAAACCTATCTTTTGAAGGAGGAACCAACGGTTCTATAAATGCCCTTTCTGCCACTGATTTTATAGGAGTTGATAATGGAGTAGGTAAGCGTACTGGTATTCAGGCATTTATGGACAATAGTATAGTTTCCATTATGGCAGTACCAGGGGTGACAGATCCAAAGGTACAGTTAAGCTTGGTTGCACATTGTGAGACGTTAGCTAGCCGTTTTGCAGTGTTAGATATACCGAAGAATGCGAAGAAAATAGATGATATTGTTGCCCATAGAAAAATATTTGATTCTAGCTATGCAGCATTATACCATCCATGGCTTACTGTATTTGATCCGTTAGATAAGCGTAATATTGCCATTCCACCATCTGGATCTATAATTGGTATATATGCAAGAAGTGATAATACTAGAGGTATACACAAGGCGCCTGCGAATGAAGTGGTACGTGCTTGCGTTGGATTGGAATGTCAATTTAACAAAGATGAGCAAGATATTTTAAATCCCAAGGGCGTTAATTTAATTCGTGCATTTCCTGGTATGGGAATCAGAGTATGGGGAGCTAGAACAGCAAGTAGCAATGGTACTTGGAAATATGTTAATATTAGAAGATTATTTATTTTTGTAGAAGAATCAATTAAAGCTAATACTAATTGGGCAGTGTTTGAGCCAAATGATGAAGTGTTATGGATTAGAGTCAAGCGAACAATTGAAGTGTTTTTGAATGGTTTGTGGAGAAATGGTTCATTGCTAGGTGGTTCTGCTGGAGAAGCATTTTTTGTAAATGTAGGAAGAAATACTATGAGTCAAGATGACATTGACAATGGTAGGTTGATTTGTGTTATAGGTATTGCACCAGTAAGACCAGCTGAATTTGTAATATTTAGAATTACACAAAAGACCAGCGATGCACAATGATAGAAGGGGATGAGAAAATGGAAGAAGGATATCCACATGGAAAATTTAGATATAAGGTAGAAATTGATGGGCTAGTAGTTGGCGGTTTTAGTGAAGTGTCTGGTTTTGATGCTTTCATAGATATGATTGAATATAGAGTGGTTGATAAAGTTCAAACACCAATTAAGCTTCCGGGCCTTAAGAAATATGGCAATATTACATTAAAGAGGGGCACTATTAATAGTGATATCTTTTATAAATGGATGGAAACCGGGTTTGAAAAGGATATTGATAGGAAAACAATTACCATTACGTTAATGGGTGTTAACGGTAATGATGTAGCTTCATGGAAAGTGGTTAATGCATGGCCAATCAAATATACAGCACCTGATTTTAATGCAACATCATCAGAGGTAGCAATAGAGACATTAGAGATTGCCCATGAAGGCATGACCAGAACATCTTAATTTATTAGGAGGATATAAAGTATGGCATTTCAAATAGAATATGAATTTAACTTGCCCAAGGGATATATAGACCGCGATGGTACGTTACAAAAAAGAGGAACAATGAGGTTAGCTACAGCAGCTGATGAAGTTTTAACAACGAAAGATCCTAGAGTGCAACAAAACCCAAGTTACTTAACAGTTGTTTTATTGTCCCAAGTTATTACTAGGTTAGGTTCTTTACCAGTAGTAGATACAAAGGTAATTGAAAATTTATTTACGGCAGATCTGAATTTTTTGCAAGATATGTATCAAAAGATTAATGCTGCCGATGAATTATCATATAGTGGGGTATGTCCTCATTGTGGTGAAAAAATAAAAATCCCAATAAATTTTATGGATGTTGATGACTAACTATTCTGAGCAACAGGCAGCAATTGAGGAGGAATATGTATGGCTTATCAATTTGATTCAGCAAAGTGGATGGAACAAAGTAGTGATTGGATAGGAGATAAATCACTTTCGGATATTTGTATTTTGGGGTCTCATGATGCACATATGAGTGAATGTAATGGGATTTTGGATGGTGTATAAAGTGAAGAAAATTCGCTAACCCAATCAGTAGATGTGTACCACCAACTTTTATATGGAAGGCAATGAGTTAGTTCCGGCAAATAAAATTAAACTAAAAGACTTTTGGAATAGAGGAGTTAGTGTAATAGTTCGCATACCTGATGCGATGCCCAAGGATTTAATTGATAATAATATGTGTAAATTCGATATTTATAATGAGTATGCGGATACACTTCATTTTTGGGAAATGCGTAAGGATCAATACGAAAAAATGAAGAATCATGCAAAGGATAAGTATTTTCTTTTGTCGTGGACATTAACACATTTGGTTGCAAATATTAGAGATTGTGCTCGAGGGGCAAATGGACATTTAGCCAATGATTAATATAACCCTCGAAACGTATGCTAATAAGTGGAAGTATTACTATGAAACTGTAGTTCCGTACATATACAATAATGAGCCCTATATGTTTGCTATGTCTGGCAAAGCTAAACGATGGTTTATATCAAAGCTTTCGACTGATAAAAATGATATAAACACAGAGATAATAAGTGGCGAATGGGGTAATTTTTTTGGTGCGGTTGCAGTGTTTTATGTTGGGGGCACACCGTTTTTATATGCACAAACTGCTACTAGTAAGAAGAAATGGTTTGTTTCTGAACTTTCAGTAGATAAGAAAGTTGTAGAAAAGGAAATTATAAGTGGAAACTGGGATCACTATTATGGTAGTGTGTACCTTTGAATATAAAGGTAACCCTTATTTATATGCTCAAAGCAAGAGGAATTACGATATGGAGGACTGGAATAAATGTTTTATAGCCAATCTTATTTCTATAAAATAGGCTTTACATAGAAGATTAGGTTCTTTGTCAGCAGTAGATACAAAAATAATCATAAAGTGCGTACCCGTGACTTGGGAACGCACTTTCTTTATATTAGGGTAAAGATTTAGATTACAAAAATGGTATGCCTCTTGTGTTTAGTGGTACAGTAAGATTGCTGGTGGCAGTACTGGAGAATACTTCATCAGTTTCTGCTGATTTTATCGTTACATTAGATGTGTTTGTAATACGACTTCCAGGTGCAGCATTATTGTTAATAGTAGCTCGGTAGGATAAGGTAACATATTGTTCTGGTTCTAGAGAGCCTCCCATCGATGGTGTGGCATTTTTGCCCAAATTAATATGAATGGTATTACCACCACTGATATATCCCAAATCATCTCCAGAAGCGTCTGTCAGTGATCCGGTGTAACCACCATAATTATTATCTACAATACGCATACTTTCCGGTACATAGGTAAGTGTGTTAGGTAAAGTGTCATAGAATACTGCATCTTTTCCTATGGTGTAAGGGGTGATATTGGTAACCTTAACTGTATATTCCACAGTGTTATGAATTCCGTCTGGTGCAATACTTACGATTTGGTTAGACTTGGTATGGGTTAATAGAATTTCATTTAGTTGAAAAGCAAAACCCGTTGCTAAAAGGAAGTCAATTCCGTCAACAGGAACATCATGCTTTACGGTGATGGAATTGACATTAGGCATAATTTCAGTACCGGTAAGCGAAATGAGCTTAGTTTGGAATTCCTCGGTATTTTCATTTGCAGGGGCTGTTTGAGTAGGCCAGGTATCCATAAGATTTCCGTCTATTGTTGATATGCTGTTATCAAAATCGTCAGGGGGAGTGTAAGCATCAGAGAGCGGTGTGTTCTGTACATATACGGAATCGGGCTCGTCAGCAGTAGTAAAAGCTGTTATTACACCCACATGACCGAGAACAGGACCTAACTTTGGCGTCTGAATGCCATTTACTACGAATGATTTTGGTGTGCCAAACTCGACTCCTATTCCTAGAATGCCCCAATAGATAGTATAAACTTTATATGAAGCTATCGGATCTTTATAAAAAACATAGAGTCCCCAGCCAGCTTTAACATAATCATCTTCTTGCATGCTTGGAGTGCTGGCTAAATTATAAATCCAATAGTCTCCGCTTTTTCCTGCTTTGACTAGATTGGTTACATCAGCATAAAAGCTTGATCCTTGCATTAAATAGGGACTGGGAAAAATTTCAACACTAGTACTTGTGATTTTTGTGGCATCTGATAAAAGGGCTGTGGCAGATGCAGGGGTACGCAAATAAACAGTGCTGGATTTTGTCAAATCTGCTTCAGGGCCAACAACTGTCCAGACAAGAAATGCTCGTTCAACGGTTGCTGTGACTGGAAGAGAGAGTTTGCCTCTTGTTGCCACATAGATGCTTGGATCAGTAATTTGAGGTGCTTTTAGCCATTTGTGTGTTGTGGGATTGGTTAGGCTGGAACCGGTCATGGTTAAGTCGCCTTTGTACCGATCGTTATATAGATTGTTCATTGCCATGAGAGAAATACCTCCTAATATATTGTAATGTTTAATTTTCTAGATTTTCACTATTATATTATATGGTTTAACATCAAAAGGGTTCAATACTTTGGAAAAGGCAAATCTTAGCATACCTTAACTTGATTTAATAAGACATATATATTAATATAGTTATTGTACTACAATGAGCAGATTACAATTTGGGGTCAATAAATGATTATCCTTAGGGGGAAGATTACATAAATGATAAAGAAGAATTCTATTTATACAAAATTACTTATTCCTACAATAGGAATAATATTCTTTCAAACAGTTCTGATTATTTCTGTTTTATTTCTAAATGGTTCAATAAATTCAATGAAACATAATGCTATAGATAGCTTGGATAAGAATGCTAACAATCGAGCAAATATGTTAGAAAATACAATGGTTAATAAGTGGTCGAATCTAGATGAATTTGAAAATAAGGTTATAGAATACCTCTCGGATTATGCGAAGGGAAAGGGCACTACTGTTGATTGTATATTATCTAGAAGTAATGCTGATGGCAGTATTGATGAGATGTTGAGTGGGTTATCAGATTCGGCACTAATGGCTTTGCGAAGCACACAATCTACAGGTATTTATATTTATTTTACTAATGATATGGATCTGAAAGCAGATTATAACGAATGTGCTGGTTTCTATTTTAGAGATTTTGATCCAATATCTAATCCAGCACAGTACACGGATGTTATTTGTCTTAAAGGAAAAGTAGACATTGCACGAAAATATTCAATGGCTTTAGATAGTGTATGGTCGGAGGATTTCAAATTCGTTGTAGATGATGAAATTGCATGGAATGATTATTACAAGCCATATTGTGCTTTTTCAGAAAATTCAAATTTATCATCTAAGGATTTGTCGTATTGGAGCGAGCCTCATAATGCTAGTTTTCAATCTACAGATCCAAACGAGTATATTACATATAATAGACCTATTATTATTGACAATAAGATTGTAGCAATGATAGGTGTTGAAGTCCAAGTTAAGACATTGCTTTCATATATACCGTACATTGATTTTGATGTATCAGGTCAGAGTGGATATATGTTGATGAAGTGCGATGGCGATACTTTAGAGAACGATAAAATAGAGTGTGAATTATATACTCTAACGGGAAGTTATATCAAGAGAATGTTGGGTAATCAAGAGAATTTAACCTTAGTTAAGAACAAAGATGCTCAAACATACAATATAAGTGGATTGGATATAGAGGATGTGGTTATATCTCTTCAACCCATTGTATTATATAATTCAAATGCACCATTTAGTGATGAACAGTGGATGTTGGCAGCTATTTCCACGGAGGAATCATTGTTTGAAAGTTTCAACAACTTACAAGGTGGTGTAATAGGAGGTTCAATATTAGCTTTTATATTGGGCGTTTTTGTGTTGCTAGTAGCAATTAAACAATTTACTAAGCCGTTAACAAGTATTATTTCTCAAATTAAATCTAACTCGCCAAACCAACTTATAAGTGCAAATGATACGGATATATATGAAGTATCTTTATTGTGTACGACGTTAAATGACATGAAGACGCGTCAGAAGAATCTTGATATCGCATTGAATGAAGAGCGTGAGAGATATTTAATTGCGCTAGAGAGTGCTACAGATACGATTATGGAGTATGATTCCATAAATGATAGTCTTTTGTTATGTTATTTTTCAGATGAAGGGGATAAGTCATCATTTACAGATACGAAAATAGAGAACTTTCTAAAAGAATTAAATGAAAGTAATGTTTGTTTCCCAGGTGATAATGAGAAATTATCAGAGTTTTTAAGAGGAAATTGTGATGGTACTTTAGAAATCCGCATGAAAGAAGAACTTTTTTCGCATATGGCATCAACTGAGAGTATGGATGGTTATTATTGGTTGGCTGTTAAGGCATCAGTTCTTAGAGATGAGGATAATGATATTAAGAAAATAATAGGTAATATCCGTCAGATTACCGATCAAAAACGTGATGAAATTATTGAAGCAGAAGCAAAAATACATGATGCTACCACTAATTATTTCAATAGAGATTATGGTATGTCACTGCTTAATAATCTTGTATACGAGAAGAATTCTATGAATAAGGAATATTGCATTTGCAGTATATATATTCAAAATATTGATTCTTTTGAAGCTTATTATGGAAGGGTATTTACTAGTGTTGTTCTAAGAAATGTATGTAAGGCTATTGAAGAAAATAATACAGCCAAATTCGATATACTAATTAGGTCAAGTAACGAGTTGTTTATGGGATTATTACCACTTAATTTAGAGGATACTAGAACGCTATTTAAAGAATTGATTAAAAAAATAGACAATATATATCAAGGTGAAAATCTAAAACTTAGATTGAAAATACATGTGGGAATAGTGGGTGCTGAGAAAACGCAAAGCAATGTATTAATCTGTAATTCAAATATAGCAATGAAAAATGCATTGAAAACCGGTGCTAATATTACTGAATATAATAAGTTGAATGAAAATGAGAAGATAGAGATGGTTAATATTAAGCACCATCCGATTTCAACGTCAATAAAAATATCTAAGAATAATATGCTTGCCAGAGTCTTTGACATTTTTGAAAACACACCAAATACGAATAGTGCAATACAGCTTATTCTAAACCTTATTGGTGAGATGTTTAATCTTGATCAAATAGTAATATATGATTACGATAGTGACTTTAAAACAAATCAGATTTTATACCAATGGTCAGAAGCGACAAACACTATAGTTAATAAAAATATTGTTAAAGTATCCGCAGAAGATTATGCTGATTTTGAGTCTTTGTTAAGTGAAAATGGAATGATTGAATATACATATAGTGAAATGAAAGAATCATCAGAAGGTGTACAAAAATTATTAGATTTAAGAGAGAATGAAGAGAATCTTAACTCATTATGCTACGTATTCTTTGAAAACGGAACACACTCTGGAAGGATTTTATATAAAACTTTTGATGACGATAGAGTATGGTCTAAGAACGATGCTAATAACTTATATGAGATTACGAAAATAATATCAGCTCATATTAATATTATAAAATCTGATAGTGCAAGTAGAGCTAAGAGCGAGTTCCTTTCGAGTGTTTCACACGAGATTCGTACCCCTATGAATGCAATAATAGGTCTTACAAGAATTGCGAAAGATGAGGAAGGCTTAACTGAAAATACTTTGAAGCATCTTGATAAAATAGATCGTTCGGCCAATTATTTACTAAGCCTGATAAATGATGTACTTGATATGTCAAGAATTGAAAGCGGAAAAATGGTTCTAGAGAATAGAGAGTTTTCTTTGAAAAATTTAGCAGCAGACTTAGATGTGCTTATGAGAACAAATATTGAACTAAAGAAAATTAAATTTGCAATAGAAATTGATGTTAATAATGAAATGGTTATAAGCGATGAGAATAGATTGAGACAAGTTATGATTAACTTGTTGGGTAACGCATATAAATTTACGGATGCTGATGGAACAATAACAATGTCTATATTACAAATAGTTGAAGAGGGTTCATATTCTTCAAGATACAAATTTGTAGTTAAAGATACAGGAATAGGAATTAAAAAAGATAAGCAACAAATGATATTTGATGCTTTTTCACAGATTGATGCAACAGCATTTCAAACGGGTACAGGTTTAGGATTGGCTATTAGTAGTAATATAATAGCATCGATGAATAGTCAGATTGAGTGTAATAGTACTTTTGGTATAGGATCAGAGTTTTCATTTATTCTTGATTTACCAGTTGTATCTGCTACGGAGAACAGTATTAGGGATAGTATAAATAACCAAGACGATATAGTTAGCTTTAGAGGTAAGAAAGCGCTTGTTGTAGAGGATAATGATATCAATATGGAAATTGCAATCTATATCTTAGAAAATATGGGTTTTGAAACTGATACTGCATATGATGGCAAAGAGGCTTGCGATAAATTCTTTTCATCTGAACCAGGTACATATGATGTTATATTCATGGATATAAAAATGCCAGTTATGGATGGTCTAACAGCAACAAGGGAGATTCGTAAGAACTTGACTCATCCTGATGCTCAAAGTATTCCGATTATCGCAATGACTGCAAATGCATTTGATGAGGATATGAAGATAGCGATAGAATCAGGTATGAATGGTCATGTTGCCAAACCAGTTGACGTTAAAAAGTTAAATAGGCTTATTACAGAAACATTACTGTAGGTGAAGATATCACAAGTAGAGATTGAGTTATTTAAGTAGACTTTGCATGAGTATGCTCAAAGTTTATTTTTAGAAAAAATATAACAAAAGTAAAGGGGAAATATTTATGAAGAAGCATCGATTATCACGGATTATGGCATTGGGAATGATTTTAGTAATGATGGTAAGTAATATGACGGCATGTTCTAGTGGGAATACATCGGGGGTTAAGTTAGATCCTGATAATCCCATTGTAATATCTGTATGGCATTATTATAATGGGTCTATTTTAAATGCATTTGATGAAATGGTTACTGAATTTAATGATACAGTTGGTAAGGAACAAGGAATTATTGTTGAGGGATACAATTATGGAAATGTATCTGATTTGGAAACAGCTGTATTAGCATCTGCTAATAAGGAAGTTGGAAGCCAAGAAATGCCAAATGTTTTTGCATCTTATGCAGATACAGCTTATGAGGCAGAAAAAATGGAGATACTAGCAAATCTTGATGATTATTTTACTGAAGAGGAATTGTCAGAATATATGGATTCATATATTGAAGAAGGTAAGATAGGTCTTAATGGAGAATTTAGAATTTTTCCAATAGCAAAGTCTACGGAAGTTATGATGCTAAATAAAACAGATTGGGAGCCTTTTGCAAATGAGTGTGGTGTAGCAACTGATGATTTGGCAACTGTAGAACAATTAGTAGAGGTATCTAAGAAATATTATGAATGGACAGATGCACAGACTCCTAATGTAGCTAATGATGGAAAAGCTTTCTTTGGAAGAGATTCAATGGCTAATATGTTTATAATCGCATCTAAGGAGTTTGACGTTGAAATATTTGAAGTTGTAGATGGTGAATGTACACTTAATATCGATGATGAAGTAATGAGAAAAATATGGGATAATTACTATGTACCATATATTAGTGGATATTTTAAATCATACGGAAAATTTAGAAGTGATGATACTAAGGTTGGAGATATACTTGCATATGTGGGTTCAACATCATCAGTTACATATTTTCCAACAGAAGTTGCTGTTGATAGTGAAACTCATGCTATAGAGGCAGAGATATTGCTTGCTCCAATTTATGAAGATGCAAAAAAAGTTATGGTTCAACAAGGTGCAGGAATGGTTGTTACGAAATCTACAAAGGAAGAAGAGTACGCAAGTAGTGTTTTTCTAAAATGGTTTACTGATGCTGAAAATAATAGTCTGTTTTCATTGATGAGTGGTTATATGCCTGTAAAAAAAGAAGCTATTGACTATGATAGCTTAAAGAGCATTATAGGCGAGGCTGATTACAAACTAGATAGTAATACTGATGTTACACTTCATGTTGTATTAGAT
This sequence comes from Lachnospiraceae bacterium, assembly GCA_031556525.1. Classification (GTDB taxonomy): domain Bacteria; phylum Bacillota; class Clostridia; order Lachnospirales; family Lachnospiraceae; genus JAVBSN01. The sequence goes on from JAVBSS010000010.1 coordinate 49,686, forward strand.
GAGATTGGTAATTCAAAGTTATATACTAATAAAGCATTTAATGGAGGTACTACGGCAAGGTCTATTCTAGAATATAATCTTCAAGATAAGGTAGCTGCCGATAGAGAAGAAGTGATAAAGTTACTTGATGGTGGTACAAGCCTAGATGAAGCTGTTGCGAAGTATAATACAGAAGAAAATTACAAAAATTGGTTAGAGGAATTAAAGACAGCACTTGAAGCAGCAATTAAATAAAATGTGAATAAAACTATTAAATCCCTCGATTGTATCGGGGGATTTTTTGAACGTGAGGATGAGGAATCACTATTAAAGTCAATTAAGAATATAATGTTAGAATAAGACGAAAATGGAGAAAATAAATGTCTAAACGTCTAATGGCAGTATTAATATGCGTAACTACCGTTATTTTATTGACGCTGTCCGTATCTCATGCAGAAATGGATGTTGTTGAATATGAATCGGGTCAAGTAACAAAAGAACATCCATATAATCAGAAGTTTCCTCAAATTACACTCCAAAATGTTGCTATTTTTGTTACTAGTGGTTCTGAAATCGAACCGCAGAGCGAAGTAACCCCTTTTTACGCTGTAGATCCACTTTCACTAGGTGAAGAATTAAGTCGTCCAGGGTATTCTTTTGTACGATGGTCCGCTGAAAAAAATGGGGAAGATCCTTTTGATTTTGAAGGAACACCTATTACAGGTATGGTAAATATTTATGCAGTATGGAAAGCAGAGATGTGTGACTACACAATTGCTTTCTGGAATGAAAAGGTTGACATTGACGATCCGGGAGATCCGGCTGACCCTGCTAATAAAGAAAATTATGAACTGGTATATAGTAAATGTATTACATCAGGGGCTTTATCAGGTTCCTGCTTGACAATAAGTGAAGAACAGGCCAATACTTTATACCCTGATGGTGGTACAGAAGTATTAAAACTACTCAACTATTCAGACTTTGTATATAGTGAAACAAAAGAGGTTTCAGGTACTGGAACAACGGTCATTAATGTGTATTATAAACGTACCGTATATGAATATAATTTTGATCCGCGAAATATAGGAAAATGGGCATCCTCAGCCACAATTTATGTTCCTTCTGCTTATCTTGTGTTGCATGATGGTACACAGTACGGAGGCACCAAACCAGATGGAACAAGTGGTTTACCACTGCCTTACACCATTCATGTGAAGCTGGGTCAAAACGTAAAAGCATTATGGCCAGTTGAAACTAGAAGAACAGACAATGGAGCGGCGTTTCAAAGTTGGAATGGTTATTACTCAAATGGTTCAGAAATAATAGGTGTAAACCATATATCATTTGCAATGACATCTAATAATGACAGTACTATTAAGCCCACAAATAGTTCTGTAAATTTAGGCGTAGATAGTAAAAATTGGTTAACTAAATATTACACAGAACTCCGAAAATATTACACTCAGAATTTAAATGATAATCCTGATATTTCTGGAACGGTAGCATTTATAACAAAAACAACACAGAAATCTTACGAAGACTCAGGGAAAACTCATTATTATACATTGGATGCTGAAGGCATACTTACTTATCAATCTGCAAATCCCCTTACAGGTGCAATTGGCTGGCCTGGCCGTGATATTCCTGGATTTTTAACCATTACAGCAACCAATACAGATAAAGTAAACCATTTGACACAATATTATCAGGAAGTATATCCATATACTCCCACAGATAAGGTTAATTATTATATTAATTATTACATGCTCCGTAAAAGTTATACCATGACGTTGAAAACTAATGGTGGAATAATAGAAGAAACAGAGGGAACGTATAACTGGGATATTGAAAAAGTTTTACAGTATGAGGAATCTCTACCCAATCCGCTACCAATTCCTGTACTGGACGGTTGCTCTTTTGTAGGATGGTATCAGGATGACGCCCTGACCATACCCTGCAATCTAGCGACCATGCCAGCAAGAGATTTAACCCTGTACGCAAAATATAAGATGGAAGAAGTAACTCTCGTAAACTATTATGATGGTAACACTATAATTAAAACAAATGAATATGAGAGAAACTCAATATTTATGTCTCATGACCTATCAGATACACCATATGAAAATTATGAGATTGGTCAAAATGTTCCAGGAAAAGGCATTTTTCAAGGTTGGTATTATCAAATAGGTGTTAAAAAGGTATTTGTTCCCTTCCCTCTTGAAATTAGTTTAATTCGGGAAAACTATGATTTATATGCTGGATGGCAGGAAGTGAATTACACGGTTACCTACATGATTGAAACTTCACATGGAAGTGGAGAATATTACGAATACTGTACCCAGAATGTTCTCTCAGGTGATAATAATACATTGGCATTAAGTGGCTTGCATGAACCGATTCCTCCTGATGAGGGATATTATTATTTCTCAAGTTGGAATACCAGTCCAGATGGTTCGGGTGAATGCTTTAATGCAGCAACAAGAATAACAGATGATGTAGTGGTTTATGCAATGTGGGAATTGGATGTGCCATTTACTCGAATTTTCTGTATTATTATGTTATATGTAATAGGATTTCTTTTAATTATATTATCAGTGTTGTATATGTATCTACCAATAAAATGCAGATGCTATAAAGACCGATAACGGGAAAGAGAATAATATACCGCTGTAGATTAAAAGTCGTCAAATAAATTGTGAAATAGAGTATTTTCTGATAGAATGTTGATAGACAAAAGTTATACTATGGAGGTAATTATGATTAAAGTTAAAAATTTATCCTACTCGTATCCACAGAAGGATTTATATAAAAAAATTTCATTTACAATAGAAGAGGATGTGCACTGTGCATTGATTGGAACCAATGGTACTGGAAAGACTACGTTGCTTGACATACTAATGAACGCTGAAGAGTATTTGTATGATGGAAAAATAGAAAATGATTATACAGGTAGAATAGGATATGTTAGTCAATTTTCTCAATTGAATCAACAAGAAGATCTGACAGTATTTCAATATATCAGTGAAGAATTCGTAAGATTGGAAGGAGAAATTGCTGATTATTGTACTCAGATGGAAACTGCTGAAGATTTAGAAAAAATCTTTGAGAGCTATCAAAAAGTATTAGATGAATTCAATGCTATTGATGGGGATTATTATGAGAGCAATATTAGAAAACAACTAAAAGTAGCAAAATTAGAGAAGTTAGAAAATCAAAAATTAAGTAACCTTAGTGGTGGAGAATTCAAATTAATTCAAGTAATTAGAGAAATGATGCTTAGTCCAAGATTCCTTATTATGGATGAGCCAGATGTATTCTTGGATTTTGAACATTTGAATGCCCTAAGAAGATTGATAAATTCTCATAAGGGAACACTTATTGTTATTACTCATAATAGATATTTATTAAATCATTGTTTTAATAAGATACTTCATATGGAAGGCATGGATATTCAGGAATTTAACGGAACATATACAGAATATAATTATGAATTATTAGCAACTAAGATTGATTTGGTGGAAATAGTATCAGAAGAGCAAGAAGAGATTGATCGTCAAAGTAAAATATTACAAATAGCTAGAAAAAAAGCTACAGTAATGGATAATGCGTCTCTTGGAAGGGCAGTTCATGCAAGGCAATCTATATTAGATAGGTTAAATGCAAGAAAAACAAAGGCTCCTTTTGTAGATATCAATCAGCCAGAGATTCATTTTGAATTTGATAAAGAAGTGGAAGATGAAAATATTCTTGAACTAAGAGATTATAGTGTAGCATTTGATGAACAACTTTTAGAACATGTAAATTTTGAAATGAAGCCTACAGACCACGTTGCAATTGTTGGCAACAATGGAACAGGAAAAACAACCTTGCTACGTGAAGTATTTGAAAATAGTAAAGATTCAATTAAGATTAGTGAAGAGGCAGATATGAATATGTTTTGCCAAATAACAGATTCACTATATGATGATGCAAAAACTTTATATGAAATATTTGAAGAAAGAGGATTTGAAGATAAATGTGATATAGAGGTATATTTAAAGGAATTTGGTTTTGAAGGAGAAACTCTAGGCCAGAGAGTAAGGGAATTATCTGGTGGGGAAAAAGACTTATTTCAACTAGCTATAATATCATTAGGAAAAGCAAATTTGCTATTATTGGATGAACCGACGGGGCATTTAGATATTCATGCACAGATTTCATTAGAGCAGGCAATATCAGAGTATAAAGGAGCTATTCTTATGGTATCTCATGATTTCTATACCGTAGCTAATAGTGTGGATTATGTACTTTTAGTAGAGAACAATACTGTGCGCAGAATGAGTAATCGTAAATTTCGTCAGATGATATATGCAAATCATTTTGGTAAAGATTATCTAATACTTGAGCAGAAGAAAAAAGAGACGGAAACAAAGATTCAACATTTGCTCAAAGAGAATCAATATGAGAAAGCAAAAGAACTTATGGAGCCATTAGAAAACATTATAAAAGAAATGAAAATGACTATTGGATAATTTATAATAAGAGTCTGATAACAATAGATAAATTAGAGGAAAACAAATTATGAAAAAACGTTATATAATACTAATAGTAGTAATTTTGTTACTTAGTTATATTGTTATAAATATGATAAGTATTTGTTTTTTCAGCACAAAAGACCAGAAATGCCAAGCAGACGTGGCAATTATTCTTGGTGCATCAGCGTACAATGGAGAAGTATCCCCAGTATATCAAGAAAGAATAAATCATGGCATTTATTTATATAATCAAGGCTATGTTAAGAAGTTAATTGTTACGGGTGGTGTAGGAGAAGGTAATAACGAATCCGATGCATATTATGCTAAGCAATACGCTATATCTCAAGGTATTCCAGAGATGGATATATTAACAGAAGACACATCAACTATTACACAAGAAAACTTAGAAAATGCTAAAGTGATAATGGATGAAAATACATATAATACAGCGATTATTGTCAGTGATCCACTACATATGAAGCGAGCAATGCTATTAGCAAGAGATGCAGGAATTAATGCATATAGTTCACCAACAACCACATCCAAATATGAGAGTTTGCGAACTAAGATTCCATTTTTAGCAAGGGAAGTATTTTTCTATGTGGGATATAAATGGTATCGAATATTTATGTAAGGGGGAAGGTATGAAAAAGAGAAAAACTTTACCAAAGGATTTTGAAGAGATTGTAGAATGTGGTGATATTGAAGAGATTAAAAAGGCAATTGATGCTTGTGAAATAGATGCCTATACAGGCTTTGATAAGAAAACAGCATTGATGTTTACTGATTTACCAGAAGAGATTATAAGGTATCTAGTTGAAAATGGTGCAGATATTAATCAAGCTACCATATATGGAGATACTGCGTTATCAAAGCATGCATTTGTTAATTCGGACAAAATACCACTATTAATAGAATTAGGAGCAGATATAAATTATCACGAAGAAAATAGAGATACAGCATTATATAAATTAGCAGGACACCATCGTGTAGATGGAATACGCACTTTAATTGAAAATGGAGCGGACATATATATAAAATGTGGACGTAATAATATAAATGTATTGGAGTATTCGTTACATTTATGTCGTAATATAGATATTGTTAATATGTATGATATTGCTATAATTTTTTTGGATAAGGGTATGGAAATCACAGATGATATGAGAAAGCAAGTAACACGAATTGGAGAAGACTTTGAGTTTATTAGGGAAGATTTCAACGTGGATTATCTAGAAGAGACAGATATTGCATTACAGAATTTGTATAAGTTATTTGATGTTCGACCTATACCAAGACGTGTGATATATGATGGGACTTCGCCTATTGTTGTAAAAGAAAAAACATGGCAGAAACAACATGAAGAATTGTGGAATCTTCTAGTACCTGGTAGTGGTCATGCATCAACTATACAAGGAGAAGTTATTCGTATCGTAGGTAAGGTATCTTATGAGATTTTGGACAATGGTGGTATAAACTGGGATAAGGATTATAGAACTATGTGTAAAGCGTTGGTAGGATACTTATCACAGGGAACTCCGGTAGATGGTGAAGCTATTGATATCTCAAAAAGTATTTCGCTTGATATGCCAGAAGAAAATTTAAATAAATTGGCTAAATATGCAGTAGAATGGGTTATTGCTAATCCTATGCCTATAAAATTGGAATCAGTGGAGTATAAAAGATAATGGATAGAATATATAAGCCTTTACAAAAACTTCATAATGAAGAAATTCAAGCAATATTAGAATCAGGTTCTATAGAAGAATTAGTATTATTACCTCTTTCGGTTGGAGAACATCATTCTAGTTGGAAGGAAGCACAAGATATATGTGTTGAGTTGACAAATCATAGCGATGAAAGAGTTCGTGCAAACGCAGCTTTAGGACTTGCGTATATTGCACGAACACATGGTAAACTTGAGAAACATATTGTTAAACCAGTATTACTTAAACTATTGAATGAGTGTCAAGAATATAGATGGAGAATAATTGATTCAATAGAAGATATTAATATTTATATGAAATGGCATATTGGTGAGAAAGCAATTGATAGGATAGAAAAGGGAGATAACCTATTATTATAGCTTTTATGTATCTAAAGAAATGTTGTTCCAATCGTGTTCTTCACATACAAGCCACTCTAGACCTCGCCTTCTTTCGGCAACAACTTCTGAATTTAAAGTACCAATTTCAGTTTCAGGTCTTACTCGCTTCTCAACACAAGCCCAGTGATAGAAATAGAACAAGTCTAACATATCTAATATTTTTTCAGTGTTTCTTAATTTAAGTGAAGATGCTGAATATAGATACTCAATGGTAGAGCTAATAGCCATGGCTCTCTCAGTATTGCAAATTTTGGATACGTTTAACAATTCTTTATCAGTTATTAAATCTAATGCCCATATAAGTACCCAATACACTTCATATGTCCACGCTATATCTACTAAATCTTGCCTAGCAAATTCATGTTCACATTCTTTTTTTGTATGTTTATTTTCAATAAGTAATCTTTCTTTTGGTAAGAAATCATCTAGGGATAAATTCCACTCATCCATTGTTTTCAAAACAAATGCTAATGACTGACCATAATCTTCACCGTTATTAATAGAACATGCTAATTGTATGGAAAGCATAGAAGCCAATGCTCTTTTTTTAACAGTTTCTACATCTTTTAATTTTATATCGCTACTTGCAGCTCGAAAGGGTAAATGCTCATTGTAAGCTATTTTCATTTTTTTAACTTTTTCAATTGTTTTTAATCGTCTACCATCAGGTGTGATAATTGTATTATTTTTTAATTTATCAAATAGTCCCATACTGTAATCTCCTTTGTTTTTATTGTTTTATTATAGAGGATATGGATAATATTTTCTATATCTGATTGAAAATTTACTAATTTTAATGGTTGTGATATTAAATATAGTGACATGAATTTATCATTATGCTAAAATGAAAGAAAATACGATATTAGAGAGGAAAGTATAAATGAAAACACTTTATAATGGCAAGACAAAAACAGTTATGCTTAACGAAGAGGATAACACAGTATTCTTATTTTTTAAGGATGATGCAACTGGAGAAAACGGAGTATTCGATCCAGGTTCAAATACAGTTGGTGGAAGTGTAGAAGGAAAAGGAAATATAGGTCTTACAATTTCTAGCTATTTCTTTGAATTAATGGAGAAGAATGGTATACCAACACAATTTCTTGGTGCTAATTTAGATGAGAACTTAATGAAGGTTCGTAATCTTACAGTACCACCTTTGGAATTTATCTTACGCTACTACACAGCTGGAAGTATGTGCCGTAGATTTACTCTAGAAGAAGGAGTTCCTTTTGAGCCACCTTATTTAGAAGTTACACTTAAAGATGATATTCAAGGTGACCCAGTAATCAATGAGAGACTTTGTGTAATGAAGGGAATTCTACAAGAAGGTCAATTTGATGAAGGATTAGATGTACTTGTAAGAGTTGGAGAAATCCTTAGAAAAGAATTAGCAAGTATGAATCTTACTCTAATAGATTTTAAAATCGAGTTAGGCTATGATGAAAATGGTAAGATTTTTGTAGCAGATGAGATTACACCAGATATCTGGAGAGTAAAAGATGAGAACGGAAACATTCCAGATCAAATCGAATGTGGAAAAATGTTATTAGAGAAAATAAATAAATAATACTTAATAATAAGAGGGTGTTACGAGGTCATTGATGACTTTGGGAACACCCTTTTAAAATGGTATAAGATTGGCTATAATTTGCCTGCCCAAATATTGAAAAGATAATTGTTGAGAGTTATAATGAAAAAAGAGTCATTCTATCATGGAGAGGTAGAAAGAGTGGTTGTATGAAGAAAATGGAGTTACAATCAAAAGAGACTTACAGTCAAATTAGAAGCACGGTAATCACGGCTCAGTCGAAAGTAGCAGTGGCAGTGAATACGGCTATGGTGCAAGCATACTGGGAAATCGGAGAGCAGATTTATTTAGCTTGCGGTAAAAATGAGAGGGCAGAGTATGGCAAAAATTTGCTAAAGTATTTATCAGAGGAATTAACAAAAGAATTTGGAAAGGGATTTACAGTTGCAAATTTAAAGAATATGCGACAGTTTTATAGGACATTTCCAAAACGCTACACACTGTGTAGCGAATTAAGTTGGTCACACTATCGATTGCTTATGCGAATTGATAACGAAGATAGAAGAAACTTTTATCAAGAAGAATGTATAAAATCTAGATGGAGTGTTCGCCAGTTAGAGAGACAGATTAATACTATGTATTATGACAGAATGTTGGCAAGTAGCGATAAGGTATCAGTTGCAGATGAAATTAATCAGGTAGAACCCAAACCTGAATATGAGAAAATTATAAAAGATCCATATGTCTTGGAATTCTTGGATTTAGGAGCTAATCCGCATTTTTATGAAAAGGATTTGGAACAGGCTATTATTGATGATTTGCAAAAGGTTTTACTTGAGTTAGGTAGAGGGTTTTGCTTTGAAGCAAGACAAAAGCATTTCGCACTTGATAATGAACATTTTTACATCGATCTTGTTTTTTATAATTATATATTAAAGTGTCATGTGTTGGTGGATTTGAAAATTGGCAAGTTGACTCATCAAGACATAGGTCAGATGCAGATGTATGTAAATTATTATACAAGGGAATTAATGAATGAAGGAGATAATCCACCAATAGGAATTGTACTATGTGCGGACAAAAGTGATTCTGTTGTTAAATATACGTTGCCAGAAGATAATACACAAATATATGCATCTAAATACATGACGTGTTTGCCAACAGAAGAAGAATTAAAAAGTACTTTGAATTTGGAAGAGTATACTAAAATAAAGAGATGACGAATTGGATGCATTTATTAATGAATTCAGTTGGTGGATTTCTGAAAGTCAGAAGAATGCCGATGAAATTATGATAGAGGGTACATTGTAATATGAAAATAAAGGAAAGTTTGGCTTCAACTAATAAATATAAACTAAATAATATTGTTGCTTTAACAATTATACTAACAATTACAGTTATTGGAGGACTTGTTGCATTATTGATGTGGAAAGAATGGATTGGTTGGATTGCAGTTAGTATAGTTTGTTTTAGTCCTTTGATTTTTGTACTTATATATCAAAAAAAGCAAAAAATAGTGTATGAAAATTATATAAAGAAGTATGGTGAGGATCCTAGTTGTTACAAGGTTGATAGATGTTACTTTATACACTTAAATTCTCATTCTAACAAAATTGAAATTGATGTGGACAGCATAAATAAAGTTATGAATATAATTTCATATGGAACAATAGAAGTTCCAATATCTATATTTGATAGTGAAAAAGTATATCCTAGTTCGCATATAGATAATTATATTTCGGGGCAACTAAACAAAACAGGTTATGGTGCAAAGATTGAAATGAATATAGGACTTGAAGATTTAATAGAAGATATAAATAGAATAATTGATAAGAGAGAAGTTTTTATAAATAAACTGACAAAAGAACAAATTGTTGAGTTTGATACTGATTTTGTAAAGGCTCGCCGTAATGATAATATAAATACATTCTATAATGATACAAATACTATATATGATATACTTGATAAACAAGGATATAGAATTATAGATATTGTGCATAATGGATTTTGTTGGACAATAGTTAATGAAGAAGAGTTTAATAAAATAAAAGAGTTAGATCATAGAAACTTAATAAAACAAAAGGAGAGTTTTTAAAAATATACACATTGAATACTTTGGATATAGCAGAAAAATACAATATAGAAATGGAATGTGCGTCAGTAATGGCTGCAAGTCAGTTTAGAGGAATTAATACATATCAATTTTTATATGCAGAGGATAGTCTGGATAGTGAAGTTTGGGATGCAAGAACTATGGGAAATGTTCCACATTCTGATCTTGAGAAATATCTAAGGGTTGCATTAGAAGTTGCAGTTCGTTTATAAAGATTAAAGGAGAACATTAATGAAGAATCCTTGGGAAACAATTTCATTAACAGATTATGAAAATCATATGAAATTAGATACAGTAATGCAACTGCAAGTTTTAAATAACATGATGAGAGAACAGTTTTCTTATTCATCTGTTGGTACAATTATGATATTAGGAGTTGCTGGTGGTAATGGATTGGAGCATATTGATACAGATAAAATTAAAAAAGTATATGGTGTAGATATAAATAATGATTATTTGGAAGAGTGCAAGACAAGATATGATAGTTTAAAAGATATATTTGAGTGTCTTTGTGTTGACTTGAGAGATAATCAAGTAGTTCTTCCTACTGCGGACATGGTTATTGCTGATTTATTAATAGAATATATAGGATATGAATGTTTTCAAAAAACGATTAAAATTATAAAACCTGAATATGTGTCTTGTATTATTCAAATTAATACATGCGATAGTTTTGTTTCAGATTCACCCTATATACATGTGTTTGATAATTTAAGTGAAGTACATTATCAAATTGATGAATATGAATTAGAAAATGTAATGGAACAAATAGAGTATTCGTTGATTAAGAAATGTCAACAAGAATTACCAAATGGAAAGAAATTTATTCAATTAGATTTTAAGAAGTCAACAAGTTTAAAAAGGAGAGATGTTTATGAAGATAACTAATAACTTTATCTCATCAGATGGTGTAACTAAAACAAGATATGTAATCTATAAACCAGAATGTGAACCCAAAGCGATTGTTCAGATGTGCCATGGAATGTGTGAATATTTTGAACGTTATGAACCATTTGCGGAGTATCTTTGTGAAAAGGGATATTTAGTATATGGACATGATCATTTAGGACATGGAGAGGATTCAGCAGAACTAGGATTCTTTGCATCTGAAAATGGATGGAAGTACTTAGTTAAAGATGTACATAAGATGTTCTTAATTGTTAGAGAACAGTATCCTTCTTTATCTACAATAATTATTGGACATAGTATGGGTTCATTTGTTCTAAGAAATTATCTAGCAAAATATCCAGATTCTTTTGATGGGGCTATTATTATGGGAACAAGTGGTAAGAATCCGTTAAATAAATTTGCTATTAACTTAGCTAATAATATGAAAAAGAAGCATGGTGAAAAGTATCGTAGTAAGAAGCTTGCTTCAATGACGTTCCTTGGATATAACAAAAGATTTGAAAAGGCGTCAGAATTTGCGTGGCTTGCTGGTGATAGTGAAGTATATTTCAAATATGAGAAGAATCCACTTAATAACTTTATATTTACGGTAAGTGGTTATGTAGATTTGTTTACATTGTTGAACAATGTTTCTTCTAAGCGGTGGGTAGACAAGTTGTCGAAGGAGACACCATTCCTTTTAATGAGTGGTGAAGATGATCCAGTAGGTAATTATGGTAGAGGTGTTAAGCAAGTATATTCAATGATGAAATCTGGAGGATGTAATGTTGAGATGAAATTATATCCTAAAGGCAGGCATGAAATACTTAATGATTATTGTAAAGGTGATGTATATAAGGATGTGTTAGAATATATTGAGGAAATTGTAAAATAATAATAGTAATACATTTAAATTTTAATAGAAGCTATAGTAGATTGATATACAATTGACTAAGGCTTCTTTTTTGATTTATTATATATCTAATGTATGAAAATAAACTGAAAAGCTACTGAAATAGGTGTAATTCTACCGTTGGTCGATAGCGGTTTTTAAAGATGAATAGTATGATAAAGACATAGATAGAAGGGAGAATATTATGGATAAAGACAAATTTGGTAAATTTGTCACCAAATTGCGAAAAGATAAAAACATGACCCAAAAAGAACTAGCACTGTCCTTACATCTAACGGATAAAGCAATTTCTAAATGGGAAAGAGGATTAAGCTTCCCTGATATCTCTATCTTAGAGCCACTAGCGGAGACTTTAGATGTGTCAGTAATGGAATTACTTAAAGGAGAAAGGCTTCCAGAAGAAAGTAGTATAACTGCTGAGGATGCCAAACAACTTATAAGTGATTCAATTGGCATTTCAGATGCTGAAATTCTCAGAAAACATTTAAGGAGCAAATACATTCTGCTATTTTGTATTGTATGTCTAATGCTTCTAGTTTCAATTATTCTAAATATCATATCATTTATGGCTACGTCAGAAAAGGAACAGAAAAAGGATTTGGGATATAACAATCTCGAATATATATATTCTGAAAATCCTCATTCGTACCTACAGATAGTCAATGAACAGGAGATTGAAGAAATAATTGAGAGGAGAGTAATCATATGAAGAAAAAAATATTAGTTATGGCAGCAATAGTGTTTCTTGCATGGTGGGGACTCTTAGATGGTCTTGGTTATTTAGCCAAAGCTGAAGTTCAGTGGATGGATGTAACAGGATATTTAGTTGTTGGATTGTTATTTGTTATTCTCTTGCATGGCGTAAAAGTGGTTTCTTTAGATGAAAATATGGATCAAGCTTTTTCGTTGAAAAACAGCAAGGCATTTCAAGGATTTCTAGCAGGTTTTGTAATAATGCATCATATTTATATTATTTTGCATAATGAAATGGGTTATGAAGGGTCGTTAGAATTATTTAAACACACTGGAGTTATTATTGTAGGATTTTTCTTTTTTTGTTCAGGATATGGATTAATAACAAGCCTTAATGAAAAGGAAAATTATCTAAAAGGTTTTATGAAAAAAAGAGTATGTACGGTTCTAGTTCCGTTCTTTATCTGTAATTATACCTACATGATAGCCACACTTTTGATGGGTAAAACCTATTCGATGAATAATCTGCTTTATGCATTTTTTGGACTTAAGTTGTTGAATTCTCAAATGTGGTTTGCTGTGGAAATATTGATTTTGTATATATGTTTTTATCTAATATTTAGATTTATACAGAATGAAAAAGTTGCTTATATTGTAATGGGGTTATTGGTAGTTGCGATGATAGTGTGGAGCTTGCTATTGGGTCATGATAGAACAGACGAAGTGGTTGGGACATGGTTTAGAGGTGAGTGGTGGTACAATACATCTTTTATATTTTATATAGGAATGTTGGTAGCTCGTTTTAAAGATGTACTGATTCCACGAATTAAAAAACATTACTATCTCTGCCTAGTTGCATTTTCAGCACTAAGTATTGGACTAGGATTTATTACGAGGTATCTAATAGCTGAGAAAGGGTATTGGATAGAAACAACATCTTATATGGGATACGCTGAAAAGTTTCAAACACTGGCGTTTCAACTCCCAATGGTTGCTTGCCTAGTTGCAGTTATACTGCTAATTATGATGAAGGCTAGGTTTTATAATAAAGCACTTTCTATGCTAGGGAAGATATCATTAGAAATTATATTGATTAATAATGTATTTATTATGGGATTTATAAAATTAGCAGTTAATCATGAATTTTTATATGTGATGTTAGTTTTTGTTGCAACAACATTAGCAGCTATGATTATCTATCGAATTAAGTTATGGGCATTGGATAAAAGTGAATAAATAATATGGAGGTAACAGATGAAAAATAAGCAATTAATAGTCAGGTTTATAAGTATTGTTTTATGTATATTATTATCAAGTTCTACAGTTTGTTATGCTGAATCGGAGGGATATACAGAAGTAAATGTACAAGGACTTACTATGCTCTTTCCTTATGATTGGTATGTTATGTATGAAGGTAAAGAGAATGTAGAAGATATATATACTATGTTTAAAATAGATTCCGATGAGAGTTTTCAAAAATATATGGATGGTGTAATTATAGATGCAATCAGTATGCCAGATATTGATCTATCCTCAGATTTAGGAGTATTTAACAACGAAGATGCTATAGAGATTTTTCTTATTGATAATACATATAAATTTCAGCCAGGATATAAAAATCTTTATGAACAGACAGAAGAAGTAAAACAGGCATATCTAGAAGAATGTACAAGTAGCCTACAGTCAGAATCGGGGATGAATGTTGATGCTGCATATTTTGTATCAATAGGAACTGAAGATAGCTATAAGGATTTTATATTCGTTAATCTTTCTTATATGAATTATCATTACTTGGTTGCTGTAACAGTATTAGAAGGCAGGGTATTTACATTTATGTCATTATCACATGATAGTGAGGAAATTTTAAATAAAAAGCAAGAAGTATTAGTACAGGTATTGTCTATGTTTGATGTAGAAGATATTGCTGTATATGAGGCAGGGTTAGAAGGAAATACAATAGATGCAAGTAGTGAAAATATAGATACTTATGAAACAAAAACAGAAAGTACACAAGCTGGCGAGAAGTTTATGGAAAATATGCCGCTAGGTATATTTCTAATTCTACTTTTGGTAATACTGATGTGGGGGTTAAAAGGTAGTAAAAAGAAAGAGTTTTATGAGGATGCATTTTCGTTAAAAATATCTAAGGGAATTCAGGGATTTTGTGCAGCAGGTATTATGTTACACCATCTGGCACAGACAGTTACCAATAATGGTAATGTTGATAAGGGTGTTATTAATATTATGTGTAATATAGGCGTTCTCTTTGTAGGTATATTCTTCTTTTGTTCGGGATATGGATTATATACAAGTTTAAAGAGCAAGTCAGATTATTTTAAGGGATTTTTTAAGAAAAGATTGCCATCAATTTTGGTGCCTTTTTATGTTGGTAATACAATATTTGTATTAACATCTATATTATTTGGTGCTAAGTATACTGTTAGTGAATTAGTAAGCTTGCTTACTGGTTGGGTGCTATTGAATACACAGCTTTGGTATATAGTTGAAATATTTATATTATATATTGTATTCTATCTACTATTTAAGATAAGTAAAGAAAAATTAGGATATGTTTTGATAGGTGTTTTTGTGGTAGGGCTTATAATATTTAGCCTGTTATTAGGACATGATTTCAAAACAGTAAGCGGCGGAGCATGGCTTCATGGTGAATGGTGGTACAATGGAATATTTTTATTCTTTATAGGTATTACGTTTGCTAGATACTATGATTCTATAATGAAAAGTATTAAGAAATATTACCCGATATGGATTTCAATTAGCTTGATTGGTAGTGGAGTATTTTACGCATTAACAGAATATATGTTGAAAACAAAAGGTTATTGGGCTGAATGGGAAGGTCATTCAGGATATATTGAGAAAGTTCAGACACTAGCTTGTCAACTTCCTATGATTATATGTATGGTGATAGCATTTTTCGTTATCACAATGAAGCTACAATTCAATAATAAAATACTTGATTTTCTAGGTAAGATTTCGCTAGAGTTGTATATTATCCATAATCTATTTATTGTGAATCTAAGAAATCAAATAAATATAGAAAATGATTTTATGTATATTCTTTCAGTTTATATATTATCAATTTCAATGGCTGTGTTATTGAATGGGTTTGACCAGAAGATAATCTTTTTCTTTACAAGAAAGAAGATTAGCGGAGGTGATGTAGTATGAAAGAGAAAATTATAGAAGATAAACGAGAGCATTTTATTGACTGTATGCGATTTGTTATGGCATTTTTAGTGGTGTTTATTCATTCGCCATTTGGAGGAAAAGTAGGAGAATTAGTATTTTGTTTTGCAAAGGCAGCAGTACCATTTTTTATAGTAGTTAGTGGATACTTTTGTTATTCTAATGAATCAGAACAGTTTATAGATCGTTTAAAAAAACAGGCGGTTCGTATATTTATGCTTTGTGTAGGTGCTAACTTCTTATATATCTATTTATGTTTAATTGGAAATAAAATGGGATGGTTGCCATTGGATGTATCAGCACTAGTGACAGAAAAAAATCTTATGGATTTATATCTATATAATCAATCGCCAGTTGCGGATCATTTATGGTTTTTGGGTTCTCTATTCTATGCAATAGTACTTATGATTATTTTTGTTAAGTTAAAAGTTGAAAATAAAGTTATGGCATTAGCTCCATTATTACTATGCATCTACATTTTTCTTTCTTACAATGGGAGTGGAGAAGCATTTAGATATAGAAATGTACTGTTTGTTACGTTGCCGTATTTTATGATGGGATGTTTGATTCGTAAGTATAAAGATGATATTTTGGAATATGCAAAACCAAGGATATATAATATTGCAACCGTTATATTTGCAGTCATGGTAATAGTGGAATATGTAATTAGACAAGATAGAAATGTGCCATATTTAAGTATTGAGATACTAATTTATTTAATTGTAATTCTATGTATTCGTTATTCACAGGTGGGTAAAGGTACAATAATTGAATGGCTTGGGTCAAAGTGTACCTTATTCATTTACATTGTACATATGGGTATTCTCTGGGTATTTTGGTATACAAGTTCTAGTTTGGCTGGAAAAGCACCAGCGTTAGTAACCATACTTGCATTTGCAATTCCTCTTGCTATTTCGGCAGTGATTGAAGGTACAAAGGCAAGGATAAGGATATAAGGGCATGTTTGAGGGTGTGTTTTATACACACCCTTTTCTACCCATTTTTCTCAAAAATATTTTTCTTACGATATCAGCAGGAATTACACTAAATGCAATTAAAAGCGTTAGCTGTAGATGTAAGGGGCTAATTCCCACAGTTCTAAATACACTTCCACCTTTGTATATAATAAGTGTTTGTATGATGCTTACACAAATCATAATACCTATAAACATTTTATTCTTTACTATATTGGCTAGAAGATTAATACGATAAGTTCTGGCGCTAAAGCAGTTTAACACACCTGCGAAGATAAATACGGCAAAGAATGAAGTCATAAAATAGTCGGTGCCATCATTGTATCTGAATATCTCCCTGGTAATAGGAAGATTCAAGAAAGCTAAACACAATGCAGTTGTAAATGTACCCATAAATAGTATTTGGCTATACATGTATGGATTGATAATTGATTGGTCTCGTTTTTTTGGAAGTTCCTTCATATATTCTAGTATTGCAGGTTCACCAGCAAAGGCAAGACCGCCTAATGTATCCATAATCATATTTACCCATAGCATCTGTAATACAGTAAGAGGTGCATCTATTCCGATAAAAGGACAGATTACACATAAGGCAACAGCAGATAGATTCATAGTAAGCTGAAATATAACAAATTTACGGATACTCTTAAATATAGTACGCCCATATAATATAGCTTTGGCAATAGAAGAAATGTTGTTATCAATAATAACGATATCACCAGCTTCTTTGGCAACCTCCGTGCCTGACCCCATGGCAAAACCAACATCTGACTTCTTTAATGCAGGAGCATCATTTATTCCATCACCAGTCATACCGGCAACTAATCCCAATTCTTGAGACAGTCGTACTAGACGGCTTTTATCTGTAGGCATAGCTCTGGCAATTACTCGAATTTGTTTTAGTTTTTGTTTAATCTCATAATCACTCATACGAGAGAGGTCTTGACCAGTATATACAGCATCAGTTTCGTACCCTTTTAGAAGTCCGATTTCTTTGGAAATGGCAACAGCAGTTTCTCGATTGTCACCTGTAATCATAACAGTCTGGACACCAGCATTTGTAATTTCTCTAATGGCAGCAGGAGCTTCTTTTCTTATGTCATCTCGAATTCCGATAATGCCTATAAGGGTCAAATTACTTGATGCCTTAAAGTTAATAGGACAACTGCTTTCTGCTATAGCCAACATGCGAATAGCCTTATTTCCCATATCTTTCATTTCAGCATTCAGATTAGCAGGATTAAATGCTTTTTTATTTCCACGAGAATCTATGTAATAACGGCAGTGAGATAAGAGTATCTCAGGAGCACCTTTTACAATATATTTTGTTGCGCCATTTTGCTTAATTTCAGAATAAGAATACTTGTTTTTTGAGTTAAATGGCATATGTGATGTTATAGATACGTTTTTGAAATCATTAGCAAGGGGTAGTACATATTGGAGTAAAGCTCGGTCAGTTGCATTTCCACCTATAACAGATGTACGCTTTTTTTCTGTGCTTATTCCAGAGTCGGTATTGTAGATACAACCAAGGGCTACTTGTGACAAGAGATCAGGAGCAGTCTTTTTAAATAAAGAAAATTTGTCATATTTTTTCCCGTCACCACTTAATACAGAAGTTACTTGAAGCTTGCCTTGTGTTAATGTACCTGTTTTATCAGTAAATAGAATATTAAGACTTCCTGCTGTCTCTATACCTACTAATTTCCTTACCAAAACATTATCCTTAAGCATTTTCTTCATATTGGCTGAGAGAACAACAGTAATCATCATAGGGAGTCCTTCTGGAACTGCCATTACGATAACGGTTACAGCTAGAGTAACTGTGTTAATTAATGTTTGAAAGACAAAAGGAAAGTTTGTAAGTTTTGATAAAATAATAGCCCTATCAAAATTACTTTCTACAATAAAATTTATAAAAAGATTTGCAATTGCAATAAAAATGGCAGCGCTATATCCCATTTTACTAATAGTCGTAGCTAAATGTTGAAGGCGTTCACGAAGTGGGCTAGGAATAGTATCTTCTTGAACTTCAAGAGCAAGTTTTCCATAAAAAGTATTGTCGCCTACGCAATCAACAACCATGGCACCATCACCTTCGCATACAACACTTCCTGTAAATAAACCAGATAGTGATGATAGACTTAAGGAAGATGGATTAGCAACATAACTAGATGCTTTTCGTACTTCTTTAGACTCGCCGTTTAATGCAGATTGATCTACCATAACTTCTCCACATATAACATGACCATCAGCAGGAATACGTTCCCCTGCTTGTAGAAGAACAAGATCACCAACAACTAGTTCAGATATGGGAAGAAGAATAAGAGAATTATTTCTCTTCACTCGGCAACTGATTGCATCGGATTCCTGTTGTAATTTTTCAAATGCAGATTCACTTCCATATTCTGAAATAGTTGATACCAAAGTGGCAATCATAAGGGCAAATGCTATACCAGCAGAGTCATACCAGCTTGCATCTTTAAACATAAAGACAATATTTACGCCCAGAGCCATTAATAGTATTTTTATTATTGGATCTCCGAAACTTGCAAGATATTGGGACAAGAATCCCTTACGTTTTCGTTTACTGATTATATTTTTACCGTATCTCTTTTCGGACTTTTCGACTTCTATGGAACTCAGTCCTGTTAAATTTGTTTTTGCATCTATCATTTTTATGTACTCCCGTAAAAATATAAATTGTGATATATCATCTTATTAGGACAGGTAAAGAAATAGAACAGTGTCGTTGAAAAAATAGTTATTGGAGGTTATAATAAAAATTAAAACTCTATGTTAGATAGAATGAGGGAGAAAATTATATGCTTTTGAGTCTTGCATTAATTATATTATGTGGTCTGGTTTTAAGTGGGATCATGCAAAAATTAAAATTACCAGGTCTTGTTGGTATGCTTTTAACAGGCATAATACTAGGACCGTATGTGTTGAATCTAATTGCACCAGAAGTGCTTGATATTTCTGCCGATTTGAGAAAAATTGCTTTAATTGTAATTCTTACAAGGGCAGGACTAGCACTTAATATAGAGGATTTGAAAAAGGTTGGTCGACCAGCAATTCTAATGTGCTTTATTCCAGCAACATTTGAAATAGCAGCTACAACAATTTTTGCACCTATGTTCTTTCCAATATCACATTTAGAAGCAGCTATAATGGGAACTGTACTTGGTGCTGTATCTCCTGCTGTAGTTGTACCTAAGATGTTGAAGTTAATGGAAGGTGGTTATGGAAAATCAAAGAGTATTCCACAACTTATTTTAGCTGGAGCATCTGTTGATGATATATATGTTATTGTACTGTTTACATCATTTATGGGAATGTATGAGGGCAGTAGTTTTGATTTTATAAGCCTTATTAAAATTCCAATATCTATTGTGGTAGGTCTATTAGTTGGAATTCTACTAGGCATTGTACTTGTACAGCTATTTAGAAAAATACATATGAGAGATACAGTTAAGATTTTGATTGTATTAAGTGGTGCATTTCTACTTGTTTGGCTTGAAATAGCAGTTGAAAAGTATGTGCCAATGTCAGGATTATTAGCAGTAATGGCATTGGGTGGTACAATTTTAAAACAGTATGGTGATTTGGCAAAACGATTATCAAATAAGTTTTCAAAAATATGGGTAGCAGCGGAACTAATGCTATTTGTATTAGTGGGAGCAACAGTAGATATAAATTATGCAACTAAGGCAGGGTTTGCAGCCCTAGCTCTTATTGCTATTGCTCTTATTATACGAATCTTTGGTGTGTTGGTCTGTCTTGTGAAAACGGGGCTAAGTATGAAAGAAAGAGTATTTTGTGCTATTGCATATTTACCTAAAGCAACTGTACAGGCAGCTATAGGTGGACTTCCATTAGCCGCTGGCGTTGGTGCTGGAAATACAATTTTGACAAGTGCTGTATTGGCAATTTTAATTACTGCACCACTTGGAGCAATTGGTATAGATGCTTCATATAAAAAGTTACTAGAGACATCATAAGTTTGAGGGGGAGCATAGAATGGCAAATAAAAAGAAAAATGAAGTAACGATACGTAGTTCAGCCGCAGAATATCTAACATTTATCGCATCTAATGGAGATAGTGATGAAAGTGTGGAAATGCGATATGAAGATGAAAATATATGGTTAACGCAAAAGATGATGGCTACTTTGTATGATGTTGTACTACCAACTATAAATGAACATATTAAAAAAATTTATGCAGATTCTGAGCTTACAGAAAAAGCAACTATTCGGAAATTCCGAATAGTTCAAAATGAAGGAGAACGACAAGTTCAGCGAGAAATAATTCATTACAATCTCCAAATGATTATTGCAGTTGGATTTAAGATTAATAATCAGCGTGCTGTTAGATTTCGTGTATGGGCAAATCAAATTGTTCAGCAATATACCATAAAAGGTTGGGTAATTGATGTAGAACGTCATAAAAATGGTGGTAATCTTACAGAAAAATATTTTGATGAGCAGTTGGAAAAAGTACGAGAGATACGCTTGTCAGAAAGGAAGTTTTATCAAAAGATTACGGATATATATGCAACATCAATTGATTATGATAAATCAGCTAAGACAACAAAGGATTTCTTTGCTAAAGTTCAAAATAAGATGCATTATGCGGTACATGGACATACAGCCGCAGAGCTAATTTATGAACGTGCAGATGCAGATAAAGAACATATGGGACTTACATCATGGAAAGAAGCACCAGAAGGGAAGGTTATGAAAAGTGATGTTGTAATTGCAAAGAATTACTTGTCACAAGAAGAAATGACATCTATGGAATATATTGTGTCAGCATATCTTGATTTGGCAGAAAATAGAGCAAGAAGACAAATTCCTATGACAATGGAAGATTGGGCAAAAAGGCTTGATATATTCTTAGAAGCCGATGAACACAAAATTCTTGAAGATGCAGGAAAAATAACTGCTGAGATTGCAAAAGAACATGCAGAAACAGAATTTGAAAAATATAGAATAGTACAGGATAAATTATTCATGTCAGATTTTGATAGATTTATGTTAGATTTTGAGGGGGCAATTAAATAAAACTAAGTTATTAGCAATGAAAGGAATAGGTTTTAATAGTATGATTAAAGAAATTGAATCTAAAGATTTGGCACAAGCACTTGCCCTTGTAAATAATGTTTTTTCTGAATTTGTAGCAATAGAATATTCAGAAGAAGGTAGGAATACCTTTAATGATTATTTGAAACACAAGGATGAAGAAATGGCTCAAGATTTAAAAACTGGACATAAGAAAATGTGGGGTTATTATCAAGATAATAAAATAGTAGGTGTTATTTCAATTAGAGATGAATCACATATTTCATTGTTGTTTGTAGATAAAAAGTATCATAGAAAAGGTATCGCAAAACAATTATTTAATGTTTTGCTTGAGGATACTAGGGGGCAGTCAAAGACAGATAAGATTACAGTTAATTCATCACCTTATGCAGTTGAAGTATATGAGCATTTGGGATTTATAAAAACAGGTGAGAAACAAGAAAAGGATGGCATAATATTTGTACCTATGATGCGTGAGATATAAAATATTAATAAGTTAAATTGGATAGATATGTAGAATAATTTGAGTTGTATAAGAGATAGAGGTGATGGGTTGTATTATACTTCGAATAACAAAAAGCAAAGAGGACAAAGAAGAAAGTTAAAAAGACTTTTAAAGTATATTGATGAATTTATTCCTTTTGAAGATACTCAGAAACAATATGAACATTTTCATGTGCCATGTAGGTCAGACTTCCTTAATAGTAGAAAAACTAGCAGTAAGATTAGGACAGCTTTTGTGAAAAAATGGGTTGAAACTGTAGAAAAGTTTATATCGGAAAAACCAAAGGATATACCTTTTTGTAAAGTAGTTGGATTAGTTTCTGAAGAAGACTTATGGGAATCACAAATTATTATATTTTATGATGATTATTATTATAATAATTTTTGGAATAGGAATTGGGGTTATCAAACATGGACACAAATTAATAATAGACGTTCTTTGAAAGAGATATATAGACTTGGTACGTCACTAAATGAACTATGCTACGAAGAAAAATTAGTAGATGAAGATGATAGTACAATTTTTTATACTACTATGTGGTTTTATATGGAATAGATGAATTGGGACAAGGATATGAACAAATACGTTCCTACTTTCATAATATATATAAGCAGTACAATATGATTATTCAATTATACTGTATAATTATGAAGGAGGAATGAAATATGGAGAACTATAATTGTAAAGATAGAAATATGGAGAACTATGATTATAAAAACAGAAATAAGGGGAACTATAATTGTAAAGATAAAAAGCAGACACATGTTCATGAAGTAGTTGGAAGTGTTCGTATTGCGGAATCTGGAATGGATGCGCATAATCATAGATTTGCTGGTGTTACAGAAGAGGTTATTCCAGGACCTTATGGACACATTCATAAGTTCGAAACTAAAACAGATTTTTATGAGGATCATTTCCATCCAATTTGTGTAAAAACAGGTCCGCCAGTTCGTGTTGGAAAAGGTGAAGATGAACGACATGTTCATTTTATTGATGCTGACACTAAATTTGAAGATGGGCATTTTCATGAATTCATTGCAGCAACTCTTATTGATAATCCAATAGGAGATTAATGTATTAAAAATATAAAGCTATAGTATTTTCAATAAAGAAGTTGTTTCGCTAAGTAATTAGTGGGCAACTTCTTTCAATTTGACATTAAAAAATCTTTATGATACTATGCAAGTGAATACTTGCACGAGGTGATAAAACTATGTTTGATGAAACCCAAAATAAAATTATTAATGCGACCATGAATCTTATTATGGAGAGAGGATACTCTTCCACAACAACAAAGGATATTGCAATATCAGCTGGAATTAATGAATGTACCATATTTCGAAAATTTAAGGGTAAGAAGGAAATTGTTTTATCTGCCATGGAGTTATCGGAATGGAACCCAGAATTAAAAGAAAGTGATTTTGGATATATTGGTGAATTGGAAAGAGATTTAATTTCCTTTTCAGAAGTTTATATGAAAAGAGTAACACCTAAAATGGTAAAGGTGTCTATTGGTTTACGTACTCCAGAATTATATTCAGATACAGCAAACGGTATATTGGAAGTACCCCTTACATTTAAAAAAATTCTGGTCAATTATTTTAGTGAAATGAGAGACAAGATTGAAGGGACAGATTACGAAAATATGGCAATGATGTTTTTATCTATGAATTTTGGATTTGTTTTTTTGAAAGCATCTTTTGAATCTCATTTAACAGAGATAGAAAAAGAAGACTATATTGAAAATAGTGTAAAAATATTTGTAAGAGGTATTGAAAAAAAGTAATGGTACGAAGAAGTGCCATTATTTTATAACTTTAATGCAAGCAATCACTTGTATTAAAATGAAAGGAGAATACAAATGAAAGTATGTGAAAATGTATATCAGATTAAAATTGATTTTTATGTAACCAAGGAAATAAAACGATTTGTATATGTGTATTTAATTACAGGAAAAGATTGTTACCTTATTGATTCCGGTGTTGCTGGTTGCTCGAAACAAATTGAAACCTATATGAAGGAATTAGGGCGTAACATTACAGAAATAAAATGTGTTTTTTTAACTCATGCACATCCCGATCATATAGGTGGGGCCGCGGAGATTAAGAAATTAACAGGTTGCAAAATATATGCATCAGGTATTGAGAGAAGCTGGATAGAGGATATAGATGTTCAATTTAAAGAACGCCCCATACCTAACTTTTATACATTGGTAAATGCTTCTGTTAATATTAATCAAACAGTAAAAGAAAGCGATACCATTCATCTTGAATCAGGATTATCAATAGATGTATTGGAGACAGCAGGACATTCCTTTGATTCAGTGTCATATATGCTTAGAGAAGAAAATGTGTTATTCTCTGGTGATGCAATTCCAGCATATAATGATATTCCTATTTTTGTTGATGTTAAAGCAAGTGAGAATACTTTGGAAAAAATCAGAAACCAAAAACCAATAAAATTTTGTTGTCCTGCTTGGGATAGAATATATGATGGTAATGAAATAGAAGAGATATTGAAAAATAGACTTTTATTTTTGAAAAATATGAAAGAGGTTGTTCAAAAAATAGAAAAAGAATATAGTGGAGAAAATAGGGAAAAGAAAGAGGATATTATATGTGGTATATTAAACTTAGATGAGCTAAGGGGTAATCCTTTATTTAAAATAAGTATAGAAGCATGTAAGAATTCTATGAAATAGCAGAGATAATACAAGGCTTTATATAATTGAGTATTAAGTTGCCAAATGATATAATAGAAAATAAGATGAAACTTAAGAAATTAAAAGATATAAGATGTAAAGCAAAAGATAATAGGGGGAAATGTAATCTAGTTGTTGTGATAATTGCAATTGCTGTTGGTATGTTAATCTTTTTTAATGTAATACCATTCGATTATAATGCTTCAGTTTGAGAATCTAGAAAAGATGGCTATAATAATAGAATTAATTGTATTGAGAGGAAGAGTTTCCTCCTAGACGATAAAGTGACAAATGTATATAGATAGAAGGATAACTTTTAAAAGTAAAAATTGACCTATATGCTATTGGATGGTAAAATTACAAAAGAAAGTTATAATGACAATATAACAAACTCCAACAGGCTACTATAGATTAAGAGAGGTATGAAATGAACCAAATTGTATTTATTGATGCAGAGATAAATCCTCAAACTAAGGAAATACTAGATTTAGGTGCGATTGATTTTAACAGACATCAATTTCATTCTACATCAAAAAGAGAATTTACTGACCAAATTGCACCATATGAGTATATTGCGGGTCATAATATTATTAATCATGATATGAAATATTTAAAAAATATAGTTCGGAATGTTGGAGATATTAATTATATTGATACACTTTATTTGTCAGCACTATTATTTCCAACTAGACCATACCATGCACTTTTAAAAGATGATAAATTACAGAGCGAGAGTTTAAGTAACCCATTGAATGATGCTATAAAAGCAATGGAGCTTTTTTGTGATGAGATAGATGCATTTAAAGATCTTGATATTTTAATGCAAAAGATTTTTATATTTTTATTGAAGGATCAGGAGGAATTTAAAGGTTTTTTTAAGTACTTAGATTATTATGCAAGTATTGATTGTGAAGAAGTTATTAGAAAGCACTTTAAGAATAAAATATGTGATAATGTGGATTTGAAAAATATTATTAGTGAACATCCGGTAGAACTTGCATACTGCCTCACAATTATAAACGCTGATGATAAGGAATCTATAACACCACCTTGGATTAATAAAACATATCCAATTGTTGAGTATTATATGCGTATTATTAGAAACAAACCTTGTGATGAGGGTTGTGAATATTGTGCAAAAATGTTAGATGTGAAGTTTAAATTAAAAGAAGTTTTTGGATATGATGAATTCAGAAGATATAACGGTGAACCGCTTCAAGAGCAAGCGGCAGATGCAGCGGTACATAACAAATCTTTACTTGCAATTTTTCCTACAGGTGGAGGTAAATCGATAACTTTTCAACTACCAGCGATTATGGCTGGTGAAACTGCAAAAGGATTAACAGTTATTATTTCACCATTACAATCTCTTATGAAGGATCAAGTTGATAATCTTATAGCGTTGGGAATTTATGATGCTGTTACTGTAAATGGAATGCTTAGCCCAATTGAGCGTCAAGATGCTTTGGAGAGGGTTCTAGATGGAAGGGCTAATATTTTATATATTTCGCCGGAATCATTACGTTCGAGAACGATTGAGAAGATACTTATATCAAGAAATGTAGTAAGATTTGTAATTGATGAAGCACATTGCTTCTCATCATGGGGACAAGATTTCAGAGTGGATTATCTTTATATTGGTGATTTCATTCGTGAGTTACAGAAAAAGAAAAATATCAATTATCAAATTCCTATATCTTGCTTTACAGCAACTGCAAAACAAAAGGTGGTAAGTGATATTCGTGATTATTTCAAAGAAAAACTTAATCTTGAACTAGAACTTTATGTAACAAGTGCGACTAGAACAAATTTACGTTATGAGGTGTTATACAGAGCAAATGATGACGATAAATATACAACACTTAGAGATTTGATAGCACATAAAAAATGTCCTACGATTATTTATGTTTCAAGGACCAAGCGAACATTTGAAATTGCAAGAAAGCTAAGTGAAGATGGATGGATAGCACGACCGTTTAATGGGAAAATGGATAGTCGGGAAAAAATAGAAAATCAAGAAGCCTTTATTAATGGGGAAGTTCAAGTAATTGTTGCAACCTCTGCTTTTGGAATGGGTGTTGATAAGAAAGACGTAAAATTAGTAGTTCATTATGATATTTCAGATTCGCTAGAAAATTATGTTCAAGAGGCAGGGCGTGCAGGACGTGATTCTTCATTGCAGGCAGAATGTTATGTATTATTTAATGAGAATGATTTGGATAAGCATTTTATGTTGCTTAATCAAACGAAGCTTAGTCTTAGTGAAATTCAACAAGTTTGGAGAGCGGTTAAAGACTTAACAAAATCTAGGCCGTTTGTATGCTGTTCGCCGTTAGAAGTAGCAAGACAAGCGGGTTGGGATGAGAGTGTAAATGAAGTTGAAACAAGGGTGAAGACTGCTATTTCGGCATTGGAAACAACAGGATATATTAAAAGAGGTAATAATATACCCAAAGTATATGCTACAAGTATACTTGCTAAGGATATGATAGAGGCATCTAATATAATTCGTAAATCGAATAGATTTAGTAAAGAAGATGCGGATAATGCAAGTCGGATTATAAAGATGATGATTTCAAGTCGGAGTATTGCAAATGCTCAGGAGGATGAAGCAGAATCAAGGGTTGATTACATTTCAGATATACTTGGAATTCCCAAAGATAAAGTAATCAAATTGATAGCTTTGATGCGTGAAGAAAAACTGTTAGATGACGATGAAGATATGACAGCATATATAAAATACAATGATACAGAGAATAAATCGATGAATATTCTTAATAAATTTACTGAACTTGAAAAGTTTTTGTTTGATTATATATCAGATGGAATGCATTATATAAATCTTAAAGAGATAAATGATGATGCTGAAAGAGCAGGAATAAAGGGAACAACTGTAAAGAAAATAAAAATGATTTTGTATTATTGGACAATTAAGGGATATATTCAAAAAGTAAACAATGTATCGGGTAGAGATATTAATATAGTTCCAAAGATAGAATTAGAGTTGCTGAATGAAAAGTATGATAAAAGAGTGGCAATTGCTAAATTTATAGTTGAATTTTTATATTCAAAAGTATCTGGTTTAGCAGTTACTAATAAAGAAGAAAATCTTGTTCAGTTTTCAGTGCTAGAGCTTCAAAAGGCCTATATAGATGAGCCATCTTTTATAGATAATAAAAACACTTCGTTTAGGGACATTCATTCAGCTTTACTGTATTTGTCTAAAATTGAGGCTCTTCAGCTAGAAGGGGGATTTTTGGTTTTATATAATGGGATGGATATACGTCGACTTGAAATGGACAATCGCATTAAGTATAAAATAGATGATTATAAACAGCTTGACGAATTTTATAAGCAGAAAATTCAACAAATTCATATTGTAGGTGAGTATGCCAATATGATGGTTAAAAGCTATGAAGATGCACTGCAATTTGTAAATGACTATTTTCAAATGGAATATAAATTTTTCCTGTCGAAGTATTTTAAGGGAAATAGATTAGGTGAGATTAATAGAAATATTACACCAGGAAAATCTAGGCAACTTTTTGATTGTTTATCAGAAAAACAACGAGAAATAATCGATGACGACGATTCTAAATATATTGTTGTTGCAGCAGGGCCGGGAAGTGGAAAGACTCGTGTTCTAGTTCATAAACTTGCAGCGTTACTAATGCTCGAAGATGTTAAACACGAGCAACTTTTAATGCTTACATTTTCTCGCGCAGCAGCAACGGAATTTAAGCAAAGATTAGTTGAACTTATAGGAAATGCAGCTTGTTTTGTAGAAATTAAAACGTTTCATTCGTATTGTTTTGATTTGCTAGGGAAAATGGGAAATCTTGAACAATCGGGAAATATAGTTAGGGATGCAGCGGAAATGATTCGTAGCGGTGAGGTAGAGGCTGGACGAATTACCAAAGCGGTAGTGGTTATTGATGAAGCGCAAGATATGGACAAAAGCGAATATAGTTTAATAGAAGCGCTTATCGATTATAATGATGATATGCGAGTTATTGCAGTAGGTGATGATGATCAAAATATTTATGAATTTAGGGGGTCAAGTTCTAAGCATTTGAGATCATTTATAGAAGATAAGAAAGCAACAAAGTATAACTTACTAGATAATTATAGAAGTTGTAAAAATATAGTTTCATTAGCAAATGATTTTGTACAGACTATATCGGGTCGTTTGAAAACACAATCTATACACTCGATGGGGAATGAACAGGGGAAAGTAGAATTTATTAAACATATAAGCGAGCATCTTGAGTATCCAATAGTAAAGCATATTCAAGATAATAATATTAATGGAACTAAGTGTATTCTTACTAGTACAAATGATGAAGCTTTGAAACTAGTAGGATTACTTAATAAAGAAGGGATATCAACTAAGTTAATACAATCGGACGATGCCTTCAATTTATATAATCTAGTTGAATTAAGAATGTTTATTAAGTATATAATCGAAGATATAGAGACACCTATTATTTCAGATGAGAAATGGCAAATAGCTATAGAAAAAATTAAGTTAAGGTATGCGGGTAGTACATGTTTGGATTTGTGCCTAGATTTGATAAATGGATTTGCGTCTATAAATAAGAAAAAATATAAATCAGATTTAATAAATTTTATTAAAGAATCTCAGTTTGATGATTTTATTACGGCAAATGAGAACGAAATTATTGTGTCTACAATACATAAATCAAAAGGTAGAGAATTTGATAGAGTATATATGTTTCTGAATAATGTTTGTTTGAAATCGGATGAGGAGAAGCGTAAAATTTATGTAGGAATCACAAGGGCAAAGAAGGAACTTTTTATTCATTATAACAATGATGTATTTGACGAATTTACAACAAACGTCATTGTTGATGGAGAAAGTTATCCAGAACCCAATGAAATTAAATTACAATTAAGTCACCGGGATGTTTATCTTGATTATTTTAACAATGCAGATAGAAAAAATTACATATTAAAAAATTTAAAAAGTGGTAGTATCCTTAAGATTAATGAAAAGTTTGTATATGGTGGTTTCAAAGATGACAAAGAACCAATTGCAATTTTGTCGAATTCTGCAAAGGAAAACATAAATTTGTTTATTCGGAAAGGTTATAAAGTAAATGAGATAAAAGTACGATTTATTGTTGCTAGAAGGTGTGAAGAAAATAATTCTGAAAGTGCTGTTATTCTGTTTGATATATATTTGAAAAGATAAAAATTGAATCTTGAAAGTTGGTTAAAATGATTATTAGAGAATATGAAAGTACAGATTGTAAGAATTTGATAGAATTATTCTACGAAACGGTTCACACAGTTAATGCAAAAGATTATACTAAAGAACAATTAAATGTATGGGCAACATCCAACATAGATGTACAAGAATGGGACAAGTCTTTGAAAGCGCATTTTACTATTGTTGCAGTTGAAGATGATGAGATAATAGGTTTTGGAGATATAGATAAGACAGGATATTTAGACCGATTATATGTTCACAAGGATTATCAAAACCTAGGAATAGCAACTGCTATTTGCAATAAATTAGAAGATTCAGTTAATGTAGATATAATTACTACCCACGCTTCTATTACAGCAAAACCTTTCTTTGAAAAGAGAGGATATAGTGTAATTAAGGAACAGCAAGTAGAGAGAAAAGGAGTTTTTTTAACAAATTACATTATGGAAAAAGATAAGAACAATCAAGAGGATAATAAGTTGTTTAGTAACTATGAATTATCAGAAGATATTTTAAATGCATTAGAATTATTAGGATATAAGAATCCTACAGATATTCAAAAAGAAGTAATACCAGCAATATTAAGTAATAAAAATGTAGTGGCAAAAGCGCCTACAGGAAGTGGCAAAACAGCTGCATTTGCTATTCCCATTTGTGAACAAGTTATTTGGGAAGAGAATGCACCACAGGCACTTATACTTGAACCAACCAGAGAGTTGGCAGTACAAGTAAGTGATGAGACATTTTATATAGCAAGAAAAAAACGCCTAAAAGTGCCAGCGGTATTTGGTGGTTTTCCGATAGATAAACAGATTCAGACTCTAAGGCAGAAGACTCATATTGTAGTGGGTACTCCGGGTAGAGTTATGGATTTAATTAGAAGAGGTAGTTTGAAACTTGATAAGGTTTCATATCTAGTACTTGATGAAGCAGACCAGATGTTAGATATGGGATTTATTGACGAGGTAAAAGAGATAATTGAGTTAGTTCCTAGGGAAGCTACAATATCTCTATTCTCTGCTACTTTAAAACCAGAGATTGAACAAATAGTAGATAAATATATTAAAGATAGCATACAGATTATACAAGAGGCAGATGAGCAACAAGCTACGGCTATTGCACAAAAACTTTATAGTGTAGATACAGAACATAAATATGAATCTTTGATTGATGTTTTAATATCAGAAAATCCAGATAGTTGTATGATTTTTTGTGCTACAAGAGAGATGGTAAATGTATTGTTTCAAAAGCTAAGAAGAAGCCGAATATTTTGTGGAATGATTCATGGTGAGATGGAACAGAGAGATAGATTGAAAACAGTAGATGCATTTAGACGAGGAGGATTTCGTTTCTTGATAGCTACAGATGTAGCAGCAAGGGGCGTTGATTTTGATGATATTACTCACGTTATTAACTATGATTTTCCTAAGGGCAGGGAGACATATGTTCATCGAATTGGACGTACTGGTAGAAATGGAAAGACCGGTACAGCAATTAGCCTAGTATGTGAAGATGACCGCAGAATGCTTAAAATGGTTGAGACATATATGGAGCAAGAACTATCAGTTACAGAATGTCCGGTTAGAGAAGAATTAGCTGAAAAAGAATTCTGGAAAAAACAACGAGAGAAAGCGGAAGTAAAACCACAAAAAAGTGCAGCTGTACATAAGGGAATTACACGACTAACAGTTGGTGGTGGACGAAGATCCAAGATGCGAGCAGGTGACATTGTTGGAGCTATATGTAGCCTTGATGGTGTGGAGATGGCGGATATAGGAGTTATTGACGTTAGAGATAGCTATACTCATGTGGAGATATTGAACGGAAAAGGACAACATGTATTGAAACATCTGCAAAAGAGAGCTATTAAGGGCAAAATCAGAAAAGTAAGGTAATACTTTCCTTAAATCAAAAAATATATTACATAAGCAATCAGTCTAATGAAGGACTGGTTGTTTTTTATGTTCAAATATATGATGGTGGCAATAATTTACCAAAATATCTATTCATTCAACAATGTTAAGAAAATGCATATATTGTGTAGTAGGACGTTTTATAAATAGATATAACATAAGTAAAGAGGAGCTTATAATGGAGCATATTGCTGTACTATTTTATTTAAATGGAAATAACGAACTTGAGCCAGAAGTTTGGAAATCTTTTCTGAAGTTATTAGATTTAGAACTTTCTGAAAATATAACTGTGTTGGTTCAGGTAGCTAGGGAAAATCCAATAATTACAGAAATAATACGTTCAGAATATAAATATCCGACTTTTAAGGAACAATGGTCAGGAATAAGAAGATATGAAATGACAAGTAGGGGCAAAGTTCAACTGCCATTACTTGAAATCAGCAATATGTCATCTCCTCAAACGCTATATGATTTTATTGTTTGGGCGCAATCAAATTACACTGCAGATAAATATGTATTACTCTTAGGGGGGCATGCTTATCAGTTTGTGGGCATTTCTCCCGATTTTACTTGCGAAAGGCCATATTTACTTGGTTTTCCGGAACTTGCCTATGCAATATGGAAAGCATATGAAAAAACGAATAAACAGTTAGAATTACTAGTGCTAGATACCTGTTATGCCAGTTCATTTGAAACATTTTGTGAGTTGACTAAATACCCACAGTCAGCAGCAAAATATCTATTAACTTATATAGGTAGTGGACCTTTGGAGGGGCTTCCGTATGATGGATTTATTAGAAAAATGGAGAAATACACAAGTAATAAAGATAATGACACTATAGAAATTGTTAAAGGAATAATAAATGAATTACCTTTAGAAAACTTTACTGCTCCCATGTTGGGAATTTCTTTAAATGAAAATATTGTTGAATTCTGTAAAAAAGAATTTGACTCTATTGCTAGTTTTTATATAGAAAATGAAAGCCAATACAAAAACCTAGAAACACCTTTCGATATTATAACGGCTGATAGCAGTTATCCATGGAATTTTCATATTCAATATATTTATCAAGCAGCAGAAATGTTAATAGTCGCTAAAACACCAAAACCATTTTACGATAAAAATATTTTACCAATAAATGTGTTATATAAAAGAATTCCAGATAAAGAAAGAAAGCAATTATATAGGCGCCTTGCTTTTTGTAATAACAATCATTGGTGCCAGTTGATATGTGGTTTAGAAGAGGATAAGGAAAATATTCAGTGTGAAATGGATATGCATCCTTTCAGTATATCTAGAAACATTCTTCAATCCTTTGTTTCTAATATGAACCCTCATATTCCACTTGAAATGCAAATACAAATGGCGGAAAGGCTGATCCAGGTGAGGAAATGGAATTTAGATAATGATAATAGTATTTTTCGATATAGAAATATGAACATAGCATTTATTCTTCCACATTGTAGGTTAACTGGTGGTATGAAAATGCTTCTTCAACAAATGAGACTTTTAAAAGAACGAGGGCATACCATATATGCTGTTTTTAGAACAGAGCCATCAACAGATAAAATAAGTTTAGAATGGAGTCATATTGATGCAGATAAAATTATTGCTGCACCTCGTGACAAAAGAATTAAAGATTACTTACCAGAATGTGATGTTATAGCGGCTGGTTGGTTAGATCAACTTTCGGAATTAACCCAGTTAAATACACCAGTTTTATATTGGGAACAAGGGCATGAGTTTCTTTTTGGTGATATACCAGAAGAATACACAT
>JAVBSS010000061.1:0-47272 GCA_031556525.1 Lachnospiraceae bacterium
TCTCTTACTTCTTAACCAACCTCCGATAGAAACCTCTTTATCTATATATTCACTTTGATTTCTAAATAACTCTTTAATATTAACTAATTCCATGATAATATCCTCTATTTCTATATTTTACTTTTGCCTAGCCTTTTTATTCTACAATAATATACTAATCAATTCAAGAACTTCTTAATTTTTATTACTTTTAAAAAAATCAAATGGCACAAAAAAGTGCCATTTGATTTCATTTTTACTTATGCTTCACCATTTACATACTTATTAAGTACGTCTACTACATCATTTAAGTTATATGGTTTAGCTATATAATCATCTAATTTTGCTTCTAATATACGTTCTTTATCACCAAACATAGCTCTTGCTGTTACTGCTATTATAGGAAGTCTCTTACGTCCTTCTCTAAACTCGATCTTTCTAATCTCTTGAGTAGCTGCTAATCCATCCATAATTGGCATCTGTATATCAAATAACGCTGCATCATATTCTTTTTGTTTAAACAAGTCTATTGCCTTTTGACCATTTTCAGCAATATCATAAGAATATCCTGCCATTCCAAGCAACTTACCAATTACTTGTTGATTTACTGGTTCATCTTCTGCAACAAGTATTCTTGCTTTACTTCTTCCAGATAGATTAATTGAAAATACTGCTGCATCCTCTTCAACTACTTGAACTGAATCTGCTTCTTTAATAACCTTAATTGGAATCTCAACTATAAATGTTGATCCTACATCTTCCTTACTTTGAACAGTTATATTTCCACCCATTAACTCAACTATTTGCTTTGTAATAACTAGACCTAAGCCTGTTCCACCATATTTTCTAGTGTCAGATGCATCTACCTGACTAAATCTAATAAATAATTTACTCTTATTATTATCAGATATACCAATACCTGAATCCGCTACAGCTATTCTTAATTTTAATCTATCTTTATTATCTTCAATTGTCGCAACTTTAACTCTTACTCCACCTTCAGAAGTGAACTTGATAGCATTTGATAATAAGCAATTAAGTACTTGCCTAATACGTTGACCATCACTCTTAATTAACTTAGGAATATTACTTGCAAAGCTACAATCTAATGTTAATTGTTTTCCTTTGGCAATTGGAACTTGAGCATCTACAGTCTCTTCAATAGCTTCTACTACGTTAAATACTTCTTCTTTTAAGTTGTATTTACCTGCTTCAAGCTTACTAATATCTAAAATATCATTAATAAGTCTTAATAATGTATCAGCACAGTTCTTTGCAGTTACTAAGTTATCTCTATAATCATCTTGTAAATCTTCTGCCATAAGAGTAAGTTGTAACATACCTAAAATGCCATTAATAGGTGTTCTAATCTCATGTGACATATTTGCCAAGAATTCTGCTTGAGTCTTATATGCTGCATTAGCATCCTTAATCGCTTGTGAAAGCTTATTCTCTGTTTCTTTTTGTTCTGTAATATCAATAACAACCATGTTAATATAGTTAGATTCCGACTTATACATAACTGTATTAAATACTTTGTTTAACTTCTCCATTGTAATCTCAACTGCAAGAAGTTCACCTAACTTAGTTCCTGAATTATTGTACGCTGCAAACCAAGCATTAATATCTTGTAGTACATCTATCTTACTCTCGCCTAATACTCTTCCTGCATAATCCGAAGCATCAAGGTTAAAATAATTTCCGAAAGTTTCATTGGCATCTGTAATTCTATATCCGCTTATATGACCGCTTCCTGGCTCTCTTAATATTTCTGCCTGTGCAAATCCTATAGGAAGATTCAAAAACAACTTCTTATACTTATCCCCTTTGGCTGTAGAAGTTTGTTCTTTTTTATTTACTAAAACTAAAGCTACTCCTATTAGTGCCGAACTAACAATAAACATTATAACTAATAAAACAATTCCAAAAGTCTTACTACTCACTGTACCATTAATTAGCTTATCTGCATGACCTACATATAATAATATAATTATACCAGTCATAATCACATTTGCCACTATTGCTACTACAGCTGTTTTTTTCCAATCTCCTAAAATCTTACTGTTCATAAGCATCCTCCTCATATAATCGCATATATAAAATATATCTGTAAAACGAAACATTGTCAACGAGATAAATCAATTTCCTTTTATACTATTTCACTAAAAATCATTGGCTAATTTTTTGATATACTCCGTTGTTGCTTCCTTCAGGTCATCTCTTTCTAACGCATAATCTAGCGTCGCCTTGATAAAACCGAATTTGTCTCCAACATCATACCTAATTCCCTCAAAGTCATAAGCATACACACTTTGGCTCACCATTAACTTTCTTATTGCATCCGTTAACTGTATTTCTCCGCCAGCTCCTGCTTCTTGATTTCTTAATATTTCAAATATCTCTGGTGTTAAGACATATCTTCCTAATACCGCCATATTACTCGGAGCTTCATCAAGTTTTGGCTTCTCTACCATATCACTAAGCTTCACTCTCTTACCATTCGGTTTATGGCTCTTCGATGGCTCAACAATACCGTATTTACTTACATCCTCATCTGGAACAGCCTGAACTCCTACAACCGATGCATTTACATCATTATATGCTGTTATAAGTTGTCTTAATGCTGGTGTTCCTCCCTTTGCATTTACAACATCATCTCCTAATAGCACCGCAAAAGGTTCATTCCCTATGAATGATTCAGCACAAAGTATAGCATGCCCTAATCCCTTAGGTTCTTTTTGTCTAACATAATATATATTTGTCATGTTTGCTATATCGCATATCATTTTATATTCTTCTTCTTTATTAGATTCTTTAAGCCTCTTCTCTAACTCATACGAACGATCAAAATGATTCTCCATACAATGCTTATTTGAATTAGTTATTACTAGTATCTCTTCTATTCCGCTACTAACTGCTTCTTCAACAATATATTGGATCGTAGGAACATCAACTATAGGTAACATTTCTTTAGGAATAGCTTTTGTAACTGGTAAAAATCTAGTTCCTAATCCTGCAGCTGGTATAACTGCCTTTCTTATAGTGTTATTACTTCTTCTGCCCATTACTTCTCCTTCCCCCATATAAACATATAACAGCAAATGTCAACCACCCTGTAACTGTTATTATTATCCCTTTTTTCATTCCAACAGGAAAGTATTTCATATATATTGTATGTTCACCTGCTTCGATTGGAAACCCAATAAAAGCCCCTGCTTCTTTGTTAAATGTCACTTCTTCTTCATCAACATACAACGTCCATCCTTCATTATAAGGAATGGATGTATATACGGTTCCACCTATTTCAGTATTCAATATACCCTCTAAAGAATCATCACTATATGATGTAACCTCAATACCATATCTATCTAACTTCTCGTATACATCACAGAACGCATCATAATTAAATCCCGATAAACTAATCTGTAACGTTCCACTATCAGTAGCATTATCATTTAATTCATATTCAAGAGTAATCTTCGTATCATTCGGATAATTTCCTACATGATACGTCTGTCCTTGAAATCTATCATAAGCAATCTCTGTATTATTAATCCATACTCTAATCTTCTTAATATTACTACCTTTTAAATTTGCATACAAATCTATATCTTGATTTAATACAAAACTAACACTTACCTTGCAACCTACTACGTCTGTTCTTGTATAACTTATAACACCTGCATCTATATTTGCATCACAATTGTATCCTTCAATTTCATAACTTGGTGAAATATTATAAAAAATATTACTTCCATCCACTGCTTCTTTGCAAAAATTATTTTGAACTTCAAAAACATCTGTATTATTATAGTCCCAAAATTCCAAATCATTCACAACATATCCTATAGGTAAAACATATTGGTTTTTAAATATATCTAAACCTCCTATCAGGTTGAAATATTCAAAATCAATATTATTATAGTTTCCTGGTCTTCCTAATACATACTTAACGCCAAACATAGCATTTGTAAGTGGTGTTGAACCCTTATACAAATATTCATTTGCTCCTGTATAAAATCCTAATCTATTCATCGTTCTAACCATATCACCTTGCACGGTTGATCCAAATATTCCTATGCTTTTCAAGTTATGCCAAGTTGCCTCATCTAGCATAAGCGATTTCAACAAATCTACTCTATAAAAATCTTCATCTATATCCTCTAAATAACCCGTAGCCTCAGTAAAATTCGCTGTATCCGCAAAGTATTTATCTCCACCTACACATCCATTTCTCCCGAACCCAACATACGCATTAACAATAATCTCTACCATCATTATTGATATCATAACTATATTAAATGTTCTTCGGCTCACATATTCTAATTTATATATCATAATGACAATAAAATACACGCTTAGAATCATTGCTGTAGCAACATATACCCATATCTCATAATTATTGTGCTTCGCTGTAGCATATATAACAAAAGCCATCATTATTACATATGACAATATAACCCATTCTTTCTCTACCAACTTTATGTGTGTAAATATTTCATAAGCAATCACCAGCAATACGAATATATACACAAAAGAAAATCTATTAGGTATACCATATTGATTATGAAAACCATGCCATATATAATTCAAGAATTCATTATTAAAGCTTACTACTAAGAATATTAACAATATGGAATATCTTATTTTCTTACCTAACGATATCTTCTTAGCAAATAGCCCCATTACAACCAAAAGAACAACTGCTATTCCACAATATATATTAGTTCCACCATCAAACACTTGACTGTTTATTGGCTCAATTAAATACATATGTGTCTGCAGTATGTCTACAAAACTTCCATAAAAACTCTTCTCTGGTAAAACAAGATTTGCTGATGCCGTATCCGTAATTCCCAAATAAGAAGGGATTAGTATCATAGCCGCCATTGCTGCTGCTAAAATAGAAGTAAATGCAAACTTAAAGCCTTGAACAATAAAAGTTTTTATACTCTTATGATTATAGGCAATGTACCACATTATAACAAATATACATATTATAAAACTTATATAATAATTACACCAAAATGAATAAAACATAGCCAATATATATATTACTGGTCTATCTTCATCTATTAATTTTTCTAATCCTAATATTATTATAGGGAATATTAATATACTATCCATCCACATAACATTCCAATAATATCCTATAACATAATTACTAAAAGCATAGGCAAGAGAAAATGCAACAATGCTAATATCATTTCTTCTGACATTTTTCTTGTTCATTAAGTAGTTACAAAATGTAACACTACTTAATATAATCTTTATAGTAGCAATCAAACTAACTCCAACATATAAAGATTCTTTCTTAAACAACAAGATAATCAAATTAATAGGACTTGATAGGTAATATGCCCATAGGGTTACAAAATCATTACCCATTCCTATATTCCATGAATACAATAAGCTTTTTCCTTCAGTTAACTTACTGTAATATTCCGAAAAGAAAGGTAAGTATTGATGTACTCCATCTACTAGCAATAATGAACTATTGCCAAAAGGGCCTATTCCAAGCATTATCCACACACCTAACATAATAATGGTAGGTATTATAAATGATAAAAAATATACATTGTTATAATTTTTCTTCGCCCATGCTCTCATTTTTTCTCTATTCTACTCCTGAAATCAAATATATAAGTGGTGAATTCCAATAAATTGTCACTTCATTACAAGAATAACTTTGCGCACTATCTGCATAGCATTTTGCTGCTGGTAAATCTTTAAGTACTTGTTTTGCATATGGATCTTCTAAGTCGCTATCTGGTCCACCTATTAACATACCAACCATACACTCTCCTGCTACTTGGGAAGGTCTGTGATGTGGATTGGATGGTGACAATGTACCATAACCTGTTACAAAACAATAAGTTGTTGCATTTGTTCCAAGTATATAATCTAAATGTGCTTTTGCCGCTTCTGTATATTCTTTCTTAGGTTCAATCTTGTTAGCCATTAATAACAACATACCATTATTAGCTACAGTCATATTACTTCCCCAAGGATAAGACTCTCCTACTGATACTCTATATCCATCTGATTTAGCAGTCTCAACAAACTTATCTGCTATAGCCAAGAACTTATCTTTTGCATCCTTATATGTAGTTGACGAATCTAGTGCCGCTTCCTCAGTTGTTAGATATGCATATAAACCATATGCTCCAACTTCTTGCCAACCAAGTCCTGAATAATTTTTATTCTTAATTATATTTTTAATTACTTCTAAATATTTATCTTCGCCTGTTACCTTGTAAAGTTCAGCTGCTGCCCAGAAATATTCATCTCTACTACTATTATCGCCATATTCACCTGTTGCTATGTCACTTGGATTCTTAAATTCTGGTTCTGCTAAATTTTCAGCTAAATACTCATATGCTGCTTTAGATGCTTTTAAACATTTATCTGCATATGACTTATTTGAACTTCTATATGCTTCACTTGCCATTGCCATTACTGCAGCAAAATCACCTGTTGCTGTTGTAGATATTGGTGAAACAATTAGCTCATCTGTCTCTTCTTCTGGCATAACTTCCCCTGGGAATACTGCACAAGTTACTTTATGATATACTCCACCAGTTGCAGAGTCTTGCATCTTTAACATCCAATCCAATTCGTATTTTGCTTCTGCTAAAATAGCTTTTGAATTCTCCGAATCATTATCTGCTACTGTAAGTAAAAGATCTGCTACTGTCTTTGCTCCTGGAACTACATATCTACCATAATCACCTGCATCATGCCATCCACCTGATACATCTATCGTTTTATTAGTTCCATATATTGTTGCCTTACTTGTATGACAAGCCTTGTGTGCAAATGCTCCTGCATCTTTCTCTGATAGAGCAACTCCACATCTTTGCAAATATAGCATATTTATTACATCGCTATATACATCATCATATACATCATCACTAATTGTAAATGAATAAGATTCACCCATTGTCTCTGTTACTATTTTATATGTTCCTGCTTCTGTTAATGAAGAAAAATCTCCATAATAATTAGTCTCGTCTGCAGTCTTATTAACAAATTTATCATCAATAGTACCTGTATAGATTACTTTCTCTGATTCTGCATCAACTACGTTAAATTCTTTATCTGCCTTGTCGCCTCTAAAAACAGCTATTTTATCATCAGTAGTCTTATAACCAACCTGATTAATATTAATATTCTTCTCTTCTATCTCTACAGCTTCATTAACTACTCTACCTGAATCATCTATTATCTTAAGGCATACATTATCAAAATACATCTTATGAGGATCTACACCTTTTTCTGCTCCTACATGATTTCCTAAGTTAAAACACATTGATGGTGCTGGATCAGAATCATCTGTCATCTCAAATTCTACTTCAATAGTTGTATATTCAGTTGTAGCTTTCGCCTCTTTATCTGATATGTATGGATGATAATCTCCACCATTAATCTGTATTCTCCATTCAAATTCTCTCTCAATATCACATTTAACATCAAAAGATAGTTGATACTTAACGCCTTGTTCTAAACCAAATCCTCCTCTATTGACTTGAACACAGTAATCTAAATCCCCTACTTTATCTACATTAACTATCATTTCTTCATCTTCAACTGCTATGCTACCTTGACCCATATTAGTATATACAGTCCACTCACTAGCTCCATCACTAAAGTCTCCATTAGAAATCATATTAACGTAAGGATCCAATGCCTCCTCCGTTGCTTCCTCTGTCTCCTCTTCTGTTGCCTTCTCTGTTGTTACTTCTTCTGTTGTCACTACTTCCTCTGTTGTCGTTTCTGGCTTCTTCTCACAACCTGCTAATGATGCTGTCATTGCAAATATTAATAGCCACGCTACCGTTTTTCTCATTGTCCATTCCCTCCGTTAATAAATTGTAATACTTCTTGATACTTCATAGGTCCTCCAAATAAACTTAACGCACTTCCAATTGTAGCATCTAGCTTATTCTTACCTAATTCTTTTAATTCCGATAAATCTTCAAAAGTTCCTATTCCTCCTGCGTAAGTTATAGGAATCTTAGCCCAATCTCCCAATAATCTTGCTAAGTCTTTTTCTATTCCTGATGCTTTACCTTCAACATCTACAGCATGTATTAAAAATTCATCACAATACTTTGATAATTCATCTAATGTATCCTCATTAAGTATTGTGTCTGTAAACTTCTGCCACCTATCTGTTACTATGTAATAATTATCATCCTTATATCTACAGCTTAGGTCAAGGACAATATGTTCTCTACCTACTTCTTCGAGTAATCTATTAAGATTATTATAATCAATGTAACCATTCTTAAATACATAAGAAGTAACTATTACATGAGTTGCTCCCATTTCTATAAACGTCTTTGCATTATCTGCAGTAATGCCGCCACCTATTTGTAAGCCATCCGGATATTCCTTCAATGCAATCGCTGCTTGCCTAACATCTTCTTCATAGTAATCTGAACCAACAGGATTAAGTATAATTATATGTCCGCCTCGAGTATTAGTATTCTTATACATCTTTGCATAAAAACCCGCATCTTGCTCAGATACAAAATTCTCTAAAGCATAGTCTTGTTCATCTGTAAGACTTCCACCTACAATCTGTTTTACTCTTCCATTATGTATGTCTATACACGGTCTAAATCTCATAAAACCTACCTCTCCACACATATTTTCACTGCTAAATTAAACGCAATAATAATTGCGTTACATAAATCACATTCTACCACATCTAAAATAATAAATAAACCTACAAATACTTACGATTTTTACCATAAGCACATGTAGGCTTGTATTTTACTTGAAGAGTTTTTCTAATTCTTCTACTATTTTAAATTTTGCTTCAACCTGAATATCTTCATCGTATATATTTTGTCCATTAAGTAATAGCTGTGTGTACTCTTCCTCGGTTAGTAAGTTCTTAATCTCTTCTTTGGACTCTTCTGGCACTACTCCACTTGTCGCATCTATGAAACAGAGTGGTGGAAACATTACACACCACCAATTATCACCATTTCCTTCACCTATATCTATTCGTAAAGCTTGATATATTCCTGCTGGAAATACCATATCCCCATATTCTTTAATAGGGAATTCTTCCTCTGTTAGGTATACATTTACATCATAACTATATCCCTGTTCCGAAATCATGTCTAATGCTATTTCTCTAATATCATCCATGTTATCTTCAATAATCTCTTTGCTTTCATCTATGCTTTTGCTATCCTCAAGCAAGGGCTCTATATAATTTATTACTCCCTCTTTTACGTAGAGTTTTAATTTTTGATCTTCTGCATCATTACTATTAGCTCTTATGTGAAATCTTATTACTGCATTTGTTACATTATTTTTCTTATTCAAATCTATAATCGTTTCCGAATTGTCATTCATATTATCTACAGTTATGCTTTCCTTATCATTTATCTTGGTATATATCCTATCTAAATGTACAAAACCCATCCCAAAAAGGATTCCCATTATTGTTCCAATAAGTACAGTTCGTATAGCTCTCATAATTATCACTCCTAATTTATTTGATAATTACATTCTTGCCTTGTTTTCTATAATCCATACAACAAATATTGCCTATTTGGGTTCAAGATTGAGACTCCTATATATAATCTCATTTAGTTAATCGAATTATTTCATAATTTCTACTTGGAAGACCGTCTTTTATTTCCAATACCTCTATATCAACTAATTCCTTGTTTTGAAAATATACATCTATAACATTAGATAAGTCGCAACTTGCAAAATCCGTCCTATCCATCATTCCCCTAAGATACTCTCCTAAACTTTCTGTCATTTCACCGTCCAGCATAACTATTTTCTCCGCTGTATTTTCAGCTAAGAATATGGAAACTGTTTTTGAAAATGTGTTATTTCCCCACATCTCATAACTTAGATTATATATATTATCTGTGTTTTCTAATAAATCCGATCCAAATATTATTGCCTTTATATGTCCGTAATCAAGCTCTCTATAGTTATTTTGTTCATATATATCTTTTGCTTGATCTAGCGAGTTTGCTTTTATGGAATATACTACTGATCCAACTATCTCTCCTTTTTCGCCTTCATAACCTGAGAGGTCAGCAAAGGAGTAAGTAAATGTATATATTTCTTCTTGTTGACTCTTATCTATGCCCAATACCAAGACATAATTCTTGTCTTCAATATCATAATTTTTCTCACATCCCGATAAAAGCATAGCTATGCCAGCAAATATCAAACTAAGCAGTAATGTTTTTTTCACGTCTTTCCCTCCTCCTAAAAATAAGTAACAACAAAGGAATCATTACAGATATTGGCATATCAAAGTACATATAAAAATTTATATATTTATTAAACATTTGCTCTGCATTTCCACATAAGACAGTAATCACTACAATGCCTATCATTACACACACTAAAGATATATATCTATTTACCGAAGGCAGTATTCTATCTAAGATATAAGTAGTATAGAAGATATAACCACTTATAATTGAAAATAAACCAATAAGCCAAAATATTATCATAAATATATCAAATCTCTCTAATACTCCAAATGGTATCTCTACCGCCTGCATTATATTAAGTGTTGATAACAGATTATCTTTAGCACCATTTACACCAAGTATTCCTACAACAATGACATAGAGTAATATATTAAGCACTAGTACAATTACAACACTTGCCACTCCATGTTTTACTCTATTAGCATTTTTTCTAACATACGGCATAATGAACAACACAAATTCTATAGGCAAAAATACCATCATCATAATATA
Source organism: Lachnospiraceae bacterium (assembly GCA_031556525.1). GTDB lineage: Bacteria > Bacillota > Clostridia > Lachnospirales > Lachnospiraceae > JAVBSN01. Next base: position 10,737 of record JAVBSS010000061.1, read on the forward strand.
ATCTGCCCTCATATTTGCCATTAAGTCATTTGTAAACTTAGGGATTACATATGATATATTCACTTCTTTAATAGCCATTATCATTAATATTATTATCGGGATTAACACTATCCAATATATTAATTCAATTAATCTAGCCCTATTTTCCATCTTCCTAGATGCTCCATAGCCACATACAATTATCATAGGAATTATAATGGCCAAGTTGCTATATTTCGTTAACATAGTCGTGCTCACCATGCTACTAAATATATTTAATAAGACTGCTGCCCTTATTATAAATCTACCAATATATAATGCCAAAATCATTGCTGATATTATCGATCCTGTTCTATCCTGCAATTCACTTACAAATCCTAATTTAAATACTGTTGATATATATAACATGGCCCAACCGTATAAAATTACCCCTACCGCTGTCATAAGCAACGCTATTACTCCGTCTTTACCACCATAGGTTGTCCCTAAATATGGCAATAATATAGAACTTCCCGAAAACAATTCTATAATTAGTATTCTTCTTAACTGTCTATTTGATATAATATTATTATTAGCAAACAACTACTCCACCACCTATTTCCTTGTGTTTTTAAGCTTTCTTCTGTTTCCTTTTATAGTAAATATAGGTCTATCTTTCATAGTAAATATAGGTAGTTTTAATATAAAATCCTTCTCATCGTTATAGTTATTTACAGTTGCCGACACTGCTGGCATCATATATGGAATTCCAAAACTCGCAAGTCCAGATAGATGTATTAGTATTACTAACATCCCCAACAAAAATCCATATATTCCCCATATAGCACTTGTTATTATAATGAAGAATTTTAGCAATCTAAATATGGATGAAAATGCTTCGTTAGGAATCGCAAATGATGATATAGCCGTTAATGCTACTACTATTACTACTATTGTACTTACGAGCCCTGCTTCCACCGCTGCCTGACCAATTATTAAACCACCAACTACCCCTATTGTATTTCCCATTTGCCCTGGAAGCCTTATTCCCGCTTCTCTAAGAAGCTCAAATTCCAATTCCATAATCAGAACTTCTATCATCACTGGAAATGTTACCGCCGCTCTTGCCGTTGCTATCGCTAACAACAAATTTGTAGGAAGGACTTCTGTATGAAATGTAGTAATTGCAATATATAACCCTGGTAACCCTATAGCTATAATTGCTGCTATATACCTTAATATTCGTGCAAATGTTGCCTCTGTCCATCTATTGTAATAATCATCAGACGCTTGAAAAAATGTATTAAATGTAGCAGGCAATAATATTACTTCTGGTGAATTATCTATTACTAGTGCTATTCTTCCTTCCAAAATAGATGAGGCAACCTTATCTGGTCTTTCTGTACTCTGAAATTCTGGAAAAGGCGAATACCATTTTTCTTCCATAAGATGCTCCAACATTCCACTATCAAATATTCCATCTATCTCATACTGATTAATTTTTTCTTTTATTTGCTTCAATAAAATAGGATCAACCAAATCATCCATGTACATAAGAGCATAATCTGTCTTGGATCTAACTCCTACTTGTGCATGCTCGGCTTTTAATTTAGGATCTCTTATACGTCGTCTAATAAGTGCCGTTCCGCTTCTTATACTTTCATTAAAACTATCCCTCGGCCCTCTAAGTACAGCCTCTGTCTTAGACTCAGATACCGATCTAAGTGGATATTTTTTAGTAGATACAATCATAGCCTTATCATAGCCATCTACAAATATGACCGTATCACCACGCAAGGCACAGGTTACTACCTTGTCATAATCTGCGCTTTCTATTATGTCTACAGTTTCCACTTGAGACTTCAATATATCATCCCATATATTTTCGCTACTAGATTCCTTCCATTCCCACAGGATTGGACTTATAATAGTGTTTCCAATTAACAAACTATCTGAAAGCCCATCTGTATATACAAAATACAATCTCACATCCTTATCTTGCCTATGAACATTAAATTCTTTCTTTACTAAGTCGTCACATCTATCAAAAATAGTTGTTAGAAAATTAATGTTATCATCAATATTTTTGTATATAGGTGTTGTTATTTTATTGTCCTTATAATATATTTTTTCCATAATAAAAAACCTCGCACATTTTCTATAGTATGCACAAGGTTTTTATAATCTAAACATATTAACTTATAACTGCTCTTTGATATTTTTTATCACTATTAATTCTTGGTTGTATAAATGCTTACGCATAATTTCTTTTGCTTTTTCTTTATCTCTAGTTAATATTGCATTGGTAATCTCATAATGCTCATTTACCAATACATCATGATAGCTAAAATCTTTCACATATTCAACTCGATATCTATATACCTGCTCACGAAGATTTTGAGCTATTGCTATAAGTTTTTTATTCTCTGTTGCTTCAAATATAATATCATGAAATATCACATCACCTTCAACTATTGATGGTACGTGTTTTGTTAATATAGCCTCTTTGAATGCTACACAAGCTTCCTTGAGTTTTTCCTTCTGTTCTTCTGTAATCCGTTCACAAGCAAGTTCTACTGATAATTCCTCTAAAGCGAGTCTTACTTCTAGTGCATCTTTTAAATCTGCCTCTGTTATCTTGGCAACTTCTGCTCCTTTTCTCGGGATCATAACGACCAAACCCTCAAGTTCTAACATACGGATTGCCTCTCTAACAGGAGTTCTACTAACACCTAATTTATTAGCTAGTCCAATCTCCATAAGTCTCTCACCAGGTGCAAATTCTCCACTAATTATAGCCTGTCTGAGCGCTTGAAACACAACATCTCTAAGTGGTAAATATTCATTAGTATTAAGCTTTAACTCCATATTTTTCACCTTCTCCTATGTTCTGATTAAATGGTTCTACTACATATATTTGCTTTGCTAATCCTCTTTGTTCTATTACTTTGGCACATTCTTTTGCTTTTTCTTCATCTTCATATATTCCAAAAACAGTAGGCCCACTTCCACTCATCAATGAATTAATTGCACCATTGTCTTTCATAACTGCTTTGAGTTCTTCGATAATAGGATATTCCTTAATAGTTACTGTCTCTAATAAATTTGCCATTCTATCAGTTATTCCAAATAAATCTTCATTCTTAATAGCCTCTACCATACCATCAATATCTGGATGAACTACGCTATCATCTAATACTAGATTCTCGTATACAAATTTGGTCGATACACTTATGTGTGGTTTTGCTATGACTATATAGCAATTCGGCATTGGTGGTAATACCGTTAATATTTCTCCGATACCTTCCGATAATGCTGTTCCTCTAAGAATACAATATGGTACGTCCGCACCTAACGTAACACCATACTTCATTAATTTGTCTTTACTTATTCCTAGATTAAATAATTTATTCACACCCACTAAAGCCGCTGCACAATCTGTACTTCCTCCTGCCATACCAGCTGCTACTGGAATGCATTTGTACAAATCAACTTCTACACCTTTATGTATATTATATTCATTTTTTATAAGCTTAATCGCTTTGTATATAAGATTGTTCTCATTTGTTGGCAAGAAATCCAAGTTGGTTTTTATAACTATTTTATCTTCTTCTAACATCTTAAATGTTAGCTTGTCATATACTTTAACTGTCTGCATTATCATCTTAACTTCGTGATAACCATCTTCTCTTTTTCTAACAACATCTAATCCTAGATTAATCTTTCCATATGCTTTTAATTGCAATTCTTTCATATATGTTCTCCATATTCTGATGTACGACGCCGACACAACATTGTATTTTATATTATATCCTCCACACAATTAAGATACAACCTAAAAATATTTAAAAAGGGGTTGATTTTTAATACAATAATACCGATAATAGTATTGTAACTATAACTATCTGCAAAACCAAGGAGGGTTTTTTATGAGTTTAAACGGAATCGGAAGCTATACTAGTACAGCTTCACCTGCTGTTTCTACATCAGCAGCAAAAACTACAAGTAGCACGGAGGCTGCTAGCACTGCATCAACTACAACAGATAATGACGGTGTTATTTATGAGCAATCAGAGACTAATACTTCAAACAGTAAGACTACATATACTAGAAATCAAACTGTAATTGATCAATTAAAAGCTGATGCCAACGCTAGAACTGCTTCCCTAAAAAGTTTAGTTGAGAGCATGTTTGCTAAGCAAGGTAAGACTTATGATGATTCAAATTTCTGGAACATGATTAGAGAAGGCGATTATACCGTAGATCCTGAAGTTGCAGCTAAAGCCAAAGAAGACATCGGCGAAGATGGATATTGGGGCGTTAAGCAAACTTCTGAAAGAATGGTATCTTTTGCTAAGGCATTAACTGGTGGCGATCCATCTAAAGTGGAGACTATGAGAGATGCTATCAAACAAGGTTATGAAGCTGCCGCTAAGATGTGGGGAGGAAAACTTCCTGACATATCTCAGAAAACTTATGATGCAACAATGAAAGCTCTTGATGAATGGGCAAAAGAAGGCAAATAGTATTATAATACATAGTAAAGTGGACTGTCACCGACAGTCCACTTTATTTTATTTCACTACATTTTCTGATACTATAACTAACTTTCTGCCTGGGGCTAATTCGTCTTTATCAAGGCTGTTCATTTCCTTAATACATTCAGATGTAGTGTAGTATTTTTTTGCTAAACTCCACAACGTATCATCTTCTTGAACTATGTAACCAATTATTCCGGGAAGTTCACTTAATCTACTATAATCTATTGGTTTAACTTCCATCTCTACAATTGCTTTTGACTTATTGCTAGAAAATACTATAGCATCTACATTTACCATTGCTTTAAGTTCTATTTCATCACTATCTATCATAATGCCACTAATTTGCTCTAATTTAGCTGATACCTTGAAATTGTCATTATTTCTGAGACCCTTAGTTTCCACTAGATAATTGAATGGTATCATTCCTGTCATTGAATTCACTGGATGTCTATCATCCTCTGCTATGTATATAATATTTGCTACTACCACACCTTCAACAGCTATTCCATCCTCAACAACTTTTGTATCGTCAATTTTCACTTCTCCATCTACATAACATATTTGTAGCATTTTAGATTGATTTTCACCTATATTAAGCCTATCTGACACTCTCGTTTTTGCACTATTTTTAACTAATAAATTGTCATACATAAAGTCTTTTGTTGTTACTCCTATATCAACCGAAGGAGAATATACATCGCTAAGGAGCTCATAATTTTTATCTTCATATAGGCATATATTCATCGGCAAATGAGCATCAACATCTATTACCCTTAGTTCTCCATCTGTATCTGGTCTTACCTGAAAATCTACATTGCCTAGACTAACATCAATATCCCCTACCATGTCATCCATAGATTCTACACATTCAAGATTTTCATTAAAAGGAATCTGCACATACATATTTTGCATTGGCATTCCTTCTTCTTCACCTCTATATATTATAAACACTTGAAGCTCACCTGTAATACCAAGCATTGAATCCATTGGTTTTACCAATACATTATTAAGATATATTTTCTTCCATATTATTTCATAAATATTAGGTTTACTTGCAGGTATATCAAGTGACTCTTTTACCCTACAAACATCTTTTTTGTTAACCGTATTTTCAGTAGATCTCACTTGTTTATATAGACACTGAATAGATTCTCCATTTTCTATTCCTTTTGCTGCTTCAATCACATCATTGTCTAATACTTCTATGTTTACTTTCATTAATCCTTTAATAGATATTTTTCTCGAATTAATCATTGTGACATCCAAATCATCCAAACTTAACTTTGCACTGACCTCATGTCCCGGCAATACATCATCCACATTTATTAATTCTTCAAAATTAATAGTATTGTCCATTGCATCTAGTCCTATTGCTCCATCATTGGTTCCATACAATACCGATACTTCTACTTGACCTATTATTTTAACCTTATCAACCATAGGTTCTATTGCTTCTACAAAAACCTTTCCATTGGATGATATAATCTTATCAATATCCCCTTTTATATCTGGTACATTGACATTATCATCAATGGTTATTTGTGTGTTCTTATTTGCTATTTTATTTGACACATTTATATCTTTCTTTGCTAACTGCACTCTAATTCCTCCCCTTAATCCTTGTCTTTTAATCACTACTAAGATTGTATGCTATCCATTCTTCAAGTATGACAAATTTTATTCAAACACTACAGGCAAATCATATTGCTCACATTTCACCACTATATACGGATAAGTTACAACTTGATTGTTTTCTTCCCCATTAGATACTAGATTAGTATCTATATATATTGCATTGTTGGATAGAAACAGATCATCTACCGTCACACATATATTACTTCTGTTTTGTTCGCCATACCCGACAACTATGTACAAATATTCCTTATTTCCATAAGTAAGTTTAAATGGTGCATCTTTTTTTGAATCAATAAGTTCTAATAATTCTCTAGGCATTCTGCTTTCATCACATACAGTGAAGTCCATATCCGATACTTTCTCTATCTCCTCCTCTTTGCTACAGCCATTTAAAGAAAAAAAGAAAAATATTGATAAGATAACTTGCATTACTCTTATAATATTTTTCTTATGATTAATAATATTTAATTTTTTATGTATATTCAATTTATCCCTCTAATTCCGTTTTACATAGTATATGAAAAGGAATCTCTGAATATGCTTGTTTTGTATTGTCTTTAAATCGTTCTGGTATATCATAGTCTCTTATATGTTCGTAGTTCGTTAACTCTATATTTCCAAAAACATCTACTGAATATATCAATTCATCATATCCCACTGGATTATGTGCTCCTACTTGTGGTGTTACACCGAATTTGATAAATATTAAATTATTTTCCGTTTTCTCTATTTCTAAAATATCAATTTCATAATTGTATATGACTACACAACATACAGGATTATTGGCATAAAACGTTTCAATATCAGTTGTAATATTTTCAACAAACATTGCGATAATTAGTTCATTTTTAATCTCTTCTTCTGTTATTAATCTTGCATCAAATGTTTCTAAAATATCTATCCTTTTTTTAATATGGATATTAAGCATTATTGTAAGAAGTAACATAATAAAAATAGTAATACATAAATATTTTTTCATAACAACTCCATAAAATATAGTATTACTATTTTTATATTGAATAGTCTAATATTATTCTTACTTTATTAAGATTATTAATTTATTACGTATACAATTCTTTTCTAAATATCTCTTTAACCCTATCAATATTTTCTCTGCTATTTATATCAAACTCCTGCTGCTCAACACCTAAGTGTTTAGCTTTTTCTAGTCCAGTTGTTCTATACGGAATTACATTGATCTTACTTATACCACATTCCTTCATAAATCTAGCTGTCTTAATAATATTGTCATCATCATCATTTACATTAGGAATTAATGGCACTGAGATTTTAATACTGTCTCCTCCTCTAACAGATGATATATACTTAATATTATCAAGTATAGGTTGATTATCAACACCTGTATATTCTTTATGAATATTAGAATCCATGTGTTTTATATCTATTAAGTATGTGTCTATTATACCAAATGTTTTATCAATAATATCTCTTGATATATTACAGGCTGTTTCTACATTTAGCTTCCAACTATACTCTTTGCAATATGAACCGAATTCTCTTATAAAGTCTACCCACAACAAGGGTTCTCCACCAGAAAAAGTTATACCCCCACCTGTCGATTGATAATATAGATTATGATTACATACTTTGTCAAATAATTCTTCTGTAGTCATAGACGTATATTTGTCGCCGTATCTAGTATTGGGATTACTGCACCATCTACAACTTAAATTACAGCCATAAGTATGTACCAACGTACATACTCCTGGGCCATCGCTATCTATTCTCAATTGATCTATTGATACAATATTTGCACTTTCCATAATAATACCCACCTATATTATTCTTCACATTTCGAACCATCTTCGCATGTTGAATCATCTTCACATTCCGAACCATCTTCGCATGTTGGATCTGCTGCCACATCACCTTCTAATTCCCATTCTGTAACATCAGGAGTATACTCTTCATTACCTTGTACATCTTCTTCCGTAACTTCTGGAATATACATCATACTCCCAGCTATTTGCTCTTCTGTAACCATTTCTCCCGCTGTTTGATGACTAGTTATATTTGATACTATATTAGCCCCTACTACAGCTCCACTTACTGTAGTTGCTATTGCTCCTGTCGCTATGGCTACTCCTATACCTATCTTCTTATTTCTTACTTGTCTCTCTAACTCTCTTAATTCTGCTTCACATTTAGGACAAGTCCCCTTACAATCTCCTTGGAATTTACATTCCTCAACTACCATATTGATATCATTTTCCTCTGCTATCTGTCTTCTAATCTCTCGCAGCATTTTACACTTATCTTTTCCTGTCATAACCCTTTACCTCCAATACTAGTTTTATTCATTCTTTCTCGTATATTTCTCTTGCATTTCACATATTATCTCTTCACTAGTTCTACATTTAATACATCTAAGCATAATTATATGTTGCAACAGAGATATATTCAATATTAATGTGACTATACTATATAGTGTCATAAACATGCCAAAGTGTTGCAATTTTTTAATTATCTAAAAAATTAAAAGTGGCACAATCACCATACGGCAATCATACCACTTCAATTAACTTATATAATTTTATAACATTGAATTAATCATCTCTAATACTTTCTCACCAAGTTCTGCAGAAAGTGCATTAGCTCCTTCTAAGCTAGTTCCTTTAACTCCATAGTAGAATTTTACTTTAGGCTCTGTTCCTGAAGGTCTTACACATAACCATGCATCTTCACTTAAATCATAATACAATACATTTGATGATGGTAATCCTGTTGCTGTAACTTCACCAGTCTTCATATTCTTAATAGTATCTAACTTGTAATCTCTAGCTGATAATACTTCATATTTACCAACAGTAGTCGGTGTATTATTTCTAAGTGTATCAAGTATTTCTTGAATCTTAGCTAGTCCTTCAATACCTTTAAGTGTTATAGTTTGAATATCATCTATACAATAACCATATTTATCATACATGTCTATCATAGCATCCCACAAAGTCTTACCTTGTGTTTTATAAAATGCTGCTGCCTCACATAATGCCATTGTTGCTACAATAGCATCCTTATCTCTTGCGTGAGTACCTATTAGGCAACCATAGCTTTCTTCAAATCCGAATAAATAACTACCCTTGCCACTTTCTTCAAATCCAAGCATCTTCTGACCAATATATTTGAATCCTGTAAGAACTTCTATTAAATCTATATTAAATGATTTTGCAATCTCATCAGCAAGATTAGATGTTACTATTGTTTTAATAAGGGCACCATCTTCTGGTAGTGAACCATTTACTGCCTTCATCTGACTTATCTCATAATCTGCTAAGAAACAACCTGACATATTTCCTGTTAAAGCAATATATTCGCCTGATTTACTATCCTTAACATATACGCCTAATCTATCTGCATCGGGATCTGTTGCTAATACTAAGTCAGCATCAACTTCCTTTGCAAGTTTTAATGCAAGTGTAAATGCTTCTGCTGCCTCTGGATTAGGATAACTAACTGTTGGGAAGTCTCCATCTGGAAGCTCTTGCTCTGCTACAACATATACATTTTCAAATCCTAATTCTTTAAGAATTCTCCTTGCAGGAATATTTCCTGTTCCATGTAATGGTGTATATACAATCTTAAGATCCTTACCTACTTTATCTATACTATCTTGGTGAATAACCAATTTCTTAAGCTCTGCAATATAAGCATCATCAACTTCTGCACCAATTGTTATATATAAACCAGCTTCTTTAGCTGCTTCAATGCTCATTGTTTTACAAGTTGATAGGTCTTCTATCGCCTTTACTTCTGACATAATACCAGTATCATGAGGTGGTGTAATCTGAGCACCATCTTCCCAATATACTTTATATCCATTATATTCTGGCGGATTGTGACTTGCTGTTATATTAATACCAGCAATACATCCTAAATGTCTAACCGCAAATGATAACTCTGGAGTAGGTCTAAGTGATTCAAATCTATAAGCCTTGATTCCATTTGCAGCAAGACAAACTGCTACTTCATTTGCAAACTCTGGTGACATTCTTCTTGAGTCATATGCTATGGCAACACCCTTTGAAGCACCACCTTGAGCTAATATATAATTTGCTAAACCTTGTGTAGCACGGCGCACTACATATATATTCATTCTATTGATTCCTGCGCCTATAATTCCTCTAAGTCCTGCTGTACCAAACTCTAGGTCGGCATAGAATCTTTCTTTAATTTCATTATCATCATTTACAATATTATTTAATTCTGCTTTAGTATCTTCATCGAAGTATGGGTTGCTTGTCCATTCCTCATAAATCTTCTTATAGTCCATTTTTGTCCTCCTAAAAAATATCTTCTATTCTACCAAATCTGAAATTAATGTCAATTCCTCATAAGAATAATCGTCATCTTGTCCATTATCGATACACGTTATTGTATAACTTTTAGTAATATAACCTACTTTTGTTAAGGTTATTGTATGACTTCCTACAGTTTTTAAAAAGCTTGACGGAGTTTCTCCAATATATTTACCATCTACATACAAATAAGCACCAATAGGTCCGTTAATAGTAACCTTATTATTAGTAAGTGTAGAGTCTGCTATATCGTCTTCCTCTGTAGTAATCTCATCTGTACTCTCTATCACTAGAGAATATTCTCTTATCTTATATGCCTCACTAACTCTAAAATATCCTGAATACGATGTATATCCATCTGCAAATATTTTAATTCTATGCAAGCCATATATTGTTTCATAATCTAATGTCTGATCTATAAGATCTCCATCTATATATACTCTAGCCCCTTCAGGTAATATATTAAATTTAATTATTCCCCTACTTGCTGGTTCTATCTGTAATTCCTTAAGACTAACTTCCACTTGTTGATTCTTAACTACTTGTATATTCTTATAACCCGTATTATTACCTTTGGTTATCTGTAACTTATAGTCACCCTCCCTTACTGTCAACAACATAGATTCAGTGACAGGCACTATAACATCATATCCTATTTCGATCATTCCATCAATATAAGTATCGTAATCTGTTAATAATACATATCCATGTCCATAATCAACTGTTATTGAGCACAACCTTCCTTTGTATCCTCTAACTGTGACTTCATCTTCTAAGCAAAGCTCTGCCAATCCAGTAATTTCCTCATCTGAAAATACCAACAAGTTGCTATCATATTTGTATTCATGACTAGCTGTTCTAATTACATTATTATTAACATCCACCTTAAGTTTAGATTCGTTACTATATTCCCAAGATTCTTCATTAAGATGTATCTCTGATAATTTGTAATTGGATGCGTTATAGCTTACATCTACTACCTGACCTAGCTTCAAGGTTGTAGCAGATATTATTTCTCCATACCTATTAGTAACATCTACTCCACCACTATAACCTAAAGTATACTCTTTACCATCATCAATTCCTATAAAATTTATTTGATTATTCTCTAAATTTATTTGCTTTATAACTGCAACCATCTTGATTGGCTCAAGGTTGATTATAACATCCTCACTATCTATCTGCTCCATAGTATCTGTTTTTGCACATCCAGAAAGGCATAATATTATTAGCATTATCGATATTATAATTAATCTTATGTTCCTCATCTTTTGTCCTCCTGATATTTTGGATATATCTTATTTTTAAATGTTAAGTTTATATATACTCTTATATTCCTCCAAAAATGCATTTCTTATTTCCGATTGCTTGATAATAGTATTTAATTTATCTAGATTCTTCGGCGATATAAATGTCTTCTTGGTATTATAATAATAATTCGATATCTTCCAAAATTTTTCTGGATATCTGAATAATAAGTATATATATTCATAGTCTTCTATGTCAAACGGAATCTCTTTATTATACTCCTCAATTGCAATTTTTAAAAGGTCTACGGAGTAATTACTTTTCTCCATTAATTTCCTAACAAACTGATATAAATCATTTAATTGATTATCTACCATAAATTTATTGAAGTTTATGGTGGCTATATTATCACCATCTATAACTACATTATGATAGTTATAAGATCCATGACATATTCCCATTCGCCTATTACTACTATCAAATCCATTCTCTAAAAATATTTTCCTTGTTTCTTCCGCTACTCTATAAAACTCATCAAAACAGGATATATAGGATAATTCATATTCCTGTTTATTAGTCACCCCTTTTATATACGCTCTAACTCTCTTTAATTCCCTATTATGTTTTTCAATATTTTTAATTGTTCGTAGTACGTCTCCATTTCCAAAACAGTCTATTTCCTTCCCTACACTATGAAACTTCGCTAGATTTCTAACTGTTTTCCTAATATCTTCTTCATTTTTTAGATCACATTCTACGCCTTCATAAAATTCTTTAACAACATACGGAGTTCCATATCTGTCATAGGTTAACAGCTCATCATCTGTATTTACTATGTATCTATCAATTTTAGAGAATCCTTTTTTGTATAGCTCCTCCTTCAAAGTATGTTCTTTTGCCAGCTTATTCTCACTATCTAGTAGTTTCACAATCTGTCTTATTCCCTTGTCCGTATAACACACTATAGAACCCCTAACTCTTTTTGTTCCATTTATATTCATATCGTATTTTTCAAATACTTCTGACATTTTTTCAGACAAATATACCCCTCCATCTCTCAAAGTTCTCTTTAATAATATGAAGGGGTAATCAAAAACATTACTAATATTAATTTATAAGTCACTATTAATCTCTACTGCTTTAGCTGATAACCATGGAAAGGTATTATTCTCTGGGTTTTCTAATACACATTCTAATAGTTCATTAAAAATAATTTTCATATTAGGCCCTGGGGCTATTCCTAATTCTATTAACTGTTTACCATCAATATCTAAGTCTTTTACTGTTAAGCATTGCTGTTCACTAATTATTTTAAAATACATTTCTTCCATAGCTTCAAGTATGTTAATCTTTTCTTCTTGATTGTAATTACTTTGCCCTGCTATGTCGGCTCTTTTAATTTTCACATAATCCTCAAATAAATCTGCTCCCATTTTGCTTAATGATTTTCTAAAAGATCTTATTTTAGGTGTTCTATCTATACCAAAATCATGCCATTTTATTATTCTCTTAACTCTATCTATAGTATGATTATCCATTTTCATTCTTTTCAAGATATCTTCTGACATATAAGATCCCTTTTGTTGATGTTCGTAAAAATGGTCTATTCCATCTTCTCCAACTACCCTTGTACAAGGTTTTGCTACATCATGTAATAGAGCTGCCCATCTAAGTATTGGTGTTGGTTCTATAGCTTTAATCACTGCTATTGTATGCTCTCCAACATTATATATGTGATAAGGATTGTTTTGAGGAGTTTCCATCATCTTATCAAATTCTGGCAATACAATCTTGGTAACACCCAATTCATATCCATCTATTAGCTTTTCAGGATAATCAGATACTAATAGTTTTGTAAGTTCTACTTGTATTCTCTCTGCACTAATGTCTTTTAGATAAATAGACTTTTCAGTAATTGCTTTCTTCGTGTTTTCTTCTATAGTAAAGTTTAGTTGAGCCGCAAATCTAATAGCCCTTAGTATTCGCAGTGCATCTTCATCAAATCTCTCCTGTGCATTGCCAACACATTTTATTATGTGATTATCAAGGTCTGCTATTCCTCCAAATATATCTATTACACCTTCTATATCATTGTATGCCATTGCATTTATTGTAAAATCTCTTCTTTTCAAATCCTCTTCTAAGCTTTTTGTAAACTCAACATCCGTAGGTCTTCTATGGTCTTCATACTTTCCATCTATTCTATAAGTTGTTACTTCATAACCTTCTTTATCAAGCATAACCGTTACCGTTCCATGCTCTATACCAGTATCTATTGTTCGTTTAAATAAAGACTTGGTTTCTTCTGGCGTAGCTGATGTAGTAATGTCCCAATCACTTGGCACTTTCCCAAGTACGCAGTCTCTTACACAACCACCTACAATATAAGCCTCATATCCATTTTCAATTAATGTGTCTATTATATATCTTGCATTTTCAGGCATGTCTATTCTCATGCTTGCTCACCACCCTACATAAATTTGGTTATATTTTAAGGGAGTGTATCCACTCCCTTAATGATTGTTATTAATATGCTTTTCCAAAGTAAACCATTGATTTTGCTGGTTTACCACAATGTACACATACACTTCCTAATTGTTCTTGCTCAAATGGCATACAACGAGTACTTGCTCCTGACTCTTCTTTAATAGCTTCTTCACAAGCTGTCTCTCCACACCACATTGCTTTGATAAATCCTTGTTTCTTCTCTAATACATCTGTAAACTCATTCCAATCAGCTGCAGTATGTGTATTATTCTCTCTATGTGCCTTAGCTCTATTAAGCATATCAACTTGTATAATATCCATTAATTTAGCCACTTCACTTGCTACGTCATCTAAACTTACAGTAATCTTTTCTCTTGTATCTCTTCTAACAATAACTGCTTGATTTGCTTCTATGTCTTTAGGTCCTAATTCGATTCTTACAGGAATACCTCTCATCTCCTGCTCGCTGAATTTCCAACCTGGATTCTTATCACTATCATCAGTCTTAACTCTTACTCCAGCGGCTGCTATACTTGCTCTAACTTCTTCAGCTTTCTCTAACACGCCTTCTTTTTTCTGCATAATAGGAACAACCATTGCTTGAACTGGTGCAACTCTTGGTGGTAATACAAGACCACTGTCATCACCATGTACCATAATAATAGCTCCGATTAATCTAGTTGTCATTCCCCAAGACGTCTGATGAACATATTGTAACTTGTTCTCATTATCTGTATATTGAATTCCAAATGCTTTGGCAAATCCATCACCAAAGTTATGACTTGTTCCTGATTGAAGAGCCTTACCGTCATGCATTAATGCTTCTATCGTATAAGTTGACTCTGCTCCTGCAAATTTTTCCTTCTCTGTTTTCTTACCCTTTACAACTGGCATAGCTAAGATTTCTTCACAGAAGTTCGCATATACGTTAAGCATCTGAATTGTTCTATCTTCTGCATCTTTAGCTGTTGCGTGTGCTGTATGTCCTTCTTGCCATAAGAATTCTCTTGAACGTAAGAATGGTCTTGTCTCTTTCTCCCAACGAACAACTGAGCACCATTGGTTATATATCTTTGGTAAATCTCTATATGATTGAATCTCATTTTTATAAAAATCACAGAATAAAGTCTCTGATGTAGGTCTTACGCATAATCTCTCTTGTAGCGGATTAAGTCCACCATGTGTAACCCATGCTACTTCTGGTGCAAATCCTTCAACATGATCCTTCTCTTTCTGCAATAAGCTTTCAGGAATAAACATTGGTAGATACACATTCTCTACCCCTGTTGCCTTGAATCTAGCATCTAATTGACTTTGTATTAACTCCCATATTGCATAACCTGCCGGCTTAATTACCATGCATCCTTTAACACTTGTATAATCAATAAGCTCTGCTTTTTTAACAACATCTGTATACCATTGTGCGAAATCCTCATCCATAGATGTGATTGCTTCTACTAATTTCTTGTCCTTAGCCATCTGTGATTCTCCTTAATTTTATATATTCCAAACTATTATAAGTCTCTAAACCTTACATTTCAAGTATAAAATGCTTCTTGCTAAAATCTATCTATATTTCGCCGTTCCTTCTCTTCTCAGCTAATTCTATAAATCCAGGCAAATCTTTAACATATAAATTTTTTAATTCAACCGTATATTCCATAAATATTTTAGGATACATTTCCTTTATGTATTTTAATATATCGTTAGTCTGTTCATCCTGCGAAGCTGGTATCATAAATCCCTTTCCTGTACTTAACATTACATTCACACTATATGAATCTGTAGAGTCAACCTTAACCCCATATACATATTGATCCAAGGTATGAACACGTCTAAACACCCATAAAACATCTGTTGATTTAACCATATAATTCTTGGTTCTTATAGAGTAGAATGCATACTTCTTTCCAAATACATATTTATCATTAAAACTTAATGCATTTTTATAATCTTCTTTAATCTCTTCTAGATCTAAATTGTTTTCTTTGATATATTTTCGTACAGCATGTGCTGATGTTGCCATGCAGAACACAACATACATTACTATTATTGCCATGATTGCCCATATAATAATATAAGCTAATACGAATTCATCTTGTGCTTTTTCCCCATATGCACTCATTGTTCCAACTGCTAATAAACCTATCACTATCCCTATTATACCGTTTCTTATTGTTGGCCATACCGCCTTCATCATCTTCACATACATATATATATTCTCCTCTACACCTGCCCATTTATTCTTCGCTGGTCTACGACTCTAATTAACTCTGGATAATTCTTTTTCGATAGCGATTGCAGCTCTTGGCTCCAGCCTGCAAAAGCAAAAGAATACAATTTACTCAATGCCATTACTATGTCATCTGAATGTGAATCACTCTTTGAATTAATAACAATACACTTACCACTTCTAAGTTTCACAAAAACGCTATGATCTGTTGTTGTATGTGTCTTGACTCCATACACACTATGTTCTGTTACCTGTAAATGTTTATATATCCATATAACATCGCTATTTGCTACAATACGATTCTTAAATGCTGTTGGGTAAAATACATATTTTCTGCCAAACACATATTTTCCATTTAACCTCAATCCGTTCATATAATCACTTTCAACAGCCTCTAACGATAATCCATTATTAGTGATATACTTCTTAACTTTTCCATTTGATGTACTTGGGATAAGTATCATTAAAAATATCATAATTATTGTAGTCCCTACAATCAATGCCGACATTAAAATCAATCTACCACTAATCGGTAACACATTAGTTGAGTCTACAACATAGAGATATGATAATGCATATTTTTCAATCAAATCTATTGAATTGCCGCCCAAATATTCACTCTCAATAAACCAACTTTGATAATATTCTTCACAAATATCTTCCATTCTATATATAGTTCCTGTTGTGTGCATATATCTATCTAAACTATCTCTCTCATCAATTAAATAATCGTAGGTATCCTCCATTATTTCATACGCATTTGTATCCATATCATCATATACATACATTCCAATATATTGATCCTCACCAAACGGAATTATATAAAAATAGCCTTCATCATCCGTACCGAAATAGTCAAGAATAGCATTTATTCTACCTCTAGCATCTATACCATTTACTAAATCATACTTATCCATACTATTGATATTTTTACGATTAATTTCAGTAAATATCTCTCCTGATATAGATAATGCCATGCCTATTATCAACATCAAGCACATAACTGTAATAACCACCACGGTTGTCGTCATCTGTTTTCTTAGTTTTTTATACATTCCTTTGTCCTCCCAAACCTCTTTTGTTAATATTAACCTAACATATCAGCTTTTGCAACGTATCTCCTCAATATTAGGCATAATGCACATATAAATTTGTTTGCCTACCATAAATCCCATTGGTCCTAGTACAAATCCCAATACGCCAAATATTTTATATCCTGTATACATCATAATAATAGTTACTAATGGTGTTACTCCTATCTGTTTTCCTATTACCCTTGGCTCAACTATCTGTCTCACAAATATACATGCAACATACATCGCAATAAATATTAACACCTTAGTAAAATCTCCTATAATCATATAGTAAATACCCAACGGTATAATTATTGTTCCAGCCCCTAATATAGGCAACGCATCAACAACCCCTATAATTATTGCTATTAATATATAATAAGAGTTCTGTGCCAAAAACAACCCAAGACCGCATATTACTATATTCAAAATCATTATAATAAGTTGTGCTTTTATATATACTCCTAACACTTTAATTATGTTGCAGTAAAATTCACTTATATACTCAAACAAAATCGTTTTCTTAAGCGATTCTCTAATATTTTCATAGTCACTAACAAAATAAATTGTAGCAGCAATCATCATCATAACTGCAAGTAATAGTGAAAATGTATTTGAAAATGTTCGCTTTGACAAAGATGTTATAAACGTAAATATTTTTTCTGTAAAATTCCCTCCCCATGTAGATGCATTTTCACTCAAATATATTAACGTTTGTCCCGTCTCTAGATTAAACCCCTTGTCAATAACCGTACAACCATTACAAAACATTTCGTTTGCCTTTTCCCTGTAGAACGGGAAATATCCTATAAATTTCTCTATTTGAGGAAGAATCTGAAGCAGTATTATCCTCAAGATAAACATCAATATTATCATAGAAATAATTATTACTATAGACGTTACTATTCCCCTCTTTATCCTAACTTTCTCTTCAATCATCTTTGCTATCGGATGTATTAATTTTCCAATAATTAAAGCAATTAAAAAAGGAATTGCAATAGGCAGTATATATGTTATTCCCAAACATATTCCTATTACAATTCCTAATATAATTAAACTCTTATACGCATATTCTTTCATATCATCACCTACTATTTTTATTTCTGTTCTTAGTAGTATGCGATATTTTAACAACTATATTCTAGAAATCTTCCATTTCAATAACATCAAATGCATCGCCTTCTGGTTCATTCTTGAAAATCATATGTTCCTTAGTTGTTGGATGTGCGAATTCTAATCTAGTAGAGTATAATCCAATTTGTTTATAGCCCTTCTTAGATTTCATAAATTTTTTGTTATACTTTGTATCTCCCCATATTCCAGCATTCTTTGCTGCAACTTGGGCCCTTATCTGGTGATGTCTACCTGTTATTAATTGAATAAGTACATAAGATAATATTCCTTCATCAGTCTCGTATATATCAAGCACTTCATAATCAAGTTCTGCTAACTTAGCACCTTCTGTATCCTTAGAAACAATCTTAGATATGTTAGTCTTCTTATCATGCACCATATAGTCTATAAGTGTTCCTTGCTCATCTGGAAGTTCACCTGTTAATACAGCTTGATAGTATTTGCAAACACTACCTTCTTCTATCTGTCTGCTAAGGTCTGCTGCCGCTTCTTTATTCTTGGCAAACACCATAACACCTGCAACTGGTCTATCTAATCTATGAACTATACCTACATATGGTTCTTCAGTAGATTCTTGTCTATCAAAAATGTAATTCTTTAGATAGCTCACCATATCTTCATCTATGCTCTTATCACTCTGTGATGGCATTCCGTGTGGTTTAATGCATACTATAATATCTGCATCTTCATGTAATATCTTAACTTTCATATATATCCTTCTCCCTATATTGTTTTAATTATTCAGAGCCCATCTTGAAAAAACTTTGTTTTCCTCGATGTGACTATCCGCCCAATAGAATCAAAAAAATATGTTCTTGAATGCAAGCATTCATCACTTATTTTTATAATTCTATTTAGCTCTGAATAATTACAATTTATATCTTGAATCGATAGCCTACGCCCCATATAGTCTCTATATATTGAGGATTACTTGTATCGTATTCAATCTTCTCTCTAATCTTCTTAATATGAACTGTTACTGTAGCTATATCGCCTATTGCATCCATATCCCATATAGCACTAAATAACTCCTCCTTAGTAAACACTCTATTAGGATTAGCTACCAAGAAAGTTAGTAAATCAAATTCCTTAGATGTAAATTGTTTCTCTTCGTCATTAATATACACTCTTCTCGCAGTTTTATCAATTCTAATTCCTCTTATCTCTAAAGTATCATTATCTTCTGCATTAGCCCCAACTAATCTATCATATCTGTTTAAATGAGCTTTAACCCTTGCCACTAACTCACTAGGACTAAAAGGTTTTGTAATATAATCATCTGCACCTAACCCAAGACCTCTTATTTTATCAACATCATCTTTCTTTGCAGATACAACTAGAACAGGTATATTCTTAACCTCTCTAATTCTCTTACATATCTCAAATCCATCCATACCTGGAAGCATCAAGTCAAGAATAATTAAAGAATAGTTATCGTTAAGTGCTTTTTCAAGACCCGATGTTCCGTCATTCTCAATGCTAACCTCATACCCGCTTAACTCAAGGTAATCTTTCTCTAACTCAGCAATACTTTGCTCATCTTCTATTATTAATATTTTACTCATCGTCGTTCTCCTTATATTTTTTCAGACTAAAATTAATTGTTGTTCCTACTCCTAATTTACTAGAAGCCACAACTTGTCCCCCATGTTCTTCTATTATCTTCTTGGCAATTGAAAGTCCTAATCCACTTCCTCCTGTAGAAGAATTTCTAGAGGCGTCTCCTCTATATGTTCGCTCAAATATATTCGGCAGATCTTGTTCACTTATTCCTTTTCCATTATCCTCAATCTCAATGTTAACAAAATCTCCAACTTCCCTCAAACGTATATTAAGATGGCCTCTCGCCTTATCATTATATTTTGCTGCATTAATTACTATATTACCAACTACTCTTCTTATCTGTTCTGGATCTATAACTATCTTAGCATCCTTATCGCAGTAATTGAAATATGCCAACTCAATTCCCTTTGATTCTAGATCAATCTGTATATCCTCAATACAATCTGAAAAATAAGAATCAACATTTACATTTCTAAAGTTATATGGAATAGCATTATTATCTAATTTACTGTACATTCCTAATTCATTAATAAGATAATCCATCTCTATTGTCTTATTGTAAATGGTCTTAATATACTTATCCATCTTCTCAGGTGTATCAGCAACACCATCCATAATACCTTCTACATATCCTTTGATTGCTGTAATAGGTGTTTTTAAATCATGAGATATATTGCTAATCAATTCTCTATTATTCTGCTCATACTGTATTCTTACATCAATAGATTCTTTTAGTTTAACCCTCATCTCATTAAAAGAATGACATAAGTCCCCTATCTCATCTTCATTAACTACTTCTACATCTTTTTCTAGATTACCATCCTTGATATAGTTAGTTCCCTCTTTCAATGCATTAATCGGACGTATAAATTCCCAATACATATACCAAGATATGAACATACTAACTAATGTAAGCACTAGAATAATCGTAATCGTAAGCTTGAATAGTATCTTTTTAAACTGAGGTGTTACATCACCTAGATAAGTTAATATAAACATACTCACATGCTCATCATCTTCCGAAACAAAATTAAGTTGCTTTATATAATATGCATCAGGTTCATTTAGATAAAATCCTATATCTGTATTAGCCTGTCCTACCCAATAATCTGGTAATTGTTCAAATAATTCATCTGTAAATCTTGAATCAATACAATAAGCTAAATCATCTTCTTTTCTAATAACTATATATGAATTAGAGTCGCTTAATTCCTTATTGATGCCATCTAAATATTCTTCATCGGCAAACTTCTTCGGATTCTCCTGCGCAGTTGCCTTCAACTGTCCATATATTTCTGAAGTCAATGAATAAGCTGTCTGTGTAGGATTACTCACCTTAGATATATCATTCAACTCTGCATTCTGCCCATATGCTGATGTTAGATAACTATTACTTGCCACTAATACTGCTATAAATATTAGAAAGAAAGGTAATAGTACAAGAGGTATAACTATAAACCTTATTTTTTTAATCATTTTAACAATGCCACCATTCGTTAAATATTTTCTTATAGTATAACACACTACTAGCCAAGCATTTCTAAAATTTTTATAAATCTACAATTAAAACTTAATCTCTTATTGACTATAGAATTAACATATAGTATTCTATTTTGGTAAACAAATTATTAAGATACTTCTCTTATTCAGAGCGGTGGAGTCATAAGGGACTTTGAAGCCGCGGCAACCCCACAAGATGGAAGGTGCCAACCTGAGCGAATTGATATGTAACATATCATCGAGCAATAAGAGGATTTGGACATACAACTATTCAAATCCGATTATTATCGGATTTTTTTATTACTTTAATTATAAGAAGTATCTTCACTTAGCTATATGCTATTACCTAGGAGGAACAAATCATGGAGAAATTATTATTTACTTCTGAGTCAGTTACAGAAGGCCACCCAGACAAGATGTGTGACCAAATATCTGATGCTGTCTTAGACGCATTACTTGTACAAGACCCAATGAGTCGTGTTGCTTGTGAAACTGCTATAACAACTGGTCTAGTATTAGTAATGGGCGAGATTACTACTAATGCTTATGTGGACATTCAAAAAACTGTTCGTGATACAGTAAGAGAAATCGGTTATGATCGTGCTAAGTTCGGTTTTGACTGTGACACATGTGGTGTTATCGTTGCCTTAGATGAGCAATCAGCTGATATTGCTATGGGTGTTGATAAAGCACTTGAAGCAAAAGAAAACACTATGTCTGATGCTGAGATAGAAGCTATTGGCGCTGGTGATCAAGGTATGATGTTCGGTTTTGCATCAAATGAGACCGAGGAATATATGCCTTACCCTATATCACTTGCTCATAAGCTTTCATTAAAATTAACTGCTGTTCGTAAAGATGGCACTTTATCTTATTTAAGACCAGACGGCAAAACTCAAGTTACTGTTGAATATGATGAAAATGGCAACCCTGTTCGTCTTGATGCTGTTGTATTATCAACACAACATGACGAGGACGTAACGCAAGAGCAGATTCATTCTGACATCAAGAAATATGTATTTGATCCAGTATTACCTGCGCAGTTAATAGATGATAACACTAAGTTCTTTATTAATCCAACTGGTCGTTTTGTAATTGGCGGACCTCACGGAGATAGTGGTCTTACAGGACGTAAGATAATCGTTGATACTTACGGCGGATATGCTCGTCACGGTGGCGGTGCTTTCTCTGGTAAGGATTGTACTAAGGTTGACCGTTCGGCAGCTTATGCAGCACGTTATGTAGCTAAGAACATTGTTGCTGCTGGATTAGCTGATAAATGTGAGATTCAATTATCATATGCTATCGGTGTTGCTAAACCTACTTCTATCATGGTTGATACATTTGGAACTGGTAAAGTATCTGACAACAAACTTGTTGATATTATTCGTGAGAACTTTGATCTTAGACCAGCTGGAATTATTAAAATGTTAGACCTTAGAAGACCTATCTACAAACAAACTGCTGCTTATGGACATTTTGGACGTAATGACCTTAATCTTCCTTGGGAGCAATTAAATATGGTTGATACACTTAAGAAATATTTATAAGATAATAAGTACAAGAGAGCACAGCTCTCACGCAACGATTGGAGAATATCAATCACAAGAAAACCTTATAATCTATAATATAAAAATGATATATTTTAGAGTTTTGAATTATGAACCTCTGAAATATATCATTTTTTTGATTATTTTTTAATTATTAACATTACATACTTCCACTATATATTTGCCTATCTTATCACTATTTATAATATAGCTTCCGTGATCTTCATTTTCAAATATCTTCAATGAACTATTATGAATATTATTATGTACATTTTCAATATGCTCTTTGCTTATAAGGTCTTTACTTCCTGCTGTTATATACGTTGGTGTTATTATCTTTCCGAGCATATCATTAGATATATTAGGTTCAGTAACCATTAGTTTGAATTTGGCTGACCTTGTAAAAAAGTATATTATTTTGAATAAGCTTAACCAACCTTTCTTAATTCCATCCGGAGTTGTATTAACTCCACTTATAATTATTTTCTCAAATAATTCTGGGTACTTAAGTGCAAGTAGTAATCCAATTATCCCACCATCACTAAACCCATATAATATAGGTCTGTCTAATTCAAGTTGATTAACAAAGGAATATATATCTTCTGCCATGTCCTCATAATGATATTCACTTACTGACGAACTTTGCCCATGACCCCTAGTATCTATTGCATATACAGTAAAATACTCCTTAAGCATATCTATAGATTTATTAAATATGCTATGAGTTTCACCATTACCATGCAACATTATAAGAGCTGGACCAATACCTTGTTTCTCATAATACAATTCTATTCCATTCGCTTCTAAAATCATGAATCATTCTCCTATACTTTAATAAACTCTTATAAATACTCACATTTAAATTGAGTGAATTCTGCTTCGCTGTTATTACCTACAGTATACAATCCAATTATTACTCCTGTAAAGCCTCCTGCTACTTCTGAAGATAAATATTTTGTCTGTGCCTTACCAAGCTCTATCCTACTTCCATCTGATTCTATATAGAAATTATAATATAGGTTATCTGCACAAATAACAAGTTTTGTGTTTTCGATATCTTCTATATCAATTACACATTCTGTAGATTTAATATCCCCTATATTAAGCTTTTTAACCACTTGATACTTATTGTCAGTATTACGAATTGCTATATCATAATGATGATTCTCATCCATAAGGAATGTTATTCCAGCTTCTCCATTGTTAACATCTATATGACATGATATCTCAGCTACAAAATCCTTCTGGCGTATACCAATAAATGTAGGGCTATCTACATCATCAAGTGTAACATCTGTACCTTTTAATGTAAGACTACCATCTCCAAATATATAATTTTCTTTTTGGGGATGTCTAATATAACACCAGTCAAGATTCCACTGCGTATTTTCAAATGTATAACTCTTCTTCTCTGTTTGAATAAAATCTCCTTGAATCTCAAAGCTACCTATAACTGTTCCATCTTGCCCTGCACTAAACCAACCATCTTCATTAAATGTAACCGGTGTAAGGAATGTTTCTCTTCCAAGATGATGAAATGGCACCCACTGCCCCATTTGACGAAATCCCAAATGTATAATAAACCAGTTTCCGTATTTATCTTGAATTAAGTCTCCATGACCAACTCCTTGTATTTCATATCCTCCTAGGTTACGATTTGTTAATACTGGATTGTTTGGATAATTCTCATATGGTCCATGTATAGATTTGCTTCTAGCATATGTAACCATATGTCCGAATTCTGTTCCACCTTCTGCTGCAACAAGATAATACTCTCCGTTAAGTTTGTATATATGAGGGCCTTCTAGATAACGACCACCCGAACCTTGCCATATTGCTTTGCTTGGTGATAATTTCTTACCTGTTTCAATATCAATCTCACTTTGAATAACACCAGATATGCCTTCATCATCGTGACCATTACTTAAAAAATATGTCTTTCCATCTTCAAAGAATAGGGTCGGATCTATTCCATCTTGTTCAACACATATAGGCTCAGACCACTCACCATATATATTATCTGTCCACACATAGAAGTTTCTGCGAGTAGTATCATTGGTTGTAACCATATAAAAACGTCCATTATTATATCTAATTGTTGGTGCAAATACTCCACCTGAACTATTTACTCCGTCTAGTTCTATCTGACTTTTTCTAGTTAGGCAATGACCTATTTGCTTCCAATTTACAAGGTCTTCACTTTCAAACAAAGGCACCCCAGGAAAGTACTGCATTGAACTGCACACAAGATAATATTTATCTTCAACTTTACAAACACTAGGGTCTGGATAGAATCCTTTTACTATAGGATTGTTATATATCATTTAAATGTCCTCCTACTTTTAATGCTTTTATTATTAACATATATCAATTATAATAAATGTGTTGGTTATTGACTACATTGTATATTGCATTATTTTTAGGGGGATATTTCTATGTCACAAAAACACATACTTATAATAGATGATGATAAAGACCTTTCTTTTATAATTTCAGAAATGCTTGAAAGCTATAATTATGCTGTTACCTGCGCATATGATACCGACTCTGCCTTTTCATTATTAACTAACAATATATATGATTTAATTCTACTAGATATTAATTTACCTGATGGCACAGGTTTTGAAATATGCAAAGAACTTCGTCTTGTGTCTACCGTCCCTGTAATATTTGCAAGTGCCCGTACTAGCGAAGATGACCGTATTACTGGTTTTGATATCGGTGGAGATGATTATCTTCCAAAACCTTATTCCCTTAAAGAACTTCTTTCAAGAATAAATGCTCTTATTAGACGTACCTATGGTTTCTCAGATGAAGAGAAAATAGTGACCTTCGGAAATGTTACTGTTAATATAACTAAACGAACCGTAAGCAAGGATAATGCTCAAATTTCTCTATCACTTAAGGAATTTGACCTACTCTCATATCTTTGCCAGCATAAAAATATTGCATTACAAAAAAACACTATTATTTCAGACGTATGGGGTGCATTTAACCAAGTAGAACCATCAACACTTACAGTTCATATTAGGTGGCTTAGAGAAAAATTAGAGGACAATCCAGAATCACCAAAATACATTAAAACTGTTTGGGGTATTGGATATATGTTAGAGGAAGGGAAATAGTATATGAAGAAAAAACTTATTCTTATAACATTAGCATTTATAATTCTTATTGTAGCTACTGGATTAACATTTATATATTTACAAAAACCTAAGAATATCAATGATAATATTTCTGAATGTGTTGTTAATCTAAATGAAATCGAACAGCTTACAAAATCATCAATGTCAAATAGTCCTGATGAATTTCAAACCATTCAAAATAAGATTAATTCACTTCAAGATGATATTAAAAATATTGATTATAACACTGATAAAACTGATATTTATAACCATGTCTATATAATTTGTGGTATTTGTATTATTTTTATTTTATTAGCATTTTGTTATGTGTATTTTGCTATTCTAAATCCTTTTTATAAAATGAAAGATTATGCAAAACATATTGCATCGGGAAAATTTGATATACCTCTAGAATATGAACGTTCTAATTATTTTGGAGAATTCACTTGGGCATTTGACCATATGAGAAAAGAAATTACAGTTGCACGTTCTTGCGAAAAAGAAGCTATTGAAAATAATAAAACTGTAATTGCTACTCTTTCACACGATATTAAAACTCCAATAGCCTCTATTCGTGCTTATGCAGAAGGGCTAGAAGCTAATATCAACGGAACTGTAGAAAAACGTTCTAAGTATCTAAATGTAATTATGAATAAATGTGATGAAGTTGCCTCCCTTACTAACGACCTATTCCTTCATTCACTTTCTGATATGGACAAATTAAAAATCAATCTAGAGAAGGTCGAAATATGCAATCTTCTAAAAGATACTATTAGTCAAATATGTATGGAGCAAGAAGATATTACATTTTCTATTCCTAACTACGAAGCCAATGTATTAATCGATAAAAATAGATTTGTACAAATCACAGAAAATATAGTTAACAACTCAAGAAAATATGCTAAAACTAGCATAAATATATATACTGAAATTATTGACAATAGTATATATATCCATTTTAGAGACTACGGCTCTGGCATTCCTGACGAAGATATGCCATTCATTTTCAACAAGTTCTATCGAGGTAGAAATTGTGGCAATGAACAAGGCTCTGGACTAGGATTATATATTATAGACTATGCCGTTAAACAAATGAAAGGGCAAGTATCCTTGCATAATCATATAGACGGATTAGAAGCTACTATTGTATTTCCAATCTGTTCTTTATAACATGCTCTGGGGTAAGGTACTTCTTACATAATATTTCTAATACCTCCTCAGTTTTATAATTTTGTATGTATTGCTCTATCATTTTCTTATTAATATTATACGCTTGCTCTGTAAATAACAGGTTACATGCAAATTTAAATGCAGCCTGTTCTATAATATTATTATTTTTATCCTTGCATAAAAGATGAGTTTCCGTCTCATTTTCCTCATCTATGTAATCTCTTGTAATTAGATAATATCCTATCTCAAATGCTATTGCTAACCTACAATATTCCGAACCATAATCGTCTATTACAACTATTGTTTTGTCCCTTAGAAGCATACCATAAATGCTTTCCTCAGATAGTTTCTTAATAGATTCTTTGTCAGTATAATATACTTCAAAGCCCATTCGCTTTGCTAATATTGTAAGCACTACTACATCTGATGTAAGAGGATAATATTTTGATACTTTTTTTATGTATTTTTTAACGTTAATTTCTTCGTTATTTTTCTTATTATTAAACTGTATTACAGTTCCCATGTCATCACCCTACTTAATAATAATATGAAGGGTAATAATTGTATACAAGTACTTTTTACCAGCTCTTAAGGACTTCTTAATATTTATTTTGCTAGAATGAAGCATCTTATTTATGAAAGGAAAATTATTATGAAAGATATTATTTTATCAGCAAAAGAATTATATAAAAGTTATGCTCATAACGGAAATCAAAATCATATACTAAGTAACATTGATTTAGATATTTATGAAGGTGATTTTACTATTGTTATGGGGGCTTCTGGCTCTGGAAAATCTACACTACTATATTCGTTAAGTGGTATGGATAGAGCAACCTCTGGGCAGGTTATGTATAATAATTCTGACTTAGTAACAATGAAAGAAAAGAAACTTGCTAACCTCCGTCACGAAGATTTTGGATTTATATTTCAACAAATGCACTTAATTAGCAACTTATCTTTATTTGAAAATATAGCTGTACCGGGGTATCTTAATAAAGATAAAACTTCTATAGAAGTAAATGCAAGAACTAATGAATTGCTTGATAAAATGGAACTAACGGATATTAAAACTCATCTACCATCTCAAGCTTCTGGCGGTGAACAACAAAGATGTGCAATATCAAGAGCCATAATCAACACTCCTAAACTACTATTTGCTGACGAGCCAACAGGAGCTCTCAATCGTAAGAATACTACTAGGGTTCTAGATTTACTTACTGACCTTAATAAATCAGGTCAAAGTATTCTTATGGTAACTCATGATATTCGTGCTGCTTTGCGTGCCACAAGACTTTTATATATTGCTGATGGTAAAATAATTGGTGAGCTTCCTATGTCTCCTTACAACCCAGATGAAGAAAAAAGCCGTGAGATCCAAGTAAATGCTTGGCTTTCATCTATGGAATGGTAGGTGATATTATGGAAATACTAACCTTACTAAAAGCTAACATACGTCATAAAAAAGGAGCTTTCGTAAGTATTATTATACTTATGATTCTTATTTCAACATCATCAACAGCCATATTAAGCCTAAAAGATAATTGCCAACTAGGCATTGAAAATGCACTGAACCAAATAGATGCAGGTAATTTGAATGTATATATTAAAGATCAAAATAAGAGTGATGAGCTTATGCAGTCTGTGTTAAATAGCAGTCTAGTAAAAGATGTTAAAGATCATCCAACCATTGTTTGTGGGTCTCCTGAAGTAACTGGATACAAAGATGGAAACAGCTATTTTATGGAAAAGTTAAGACCAGAGATACAATTATTAAATAGCAACTTAGACGGATATGAAGATAATGTACCACCACTTAAAAGCGGAGAAATATACATTCCACAAGGCATTTGTACCAATCTAAAATGTGATATAGGTGATACTATTACCGCTCAAACAATTGCAGGTGAGATTAGGTTGAAAATTGTAGGTATTGTCATTGAGCCGACAAATGGTTCTGCAATGATGGGTTGGAAACAAGTTTTTATCAGCGATGAAGATTTTAATAAATTTTATGATGAGTGCAAACAAGTTGAAACGGAAGATATGACATCTGATTATCATTTTTTAGAAATATATAAGGCTGATGACTGTACCCTTACCGATGCCCAATTCAAACGTCAGCTTAATCTTGAAACAGGAATTATTGATAATGCTTATGGTTCATTATCAAAGGATATGGTTATTCATTATGTTAGTTTATTTCCCGATATTATTTGCTCGGTATTAATGGTTTTTATAGGATTTCTAATGATAGTAGTACTAATTGTTATGGGGCATACCATTTCAACAGGAATAGAAATGGACTATGTTAACTTAGGTATAATGAAATCACAAGGATTTACAAATCATAAAATTAAAATAATTTTTACTATACAATACTTATCTGCTCAGATTATTGGAATTATAATTGGTATGCTTCTTGCCTTTCCGTTAACCAAAGCATTTGGAAATGTATTTCAACCAATAACCTCTATTCTTGCAGAAAATCATATATCTATAGGTAAAAGTCTACTTGTTATGCTTGGGATTTTAATTATCTCAGGATTATTTATAATATTTACCACAACCAAAATTGGAAAGATTTCACCTATCAAAGCCCTTTCAGGCGGACGAGAGGATATCTATTTTGACAGTAGAATAAATGCACCTATTAACAAAAAAATTCTATTACCAAGCCTTGCACTCCGACAGTTTACTTCAAATAAACGTCAATATATAGGAATTATTATGATAGTTACTATTTTGATTTTCTTTATGTCAACAATTATGATTTTAAGTAATTCTGTAAACTCAAAATCAGCTATTCAAGCAATGGGCGAACTATATACAGAAATTGAGGTTAATCTCAAGGAAGAAGTTGATGATAACACTTTAAAAGAATTTGAAGATACTGTTGAAGAATATTGTAGTATTGATAAAAAATATTATATTAGTTCAAAGTATTTATCTATTGATGGGGAAGAACTATACTGTCTTATTTATAAGGACCCAGAAATGATTCCAAGTATATCAAAAGGTAGAGCTCCTTTATATGATAACGAAATTGTTATAACAGAAATTGTGGCAGAGGAACTTAGTCTAAATATGGGGGATACCATTGTTGTTGCTCATAATGATAAACGATATGAATATATTATTTCAGGTTTATATCAATCTATGAATGATACTGGTCTATGTTTTGCTATGTCCCTTGACGGTGCAAAAAAACTAGGAATTGAATATATATATCAGGCTGGTTATAGCTTATCTGATCCATCAAAGGCAGAGGACATTGCAGATGCTTTAAATGAAAGATTTGGTGATATAATTGAAGCTGAATCTCAGGAATTAGGCGGTTCTGATCCTATTAATATGGCAGTAAATGCAATGAAAGTTATTATTTACTTCTTCTCTATTATATTTGCACTTATAGTTGTCCATATGGTTTGTTCAAAAACCTTTTTACGAGAGAAAACAGATATTGGCATTTACAAGGCACTAGGCTTTACATCAAGTAAGTTAAGACTTCAATTTGCTATACGATTCTTAATTGTTGCAATTATAGGTTCGATACTTGGCAGTTTACTCAGTATTTTATTAACAAATAAAATACTAAGTCTGATTCTTAGATCAATGGGTATTACAAGCTTTGTAACAGACTATACCCCACTCACATTTATTATGCCAATTACTATGGTTTGTGTATGTTTCTCCCTATTTGCATACATGGCCGCAAGGAAAATTAAGAGTGTTGAAGTTAGAGAATTGATTATAGAATAAAATATACTTTTATAAATATAAAAATAGTTTAACTACAGAAAAAGCTCCTATTATATTAGACAAATTAGTCTAATATAATAGGAGCTTTAATTATTAAATATATGTAATTCCTTAATTATTAATATGCTTCACATACTCAGCAAAGTTCTCTATCGATACAGCTGGCGAATATAGATATCCTTGATATAAGTTACAACCCATTTCCTTAAGGGCTTCTTTCTGTTCCATATCCTCTACATATTCAGCCACAACCTCATAATCAAGAGTCTTTCCTAGTGAAATAATGGAATTAATAATATCCTTTGTTCTCTCATTACGTAGTAGATTCTTAACTATACCTCCATCTAATTTGACATAATCAAAATTGTTTCCTTGAAGATAATTAAGCGATGTTGCTCCCATACTAAAATCATCTATAGCAATCTTAATATGATTCTTATGTAATAGATCAAATATATCATTTAACTCTTTGGTCTCTAATACTTCTGTATGTTCTGTTACCTCTAGATGAAGAATATCATCTGGAATATTGTAGTTATTCTTAGAGTCAATTATCCAGTTTATGAATTCTATATCTGCTAATTGGTTTGTTTCGATATTTACCGATATAGGAATAATAATACTATGTTGTTCTTCTAACATATTAATATCTGCTAGTACCTTCTCAACAATACATTTTGTCAAATCGTCGTAGCAATTATATTCCTTAGCAATACTTATAAGTAGTGGTGGGTATATATTATACTCCAGCCCTGCCGACCATCTAAGAAGTGCTTCTGCCGATGCTACCTTCTCCTCTTTATTGACTTGAGGCTGATAATATATATTAATCTCTCTATTCCTAATATCGTTAATAAGTTTGTTTGCCAGCTCTTGTGCAACCTTTGATACCGTAGGTTCTTTAGCAAATTCACAAGTACGATTATCCTTTTCTGCTGCTTTTATCATATCGGTCATAGTATCAACCATCTTCTGAAATTGTAACTTCTGTACCTTATCATTAATCTTAATAAACGGCATATATATGAGAACGCCTAGTATTACATTAAATAATTGCAACCATGTTCCTGCTATAGAACCCGTCGCTTTATATCCACTAATTAATATAGGATCCGTCCACCACACATTCCCATCTGGAATCGGCACAAGACCTGTAGATACTGCAAAATATGATACTAGCAAAACAACTACAGGTACACATATAAATGGCACAAAAAACACTGGATTAATTACTATCGGTAATCCAAAAATCATTATCTCATTAATATTAAATATCATAGGTATTGCTGCCCTATGAACAAGTTTCTTATCATACTTATCCTTTGAAAATAGAAGCAATCCAATTAACAGACATATAGATGTACCACAACCACCCATTAACACAAATACATCTAAAAATGCCTTTGTAAGAACCTCACCCTGTGCATTTGCAAAAATAGTTATATTAACATCTTCAAGAGTATTACCACCATGAATACCGAAAAACCATAATGTACTCTGGGTAAATACATTAAGCACTGCACTTATAATATTTCTTCCCATAGTCTTAAACGGCGCATTTATTATAGCTATAATAAGTTGATTAAAACCATCATATGGTGTGAACTCTTCAATAATAACTGCTATTACCGAAAACACTGTTACCGTTATTAGCATAGGTGCTATAGCGTTCATGGTATTACGAACTTCTGTATCTGCATATATTTCTTTATTCTTCTTAGAAACAATATGATATGCTTTCAAAAATATTATCGTAGACACCAATGCTACTAATATAGATGAAAATATATTCCTTACATCAGTATAATTAAGTATCATTGATTTAACTTCTGCACCATTCACGTCAGCCAATATCTTAGGTCCGCTTAGTATTATGTAAGATACTATGGATACAATTATTGCTATAAAATTAATTGAAGAAAATTTCTTGGTGATTTGTAACGAATATTTGTACGTGATGGCAGCTAATAAATATATTGCAGCAAATCCAAATGTTGCCTCATATATAAATTCAAAAAATCTGAATATAATCCCACCTGCAAAAGAGAGCATAAACTCCTTGACAATTGGTACAGGGAAATTCTGAAATAGCAACGAAAACGCGCCAATAATAAATACAGGGATCACAATAACACAACCCTGTCTAATACTAGATATCAATTTATTTTTCTCCATACTAGTATATATCTTAAAATAAAATTCACCCATTCCAGTCATATCTCACACACCATTCTATATTTTATTTTCATATACTATATTATAACAAAATGCGCCTAGAATGTACATATGAATAACATTCTAAGCGCATTAATATTTAACTTACTTTAAACTTAAATTTCTGAATATCTTTATCTGTCTCTACTAATTCTATTTGACCACCCAAAGCTGTTAATTTCTCTTCAAACTTCTCATAACCTCTCTGAATATACTTAATGTCTTGAACAACCGTAAAGCCTTCAGCTACTAATCCTGCTATTACTAGTGCTGCTCCTGCTCTTAAGTCTGGTGCAAATACATTAGCACCTGTAAAGCCTTCAACACCATCTATTATAGCTGTATTACCTTCAACTTTCATATTACAGCCCATTCTTCTTAATTCGTCAACGTATTTGAATCTATTCTCAAATATGCTTTCTGTAATTATACTAGTTCCTCTAGATAATGCTAGTGCTACTGCCATCTGTGGTTGCATATCTGTTGGAAATCCTGGATATGGTAAAGTCTTAATCTGTGTAGATTTGAGACGCTTGCTTGCTGTTACTCTTACCGTATCATCATACTCTGTTACCTGTGCTCCTACTTCTATTAACTTAGAAGTAATAGCTTCTAAATGCTTAGGTATAACATTCTTAATAAGAATATCACCTTTGGTTGCCACTGCCGCAGTCATAAATGTTCCCGCTTCAATCTGATCCGGTATAATAGAATACTCTGTACCATGTAGCTTCTCAACACCTCTAATTCTTATAACATCTGTACCAGCACCTTTGATGTTAGCACCCATACTATTAAGAAAGTTAGCAACGTCTACTATATGAGGTTCTTTAGCAGCATTCTCAATTGTAGTCTTACCTTCTGCTAATGCAGCTGCCATCATAATATTAATTGTTGCTCCTACAGTAACTACATCTAGATATATATGATTTCCTAATAACCTATCTGTTTTGGCTGTAATCATACCACCACCAACTGTAACATCTGCACCTAATGCTTCAAAACCTTTAATGTGTTGATCTATCGGTCTACTACCAATATCACAGCCACCAGGTAATGCTACTTGAGAAAATCTGTATTTACCTAATAAAGCTCCTAATAAATAATATGAAGCTCTTATCTTTCTTATAAATTCGTCGTCAACACATACTTCTGTAGGATTATGTATAGCTCCTCCACAAATAGAAACAGTGTGCTCATCTATATATTTTACTTTTGCTCCTATACCTTGAACAGCTTGAAGCAAAACTCTTGTATCCCTAACATTAGGAACATTATCTATTATACATTCTTGGTCTGTCATAACGGCTGCTGCTAATATACCTAATGCTGCGTTCTTAGCTCCACCAATAATGACTTCACCCACCAACGGGTTACCACCTTTAATAACATATTGTTTCATATTACACCTCTATATTGTCCCCATAAATCATCCAATTTATCGAGCATAATTATAGCTATTATACCTATATACAGCCATTTTGTAAACCATTTATTACAAAATTATTACATTTACTATTAATCGTCCTCACAATATATGCATCTATATGTTCTATTTTCTCTATCAGTTAACTTAAAAATATGGTCTATTCCTTGCTCTGTAGTAGTGATACAACGTGGATTTTTACACTTTACTACATTAACTATACGATTAGGAAGTTCTAGCTTTTTTTTCTCTACAGTTGCACCATCTTTTATTATGCTTACTGTTGTCTCTGGATCTATATATCCTAACACGTCTAGATTAATAGAATATTCCTGATCTATTTTTAATATGTCTTTTTTTCCTTTTTTTTCACTTTTAACATTTTTAATTATAGCAACTGTACAATCCAATTTGTCTAAGCCCAAGTCATTATATATTTGCATGCTCTTTCCAGCAGTAATATGATCAAGTACAATTCCATTTTGAATACTATCTATCTTCATATTATTCTACCTCCAACAATTTCATTATCAATGCCATTCTTACATACTTGCCATTAAGCGCTTGTCTAAAATAACATGCTCTCGGATCATCATCAACTCTAATATCAATCTCATTTACTCTAGGAAGTGGATGTAATATAGATAAATCACTCTTAGCTCGTTTCAATCTATTAGGCTCTAATATGTAAGTATCTTTAAGTCTTAAATAATCTGCCTCATTAAAGAATCTCTCTCTCTGAACCCTAGTCATATATAATACATCAAGTCTATCTATAACCTCATCTATGGTAGCTACTTGTATGTATTCAATATTCTTCTTTGCAAATACTTCTTCTTTGATATAATCTGGAATCTGTAACTCCTTAGGCGAAATCATTATGTATGTAATATTTTCATATCTTGATAATGCTTTTATAAGTGAATGAACTGTTCTACCGAACTTAAGATCACCACAAAATCCTACTGTTATATTATCCAGTCTACCTTTCTCTCTTCTAATAGTAAGCAAGTCCGTTAATGTTTGAGTAGGATGGTTATGTCCACCATCTCCAGCATTAATTATAGGCACATCAGTCTTCATAGATGCCAATAATGGAGCACCTTCTTTTGGATGTCTCATAGCTATAATATCTGCATAACACGCAACTACTTTAACTGTATCCGACACACTCTCACCTTTCGAAGAAGACGACGAATCGGCAGAAGAAAAACCAAGTACATTACCTCCGAGTTCCATCATAGCTGCTTCAAAGCTAAGTCTGGTTCTTGTACTTGGTTCAAAAAATAAAGTGGCAAGTTTTTTACCATCACACACTTTAGAATATTTATCACTATTTTCTATTATATCATCAGCTAAATCTAGCATCTCGCCAATCTCTTCAACTGTCAAATCCATAGGGTCTATCAAATGCTTCATTAAATTCTTCCTCCTACATATATGTTAATATTATAAATTCGAAAATACTTTGTTAAGTGTTCAGGTGTACATTCATACTAAGATTGAAAATACCAATCTAAGTATCGGGTAACACCATGATCACTAAACTCAAAAATACTTTGTTAAGTGTTCAGGTGTACATTCATACTAAGATTGAAAAT
>JAVBSS010000003.1:0-171473 GCA_031556525.1 Lachnospiraceae bacterium
ATATACTGGCTTTACAACTGTTGAGCCTGAAAAATTAAAATTAATTCAAACCTTAAAGGGTAATCGCTTACAATGCTTATATTTAGTGGTTATCCCTAGCTGTATTCCTAATATTTTCAGTGTTATGAAGGTTAATATTGGATTATCTCTAGTTGGTGTTGTAATCGGCGAGTTTCTAGCATCAAAGGCTGGTCTTGGATATCTAATTATATATGGTAGCCAAACATTTAAAATGTCTTGGGTTCTTATGAGTATTGTTATATTATGCATTATAGCTATGGTATTATATAAGATAATTGATGTAATTGAAGACTTATATTCAAATAATAGAAATTAGAAAAACATGCATGGAAGAAATATCTATCCATGCATGCTTTTTGCCTATTATTATTTAGGTTCTGTTCCAAATACTATTTTATCCTTATATAGTATTACTATATTATCTACTTTTTCACTTGAGTAATCATTGGAAATATTATAATTAGTCCAATCCGATTTATTAATTCTTCCTTGAATTACCCATGTGTCTTCTGCCTCTAACGTATTACTATTACATTTTATACTTAAGTATGTATCTGAATTATCTTTACTTTTCTTCATTTTGTTAAATGTACCACTTACATCACTTAACCCTGTATATTTACCAGTGTTATTAGTTATAGCACTATGGTCACAACTAAATTGATCTTCCACATCTGTATCGGTAGTAAAATAATATCTAACCTCTATATCTTTCATAGAGATATTTTCACCAGAATTATATATAGATATATTTATTCCTATTGAATTATTACTATTTGTGCCACTACTAGTAACTGATATATCTCCATTTGTTACTGAACCTGTATTACTTGAACTTGATAATGTTGAAGTGTTTTCTGCATTGTTACTATTTTCTGATTTCTTATTATCTTCTGTCTTCTTATCACTATCTTTATTTCCTTGATTACTTCCACTAGTATCAATTACACCATTTCCATTGGGTTCACTTCCATATACAAGTTTTTCATTATCATATAAAGCTAGGTACTCACCTTTAATTAAGGCTCCTCCTCCACTTCCAGATAATCCTTGGTACGAATAATCATTTGAAGTATTCCAACTTCCATTGCTAGAAGCTATTCTAAATTGAACTTCTCTCTTATAACTATCTTGTCCTGCTGGGCATATATTTTCTCCAGTAAAATCTATAGTCACATAATATATATTATCTTTCCACTTCTTAACTTCTCCTGCTGTACCGCCTTGCATATAATTAGTCGTTATAGTTATATCCTTCTCACTTCCACCGGCCTCTATTACTTCAGATATATCAAAAAAGTATGCAAGTACAAGGTTATTAGCTACCCTAGCTGGCCAACCTGTTTTGTTATATACAATTGCTTTTAATTCCGTAAAATCATTTCCACTTGCATTTATACCCACTTCTACAAACAACTCATCTTCTACATTTTCTACTGCTCCAAAATCAACTAAGGTTTTACCATAATATAGACTATATAATTTTGCTAAAGCACATGTATATCCTGCATTATAGTCACAAGCTACTTCATTATTAACGTAATTTGATACTTCATCAGTATAACTATCGTTACTATCTGGACCTCCTACTAATGCACCAAATAATATATGCCTTGATTCACTAGGTTCGTTCATATTATTAGACCATGAACCTTGTGCTGTTCTATGATGAGGATGTATAGGACTATCCTCACCATATCCTACTACATAGCTTCGCCCTGAACTTCCCAATGCATAATTTACTTGCGATACTCCAAAATCAAAATATGTGTCCTTCTTATCCTTAGGACATCCTTCATATTCACTATACACTAAAGCAATAAAACTTTCTGTTGTAGCATATCTAAGAGCACCCCACTGATCTAACCATGCCAATCCATCAGGTGTATATGTTATTCTTTCACCATTTGTTCCTGTTGTCCAATAATCAAGATTTTTCTCTACTGCCTTCTTATATTTATCATTATCTGTAGTTGTTGCCAATAAAAGAGCTGTTCCTGTATATACATCATCCCAACAATGAGCCCATTTATAATCTCCTACTGATTTATCAAAATACTTATCGGCTTTATCAAGATATGATTTATCGTCAGTTGCAAGATATAACCATGTTGCTGCCCATGATAATTCATCATTAAAGCCACTCCAACTATTATAAAAACCATTAGCTGCTGTATAACCCTCATCACTTTTTGTTTTCTCTGCAAAGTCATATAATTCAATTGCATGCTTTAAACATTCCTCTGAATATTTCTTATCTACATCTTTAAAAATAATGCTTGCGGCTGCTAATGAAGCGGCTGTACCTGCTGTTACTGTTGAACCTGGGGACTCGATAGTAACCTTATATGCTGGTCTACTCATCTCCATTGCTTCTGCTGGGCCCCACCATGCATGATCAGCACTTCCATCACCAACTTGATAATAATATACTTCCTTCTCTGGATGGCATTTTATAAAATAGTCATTTGCCCATCTTATGTTATTTAGCATATATTCTAGCTGTCCACTTTTTTCATAACTATCCTTATCTTCATATAACGACCAAGCTAACATTGTTGCTGTATATGACATAGGCAGATTAAATTTAACATGATCTCCTGCATCGTACCAGCCTCCTGTTAAATCAAGCCCTACATCTGCTCCGTCATCTAATCCAGAATCACCTCTCCAGTTACATCTTGTCTTTTCTGGCAAATCTCCAGAG
Organism: Lachnospiraceae bacterium; assembly: GCA_031556525.1. GTDB lineage: Bacteria > Bacillota > Clostridia > Lachnospirales > Lachnospiraceae > JAVBSN01. Next base: position 2,729 of record JAVBSS010000003.1, read on the forward strand.
CGCTGAAGTTCATAAAACAATATGGATTTTTGTAATGCTTCTCCATAATTATAATCACCTGTTCCTTCTATGCCTTCATATTCAGTTGAATATGCAGATAGTTTCCCAGTATTATTTTTCGAAGAATTATTCTTAACCTTAGAATTATTATCTGCGGACTCCGATTGTTCTATAACTCCACTATTATTGTCATCATTATTTTCTACTTTTTTATCTTTATTAATAATTATTATTCCTGTTATAATTCCTATTATGGCAAATACAGATATAACTCCTATAATTATATACTTTTTCATATATAAGATATCCCCTTCCATTCACTAAATCATATTATAAGCAAAGCTTATAATCACATTCGCCGGTCGTTATGAATAGACTTCGTCTACTCCTACTCCCTTGCGCTCATTATATTATAAGCTTCTAAAATAATCTTAAATTCATCTGCTAATCCTTCTCGTCCCTCATATACAATACTATCTAAAACAAATGATTTATTAATACTCCTATATACTGTTGAGCATACAATAACTGATATATCATAATTATTCTCTTCTATCCATTTTAAAACCAACATTCCACAATCAGGATATTCTTTACCACCATCTACAAGAGGAAAATACATATCCAATACCAACAAATCAAACTCCATTTGAGAAAGCATTCTAATTCCCGCTTCCTTAGTCTTTGACCATACAATATCATACTCTCCGAGGTCTGCTAATGCCCTTTGAATGTCTTCACCCTTATATATGCTGTCTTCAATCATAAGTATCTTTAACATATTTGCCTACTCCTTTTACAAAAATACCGAAAAGATTTTTCTTTTCGGTATTTTTGTTAATATTATATACATTATGTTTATTAATGCATATTATTTATTTGCTAATGCTTGGTCTAAGTCTGAGATTAAGTCTTCTACATTCTCGATACCTACCGAAAGACGAATTAAATCAGGTGCAACACCAGATTCAATTAATTGCTCATCTGTCATTTGGCGGTGAGTATGACTTGCTGGATGTAATATACAAGTCTTGCTATCTGCTACGTGAGTAACAATTGAAACTAGCTTAAGATTATCCATAAATCTAATCGACTCATCTCTACCACCTTTTATACCAAATGATAATACTCCACACGTACCCTTTGGTAAATACTTCTTAGCTAAATCATTATATTTATCATTTTCTAAATCAGCATAGTTAACCCATGCTACTTTTTCATGGCTCTCTAAATACTTTGCAATAGCTAAAGCATTTTCACAATGTCTTTCCATTCTAAGATGTAATGACTCTAATCCTACATTAAGATAAAATGCATTTTGAGGTGATTGTGCCGAACCCAAATCTCTCATTAATTGTGTTGTTGCCTTTGTAATATACGCACCTGCCCCAAACTTCTCAGCATATGTAATTCCATGATATGATTCATCTGGAGTAGTAAGTCCTGAAAATTTATCTCCATATGCCATCCAATCAAAATTACCGCTATCAACTATACAGCCACCTAAACTCACTGCATGTCCATCCATATATTTTGTAGTAGAATGTGTTACAATATCTGCTCCCCATTCAAATGGTCTGCAATTAATTGGAGTTGCAAATGTATTATCAACTATAAGTGGTACATTATGCTTATGTGCAATTCTTGCAAACTTTTCAATATCTAATACGGATACTGCTGGGTTAGCAATAGTTTCTCCAAATACAGCCTTTGTGTTAGGTCTAAAATATTGCTCTAATTCTTCTTCTGAAAGATCTTGATCTACAAAAGTACATTCAATTCCCATTCTCTTCATAGTAACTCCGAATAGATTAAATGTTCCGCCATATATTGTTGATGAAGCAATAAAATGATCACCCGCTTCACATATATTAAACATTGCATAAAAATTAGCTGCTTGTCCTGATGATGTAAGCATTGCTGCTGCTCCACCTTCCATAGCACATATCTTTGCTGCAACATAATCGTTAGTTGGATTTTGAAGTCTTGTATAGAAGTAGCCTTCTGCTTCTAAATCAAATAATTTTCCCATTTCATCACTAGTATCATACTTAAATGTTGTACTTTGATAGATTGGCAACTCTCTTGGCTCACCCTTTGTCGGCTTCCATCCTTCATGAATACATTTCGTCTCAATTCTTGTTTCCATATATAATCTCCTAATCTTTAGTTCTAGATTTTATTTTTACTGTAAATCACACTATATTATAGAGGATTTTCAACGAAATAACAACCTACCAAATTTCTTTATAAGACGAAAGGCATATATCTCTATAAAATACTTTTTATTGACAAATTATTCTTTATTAGTTATAGTATTAAAAAACTCGTGAGGGAGTAATTTGCGTGAACACGTGATTTGTCAACAACCTCGGTTAGGCTTATAGCCATAAAAACCTGGCAAATCTTAAAAAATGAGACTCATGTATGCTTTTCAAGGCATACGTGGGTCTTTTATTATTAAATACATAATACTCAAAACTTTACTCACAATAAAACATAGCTATTTTATTAAAATAGCATTAACGGAGGTAATTATGACATATTTATTATTAGTTGTAGGCTTTTTCTTATTAATTAAAGGCGCTGATTTTTTTGTAGAAGGAAGTTCTGCTGTAGCCAAGAAATTACACATACCACCAATAGTTATTGGTATGACTATCGTTGCAATTGGAACGTCGCTTCCTGAATTTGCTGTAAGTGTAACTGCTTCTATAAAGGGAAATAACGAATTAGCTGTTAGTAATGTTATTGGTTCTAATATTTTCAACCTTATGGTTGTTTGCGGTATTTGTTCATTATTTGTTCCTCTAACAGTTCAAGCAAACACATTGAAAAAGGAATTTCCTCTTTCGATTGCAATCGGGGTTCTACTACTAGGATTAGGATTCTTTGATATGTCTATCGGTCGTATAGATGGTATTATATTCATTGCTGTTTTCATTATTTTCTTATATTCAATGGTAAGATCTGCTCTAAAATCTAAAGCCGAGAATTCTAATAACGATTCTTCTGATGAAGAAAAAACTCTATCAACATTAAAATGCATTATATATATATTATTGGGTGCTGCTGCAATTGCTTTTGGTGGTGATACAGTTGTCAATTCTGCATCTACTATTGCTGCAAACTTTGGACTTAGCCAAAATCTAATTGGTCTAACAATCGTAGCAATGGGTACTTCTCTCCCAGAACTAGTAACATCAATAGTTGCTGCTAGAAAAAATCAAGTAGACATGGCAATTGGAAATGTAATTGGTTCAAATATATTCAATATCTTATTAGTATTAGGATTATCCGCTTCAATAAGTCCTATAGCCTTTAATATGGAAAATGTTATAGACATTATTCTATTAACTGTAATGAGTCTTATAGCATGGGCATTTGCTAAAGCTAAAGGTAGCATTAATCGCATAGAAGGCATCATAATGTTATTAATGTATATCGGTTTCACATGTTATATCTGTATCAGATAATTTTATTTCTTTAAAAAGGTCGTATAACAAATGCCTCTTGTCAGATTGACAAGAGGCATTTGTTATACGACCTTGATTTATTCTATTCAAATATAATCTCAAAACACTTTAATAATCTATTAACATCTATCGGTTTAGAAATATGAGCATTCATTCCTGCCTTAAATGACATTCTAACATCATCATTATATGCATTAGCTGTAACCGCTACTATAGGCACTTTCTTAGCATCATTTCTATTAAGTCCACGAATATGCTTTGTAGCCTCTATACCATTCATAACAGGCATCTGAATATCCATCAATATACAATCATAATATCCTACAGGTGATGTTGCAAACATCTCCACTGCCTCTTGACCATTAACTGCTTCATCAAATTTGATATTTGTTCCCTCTAATAGCTGTATAATCATCATGCGATTAATATCTATATCTTCAACCACCAATACATGTTTTCCTGAATAATCATTAAATACAGGCAATGCTATTTCTTTGTAATCTGCCTCTAATGCCGTCTTCATAAATGTTAATGTAAATTCAAATGTAGATCCTATATCTAATTGACTAGCAACTGATATCTCTCCACCCATCTTATCAATTAAATTATGACTTATTGCAAGGCCTAATCCTGTACCACCATATTGTCCCGTTATATCCATGCTTCCTTGTTGAAATGGTTTGAAAAGTTTTTCAATCTGATCATTACTCATTCCAATACCATTATCCTGCACAATGAAGTTAATACATATCTTATCTTCTTTATCATACTGAATATATACATTGAAATTTACTTCTCCACCGTTATGTGTAAACTTAATAGCATTACTCAATAAATTGAGTATTACTTGCTTAAGTCTCATACCATCGCCTAATATATTAACATCTGATACACTTGTATAATTTGTATTAAATGTAATTCCCTTATCACTAGCTTTATATATAATAAGGCCTACAACTTCTTGTATAGTATCAAACAAATTGAACGGTTCATTTGCCATCTCCATCTTATTAGCTTCTATCTTAGACATATCTAACACGTCATTTAACAATGACAACAAATGATCAGAAGCAACCAAAATCTCATTAATTGGCTTAACATTCTCTGGATTATTCTCTGCCAAAGATGCCTTAATCACTTGAGCCATACCCATAATTGCGTTAAGTGGCGTTCTAATCTCATGACTTACATTAGACAAAAATTGACTTTTTGCAAGATTAGCTTTCTGAGTCTCTGCCACAGCCTTTTTAAGAGTAACCTCACTTTTATGACGGGCAACCGCACCTGCTAATACAGATCCTGCCATAACTGCTATTTTGCCATCTTCATCTTCCCATTTTGCCTGTTCTTTAACCGTAAGTAGATTAATAAATCCCATACGATTACCATCTATTGTTAGATCTATGTACATAGAACTTACAGCACCGTAATCTAAATAAGGATATCTATCATAGTGTTTTCTTACATCATTGTATATTAGATATTGTTTACCTTCTAACTCATCCATAATTGTCTGGATGCAATCAAATGGAAAAGTTCTACCTATTGTACTCTCAATATCATTACTATCAATTTCCTCATGAGTTAGTATAATATCGCTATCTCGCATATCATAAAAATATATTCTATCCGTATTAAAGAATTCTTTTAATTTTCTTAGTGCTTCATTAATAACATCATCAAATTCATTAGGTTTAGTAAACGGTTTTGAAAATTCTGCGATAAATTCTTCAGAACGCAAATTCTTCTCCATTATAGCTTTCGTTTTCTTTTCTTCACTAATATCCTCAGCAATTGTTGCATATGCAAAGATATCCCCATTCTCATTAACAACTGGAAATGCTGTATATCTAGTAGGTACAATTTCTCCTTCTGCATCTATTAACTCTACTTCTCCAGCAAATGTCTCTCCTTCAAAAACAGATGGCAGTAATGTATCTATCATCTTTTGAGCATTCTCTGCTTTGTGTATCTTCTCTATTGGCAATCTCTGACCTATTTCAAAATTATATTTACTTATTTTATTAGCATATTCGTTAATATATAATATATTACAATCTCTATCTACCGCATAAAATATCTTATTAGTAGAACTTATAATTGCTTCATGAATTGAAGAAAGTGGTGCTATACTATCATGCTTCTGTCTTAATCCATGTAACTCTGTGCTAGACATAGCCATAGACATACGTGCTTTTCTTCCATCAATCCAATTAATAAGACACTCTGATACAACATAATACTGTCCTGTTATGTTATTATAATGTTCCTCTGATATAGAATGCTTACCACTAGAATCCAACTTATTCACAGCGGTACATTTCTCACAGACCTTATCCAACCCACATAACGCCTTATAACACGGTTGCCCTAAAACATCACCTATTTCACTGGTTGTCTTCTCATTTGTATATAATAATTCATAGGTTTCTGCATCAATAATATAAACTGGACTAGCAATCTTATCAAAAGCAGATAACCATACGTAAAACTTTTCCTTATCAACATTCGCCCCATTAGTTGTTATCTCTTGTTTATCCATACATTTCTCCTTATTTGTCTGCACTAAAATAACCATGTAACAAAACATTTCACCCTTTGAATATTATAATATATAATACCTATTTTTACAATTAAAACCTAATATATCAGATTCCTATACTAACCATTAATCAATTGAAGATTTACTAATTTTTTTATACAGAATTCCAATCACTATCCATAGTATTATTACCACTAATAGGTCAATAATTTCATATGGTATATTTACTGGAACAAATAATAATCCCATCGCTAATATGGCCAACAGTCCCCCGCCTAACATTCCAATTATAGAAGCCATACTTTGTTTAATAACAGTAACCTCATTCTCCCATTCAAAATTAGGAAACTTGATATTAATAAACATCCCCCATACAGCAGTTAGAACGCCAAATGTTATCGGTATCATAAAACAAATGACCGAGTTTACTATATCTAGCTTCAAGCTAATTACAATCAATATACTATTAATAATTGCTGCTGGTATTACTAAGGTAAGATTAACTAAAATCTTACTATCAAATATAGTCTTTGTCTTTATAGGTGCTGATTTTAATATCCATAGATTTTTTCCCTCTAATGATAAAGAAGAACTTGTCGTACAAGTCATTGCTATCATCACTGCTGGTATATATGGAATAATCTTATATAGAATATCTGCAAACCCTGGCATTCCCATAGTCTGCTCTAGTTTTTCTGCACCCATCACAGCAAGTGCTATCGTAAACACTAGCGACATAACAATACCCGTTCCTACATTTAATACGTATATAGAACTAGAGAAAAATCGTCTAAGTTCTTTTTTATATAAGGCACCTAGCGGTGATGACTCTTTTAAGGTTGTTAATTTATAATTCGCAGAGGTTATATATCCCTTTATACTTGAGTTAATCTTTTTATACTTTAGAGACAATAAATTCACGAATAATATATATATCCCTAGCGAAACAACAACAAATATTAAAAAGTATATTATCCCACCTTTGTTAAATGCTTTTGAAAATAACATAGCAGGTGGATATATGCTACACATTTGTTCATATATATAATTACCTGCACTAGATATATTCTCTATCGAAAAACTGCTCTCCATCGTTCCTCCCATCATAGAAATCATTAGTATTCCTATAATAAGAATAAATGAACATACTATATATACTACTTTTGAATATTTGAACCTAGACGAAATCGCCATAATTATCGCTCCGATGATTGTTGCTATAGCTGTTGGAATTAATGGTGCTACAAACATACTCACAATCCAATATATATATCCTAGAATTGGTGGTTTTTCTAGCAAGGCATATCCTACTCCCATAGGTAACATAACCACCATAGTAAAAATCATATTCATTACATACATATACAAAAATCTTGAAGCAATTACCGTAGCTGTTGATATCGGAAGTGACATTAGCAAATCATAATCTTTATATCCAAACAATATTCCATTTGCTTTTAACATTGTTAGGAACATTGTTACAATTCCTGTAAGAGTAACTGCATATGCTGGTATTAGGTCTTGTAATCCTAGATACCCTAATCCATAAGAAAGTCCATAACTATATCCTCCAAATACAAGAATAACAATACTATATGCTACAGCTAGCATTATAGCATTTGCCTTCGCTTTGCTTGTGCCCGCTCCTTTTTTTAAATCATTGAACCGAAACTGATTAATAAATTGTATCTTAACTAGATACATTGCCCATTTATTCATTATCAACAACCTCCATAAATAAATGTTCTAATGATTTATCTTTTATAAGTTCCTCTGTATTTCCTGCTGCTACAAGTTTTCCATGGTTAATAATAGCTATTTTGTTACATAACTTTTCGGCTACATCTAATACATGTGTTGAAAAGAAAATAGCATATCCATCATCACACATTTCTTTCATAATGTTTTTTAAAGTTAGTGATGCTTTAGGATCAAGTCCAACAAAAGGTTCATCTAATACCATTAATCTTGGCTTATGTACAAGCGCTGAGATTATAGCCAACTTTTGTTTCATGCCATGCGAATATGATGATATAGAATCTCCGAGTGCCGCTGTTATCTCGAACATATCCGCATATTTTGAAATACTTTCCTCTCTATCTTTTCTAGACACTTGAAAAATATCACTAACAAAATTTAAATACTGTATTCCTGTAAGATGTTCATATAGATCTGGATTATCGGGAATATATGCTATCATTTTCTTACAAATAACTGCCTCTTCTTTAACAGAATGTCCATCTATAAGAATATCTCCCTCCTCATAGTCAAGCACTCCTACAATCGATTTAATCGTAGTACTTTTGCCTGCTCCATTGTGACCTATAAATCCATATATATCTCCTGACTCTATTGAAAGGTTAAGATTATCAACAGCTTTTTTATTTCCTTTATAAGTCTTTGAAAAACTCTTAATTTCTAACATTTATCTAATCCTCCTAATATTATTTCTAACGGGCAATACATATGCTGGCGTTACGGATAATTCATCCACTCCTATTTCAAGAAAAAACTCTGTTAATCTAGTATCTGCCCCTAGTTCTCCACAAATGCCTACTTCTATTCCAGCATCATGTCCATTTTTTACCACAATCTCTATTAATTTTAATATCGCATCATGATATGGGTTATAAAATCTATTTAACTTTGGATTTTGACGATCCAAGGCTAATGTATATTGCGTTAAATCATTTGTTCCTATGCTAAAGAAATCTACTTCCTTGGCTAAGGTATCACTTATTATCGCCGCTGCCGGGGTTTCTATCATAATTCCTTGCTTTATATCTACATATTGTACCCCTTCTTCAACTAATTCTTGCTTAACTTCCTCTACAATTTTCTTTATTTCTCTTACTTCTTCCACCGAAATAATCATTGGATACATTACTTTAATTGTTCCATATAGGCTAGCACGTAATATTGCTCTAATCTGTGTCTTAAATATCTCTGGTTCGTTGAGACACATTCTTATTCCTCTATAACCTAGTGCTGGGTTATATTCTTCGTCTAGATTCATATAATTCACTTGCTTATCAGCGCCTATATCTACCGTTCTTATTATTACATCTCTACCTTCCATAGTTTCTGCAATATATCTATACACTTCAAATTGTTCATCTTCTGTGGGCATCCTATCCTTTTCTAGATATAAAAATTCACTTCTAAATAAACCTATTCCATCTGCATCGTTTTCCAACACGTTTTTCACATCTTCTGTAGTTCCTATATTGGCATATAATCTTATCTTCTGACCTGATAGAGTTATATTCTCTTTTCCCTTTAATTCTTGTAATGATTGTCTATCATCTTCATATCTTTCCTTTTGGATATTATATAATCTGATATTCTCTTCATCTGGCTCAATAATAAGCTTTCCTGTATAGCTATCTACAATAGCCATTTTACCTTGCCAATCCTCATCTACAGTTATATCTATTAATGCTGGTATTCCCATTGTTCTTGCAAGTATAGCGGTGTGTGAATTTATAGATCCATCTTCTATAACAAATGCTAATATTTTGTCCCTATCCATCTGCATTGTTTCGCTCGGCGTTAACTCTTTGGCAACCACAATAACTGGTATATCTCCAAGACTATAATCATTCTGATTTCCACATAATATATCAATTATACGTTTTGATACATCTTTAACATCAACGGCACATGACTTAAAATATTCTTCCTCCATAGCTTCAAACATATTTGATAATCTATCCCTAGTTACTGCAACTGCATATTCTGCATTATATTTTTGCTTCCTAATTAAATCACATATCGAATCTGTATATTCTTGATCATCTATCATCATTAAATGAGCTTCAAATATCTTTGCCTCTGATTCTCCAACTTTTTTTTCTGTCTTTTCATATATCTCTCGCAACTGTTCTTTTGCTTTAGACTTTGCATTTTCATATCGAAGAATTTCATCATCTACATCATCTATGCTTTTCTCATCTATTATATTTTCTATATTTTTCACAAAGTATATCTGTCCTATAGCAATGTCAGAAAATACTTCCTTACCTATTATTGTTTTCATGTTATATACCCCTTTTTATAACTCTTATCTATATTGCATCTTCTTCATTACTAATATTATTGTCTATACCTTATATCCATCATTATTAATACACTTACCAATACCTTAATTATCTATCAAAATTCATCATATGTAAATACATAAAAAAGACTTCTAAAATTATTTCAGAAGTCTTCTCTAATATTATATTACTCTTTAATTTTCTAATACATTTATTTGTATCTTTTTAATTCTTTGCATCATGAACAGCGCTACTATAAATGCTACTAATTCAGCTACCAGAAATGAAATCCATATCTAGAATTTTTATTCATTTCCTTTACGAAGTACTTTCATATAAAATATTTTTCTTATACCATTTGGCATAATTCCCACTATTACATGAGGAATTGTAGATTCAATAAATTGCACCCAGTTGGTATATCCCATCTTTTTAAGTTGCCACTTAAATAGGCAAATACATTTTACATAGTTCAAGCCACCTCTTCTTGCGTACATATCCTCCCCAGCTCTCATGTATACAATCGTATCTTGAATATTGTATCCGCTATTTCCGTTTTCAAGCATTCTTACCCACAGATAGTAGTCCTCAAAATAAGGAAAATGCTTAAATCCACCTACAATATCTACCCTACTCTTTCTAAACATTACCGCTGGGTGATTAAACGGATTACGTTTCTTAGAAAATTTGATAATTTCTTCTTCTGTCTCAGGCAAAACTCTGTTTGCCCTAATATTTGAAGTATCATCTACAAATTCTGCCACTGTTCCACTTACAATATCAACTTGTTTTTCTTTCATTACTTTAAGTTGTTTTTCACATCTATTGGGTAAACTTATATCATCACTATCCATTCTAGCTACAAATTCATTTTTACAATATTTTAAACCTTCATTAAGTGCTATTCCTAAACCACTATTTTCACCTAACCTAATTATATTAAATAAGTTAGGCCAACTACGCATATATCCTCTGATTACATCATCTAGTTCTGGGGTTAGCGCCCCATCACAAACTATTACAAAATCATCTGTAGCTAGTGTTTGAGAAAGCATAGATTCTATGCTTTCCCTAAAATATTCTGCTTTTTCTCTATTATAAACTGACATCAACACCGAATACGTAGTCATACTATCTCCTTAAGATACTTTTCTCCAATAATGTACACTGTATTTTACCATAATCATAAAAGTTATTCCACTTATTATATTATCTTTTCAGAACATTCTTTTTTCGCTTATTAATAGATGCTAATCCACATAATGCTATTCCCATACAATTAATTAATAGTACAGGGATTATCATATCCCCTGTTTTTGGCGTATAAGGATCTCTTGGTTTTTCAGGAATATCCTTATCTCTTTTATTAGCAAATTCTAACACTAAAATTTCCGATGAACCATCTACTACTATATCTATTGCACTATTGTCTAGTATATAGCCATCTTTTGCTTTTATTTCCTTGAAGTAATATAATCCAAATGGTAATTCATCAACTTCTATCTTACCATTCTCATCTGTTGTATATGTTCCCATTAACTTATCTTCTGATTCGTCAAGTGACTTTTGATATAGCTCAAATTGAACGTCTGATAAGGTTATCTCTCTATTAGATTCATCTACTTTTACGAGTTGGATCTCTGCTTTATAGAGCATATTGATGTCTGGATTTTCTTTGTTTACATTAATTACTTCTATTTCACTATTTCCTAGTTTAACACTAAATGGTTTTATCTCTTCATCCAATATATAACCCTCTAGAGTTTTTATTTCCTTGTAATAATAATCTCCTGCTACTAGACTTTCCTTTAATGTAGCCTTACCTTCAGCATTGGTTACTATATATCCTATACAATCGTTCTTACTTACTATTAATTCCTTGCTTTGATTATATATATCCATGTTGGCATATACCGCATATACTACACCCTCAAGTGGCTTTGTTCCAAAGTAGTATATACCATCTTCTACGTTAAGGATCTCACCCTCCTTGAATACGTTTATCTCTGCAGATACTACATTGTTGTTTATTACTGTTTCTCCTCCAAAGGTAAGTGTCTCATACGTTTCCCCTGTAGCTTTAATTTCAACTTCTACTGGTTCTGTTATTGGTATTAATCCATCAGGTGTTTTTGTTTCATATACTAGATACTTGCCTGTTGGTAAATCTTTTGATATAGCTATTCCATCATTATTAGTATTTACTACATCTACTACATTACCTTCTAAATCTTTTATAGTAAATTCTACATCTTTTACACTAACTTTATCAAATGTAAGTCTCTTATAATCTCCATAGTTGCTTGTATATGTATTTGCTCCTACTACATTATCTCCAAGTTTAGTTAACTTAATCTTTCCAAAAGCATTATTAGCAATATCTAGCCTTGTTGCCTGTGTATTTTCCACTGTAATCTCACTTACATCTTCACTTAAGTAATGGTTAGCATCCGTCTCTACTTCTCTCACATAATACTTACCTGCTGGTAAATACATTGTTGCCTTTCCATTCTCATCAGTTGTAAGTTCTTGATTCAAGTCAGTACATGCTTCATCATTATATATATCAAACTTTATTCCTGACATTGTTATACTTGTTGTCGCATCTGTCTTGTTTATCTCCAACGAGCCGTAATGATCATTAGTTACATTAAGTTTTGTAGTCTGCGTATTTACTATTGTTACTGTCTTAATGCTGTTATCTAGCGCATAATTAGTTTTTGTCTCTAGCTCTTTCACATAATACTTACCTGCATCTAGATATACTGTAGCTTTTCCCTTTTTATCTGTAGTTACTTCTTGATTCAAATCAGTACATGCTGCATCATTGTATATTCCAAATCTTACTCCTGACATTGCTATACTTGTTACTGAATCCGTTTTATTTATCTCTAGTGAACCAATGCGCTCGTTAGTTACATTGAGTGTAGTTATTTCTTCACTTGAAGTTGTAACCCTATATACATTAGGATTAAGTGCATATCCCTCTGGACATGATACTTCCCTTAAATAATATGTTCCTGGTGCAAGGTAGGCATCACAAGTTGAGTTCTCATTAGATATAATATATCCTACATAGCTATCTGCATTACAATCTTCATCTTCAAAGATACCAAATAAGCAATTAGATAGAAACGCTCCTGTTGTACTATCTGTCTTATATATCTTTATATCACTTTTCTCTGTGTATATATTTATATAAGCACTTACAGGGTCAGTATATCCACTTCTTGCCCATATTTGATCTTGTTCATCTTCTACAACAAAATACATTACTTCTCCCGCTTGGATTGTAGGCTTGGCCAAGTTAAGGCTAACTTGTGTATCTGGGCTTATATAATGGTCACTTGTTATGGTAAGTGTATTGCCACTTTGACTATAGGTTATTCCACTTGTATTAGTGTATAAACTCGTTCCATAACTACTTAACACTCCATTAGTATCTATTAATGTAACTGAATATGTCTTTGTTGATTGATTATATGTCATCTTATAAATTGGTGCCAAAGAAATATCATCTGCTGCAAAGCTAGGTTTTATATACAAGTTATCTGCCAATCCCATAAGATAACTATAGAAACTTCCACAAGTAGAACCTATAAGATTTGCTTCATATTGGTCATTTAGTGGCGAGCCAGTAATAGTCCATACTGCTAATTGAGTAGCATAATACTTTTCCCATAGTTGCCTTGACATATCTGCAAAACCATTTTCATTAACTATTCCTGGCCAGTTTTCTTGTACTCCTGCCCCTAATACTACTCCTAGCTTTTTCTTTTGTTCATCCGTTAAATTTTTATAATCAGCCTTGTTATTAAAGGCTGTAAATTCTGTAGATGTATGAAGCGACTTGTTATACTCTATACAATAGGTAAGATAAAATGTTGTTCCTGTAGACGAACCCTTAGGTATATAGTTAACACAAAAGAGTGCAAAGTGACTATCTCCATTACTTAAAGTAATCTTCTGTCCTCCTGCTGCAGCTATATTATAAAAATAAGGCTTATAAGTACCTTCTACTGCATCACCAACACTAGATAGTTCTGTATCTAACTCCTCCTCTCCTTCATAGTCATTAAAGCCTAACAACTTTTCTATATCTTTTTCCCTTTCTTCAATTGTTTCGGTTGTTTCCGTCTCAACCTCTTCTTTTGACATAGCTTCTCTACTGCCTATCTCCTCAGCATTTACTACACTAGTAAAAAGTAATGTAAATGCTAGTAGTACGCACAATAATTTCTTAGTTTTCTTCACTTTCTTTTCCTCCTTAAACTTTGGCATTAAAAAAGGACGTTACTATATAACATCCTCTAAGTTATCTATATAAAAAGCGACACCATAAGGTATCGCTTGTTGTTTTTACTATTTAATTATATTAATATATAAGTCTATTATCATCTGCCCAATAATATCTTAGAGAACATTCCCAAGTATTAGAATATTCATCCCATTGCCATTCTCCACACTCTACATAAACAATAGCAACTGTACCATATACACTCATTGCTTCATATATATTTGCTGCTTCACTATTTATATCAGCCCATCGACCACCACACCACCATTCAGTTTCAGCCCATCTACTTGTAGTCCATGCTTCTGTACGAATAACACAATTTGGATTAGCCTCTAGACACAACCTGTACACCTCATTAATCATAGCTTCTTGACTAGGCGGATTATTCTCTGTTGTCTGTGTAGTACTTCCATTACTCACTGCAAACTGACCTATATAATGTCCATCTGTTAAGTCCATGTCATAATACCAAGCACCATCTGTTATCAAACCTCTTGCTATCATTCCATTCCAATGATAAAATACTACTCTTCCCCATGGGTCACATCCAAAACCACTATTTATTAGACTACCATCAGCATTTGCATATCCTATATCTACTCCGTTATCAAATCTAAAATACTCATTCTTTCTTAATCTTCCTGTACTATCAAGATAATATGCTTTTTTTCCTATAAACGTTATCTGGTCAAAGTATGCATATCCAAAAGTATCAAAGTAACAAGTATACCCAACATCTTTACAATAGTTAAATGTATCAAATAATTCATGACCCTTATCATCAAAGTATATTAAGTGTACTCCATCAGGATGATAAGTTAATCTATCTTTCATTGGTGTACCATCAGCTTGAAGGTAATAAGTATATGTTCCATCGCAAAAGAATGCATCTGTTATAATTTTATTATTTACCTTATAGGTTATTCCATTCCATGAACCACCACTAGTATTAATGTTGTAATACGGAACTGTTCTAACTCCTACTACCTCTTCTTCTATGGCAACCTCAGTTACTTCCTCTGCATAAGCTGTTGTATTAAATGCTATGCTGCCAATAACTAATGCTGCTAATGTAAATAGTATGTACTTTATTCTCATACCTCTTCCTCCCACGTATTATATTTTACATATTAGCATTATGCCATTGTTACTACTTTATTTCAATATTATTTTCATAATTTATAGTTTTTATCGATTAAACCATTTATAAATCGCCCAAATCATCCTCCATATATTGTATTTTAAGTACTTTAAATGTTCCAATTATAAATTATGGCAATTTTTTCTTTTTTTGTTGATTTTTTATTAATTATTTGTTATTATGTATTTAGTGAGTAAAACTTCATTAATATCAACACTTTGTGGATTATAGGTATAGCCCTTTCTTATATTTATCACATTGGATAGTTATTAATAAGGACACATAAATGTTATTATTTTATTAGCATTTAACATACCATTAGCCACATATCTATAATAATCCTTCTTAACATTTAGAAGAGCATTATTTCACGACTTGAGCTTCTATTCTGTTATAATCCATTTTAAAATATATTTATTACTATATCTTTTAAAAGATTATATACTGTCTAATGATTAATGGAGTTTTGCCACATTTTAAGCACTCTACCAATTAGCTTGAGAGCTTCCCTATTGGTTTATATATATTTAATATATTAAATACTATTACAATACCAGTGATATTCTCGTCACAGACACATTCATCATACCGCAGTATGTGAACCAGTGTGGGTTCTTAAACGAACCGTCATTATCGCTTTATACTTTCTCATAGTATATTCTTCTGACATCTGCATTCCTTTTATTAATAATAAACTTTGCAGTATATGTGAATTCGCTCCAACAATTCATTCGTCTATTGGCTTCGTCGCTATTCAATTGTAGTATATCGCTGGTTGGTAATAAATTAGAAAAACTAAAGAATTGTATATTGATTTATACAATAAGAATATTACAACTGTTTTGATAGTAACATATTATTTTACTTTTGTACATAGTTTTTTCAAAAAAAGATAGTTATATTTTGATTTTTAAAATATAACTATCTTTTTTATAATATTACATATTCAATAGATTAATTATTAGCACTAAGAGTATTCCTATAGGAGCAAAGTATCTAATAACTATTCTAAATATCTTCTCCCGTTTAAATGCTGATGACGATTTAACTTCATCGCATATATCATCTAACTTCATATATCCTATAAATATGCAAGTAAGAATCGCACAAGCTGGCATTAGTAAGGTATTAGTCAAAAAATCAAAAAATGTTAATATATCCATACCGAATATTGTTATATTACTCCATAATCCAAATCCCAGAGACGATGGCATACCTATTAATATTGTTAATATTGTAACAATAATTGTTGCTAGTTTTCTGCCTATCTTGAACTCATCACATACCGTAGATACTACTGCTTCCATTAACGATATTCCAGATGTCAATGCTGCAAATAACACTAACAAGAAGAATACTACTCCAATAAATGTACTCATACTAGTACTTTCAAACACCTTAGGTAATGTAACAAACATTAATCCCGGTCCTTGATTTAATTTGCTCATATCACCATTTGCAAATACAAATACTGCTGGAATAATCATAAGTCCTGCAAGTACAGCAATCAAACTATCAAATACTTCTATCTGTGAAACCGATTTTTCAATATCATCTTTCTTACTTAAATATGAACCATAAGTAATCATAATTCCCATTGCAAGTGACAATGAATAAAACATCTGTCCTAATGCTGCTATCATTCCCTCAAGAGTAGTCGCTAATGTAAGATTCTTGAAATTAGGGATAAGGAAATACTTAACTCCTTCTAACGCTCCCGGCAAGGTAACTGCATATACTGCAACTGCTACCGATAAAAATATTAGTAAAGGCATTAATATCTTACTAGCTCTCTCAATTCCGTTCTTTACACCCATAAGAATAATAACCATAATTGCTAGAACAAATACAGCCTGCAATATAATCGGTTCTATAGGTTTTGCGACAAAATTATTAAAATACGAAGCATCACCGGAATCAATTGCCATTGCAGAGTGATCGCCACTTATATATCCGATAAAATACTTAATTACCCATCCACCTATTACACTGTAATAAGGCAATATTAAAAATGCTATCAGTGATGCTATAACACCTATAAATTTGTATTTTTTATTTAATAATGTAAATGCACTTATTGGACTCTTACCTGTCTTTCGTCCAAGTGCAATCTCTGATGTCATAATTGAAAATCCAAAAGTTAACACGAAGAATATATAAAATATTAGAAACACTCCTCCGCCATACTTCGCTGCTAGATATGGAAACCTCCATATATTACCCAATCCAATTGCTGATCCTGCTGCCGCTAATACAAATCCTAGTTTATTTGAAAATTGACTTCTATTCTCCATTGTTCCTCCGATAAAATATAATCTCTGTCATATTTGTCTACTACTATATGATGGCATATATACCACTATATAATAATTCGCACATTAACAATAATTATACTAAATTGTTAAAACAGTGTCTATGATAATTTATTTGCCTTTTCACATATTTCGTGAACTTCATCATATTTTTCTTCAATAAGTGGCGTTACAACCGCAATCCGTTTATTAACCATTTTCGTAAAACAAAAGTATGGTGCTATCCACCCTACAAAAGCTGGTATTGCTAACAAAACACATAGCCATATAATAGGTGGCTCTGCCGTTACTGCAAATACTGATCCTGTCATAAACATCGTTCCTATTATTCCTATAGCAATGGATACAATTGTTGCTTTCCTTGTCTTTGATGCTTCCAATTCATTTACTTGTCTAAGACAATCTTCTAGGTTTCGTTGCAATCTAGTCAATTCTGCCTTATTTATAATCTTTCGATTACGTTTTAATGGAACCATAACCAATCCCAATTCTAAAGGTATATTTTTGTTTTCATCTAGTTCCCAACCAAAACAGTTATACCAATCAATATACATAGACGATTTTCTGCTATCAACTACTAACTCCTTGTATTCATATCCAACATAAACCTTATTATCTCTATCCTCCATATCAAATCACTTCCTTTTATATTATAGTCACAGGTAAAGATACAATAAATCTACTCCCTTTTCTTACTTCACTCTCCACTGTAATACTTCCATTCATCATCTCTACAATCCGAAACGCAAGTGCTAGTCCTAGTCCATTTCCTTCTGTGGAATGTGAACTGTCTCCTTGATAAAATTTATCAAAAATATGCTGTATAGTTTCTCTCGACATTCCTTCTCCTGTATCTCTAACTGATACAACTATCTCTTCTTCCGTTGATGTTTGAGTTAAAAAAACCTGTCCCCCTGCTGGTGTAAATTTAATTGCATTAGATAATAAATTAGTCCATACAATCTCTAATAAACTTTCGTCTGCTTCAATATTCGCTCTATCTTCTATACTAGCATCAAACTCCAACTGTTTTTCTTCCCATACTGTCTCAAACTGTAATGCACACTCGCATAATTGTTCACACAAATCATACTCCATCATAACAGGTTGAATATTTTGTTTTTCTAATTTATTAATTTTAAGAATATTGGTTATCAATGCCGATAATTTTCTACCTGAATAAATCATAGTTGTTACATACTCTCGTTGTGATTCATCTAATTCTGTTTTTTGAAGCAACTCAGCTGTATTAAGCATAGCCGATAAAGGTGTTTTTATCTCATGTGACACATTAGAGAAGAAATCTGTCTTCAATGTTTCAATACTACCCAATTCCTCAACCATCTTATTAAAATCCATAATCATCACATCTAAATAATCAAATTCTTCTCTTAAATGTATTGGTGATAGATACACCGAAAAATCTCCATTTGCAACTTGATTCGTCGCTTCTGCTACCTTTTTCATTGGAACCTCATAGTTTTTACGAATCTGACTTCTAGTAAATAATGCAAAACCAGTAGATACTACTACCCAATAAAGTATAATAACTATAACCTCTATATATTCCTTCAGATTAAGTCTATTTAAGCCAACTATTAACCCCGTATGAACACCACCTACTATTAAAAATACTAGTAATGTAGCAAAGAAAATCGATAGCGGAAAATGGGTATCTCTAATCTTGTTTTTTTCTCCTTCCCCACTCATTTCAACACCGCCTTATATCCCAGACCTCTTATAGTCTTAATCTCAAAGCCATTGCACAAAGCAAACTTGTCCCTTAATTTCGTTATATATACATCAACCGCTCGCAAACTAGTCTCACTATCAATGCCCCAGAATTCATCCATAAGTTGTGCTCTTGAAAAAGTTTTGTTAGGGTACGAAAGCAACTTATAGATAATATTAAACTCTCTTGTAGTAGTTGATATCTCTTCTTCATCCATTACCGCCGACATTGCATCTGCATCCAAGATTAGATTACCTATTGTTATCTTACGATCCATTTCAATATTTGCACGCCTTAGTAATGCTCTAACGCGAAGTAACAGTTCATCTAATTCAATAGGCTTTACCATATAATCATCAATACCAAGCCTAAATCCCCTCTGTTTTGATATCAAATCATCCTTTGCAGACATAAATAATATTGGTATTCTCTTATTTACACTACGCACATTCTCTGCAAATTCAAACCCATCCGCTCCTGGCATCATAATATCCGATATAATCATCTCATATATATTGTTATACATCTCATCATATGCGTCTTCTGCACTTAGGCAACCTGTTGCGGTAAAGCCACTACTATTTAAATATGAACATACTATTTTATTCAAGGTCTTATCATCTTCAACCACTAAAATATTAATCATACTATTCCTCCACATTCTCTTACTTTGAGAAATTATATCACAGGTTTGTTTCTAAATTGTTAAAGTTTCCAACTTTTTTATTCAAAATATCTGCAATCAAAGAAAAAAGTCTCTTAACTCCATTGTGTTTGGTGTACGAGACTTTATTCTTAAATAAATATAATTCTATTATTTTTCTAATATATTCTTATAAATGCATTACTTTAATCCTTTTATAAAAGGAATTAAGCAAATAAGTACAACTATCCCCACGATTCCTATGATGATGCCAGCAATCATATTGCTCCATACCATTGTAAGACACATTCCAACTCCAAGTAATAATGAACCTATAATTCCTATTAATACTCCACCGATTGTCTTACCAGATACTTTAACAGGCTCTTTGCCCTCCATCTTTCTCCATACCACTACCATAATCATTAATACTACTGCACCGATTACACCCATAACAATTCCTGGTGTTCTTGCTGCCCATTCGGCAACCAATGTCATACACATTCCTAATGAAAATAAAATACCACCTATTGTTCCTAATATCATTGCTACAAAATTACTCTTTTTCATAATTGTCTCTCTCCTTCTCTCTTTTACTAGTTCTCTTCTTTCAGTGTGTCTTGTTCTACTTTTTCGCCTTCTTTTATTCGTTTCTTTGCATCTTCTACACTTTCACCTTCTCTAGATAAATAGTTATCTACAAATTTATCTTCTATTTTTCTGTAACCACCCACTACTCCGTCTTCGATCTTCTTGTAACCACCTACTACTCCATCTTCAATCTTCTTATAACCGCTTACTACTCCATCAGCTATTTTTTGATTTGCTGCTACTAATTTTGATTTTGCCATTTTCTTCTTCCTTCACTTTCTTTTATTTGTTTGTTGCTTTACTTTATGAACTAATATTAACAATGTATTATTTGCGTTATGTTTGAATTATGTTTCTGAATTGTTAATTATTCATTTTTTCTTATATCGCATTATATTCAATCTGTGTAAGTAACTTACTTGTCTTTAATGGCTCTAATAATTGACTTGGAAAATATAACGATTCCTTTTTCTTCAAATCTACCATACTAGCCTTATTAAGTACCTCCGCAATGAATTGCGAACAAAAATACTTATTAGAAAACTTATGTGGAATATGAACAAAGCATAGCATTACACCTATTCTAGAATAACTAAAACGTTCTCTGTTACTTTGAAAATATGCTATTTCATCCTCTATAATCCGATAGCTACTATCTGGTATCTGAAATCTTAGAATCACACTTTCGTTACTTCGCTTGCTACTTACTTTCTTTTTAGGAAACTCTCTAACAAATCCTTTAAAATTGAAGCTATAATATTCTTCCTCTGCTTCATCTATCGATATTGAAGCATGGGAATATACCCCTCTCGTTAATATGCATACACACCTAGACATTAAATCTGTGTATCTAGTGAGTAATACCGTTACACTTCTCATCTCTTCTTGCTCTTTTACCGCTATTTCCATAGTCCCATTTATATTGTTCATCATTAAATTCCTCCTAAGATTTTATTTTCTATGGTCATAGCCTATTCTGTTTTTATGTGAAGTTTGTTATAGAAATGTTTGAGAATTATTAAAAACAAAAAAGGAGAGAAAAGGGTAAAATGGATCCTATGATATAATCAAATAATTTTTGAGTAAACAACCTTTAAGCGGGTAAAGAAATACCGACCACATAGGCGTTAATCCTGTGTGGTCGGTATTTTTACTTTATAATCAAATATCGGTAACGACTTCTGACTCCAAAATAATATTTTTTAGTTTATTAATTAAAACAGAAAATCCAGCTAAAACACTACTATCATATTCGTTAAGCTTTTTTAATAAATCATCTTTATTTATTTGAAAATTGACTTCTCTTCTCCATTGTTCCTCCGATAAAATATAATCTCTGTCAT
Organism: Lachnospiraceae bacterium; assembly: GCA_031556525.1. Lineage (GTDB taxonomy): Bacteria > Bacillota > Clostridia > Lachnospirales > Lachnospiraceae > JAVBSN01. Next base: position 24,846 of record JAVBSS010000003.1, read on the forward strand.
ATTTGCCTACTACTATATGATGGTATATATACCACTATATAATAATTCGCACATTAACAATAATTATACTAAATTGTTGAAACAGTGTCTATGATAATTTATTTGCCTTTTCACATATTTCGTGAACTTCATCATATTTTTCTTCAATAAGCGGCGTTACAACCGCAATCCGTTTATGAACCATTTTCGTAAAACAAAAGTATGGTGTTATCCACCCTACAAAAGCGGGTATTGCTAACAAAACACATAGCCATATAATAGGTGGCTCTGCCGTTACTGCAAATACTGATCCTGTCATAAACATCGTTCCTATTATTCCTATAGCAATGGATACAATTGTTGCTTTTCTTGTCTTTGACGCTTCCAATTCATTTACTTGTCTAAGACAATCTTCTAGGTTTCGTTGCAATCTAGTCAATTCTGCCTTATTTATAATCTTTCGATTACGTTTTAATGGAACCATATATAGAAATGTGTGAAGATATCAGATATACACAGATGTATGGAAAAGCACGAATGGAAATGAAGGTCAGGCTTACCTTTGTGTGTATGAATTTAATGAAGTTGGCTAATATGTTGGAGCTAAGAAGACAATTAAACGGGAATATATCTTCGTTTTGTGGATAAACAGGAAAAACACTTATTATTCAGAGAAAAATAGGGCTAGGATGTTAATCCTGGCCCCGCTTTGTCTACAGTCTGAGAAGGTGATATTACACCTTCTTCGTTTACTTAGATGAATAGACATCCTCTAACTGGTTCTTCAAATATTTGATTAGTAACAAATGCTGTGTTATTAAGCATGTTAGGATCATAAGTCGTAGTTGTTACTGTGACAATATTTTTAGCACTACCTATGGCTGATGCACTTACTGTACCGGTTATAATAATTTCCACCGATTCTCCACTCAGCATTGTGCTCAAATTCAGACTACCAGGCCACGGATTATAGGTTAAGCCTTGATCAATAGAATATTGTGGTTCTTCAATTTCAACAGGAATATTATCAGTCACCTCCACATTTTCAGCAGTGTCAGGTCCATTATTTGTTACTACAATGGTATAGGTAACTTCTGATTCATTAATGAATATATATGGCATTGATGACTTAGAGACCATAACATCTGCTCCCCCACCAATCGTAACAATGTAATCTTCAACTTCACCGTCAATAGCCCCACCAATACTGCGTGTATCCTCTTGATCTGGCATAAGATTATTATTTATTAGTGTCTGCGTTGTTAGTCGTAGACGTACAAATGTATGACCAGCAGTAAGTGTAACATCATCTGGCACAGTAAAATTAAGTGTAGTCGTTTTCATCCCAGTTCCTGATGGTACAACCACTGTATTACATTCACGACCTTCAAATATTCCATTTTTATTAAAGTCAACCCAACCATACAAGTTAGCGCTACTACCAGTTTCATTAGTATAATTTACTATCAATGAATAACTTGTTTGATTAATCACAATCTTAGGTAAAGGTGTTACTAGACCATCATCTGGAATACCTTTTGAAATATCATCTCCTTCAGCATTTTGATCTTGATATGCATCCGATTCTGCCGTTACCTGAGTACCAAGCATAAGCTTATTTATCAATCCATGGCGTGGTCCATTTTGTGCTAACAGTGTATTATAATTATCTGGTCCGTTTGACGCCCCAGCATCCGGTGCATCACCAAAATCCACATTAATTGTTGCATATTTACACATAGCACCATCGTTATAGGTACCAGGAATAGATGCGGAAAACTTAACCGCTGATGCCGTTGTTCCCGATATGGTATACTTGTAAACCGAACCATCTCCATTGACAATAGCATAAAGAGTACCACTAAAATCAAATGCCACAGCACCAACCGAACTACCAAAATTAGGTGCTTTGGTTGTTAAAGATATAAAATTGCCATTTGCTGGATTCAGACGATATACTACACCATTTTGATATACACCATATAAAAAACCGTCGTGATAATCCCAATCGGCAAGTGCGGTTGCATTATTAATAGCAGTACCATAGTTAGCCGTCTGCTCAACTAATGTATTTGGATTTACTAATTTTAAATATGTGGCTGAATCCGGTCTCAAATCAATAGTATAAAATCTTGTAGCCCCACCCTGATATAAGTAAAGCAATCCATTAATCCCTACACAACCTACATTGTAGTCATTAGGAGGTAATCCATTAATTGATTCTAGAAGGGTAACATTACAGTTGTTGTCAATACGCGCAACAACATTAGAAGTTTGACTATAACCATATAGATAATTGTCAAATGGATTATATCCTATACCATTGATATATTCAGCCGGACTTAAAGCTCCTCTAATCGCAGAACTTCCAGTTACAATATTAATATCGTACCATACACTTGGTTTCCCAATAAACTGTATCATTGTTGTATTACATGTGAGTGGTGCATCGGTTGTATCATGACTAAAATTATATCCAGTAAGACTTGCATTGTTATTAATATTGTTAGCAGTCACTGTTACCTTTCGATTACGTGGTCCGTTTGATACAGTAAAATCATCTGGCTGTGTAAAATCTACTGGTGGACATGCCAAATTCATATCAGTAACCGTCTCATATATAGTATACGTTGTTGCTGTATTAACAGAAAAACTGTAATTTCCATCAACATCCGTATTTGTTGTTACACACCCCCCGGACACACTATATAAAACTATATATACACCAGATATACCTGGCTCTCCATCCTCATATATTCCGTTGTGATTAATATCCTTAAAAACAACCCCTTTAATTGTAGCTGCCACAAATATCACCTCTTATCATATAAAAATAAATACGAAAATATCTTGTTTCTTATTTAATATTATATTGATTGGACAACCAAAGCGTGAATTATGGCTACTATACCATTGGCAAGGTTCCTGCTTGTTTGGAAAATAATATTAATTACAACAGGGCAACAATGCATTCTGGTTGGACAATTATTGTATTATATAAAAATCAATCCTTACCAACGAGAAACCTTACTGTTTGGAATGAGTTCTGCCAAGTATACACAAATGTGGGAACTGTAGATATTCATATTAAAGACTTTATCACTCCACCAACAGGTTACCCTATTCGCGGTAAGCTTTTTATGTCTGCAAGTGGTGGCGCAAGCTATATATCAGGAGATCAAACAAAATCATATTTCATAACAAAACCCCCTATACTGGTGTGGTCCAGTAAAAGGGGGTACATATCAAACTCAAAGGGGGGGATTTACTTAGTTTCCAATATTCCTGCTTTATCTAAAACATTCTTCCTAGTTTGATTCAATGCAAACAAATAGTCATTATACATCTCCGGTGTTAACGAAGATAAATCATTCTTCAATACCTTTTCAAACTCTATGGTTGCTGTATAGAAAGTTGTCATTCCAAGATTACCCGCTACACCTTTAAGTGTATGAATCTGACGTCTTGCTTCATCTACTGTATCTGGATTTGTGTAATAAGAAAACGGCTCGGCTTCTTCTGGTAGTTCTCTCACGAATCTAAACAACGAACGATAATATAATTCACGTCTCCCATTAAAGCGGGAAATACCACTCAAATGGTCAATGCCTTGAATAATCTCTTCGTCTGCCGAATCTACGGATACTTCTATTTTAACATTATTTATATCATCTTCCATAGCAATAGTCTGCGCTTTTGCATACTTCTGCATATATTGATTCAATGTCTCATATAGCTTATCAATATCAATTGGTTTGCCTAAATGACCATTCATTCCTACTTGATAACAAAGATCAATCTCTTCTCTCATTACATTGGCCGTCATCGCTATAATCGGAACTTGATTACCCTTCTCACGAATGGCTGCCGTTGCCTGAATACCATCCATAATCGGCATCATAATATCCATAAAAACCATATCAAAAGATTCTTTCTCTAGATATCGTAATCCTATAGCTCCATTCTCAGCTACAACTGAATCCACTCCGAAGACTTTCAACATTTCTATAGCAACATCTTGATTATATGAAACATCTTCACAAATTAAAACTCTTGCACCAGGGAATTTATTATAATTTTGTACCGTGTTTTCTTTGTACATCGAATTACATAAACATTGTATAAATGTGGATGGAACAAATGGCTTTTCAATAATATCATTAAACCCAGCACGTATAATATCATCATGAATCAAGTGCTTTGTATATGCTGAAACCATCAATAGCTTTGTATTTGTTGTATACTGCTTCAACTGTTGTGCAAGGTCTATACCTGTTAGGTCACCTAGACGGTAATCTAATACAATCAAGTCAAACTGCTGAGATATCTCAGCTTGTTGCTCCACAAGTTGCAATGCTTCCGCTCCACTTGAAGCACATACAGGTTCACCACCTATCATCTTTAACACTCCACTCATAATTTCAAGTGCAATTGGATCATCATCTACAATCAATATTCTACTTGCTACAACTCGATACTTACTGATTTCATCAAGTACTGTAGATTGCTCCTTGGCTTCCTTAAATGGAAGTTTGAAACTAAGTGTAGTTCCCTCTCCTAAAACACTATCAACAGCTATATCTCCCTCCATCAACGTAATAAGTTGCTTGGTGATGGCAGTTCCTAGTCCTGTTCCTATATTTTTATTGTATTTGGCTGCATGAAACTGTTCAAATGGTGACCAAAAACGTTCTAATTGTTCTTTGCTCATTCCAGTTCCTGTATCCTTAACCTCAAAACTAAGCCAAGTAATCTTATCATTAGTCTCTCTATTTTCCTCTTCTACCTTGGAGATAGATAGAACAATACGACCAGATTCTGTATATTTAGCTGCATTATCTAGAATATTTTTTAACACCTGCCACAATCTAGTTTTATCTCCATACAAATAAGCTGGTACATTATAGTCAATATCAAATAACATTTCAATTGGCTTATCTTCAATACGTTCAGAAGATACCAAAAGTGCATTAGATACAATCTCCTCCAAACAAAAATCTTCTTCATAAAGCTCTAACTTTTCAGCTTCAATCTTTGAGAAATCCAAAATATCATTAATAATAGTTAATAAATTTTTAGCAGATATATTAATCTTCCTATATGTTTCATAGTTTTCTGATGTCTGCTCACGCATTAATGCAAGTTGCGAAAGACCAATAATAGCATTCATAGGGGTTCTAATCTCATGGCTCATATTTACCAAAAATCTATTTTTAAGATTACCAACTCGTTCCTCTTCATCAATTACAGTTTCAAGAAGTGTATTGATACCATCAAGCAATACTGCAAAATCACCTTTAAACATGGTGCTATCCACGCATCTGCCTGTACCCCCCTCTGCAACTTCCTCTGTAACGGTTGTAATCTCTTGAGTAATTTGTTGAACAGATTCTAAGAGACTTGAAAAACTCCTTGCCATTAAGCCAAACTCATCATTTGATTCATACTCAGAAACATCCTGATAGATATTTCCTTCCGAAACTTGATATGCTATTTCACTTAGAGCAATCATACTTTTCAATCGTTTATTAAGCACCCAATAGTTTGCAATAACAGAAATTGTAATTCCTGCAATAAGTGCAAATGTAATAACAAGATATAATGTTGCCAAATGATTAGCTGCCATAGATTCATCTGTACAACGAGTATTCATAGTAAATTGAAACTGCTCAATCTCACTATAGATTGCTGACTTCTGTTCAATATAGCTTTCACTAAAAATAATTTGACGTGCACTCTCAAAATCACCAGCTTGAACTTCTTCTATTGCTCTAAATTCATCCACCGCCAATTGATCAGAAAGTTCCTTGGCGCTATTTAACAATTCAAGTTCATTGTCAGGCAAACCAAGCTCTATAATCTGATTAACAATGTTCTCCCTACTTTTAGTCTCATTTATTTCTGTTATGTAAGCATCACAAAATTGCTCCTGTCCGTAAACAACATATGATTTAATCTGATCAGACAAATAATCTGATGCGTCTCTCAAGTCAATTCCTAACTGCTTATATTCCGCCTGAACATCCGAAATATAAAGTGCCTTTGTATATGATGAATAAGTAAAAATCGACCCAAAAATAATAATTATTATATAAATTAACGGCAATACCTTGAAGATTTGTGTAAATTTCACTATTTCTCCTCCTTTTCATAAGTTGCTGTTCATAAAATATCATCAACCAAAATACATATTATAAATACTGATATCATAACATTTTCGCCATTCTTTATCAATCACTTTATATGCTTACTCTGGCAAGCTATCACTTACACACAATCTTCCATACCCAGTCATATAATTTGGAGTTTCCATTCCTGGCAACTGCCTTGCCCCTCTAATTAAATACGCTTTTACTTTCTCACCATACATATATGGGTCATTTCCATTTACAATTCCCCATTCCATTAATAGTGCTGCCGCTCCTGCCACAAAAGGTGTTGCAAATGATGTTCCTGTTCTATTTGAATATCCTCCGCCTATTGAAGGTGCATTTATTCCGACCCCAGGAGCTACTATAGTTGGTTTTATATCACCTATAGAATTACTGCCCCTTCCTGAAAAACTTGCATACGTATTCAATATTGAATTGTATGCCCCTACTGATATTACATTTCTAGCACTAGATGGAATAGTTAATGTAAGATTCTCACTTGGTATTTGAAAAAATGTTCCTGGACTAGTTGACGAAGATACTGGCAACCATATATTATATTCTCCATTAACAATATTTCTTGGTGTAAGTACTATTTTCCATATACCCGAAAATATATAGTCATTCGTAGGAATAAGTGAAATGTATATCTCCTGTTTACTATTGTAAGGCGAAGGGTCTGCATATATAGCATCTATTATTGTACCCGCTGCTCTGTACTGAGATATATGTGAATACTTACTTATTGGTCCAATCCTAATATTATTAGGCGTTACCAAGCTAACATCAAAATCATCTGCAAAGGTCTTCCAAATCTGAAGATTAATAGCTTGCTCGTACGGTGCAACAATAAATTCAATTTCCTGTTCCTTACCATTAACTAACGTACCACTAGCATGTCTCCCTGTTATTCCCTCATTACCTGTGCCAATAGCAATAGAAATTTTGTAGTCATTACTTATACTATCTATATAACTTTCCACAATACTCGAACCATTATGATCCCCATAATTATTTCCAAAGCTAAGATTAATAGCTACGGGCATATTTTCAGCTATTGCATTTTTTACTACATAATCCAAACCTGTCATTAATTCAATTGTATTGAAAAATCTTCCCGCTCTTGCTCTTCTTAACTTAACCACAATAATATTCGAATTGGGTGCAACTCCCACATTCCTTCCATTTGAAGCCCTACCATTGCCACAGGCTATGCCTGCAACTGCCGTTCCATGCCCTGAAGTATCCACAGTCCCCACCTGTTCACCACTTAGCAACATTTTATTAATGTCTTCCTCGGTATATTCTGTACCCTCAAAAAAGCCCTGAGGTGGATTTCCTGGTATTCCTTGATCCCATATTTTTAGTATCCTAGTAGTTCCATCATCATTTCTAAAATCTGGATGACTTATATCTATACCACTATCTAGAATAGCAACTATTGTCCCACGTCCTGTCAAATTGTAATCCGGCAGCCTAACCCTTTCGACACAAGAATCTCTTATGCCTTCCATCTCTTCTAATATAAGTGTTTTGGGCTTTTCTATATATAATACTTCTGGAAAAGTTGCTAATGCATTTATAAGATTTTCTCTTATTCTCACAATTGCGTAACCATTAAATAAAGGAGTAGCCAAAGCTCCTAGCTTGGACACTACTCCTTCAATATCACCAACATATTTAACTATTAATTCCCATTCATTAAATTCTTCCTCATATCCAACATTAAGTTCAACACTTTTCTCTCTATCTACTTCATCAATACTAAGAGATAATTGGAGTTCTGGATCTATTTTTGCACCTGTATCCATATATAATCATCCCGTACTACTATTTATAATAATAATATGTATCAATCCCATATTAGATTACTATATGATAGCTATATATTTGTATTAAATATTTTCTAACTATACATCCTATAATATGTACAGTACAATCATATCGCTAATCATTTTTTATTTCTCTAATTACATATCTATTTCTACCCGCCTCTTTTGCATCATATAGGGCTATATCAGATTCCGTATAATACCTACGATAACTCTTCACATTATCTGCCGCTAATCCTATACCTATGCTAGCTGTTATCTCGTAATCCTCAATAATATCAATGGCTTTTATTCCTTTACGTATACTCTCAATTCTCTTGTGAATATCCTTTTCTGACCAATTTCCAATGCTAAATACAGTAAACTCATCACCGCCCATTCTTGCAACGAAATCTGTATTACAAAAATTAGCTTTAATAACATCGGCAAATTCTTTAATTACCTTATCACCAGTATCATGTCCCCAGTTATCATTAATTCTCTTAAAATAATCTATGTCTATCATTAAAAATATACTATTTTCACAATCATTACTATTAGCCAATGAATTCTTAACCTTCTGAACAAAGGTTAATCTATTTAACAGTCCTGTTAGAGAATCTGTCTCTGCTTTCTGCGTTACTATTTCAAGATTTTCAACATACTCTTGAATCTTTATATCCATTGATTTAAGTGTCTCAGCTAGTGTCTGTAATTCATCACTAGTATCAATTTCCAAATCTTCTATACTACTTGCATCCACTCCACTATCTCCACCACCTATGGCAAAGTGCCTTGCTGCAACTGATATCTTATCAATGGGATCTAATACCATACGATGAAATAATTTCATAAACACTAATGTCATAAATATTGTAATCAAAGCTGACGGTATAATTAGATTACGCATAAAATCCCATTGCTCATTCATAATATGCTCAACTGAATAATCAACGCCCAAATAACCTGCAAACTGTTTGTCACTATTATAAAATGGCAGATAAATACTAAGAAGCCATCCATATTCTTCGTCAGATGTTATAGGACCAAAAGGTCTACCTGCAGCTAACTGCTTCTTATATTTATTAAACCCATCATACCATTCCCAATAATAGCCTAGCTCACATCTATCTTCTGATTCATCAGTATCAAATACATATATTGCACCATCTTCATCTGGCACAAATACAAATAAATACATAGAGCCTGCACCTTTATTAAGCAGCCTCATATTTTCGAGAGTCCTTACATATTCTTCATCTTCATCTTGAGTTTCTAGATAATAATCAATCTTATCCCAATCAACATATTGTGCTGCAGTATTAATAAGTATATTACCTTGCATCTCATATTGATATATCATCTGCTTATAGTATGTACGATATCCAATTAAAATAACTAGTACTCCTATTAATATTCCCATCAACATAATGGTAATAGAAAACTTTAAACCTAATGAAATCTTCTTCTTTTTCTTCATATTTGATATCTCCAGCCAAAATTTATGTATATCCTAATAAATATTTATGATCCTGTTCCCGAATAACTAATTGCACCCTTCATCCATATTTTATAACTTATATAGAAAAAAGCAACCCCTATAATTGGTGATAACCATGTAAGTATAGGAATATTGTCTGTTCTTAAGAAAAACATACTTGGATAATAGGCAATAAAGGCTATTGGTATGATAAATGTGAATATAAATCTAAATATAGGATTAAATATCGTTATTGGATACTTTGCATAATCCTTAAATTTAAAAGCAAATACCATAACTATACCTGAATTCACAATCCAAAAACATGTAGCCGCTGCAAGATTCATTAATGCAATCATAAACAGTGATGCAGAGAACAAACTTACTATAAGTTGAAATACTGTTACTACTGTAAATGGTAGCCCTAATTTAATCCATGAATATATTAATATTCCGCCTCCCATTACTAGTTGACCCAATCCTTTTATATCAAAGACTTCTGATATGAAATAAAAGAATATGTTTATAGGTCTAAAACAGTATTTAATAAAATCCCCAGAATACACATACGACCTAAGATTCCAATTGTTATCGAAGAAACATTGTACTGGTGTTAATGACAACAAAGAGAATCCATACAGAAATAACATTTCATTATATGTCCATCCCATTACAGACGGAAAATTCTGAAACATAATCCAAAATGCTACGAATCCTGATAAATTAGTACATATCATTCCTAATGTAGATATTATAAAATCTGCTCTATAACTCATCTTACTCTTTAAATCTTGTGCCAATATTTTAAAATATATTTTTGTATAATACCTTATGCCTCTTCTATTAATATTCATAAGTCACCTACCCACCATTTACAGTTATTACTTTCTTAGAAACAGACCAAAATAGTCTACTTATAATTATCATAATAACAGACCACACAAATTGAACCAATATCATTTTGCCATAATCAGCCATATCTAAGTTCTTCCCTATAAGTATCTGTAATGGTGTGTTATAAATCGCTTGAAAAGGCATATATGTAACTATTTTTCGCAAAGTATCTGGAAAAAAAGCTAAAGGCACTGTTGCTCCTGATAATAACAACACTACCACCTCTTTCATAATATTAATTCCCCATGGAGATTCTGTATATAGACATACTGTACTTATAAAAAAGTCTATAGAAAAATTAATCATTATAGCAATAACAACACTTATTATAAAAAATATTATATTAACTCCTAATGCAATACTTCCTTTTGTAATAAAGTACACAACAACAAACGTAGGTAAAAACGTAATAATAAATGACGTTACAATACCTCCCGAGCATTGAAAAAACATATACACTTCAAAATCAATAGGCTTCAACATATTCAATATTATCTTTCCAGACTGAATATCTCTACCTATTTCCCATACAAGCCAAACCTCCATCAAGCTAAACAATGCTGTAGCAAGAACAAGGTATATCATTGTATCATTAAAAGACATTCCATTTACTACTTCATTTGGACTTGAGGCATATATCGCCCTCCACAAAAAGTAAACGAATATCAAATACACTATATTTCCTACAAGCGTAACTAAATAAGAGGATCTAAAGGATAATCCTTCTATGATTCCAGCTCTAGTAAGCGTAAGGTATCTTTTTAGCGAAAATCTCTTCCCTATCATATAATACCTCGCTCATATATTTTCTTAATTACACTCTCTGTAGATATTTCTTGAAGTTTAATATCAACTATGGATTTGTATTCTTGTACAGAATTAACAACATCCATAAGTAATACTTCATCTTCATTTATTAACACATCAACCCACTCTTCATTCACGTTCACGTTAGTTGATATTGCGTTTGGATATTTTTTTGAAATTATATCCTGTATATCATTAGTAATCACATTTAACTCATCATCACTATTTTCAAAGGAATCTTTACTAAACATAAACTTAGCAGTTCTATATGCCCCAAAGAAACTTCTTAAGTTATCAATGTTATTGTCATAGAGCATACTTCCTTTATCTATAATAACTATACGTTCACAAAGTGCATCTACATCTCCCATATCGTGTGTAGTTAATATAACTGTTGTTCCTTTTTCTTTATTAAGAGCTTTTATCAGTTCTCTAATCTTACTCTTCATAGAAACATCTAAACCAATTGTCGGTTCATCCAGAAATACAACACTTGGATTATGTAAAAATGCTGCTAATATATCACATAAAGTTCTCTGTCCCAAAGACATCTGTCTTACAGGTTTACTATACAATTCACTTGCATTTACTAGTGAATCAAAGAATTCTAAATTATCATTATATGTCTTATCATCAATACAATATATATCTTTAAGTATCTTAAATGATTCTATTACAGGTAGCGCCCACCACAACTGAGATCTCTGTCCAAATACAACACCAATGTCTGCAGCATTCCTTGTTCTATTTTTATAAGGAATCTTTCCATTCACTAAAATCTCACCATTAGTTGATTCTAGTACTCCTGTCATCATTTTAATAGTAGTACTCTTTCCAGCTCCGTTTGGTCCTAAATATCCTACAATCTCTCCTGGCATTATATCCATACTAATGTCATTCACTGCCACTAATGTACTATAATTCCTAGAAAACAAATCCATTATAGAACCTCTAAGTCCTTCGCGCCTATTAAGAGTCTTATATTCTTTTCTAATATTTCTAATCTCTATTACTGGCCTTAGGCTATTTTGGTTATTCATTACTCCCCTATCCCTTACAATTGCTAAACACTACACTAGTTACATAGTATAACATAAACTAACCTATTATATAATCAAATACATATCTATGTCAACATTGCACCATTTAATAATTGTAATATATGACCAGTTCTTAATGCTACTTCCCAAAACATTTTATCACCTTTTGCTAACCATTGCAAAGACTATAATTCATAGGCTCCACCTTCAAATACACGCTTGATCCACTGGACAGTCGCAAACTACCACGGTTAATATTCTTAAACAGTGCCATAAGTTCATATAAAAGCGTGACCTTCTTTTCTCTATTACAGATATTTTCATACCTATTATTAGTATTATAAGAAGCTTCATATCTTCCCATACAATCACCATTTCCGAACCTTATTTCTGCCTCTGTAATATCATTATCACTAATACATCCATATAGAATACTTATAGTTACATTATATAGAGCTTTCACAAACAACACAATTATCAAACCAACAAGCGATATCATTATCATTATCACACTTGGCATTTCATTAAGCATATCGCTAGTCTTAGCTGCTATTCCTTTTACTCCACCGCTACTTGATGTTGAATCTGTTGTACCAGTTGTATTAGTTGGATCTGTTGTATTTGTTGGATCTGTCGGTTCTGTTGGATCTGTTGAATCTGTTGGATCTATTGGTTGAACTGGTATCTCTTCAAATATTACTTGTATTGTATGTTCAGAAGTAACATTATTAAATGTATATTCTACTGAGTTTGTAGCAAATTCTACACCATCAACAATTATTGCACTAACTCTATATCCATCATTAGGAGTAAATCTATATGTGATATTTCCTTCTTCATCTACATTAGTTAATCCTGATGGTGATATTTTACCATTTGCACCTGCTGATGCATTAATACCAAATTGATTATGCTTAAATATAACATTTATATTATGGTTTTCTGAAATATCAGTAATAGTATATGTATAGTTATCTAATGTAACTGGTATACCATTATCTGTTACAGATTCTAAATAATATAATCTAGCTGGTGAAAAGTCTAGTGTAATATTACCTCCGTCAAGAATATAATTCTCTGTACCTGGCAATACTTGACCTTCACCATCAAGGCTAACCATTACACCATATTGATTTACACCTACAATAGCATATGAAGAAAAATCTTGCACATACATTGATATATTTCTTCCACTTCTATTAACTGCTATAAGTTCAATTGTACCATCATGTCTTTCATGAAGCACCCTTATATCTCTCACATTTTCCCAATCACTAGTTAATTCTAAATCAACCTTAATAGGTCTATCAAGATGATTAATTTCTGTAGCTCCTTCAACATTACCATCAATAATCTGATATAATGATAAGTCCATTAAATCCATCTTTACCTTATTATGAATATTTGATGTTGCATATTGTGTAAATGCATTAATTGTATCTTGTCCACCTGAAAAATCATCAGATACCAGTCTAATCTCAACATGATTTCCTCCTGAAATAAGACCATACATCTCTTGCTCATTAATACTACTTCTTAAATATTGTTGATTAATACTTGCTATAGCCACTTGAGACTTATTAGCTGTTCCTACTGATAGGGAGCCTTTTAAAACATGTATCACATACTCTTCTCCATCTATCCAAAAAACAATATCTGCTTGATTAATATTTTCACCTATTATAATGTTTCCGTTTTCATCAATAGTTATATTATTCTTAGGATCATCTTCTTCACCTGGAACTATTGGTTCTAAATATGAGATATTATTATAAGTAGGATTCTCTATATTACCATCTACATGTATTCCATTTGAATCTGGTGGTATTATCATATGATAACTATTTCCATTATCATTATCAGGGAATGGCGTATTACCTGTATCCAAATCTCCTATTATAATTCCTGATTGCGGAGATGGATTATATCCTGTAGTAGTAAATCCTAATATTTCTCCATATACCATACCTTCTGAGGTATTAGCATAAGCTCTAAACTCATATTCTGTATTAGGATATAAGTTAGTAATAGTAGCCATTGTATCACTTGATAAAGAAACCTTCTCTTTTATAAATGTTAACTGACCCTTAACTCTATATTCAAATCCTTTTTCTATTATATTTCCTGATTGAACTTTTCCGCTTAAACTTGCGCTTTCATACGTCACATTGTTCGAACCAATTGTTGTTACACTAGTATTTTGCGTAATTTCAAATTTCTCTACACTTCCAGTTGTTATTCCACTTCTTGTTGTTGCAAAAGCATAATATTCATAGATAACATTTGTTTCTAACCCATCTATAAATTTTGATATAGCATTATTATCTGTCACGTCAACTATTACTTTTGTATAATCAGTATCATCAACTTTCTTATACATAAATCCACTTTCAATATATCCATTATCAGTTGTATTTTCTGATCCTTTTATAATAGTACCATTTAATGTCGCTGACATATCAGTTGTTGATGTACTTGCGGAACCTGTCATAACTGTAGGTCTAGTACTAACAACTACCGTAATTACCTTACTACTTTCACAATAATGATCTATCTCTGATCCAGTTGCTATTACCTTAGCAGTACCACTATTTTGTATAGTAACAGTACCATCTGGATTAACCGATATTATACCACCATCTTTGCTTTCATTAGCTAAATCAAATGTAACATTACTACCTTCATTTGTTGATACCATATCTAAGGTAAAATTGTCATCACCAGCAAACACATAATATGTTTCTGTTCCCACAAAGTCAACACCTATAGGATTAACTTTAACATTTCTTGTTAATGTATTTTTTAAATATGTTTGTGTAAATATATATTCATCGCCTATTGCTTTGTAATCCTTCTTAGGCGAACTTGCTTCATCATTAAACGAATAATTCGGCAAAGTCCAACTTGTTGGAGCTGTACCTAATGCACTATTGTATGATGTATTATCTCCTATTAATTTAAGTCCTCTATATTCACTAGAATTAGTATATGATAATAGACTTGCTTCGTTAGCATTTTCATCATCTGTAGCATCTATATCACTAATATTAGAAACACTAAAATCTAGAATAGGATATACATCTGTATAAGTTACAGTAACTGTTCCATTAGTTGTATAACCACTAATTTTCGAATCATAGTATACTGTTCCTGTATATACTCCACCTATTTCAGTAGTTGACGTCTTCACCCAAACTATATCTGTTACACCTGCTGGTTTAGTAATTAGATTTGTTGTAAGTGCTGCCTGTTTATCTGTGGCATCTGCTTTAACGTTAACGACTTTATTCGCTATTACAGGTTTATCTCCCTGTGCTACCTTTATGCTAAATGTTGCTGGAATACTCTTGCAATCACCCGCCTCTACTGTATCATTTGGTTGCTCTATAGCTGTTATAACAAAAGTATACGTTGCAATATCTGCAGTAACAGTTCCTGAAATCACTCCTGTGTCTCCATCAAGTGTTAATCCTGCTGGAAGACTTCCACTAGTCAATGCATATTTATATTTTTTTGTACCATTTGTAGCCCCAACCGTAATTATATAATTAGCCGCATATTTTGTATCAGCTAAAGCAGTCCCAGTAAATTGCATATTATCTCGTTTCCACTCTGCATATACTGTTGCTCCACTATCACCTAATTTATCACTACTTGTAATTGCTCTTAAAACATTACCCTCTTTAATTCTCCAAGCCACAAAACTCCAACCATTTTTAGTTGGTGTAGTATTTCCTGTACCATAATTTGATAATACTGTTGATATTAATGTTCCATTTAATCCTTTTAATTTATCTTCTTTTCCCTTAACTCCACCGTTAGGATCTAATGTTAATGTTACATCTCCTAATTTCCATTTTGCATATAAAGTTTGATTTGTCGTCATAGTTGTAGTACCCAATGAAGTTGTTGCACCTAAATTCGTACACCATTCAACAAAATCATATCCTGCTCTTGTTGGAATCTCTACGTTCTTCACTGCTGTTGTAAGTAAAGTTCCTTCTGGCACATTAAATGAAGGCGGATTATTAGTAAAACTGCCACCGTTTGCATTAAATGATAATAGATGTCTACTGCTATTCCATCTACCATATACAGCTAAATCACCTGCAACTGTTGTTGTTACTGTTACCGCACTTCCACCTGTTGATGCAGAAGTTGTATACCAATTTACAAAATATTTATCATCATTAGCATCTACTGGTGCTGCTGGTAATACACTTATCTTCGTTCCTGTTAAAACATATTGTGTATTATATACTGTAGTAGTATCACTCAAGTTTGTATAATAGGTAACCTTATTAGTAGTACATGTTTTAGTGCTCTTATTACCACATTCATCCCATGCTGTAATTATTAACTTACTTCCATCTTGAGGAATATCTACATTAATAATAGCTTCTGGACGTACTGTAGTTAACGTTACCACTGGCAACTCTACAAGAGTTGCACCTTCTTTACTTATCTGATATTTTTGAACACCGCTTAGGCTATCACTTATTGTCACTTTTGCTTTACCAAATGCTGTATCATCTGGTTGCACGTCTATAGTTGGCGCTACACTATCATCTACAACATCAAATGGTAATGTCGAACTAATTGATTTGACACCATTCACATCTGTAACTGTTAATGTTAATGTATACCTTCCTATAATTGAATCTGCATTTATTTTTATACTAGGTGGATTACTTGATTGATCTCCGAGCTCAACCTTCTTCTCCACCATGACCTTTTCATTTTGATCCCTTATTACATACTCCCACACAACAATAGGAACACTATCGTCTACTGGCGCGGACGCATCCTTAAACGTAACTTCTACCTCTTTATTCTTATCCTCACCAACTAAATGTTGTCTGTGAATAGATATAATCTGCTGATAAGTTGCAGATTCGTCGCCAGCATCTTTACCTACTATAGTAAATTTAGCTACTGGAGCTGTTAATGTAGGTGGATTAACATCCTTTGTACTCCATCCATTACTATTAGCTATATACTCTGCAATAGCTTTTATATAATCTGCATCAGTCGCGTAGAACACATTATCAGAACCAATACTGTCCGCAATACTTCCAAATGCATTCATTCCATTTTGACCATCATCCACTGTACTTATATATTGAACTTCATCATTGATGAGTCTTAGAATACCTTCATTATATTCAGCCCTACTCTCAGGTAGTTCTGGATTATTATCAGCTAGATTTATAAAAAACCTATTAACTGTATCTGCATCACTTCTATCTTGAGCAAATTGTGAATTTCTTATTGCTTCAAATGTATCTGTTTGATAACTCATAACAAGATCTGAATATATAAAATATGAAGTTGTCTCACAGTTGTGACCTGAGTATGCTACTATCGGTCCAAATCCATTATAATTAGTATAAGGGAATGCGCTTGTATCTATAGCAACATTAGTAAATAAGGCTTTTGAAGTACCCAACGTACCATTTCCATCAAGATAATCCTGTTGTTGAACTGTTATCTTATCTGTAGTGAAATCTACAAATATTTTCGACTTCTTACTTGTAGTATTCAACGCGAAAGCCGTCGATGTTACTAAAGTCTTACTACAACCAGCTAATCCGCTAGATGTGTCGTTGTGAATCTGTGTTGGTGTTTGATTTCCACTTAATCTGTATATGTATACAGTTCCACTCGATGCATCATTAAACTTAAAATACAATATGTATCCTTGTAACATTCCATTCTTATCTATACCTGCATTAACCAAAAATCCTGCTCCATCTAAAGAGTGAACTTTAACATTCTGTGCATCAATATCAAAAGATATACTTTTTTTACTTCTAGTTGTAACTGGATAAAATAAGAAATCCTTATATGCGGGTGTAGGATATCCAACAAAATACATGCTAGCTTTACCATATGAGTCTACGCTTGAATAAATGTGAGATTCCATATTTCCAACATTACCTGCTGTATAATTCATTAATCCAGAACTAAATGCTTCTGGTATGGTAAATAATACACTTTTTGCCGCCGCATCATCTAATGTTGTTACCGTACTACCTATCTTACCTACATTCTTAGCGGCTGTTAAAATATTAGCGGCTGTAAGATATGATGTCATGTAATAATAATATGGTCTTCTTCCACTATAATCATTCCAGTTAGTTGGTGTATATGTAGAAGGATTACCTGTTGCTCCATAATGATCATACACATGCCAATCAGTTAAATCTACTGTATCAATCTTAATACCTGCTTTTGATATTCTAACATCTGTTATATTAATATCTGCACCATTAGTATTATAATTCTTCTGTAATTCCTCTGCTAACGCTTGCTTAAAATCTTCATATGTACCTGAGTAATCAGCACAGGTATTAACAATAATGTCAACCTTAGGATTAGGATTGATAATCTCTGCTGCAAGTGTAGAAACGCAAGGCAAAGCAATGACAACACTCATAACCATTGCCATTATCCCTACTCCTATCCGTTTAATATTTCTCCTATTTAGTTTCTTTCGTCTAATCCTTTGTATTTTCATAAAACACCCCTATATTTCTGTAATCTATATATTTTTTTCTACACCTAATTATTTCAAGATAATATTGATATGTAATATTAACACAAACATTGTGACAAAAGCGTGACAATACTACACTTATTTACAATTTTTTTAATTTTGTTCCAAAACAACTCTTTCTATATATAAATCATAATTTTTTCTAGTCATAACGGTCCATTTTACAAGAGTTTTCTTATCGCCTACTATTTCCAGAGCAGTTATACACCTAGGATGAACACAACTACCTACATTGTAATAGCCTTCATTTTTTTTCGAAAAATAGGTGCGATGAGTATGTCCCGCTACTATTTCCATATTGTTTTCTTTTGCAAAGTTTATTAACCTATTATCTACAGCATCCTTATTTTCTTGTTTTCCCTCTCCACCTATCGGAGCTTTAAATCCTATAATCTCCAACGGATGCCACAAATACCTAACCAAAAATCTAGAAATCATCCAAAATGTGCTATTCATAGGATCAACCTGATGACCATGTACAAGCAATATTTCTTTATCCATATTATTATTTTTAAGCAAGATAGCCTCTTCAACATTAATATCAGGAAACATTTCTATATCACATCTCCCTACTTCATTGTAACATTTACATAATTCTGTTTTGACAAACTCTTTATTCCTCTTAACTATATCATGATTTCCATATACCATATAAAATCTATTATCTTCATACAATCTGCTCATTTGCCAAAACGAATCAGAGTGACAATTCACTATATTTGACATACTTCTATTTTCCCATAGTTCATCTCCATCACCTAACTCAATATATGTAAATCCTTGGTTATAGTAGTAATCAAGTGCTACAAAAAATAGATTTTGATTAGGCATGAAATTATCCCCCCAATTACCTTGACCTCTATGGCAATCGCTTAATACCACTATTTTCGAATCATTATCACATTCTATTATCTTTGTATGTTTATAAGCCTTCTCCATTTTAGACATATTACAATCTCCTATCTTAATCAACTATTCATCTTAATATATTTACTATAATCCCATATGCAAAAACAAACAGCCTAACAAAGAATTAGACTGTTTGTATATATTATAATATTCAATAATTGTTATATAGTTCCCTAAAAGCGACCTCCGCCTCCGCCATGGCTTCCACCACCGCCACCGCCTCCGCCGCCACTTCCACTTGACGAACTTTCTATTCTACGCGACGTTGTGTGTTTACTCAAGAAAACATTTTCATCTTTTTTAATTTTTGCGTTACCAGACTCAATATATGTATCTTTATTAACCGTAACTTTACCCGCCTTAACTTTTAGATTACATAAAAGAAATATAGCTGCTGCTACAAATCCTATCATAAACTTAATATACCAAGGCAACGTTGCACCTATAAACCCTAGGCCTGTCATATTTTTATACACACCTTTTATGTACGTATTACTTGCTTTATAAGGATTCACTCTAAGATTCACTTTGATATCATCAATCAAATTATCCCTTTTTGTAGCACTGCACTTATAATATGGATCTCCCCAAAGTTCCATCCACGCATATCCATCATAGTAATTTGCCACAAATATAACGCCATCTTTATCCTCATTATCCCAACCAAAGTTATGTTCTACATAAAAGTCTTGTGTCCATTTCTCAATAATATCATAATTATCATAACTATAGTTTGCTGTTCCATTTCCAATATCTTCATCTAATAAAACTAGCACAATATCAAAACCTAATTTCTGTTCATATTTACTTATCGTTTCTTCTAATCTAGTCTTTTCTATGCTACTAAGCTCATTAGCATAATCAAATATTCTGTCTTCCGTGTCACATGCTATATTCTCCCTCTCAGGTGTAGTAACCGTTGATCTATATGACATATACACTCCAAAATATATCATAAATAGAATCGCCGTAATACTTAGTGATGTTATTATAAATATTTTAAACCCTTTCATCTATAACACCTCCAATACTTTTTCTACTGCAAACATGAGTAAACTAACTAATCCCAAAACTATTCCTGAATATCCAAAGAGCTTTGCTATGCTGACCGGACTTTTCCCATACGTCTTTCCACTCTGCCCATTTACATAAAAATCATAGTTCTTATTGTCATATCTATATGTATATTTCCATACTGGTAATAATGCAAACTCTTGCTTTGTTCTATTGAGGTTTATATTCTTCCTTACATTTTCCATGCGAGTATATTGCTTTATAGTTGTTTTCAACCATTCTTCCGAATCCTTCGCTGCCTTTTTCTTTGCTCTAGGCAACAACTCATCCGGCACATAATTATAGGTTTCACTATAGAATCCAGACAAATAATCTGGCAGAAACGATTTCAACATTTTATAATCATATGGCTCCATTATGTCCATTATTGTATCATCCATAGCAATAGATGCATCTACTGGCACCCTTGTAAAACTAATATCTATTTCTCTATTAACAGCATACTTTGAAGTTTCCGTATATTCTGTATCACCTGTAGTCCACGTTCTAACCTTAACTCCTACAGCATTATAATCAATATCAGAATCGATATTGTATAACCAAAATGGAACATATTCTCCCGATAAATACTCTAGTGATTTCACAGAAAGGAAATCATTAGGCAAAAACAACGACTTTTTAAATTGTTTTACTAATATATCCGCAGCTCCATCTTTATCAATAAAAAAAGGTAATATCACATTTGGACCATGTGGATACTTAATCATATCATCCAATATTACATATCCACCACAACTACTACATTTAGTTGCCGATGTATACTCCTTAGTATCTATTACTACCCCACAATTAATACAATTTTTAGGCTTTTCTGATTCTATCTTTTCTTCAGAGTCGCTACTATCACAACTATTACAAATAAGTTTTGCTTTAATCGGATTATACGTAACTTGCCCTCCACAATTTTTACATTTAAAAATCATACCCTCACATCTCCTCATTTATCTTTAATAATATACCATCCTTATTATAAACTATTTGTCGAAATAAATCTTTAAAAAATTTCATCAATTATGTAACCATAATGTGCACATGCTGCATATTATACAATGTAAAGACTTATAGGAGGATCTATAAATGAGTGATTTATCAGCAACAGGATGCGGAGGATCTCCATTCGGCCGCTCTAACGACAATAACTGCTGCAGTATTATAATAATTCTTCTTTTATTATCTTGTTTCTGCGGTGGCGACAACAACTTTTTAGGAAATATTTTCGGTGGCGACGACAGCGGATGTGAGTGCATCATCATCATTCTAGTACTTTTCTTTTTCTGTGGTAACGGATTCGGCGGTAACGGATGTGGATGTCACTAATTTAAAGTAAGTAACATAGAAGGAAACAAGGCTTTTACCTTGTTTCCTTTTTTGTTTTATTATACCTTAAACATATAAATAATTAGTATTACAATTAATAAATTTATTTCTCCCTCCTTTTTTCTATTCCATCTATCATCTTTCGACATAGCAAAAACTTTTTCTTTGTCTTCTACAAATTCCTCTATATTATTTATCGAAAATATCTTCGTCTCATAATTACTTACTTGATTATTATTTTTCTTTGATTTATACATACAGTCTAAATCCACTTCATATACCGTATTATCATCTATTACTAGTTCAGTTCTCATTATCTACCTCCTGTTCGCCTATACTCTTATTTTATGCAATCTTAATTAAACGGTCATATATATATCAAAAAATGCATATAGTATAACAATAATTTTTACAATGACTAGGGGGCGTTATGGAGGAGTTCTATTATAAGCATCCACTTGACAAACTACTACATAACGACAACATATACATTCTTGAATCAATGATTCCCTATGTTGATTACGAATACAAATTTCCATTAGTATTACTCATCAAATTCTTTGAAATAAAAAAACTGCACTATTATTTTTCTGATAAAGGTAAAATAAAATCGTGTGGTCTGCATAGTAATAATCACGATTTTTCAACCATGGTTAAGGACTTTGAAAATTCAGATTATTTTCCTAGCTCATCACCTATTAGCCAAATGCTTAATATATATAAATATATGGAGATGTTTAAGAATATGAACTCTATGATGGAATCCATGGGGATGGGGAATATGGGTGATATGATGAGTAATATGATGAGCGGCAACGGATCACAAGATGCCATGTTTAATTTTATGAATAGCATGAATAGTTCAAATACGAACAATGATTTTCTAAGCACTATGATGAATTCATTTACTGGGAATAATTCTACCAATAACACCATAGACCCTTTTACCAATAACGACATAGCAAATGCTTTTAATTTCAGTAACAATATGCCTATACATATTCCCAACGATAATAATTTTGAAACAAACAATAACCCTCAATCTTATACACCACCTGACGATTCACATTTAATTTATTACAATTCAGATTCTAGTTCGGATATCAACACAAGTAATGATAGTTCTCTAGAATTTGATTTTGATAGTTTTTTTGAAAAATATAATCAATCTAATAAGGAGAGTAGCAATGAACAATCTAAGTGGTAGACCTGAATTCAAAGATTTTGATCCAATGAAACTAGCCCTACTTGACCAACTTTTTGACAAGTACAAAGGGCAGAGCCCCGAATTAGTCATTCCTCAACTAATGAAAGCCAATACCGAGTTAAAAAAGCGTGGCATAACTTTCTCTAGCGATGAAATGAATAAAATTCTTAATGTAATTATGGAGGATATGTCACCCGCCCAAAGACAACAAATAGGCATGCTTATGAATATGATGAATATGAGGAAATAAAGTAAAGAGTGTCGCTTAATAACGGCACTCTTTCTAACAATATATTTTTAAATTTTAATTTCTGAATCCTAATACTATTTCCAAATCAATTTCCTCGTAATTTCCTTTCTTATCCCTTCTCTCTACAGTTATAACAACTGTTGTTCCACCTGTGTTTCTAGCAAGTTCATCTTGTAAGTTCTCCATACTACTTATAGCCTTACCATTAAATTGAGTTATAATATCACCTGCCATAAGTCCACCATCTTCTGCTGGCGATTCTTCACCCACCATAGAGACATATATTCCTTCTGGCATATTTAACATTGCTGAATACTCCTGCGTAATGTCATTTCCTTGTATACCTAGATAAGCTTGATTCTCAGTAGATACTGTTTCCGAATTAACTAAGTCATTTATTATAGGAATCGCATCAGAGATAGGAATTGCATATCCCATACCCTCAACTGAACCATCAACAAACTTAACAGTATTAATACCTATTACCTCTCCATTAATGTTGAGCAAGGCTCCTCCACTGTTACCAAAGTTAATAGCGGCATCAGTCTGTAACAAAGTCATAGTTTTATCTTCTAATTGAATATCTCTATTTAATGCACTAATATAACCAACTGTAACAGATTGTCCATATCCTAGCGCATTTCCAATAGCTATCGCTGGTTCGCCTACATCTAAAGAATCTGAATCACCCAACGTAGACACTGCTATAGCATCAAGGGTTTCTGCAGTCAATTCTGACAGTTTCACTTCTATTACTGCCAAATCCGCCGTTTCATCATATCCCTTAACTATGGCTGTTGCCGTCGTATCATCAACAAAGCCTACAGTTAATTTATTACTTCCCGTAATAACATGATTATTAGTCACTATAAGCAATCTATCATCATCAATAGATATTATAAATCCTGAACCACTTCCATCAACTTCTCTCTCATAGTTCTCGAACCATGTACTATATGTCTGAGTAGTAGTACTTGTAATTGATACTATAGATGGCATAACATTCTTTGCTACTTGAGCAACATCATACGTTGTACTTATCAATCCACTTGTAGATGTATTCTCCAAAGTACCCGTCTGTGAAATCGACGATATTTCAGAACCCATATATTTATTGTATACAAAATCAACTCCTGTAAAAACCACGCCTGCCATCAACCCAAACACTGCGCCAAATAAAATCACACTCGCTAACTTAATTGCAAACTTAGGCTTTTCTTTTTTCTCAACTAGTCTTTTTTCCGAAAGTTCACTTCCCATCTCTTTTATCAAACCATTTTCATTATTATTGTTATATTCATTATCCATACAAAAAGGCTCCTTTCAAATATATTAATTCTTGATTTAATATAATGATAGCAACCTTTTGTGTATAATATGTGTCCTATATGCAATTATTTTGTGTTTTATTTATATAAAAAATGTGTCTTACATATCTAATTTCATATCGCCTTCTTTTATCCAACCTGCCTTGCGCATTAATTCAGAAATCACTAGTGCTATTATAGCTGGTGCTATTATATGCATTAACACTATTTCAATTAATACTATAGCAACATTACCACCTGCTTCTGTCATGGTCTGAAATGCTGTTATTTGTCCTACTAACCCTGAAGTACCCATTCCCGATCCTACCGCATTACAAGTCATGCCTAGCACCTTACTTGATATCGGTCCAAGTATTGCACTTGTAATAATAGCTGGTAGCCATATTACTGGTTTCTTAACAATGTTAGGAACTTGAAGCATAGATGTTCCTAAGCCTTGAGCTACTAAACCACCTACCTTATTTTCTCTATAACTTGCTACTGCAAATCCTATCATCTGAGCACTACAGCCTACAACTGCTGCTCCAGCTGCTACACCTGATAGATTTAGCATTATTCCCAATGCTGCCGAACTAATTGGTAGCGTTAACACTATTCCCATAACTACCGCAACCAATATTCCCATTATAATAGGTTGTCTCTCTGTTGACCAATTAATAAAACTTCCAAGTGATGTCATCATACTTGATATTGGCGGTCCTACCAATAATCCTACTATAGTTCCTGATGCAATCGATATAACAGGTGTAACTAGTATATCAACTTTCGTCTTTCCCGCTACTAATGTTCCCATCTCTATAGCTACATATGCTGCAACAAATGCTCCTAACGGTTCTCCAGGTCCTGCATATATAACAGCTCCCGCTTCACTAATCAATGTGCCTGCTATTATCTTAGATGCATACCCACCTATCATAGCTGCAACTGCTGCTGATACTGTAACTAATGGTTTTGTATTAAATTTCTGTGCAACACCTACACCGATACCTGCACATGTAATAGATTTCGCAACTGAAGCTATTACACATATATATCCTCCAATTGTTCCCCCTATTAAAGTTCCAATTTGACTAATAATCGTTCCAACAATTAATGTTGCAAATAGCCCCATAGCCATTCCTGATAAACCGTCAATAAATATTCGATTTAGTATTTTCTTAAATTTTTCCATAGTATGTAATAATCCTTTCATATATAATAGTTGTTTACAGATATTTTTACAGCTGTCTTGTCAGCTTTACTGACAAATAATATCACATCGTAAAGTATATTGCAAACAAAAAAAGATATATTATAGATTTCACTCTATAATATATCCTTTTCTCAACAATTCTCGTTCTATTATATCTAATATTTCTTCACTATCAGCTTCTACTGTATGGATATGAACGCCTCTAGTTAGCTTATTCAAAGGTTCTGCTTTTGATTTTCCTATATCTTTTATAAATTCATCTACATCAAGTCTATTTCTTATTATCAAATCAACTGTTATACTTCCATATACTCCATGTTCAACTATAACATCTAATACTTTACCACCATTATCAACAATCGTGTATAACTCGTCCTGTATCTCTTCATCAGTATGCTTCACCAAAAATGTTCTGTTACATTTGTCTTCCTCATGGCTATACAGCATATATCCTTTGGTTGTTGATATAATATTC
Source organism: Lachnospiraceae bacterium (assembly GCA_031556525.1). Classification (GTDB taxonomy): domain Bacteria; phylum Bacillota; class Clostridia; order Lachnospirales; family Lachnospiraceae; genus JAVBSN01. The sequence continues at coordinate 51,320 of JAVBSS010000003.1, forward strand.
TTATTAACCGCTCTAAGCAATGCAATATCTTGAACTATTACTTGTCTACTAACTCCTAGTTGCTTAGATAATTCATTGCCCGCTATAGGAATAGTATTATTTTTCAAAATGTTTATCAGTTCTTCTCGACGCTTTTTTCCTTCTACCATAAATTATTCACCCCATAACAACTACTGGTTTTCTATCTTTTCTGCTAAATCATTAAGATATACCCATCTATCCATCTTATCCTCTAGTTGTTTTTCCGTACTTTCTTTCTGTATCATTAATTCATTTAATTTGGAATATTGACTTGCTGCACCTTCTATTTCTTTATCAATAGCCCCTATTTTCTCTTCCAAGGTTGCTATATCTGCATCTATGACCTCATATTCCTTTTTCTCATTATATGTAAATTTAAGCTTCTCTTCTCTATTCTTCCATGTATCTTTACTGTTCGCTTTAGTATCAAATATCACTTTTTCATTATCAATGTTCTCATCTAGTGCAGATGTTTTGGATAAAATAGATTCTACATTATCTAATGCAATGCCACCCGTCCTCTCAATATAGTCCGTATAACCACCTTCATATTGATTAATCTGTCCATTACCCTCAAATGCAAACACTCTATCCACTATCCTATCAAGAAAATATCTATCATGGGAAACCGTAATAACAATTCCTTGAAACCCATCTAAATAATCTTCTAATATAGTAAGTGTAGCTATATCTAAATCGTTAGTTGGTTCATCTAATATAAGAACATTAGGTGCTCCCATTAATACTTTAAGAAGATACAACCTTCTCTTTTCCCCACCTGATAATTTGTTTATAGGTGTATATTGCATTACTGGCGTAAACAAGAATCGCTCCAACATCTGTGATGCCGATATCTTACCCGTTGATGTATCAACAAATTCTGCAATATTGCGGATATAATCTATAACTCTCTCATTACCATCCATATCTTCACACTCTTGAGCAAAATATCCTATTTTAATTGTTTCTCCAGTCACAACTGTTCCCGTATCTGCTATCTCTTCTCCCATTATAATTTTCAGAAGAGTAGATTTACCGCAACCATTCTTTCCAACAATTCCGATTCTATCACCTTTAATAGTGTAATAAGTAAAATCACTAATAAGACATCTATCATTATATGACTTACTTATATTCTCTATCTCTATAGTTTTCTTTCCTAATCTTGCCGAAACCGAATCTAGTTCTACATTCTTGACTTCCCCTGGCCCTTTCATGTTCTTCATGTCTTCATATCGTTCTAGTCTAGCCTTTTGCTTTGTAGAACGGGCTCTTGCCCCTCTCTGAACCCATAGAAGCTCTGTACGAAGTATACTCTCTCTTTTTCTATTAGATGCGATTTCATCATCTACTCTTTGTTGCCTAAGTTCAAGAAATTCCGAATAATTAGCATTATAATTATATAGTCCTGCATTATCTATCTCAATAATTCTATTAGTGACTCTATCCAAAAAATATCTATCATGCGTAACAATAATCAAGACACCTCTATATTTACTAAGATATTGTTCCAACCACGCAACCATACCACTATCCAAATGATTCGTTGGCTCATCCATAATAAGAATCTTAGTAGGTGAAACCAAGGCCCTAGCCAAAGCTATCCTCTTCTTTTCTCCACCCGATAAATTATCAATCACATTATCATAAGCATATATATTCAATTTATTAAGAATAGTCTTCGCTTCACCTTCAATATTCCAATGTTCATTAGAACTTTTTTTATCACGAATTACATATTCTAACACGGTATCTCCTAAATTAAATTCTGGATTCTGTGGTAAATACGATATATCAGCATCATTATTTTTAACTATCTGCCCTTCATCCGCAACTTCTATGCCAGCAATAATTTTTAAAAGTGTAGATTTTCCTGTACCATTAATACCTATAACACCTATTTTATCGCCTTCACTAACTCCAAAAGACACTTTATCAAACAATATCTTCTCACCATATGTTTTTGTTATTTTTTCTGCCACTAATACATTCATCACTATTACCTATCGTTCTATATTATTTGAGCTCCACATTTGTCACAAAATGAACTTCCCTCTTTAACCTCATTACCACACTCCGAGCACTTGTGTATTCCCATAACTTCATCAAGTTCCTCTTCATATTGTTTTATTTCTCTATTAAGTTCTGCTATCTTCTCAAAAAAATCAGCATACTCTGATCCATAACCTTCAACATTCGTCTCATAATAAGCAGTTCCTAATGCCTCTAACTGCTTCTTTATCTCTGATTTATTTGTCTTAATTTTGTTCTTTATCTTAATTGTTTCTGATGTCTCTTTTGCTTTACTAGCTACATCTTGACTTGTAGATGTAATTGTGTCTTTTACCTGATCAAAAAATCCCATTATAATATCCTCCTTTTATGCTCGATAATACAATCTTTTCATTGACTTCGATAATACCTCAGCCAATTACAAGATACGGCTACGACTAGGCTCGATAACACCTCGCCAAGTTCTCTGCTCGTCATTAAGTGTCTAGGTGTACATTCATACTAAGCTCGATAATACAATCTTTTCATTGACTTCGATAATACCTCAGTCAATTACAAGATACGGCTACGACTAGGCTCGATAATACCTCGCCAAGTTCTCTGCTCGTCACTAAGTATTCATAGTATACCATAATTTTAAATCTAATTCCATATTGCTTGTAATTAATTCTAATGCTATAATACAGTCTAGTTAAATACTAATGAAACGGAGATAACTATGTTTAGAATATGGGGCAAATTAATTAAAGACAATAGATTAGTAAAAGATACTGTAATATGTATAGACAATTACAAGCTCACAAGAACCGATAAAGTATATGAATCGTTAAATCAAATATGCCTTGAATTTGATCTAGCAAAACCTATATGGCTTGAAACCAATAAAAATGATTTTATCAAACATGCCAGAACAAAATTTGGCAAGGATAGTTTTATTGAAGAAATTGAATTTGACTTTTTGGACTTCCAAGTTATAGAAGAAGAATATTAGAATATAATCGTAGAATACGGCAGTCCTATCAGTAAAGTTTTAATATATTGTAACTACATAATAAACAAGAGAATGGAAATAGCTATATTAGTTATTTCCATTCTCTTGTTATTTTATATTATTTTGAATTTCTCTTAGATCTCATTCTTGCTGTTGGATCAAGAATCTTCTTACGAATACGAATATTCTCAGGAGTAATCTCTAGCAATTCATCTGTATCAATAAATTCTAATGCTTGCTCTAAGCTTAATACTCTTGGAGGACTTAATTTCAATGCATCATCAGAACCTGAAGCACGAGTATTTGTAAGTTGCTTTCTCTTACATACATTCAATTCTATATCTTCGTTCTTTCCGTTTTGTCCAATAACCATACCTGCATATACTTGTTCACCAGCGCCTACAAATAATGTTCCTCTATCCTGAGCACTAAACAAACCATAAGCTACAGTCTCACCTGATTCAAATGCTATCAAAGAACCTTGACTTCTATATTGAATATCGCCTTTATATGGTCCGTATTCATCAAATATAGTATTAATGATACCAGTTCCCTTAGTCGCCGTCATAAAGTCTCCTCTAAAGCCTATAAGACCTCTAGAAGGTATAAATATCTCTAATCGTACTGTACCATCATTAGAAGGTGACATTCCTTGTAATTCACCTTTTCTATTATTAAGCATATTAATTACTGTACCCGTGAATTCATCTGGAACGTCAATAACAGCTATCTCCATAGGTTCCAATTTGTCTCCACGTTCATCTTCTTTATATATAACTTGAGCTTTACTTACTGCAAATTCAAATCCCTCTCTTCTCATATTCTCAATAAGAACAGATAAATGTAATTCTCCTCTACCTGACACCTTAAAACTATCAGCACTTTCCGTTTCCTCAACACGTAAACTAACATCTGTATTAAGTTCTCTAAATAATCTATCTCTTAAATGCCTTGAAGTAACAAATTTACCTTCTTTTCCTGCAAGTGGAGAATCATTAACTATGAATTCCATAGCTATTGTTGGATCTGATATTTTCTGGAACGGAATTGGCTCTGGATTATCACCTGAACAAATCGTATCACCTATTTGAATATCTGTTATACCTGAAATCGCTACTATAGCACCTATTGTTGCTTCATTAACTTCAACTTTACTAAGACCATCAAATTCATATAATTTACCAATCTTAACTTTTTTCTTCTTAGTTAAATCATGAGCATTAACCAATACTACTTCTTGATTAAGTGCTATTGTACCATTATCAACTTTACCTACACCTATTCTACCTACATATTCGTTAAAATCTATTGTACTAATTAATACTTGAACATCTGCTTCCCTATCACCTACTGGTGCTGGTATATAATTAACGATAGTATCAAATAGAGGTTTCATATCAGTACCCTCTACTCCTATTTCTGTAGACGCTAAACCTGCTTTTGCAGATGCAAATATAAAAGGACAATCTAATTGTTCGTCAGTCGCATCTAATTCTAATAACAATTCTAATACTTCATCAACTACTTCTACTGGTCTAGCCTCTGGTCTATCTATTTTATTTACACACACTATAACATGTAAATCTAATTCAAGTGCTTTTTTAAGAACAAACTTTGTCTGAGGCATAGCTCCTTCAAATGCGTCAACTACTAACACTACACCGTTAACCATCTTGAGCACACGTTCTACTTCTCCACCAAAATCAGCATGTCCTGGTGTATCAATAATATTAATCTTAGTATCACCATACGTAACCGCTGTATTCTTCGATAATATAGTAATACCTCTTTCTCTCTCTATATCATTTGAATCCATTACACGTTCTACCACTTCTTGATTCTCACGATACACACCACTTTGCTTTAATAATTCATCAACCAAAGTTGTTTTACCATGATCAACGTGAGCTATAATAGCTATATTTCTAATGTCTTCTCTTGAACTTTTCATAAAAGCCTTCTTTCTATATCAAATATAATTCTATGCAACGTTAATTATTCTAACACAACATATTTCTATTTTCAATTAAAATAGTATTTTTTGTTGTAAACTGTCTCTTCTAACTCCATTGACTTTTAACGAATTCTATAAATTCATCTTGCTCCATATCATCTGTTACATAGTAATAGTATGTACTTCCCATCTTATATGCCGCCATTAACGTTCCGTCTTTATCACCTAAATATACTCCTACCATACCTATTTTAGACTTGGTTCCAGTGCAAAGCCCTTCTGGAATTATGACATTTGTCTCCGATGCATATCCATACACTTGACAATCATCACTTATCTTTGTAACCACTTCTGTTGCTTCTCCATTCATACCATTGTATTTATCTTTATTAATATATGGTTCTACCTGAGAATCATTAAGATTATTAAATACTATTTTCCCTTTTCCATTCATTGTAGTAAATGCATAACCTATAAATCCAATACATCCTATCATTATAATTGTCATAACAAATATAACAATCTTATTCACACTTTGATTTTTCTCATACGTACTATTATTGTTTCCTATATCTTCTTTTCTCATAACTCCTCCATATCTACATAAAGCTTATAAGACGTCCTCTCTTATAAAGTTAAAGAGGATAATCAACTAGTGATTATCCTCTATAATTATAAATGGTTTCTACCACTCTTCATCTTCTTCAACATCTTCCATCTCTGGCTCTTCTGTTGCCATTGACATCTCACTTGCTTCACTATTATCTGAACCTTCATGAGTACCTAAACTTCCTATAATATTTGCTATTTGGTTAAGTTCTTCAATAACATCTACCAATTCTTCTAGGTTAGTCTGACACAATGCAGCTGAGGATTGTGCATTAGCTGCTATTTGTTGACTAGCCGCTTGTTGATTACTAAGTCCATCTACAATCGCATTATTAGACTCATGTAATTCACTACTTAATTCATCTAACTGTGTCATATTTCCATGAAGCTCATCTACAACTCCTGCTATCGTATGGAAAGAACTATCTACTTGATCAATGTATCCGCCTTGCTCATTAACAGCTTCTACACTCTCTTTTACTAAATCTGATGTCTTATTTGCAAGATATGTAATACCTTGAAGTAATTCTGTAATCTTATCTATAGATTCTCTTGTATCATCTGCAAGTTTACGAATCTCATCTGCTACTACCGCAAAACCTCTACCTGCTTCACCAGCTCTTGCTGCTTCTATAGATGCATTAAGTGCAAGTAAATTTGTTTGACTTGATATCTGATATATAATCTGCGTAATCTCTTCTGCTGATAATATCTTATCTAACAACTCTTGAGAAACCTCTGTAACATCATTATTTACAATATGAATATCTTCTGATTTTCCTTTTAATTGAGCAATAATATTAACACCTTGATCAGTAATATCAACAGCTTGATCAACTGATTCTAAAGTATGATCCTTAACATTAATCAGATTATCAATAACGCCTTGAATCTGATTAGTCATCTCTGACTGTTGTTCCATATTCTCTACAGTATCAGTAACACCCTCTGATATAGCATCAACTGACTTAACTACCTCGTCAGTTGCAACTTGAAAATTATCAAGCTTAGCTTGAAGTTGCTCTATATGTTGATTACCTTGATCAACCACTGTTACCATATTATCAGTAACCTCTTGTTGATATGCTAAATGATACTTAATCTCTTGCTTATCTGTTTCTTGATATTTTGTAACCAATCTACAAATAAAGTTAATTCCTACATTGAATAATGTTACGAATAACAACACACCTACCCACTCGATTACAAGTACACTAGAGCTCTTATCAAATATCACCACAATAAATTTTACTAACATAAGAACTTCACAAGCAATTGCACTAAATAATGATAATGTATCATCTAAATATATAACACATATCAATAGTAATGCTAATACCGCAAAAGCACTTAGAATATCTGTACGTCCCATAAATACTGCTACATATGCAACCGGGATAAACCCATATACTGTAGTATACTTAATTATTTCACTATCACTCTTAACAATTGATAGGAAAATATTAACACCTACAACTATTACACATAATACTGAATATACTATAGTGCCTACAAGACTACCCTTTACTCCCCAATTATGAACTATATTAAAAATAATAGTCGCTACTCCTAATATAGCAATTAACCTAACCGCTAAGCTGTTCTTTCTAACTAATCTTGCATCCATTATTATGTACCTCTCTTTCCACGCTGTAATATATGTTCAGATTATAGCACATAATGAGGAATGAAGTCCACATTTTTTATTTAATTAGCTTAAGTATATTTTGGTATATAAATTCCTTGGTTGATATCTCTACTTTCTCTTCTAATTCTATAGAATTCAATTTATACAATGCATATATTCCTATTTGAGAAATCAGATTAGCTGTAAGTATATCTTCCGTAATATTACTATTTATCAAACCTTCTGTCTTTGCCTGCTTTTCTAAAATTTCTATTAGAATTTGCGGCTGACATTCTGTCGATTTTCTAATATGCTCTACTTCTATCTTAGCCTTTAATTCTACTGGAATATTCATTCCACCCAAATATATTTTCAATATTTGAGTGAAACAATTTCTGAATTTAGTATTATTATCTATCCATTCCATCGTAGAATATATCATACTTTCAAAGTTTTTCTGTTTCTTGACAAGTTCTATTATTTCTCCTAACTTACGCGTCATTTCAAATATAATCGCCCTTAGGATAATTTCTTCTTTACTATCAAAGTATTCATATAAGGTTCCTTTTCCTATATTAGCACGATTGCTTATATCTATAACCTTTATATTAGCAGGTTCTTTATTCTCAACCAAGAGGTCTAATACAGCTTCATATATAGGAATCACTTTTTCTAATGATACCTCTTTTGCCATACTATTCTTCCTCCTTAACTATCCTATCCTTACGGTTAAACACATCATATATACAAGGAACTACTAATAAAGTAAGAACTGTACCATATATAAGTCCACCAATTGTTACAATTGCCATTGGTTGAACCATATCTGATCCCATACCAATACCCATTGCCATAGTTGATAAACCAAGTATTGTTGTAAGTGCTGTCATAATAATAGGTCTTAATCTATTTCTTCCAGCCTCAATAATAGCTTCATACTTAGCCATTCCTTCTTCCATAAGCTGATTTATTGTATCAACAAGAACTATACCGTTATTTACAATAATACCACATAACATAACCATACCAATTAATGCTATAACACTTAAATCATTTCCTGTTAATAATAAACCCAAGAATCCACCTGTAAATGCAAGAGGTATAGTAAACATTATTATAAATGGTGATTTAAATGATTGGAATTGAATTACCATAATTAAGAACATTAATATTAGCGCTAATATTAACATTAACTCAACCTGTCCCATTGCATCATTTATTGTCTCATTCTCACCTGCAAATTCAAGAGAATATCCGTCTGGCGTTTCATAATCCTTTAATACATCCTCTACATCATTACTTACAAGACCAACATTATATCCTGCATCTATTCCTGCTGTAACTGCTATATATCTGCTCTGATTTTTTCTACTAATTGATGATAAACCATCACCTTCAACAATATCAACTATCTCACTAATTTTCACATCGACCTTTTCATTATCTTTAGTTCCTTGAATGGTCATCTTCTTGATATCATTAATTGTTAAATCTTCTTTACTTCCATCTTCTACATATACTGAATATTCTTTACTAGCTGTTTCGAGTTTTGTTGATGAAGTTGCATCTGCTAATTTACCATATACTGTCTGGAACACTTGAGCTACTGTTAATCCATACTCTGCTGCCTTATCTTTATCAACTTCTAATCTATATTCTGGAGTCAAATCATCTTGTCCATTTGATACCTCAATCAGACCTTCTACTCCTTCTAATTTATCAGCTATATCACTTGCTATTTCTTGAAGGGTATCCATATCTTTACCCTTTACATTTATTGATACTCCTGAAGATCCTAGAGAAGATAAATCCATCATAGATGCTTGTACTTCTATCTCACAATCAAGATCTGCTGTCTTTTCTTGTATTAATGCTGCTATCTCTTCGTTAGTTAATTCCTTATCATCCTTACAAATAATATACATAGTTACTGAATCAACAGAACTACTGCTTCCAAGGCTAAGCATAGAACCGCCACCAACCATGGCTCCAACAGTTTCTACGTCTTCTATCTCACATATTCTATCTATTACTGTATCTGACATCTCTGCTGTATCTGCTAAATCAACTGTTCCTTCTGGCATCGTAAGCGATAGCGACATTTGAGGACTGTCCATACTTGGCATTAGAGATGTTCCTGCCATAAGAGTCGCTGCCCCACTGACAATTAATGCTATTATAACTACTGCTATTACTAACCATTTGTGCTTTAACGACCATTTAATACCTACTTCATATAAATCTTGTAATCTATAGAAGAAACGACTTGGTTTTTCTGATACATTTTTGAATGTCTTAGCTGCACACATTGGCACGAATGTAAGTGCTATAATTAAACTTGCAAATAATGAGTATGCAATTGTAAGTCCCATATCTACAAATAATTGTTTTGTTATTCCACTTGTAAATACTATAGGTGCAAATACACATACTGTTGTAAATGTAGATGCTGTAATCGCTCCAGCTACTTGTTTTGCACCAACGATAGCTGCTTCTTTAACTGAATATCCTTCTTTTCTAAGTCTATATATATTTTCAATAACTACGATTGAGTTATCTACCAACATACCAACACCGAGAGCTAAACCAGATAATGATATAACATTTAATGTGATTCCACTAAAGTACATAAGTACAATTGCAAATATTACACTGACTGGTATAGAACATGCTATTATAGCTGTTGGTTTAATATCCTTTAAGAATACTAATAATATTAATATTGCTAGTATTGCTCCAAATACAAGATTGCTTAATACTGAGTTTACTACTAAATCAATATATACACCTTGATCCATAAGGTTTGTTATACGCAATCCTTCTTTTCCTTCAGCTAATATCTCAAATTCTTCATTTAATCTATCTGCTACATCTGCTGTTGAGAACTCCGTTTGCTTATTTATAGAAAGAATAATACCCGAGTTTCCATTAACCCTTGTATACACCTCATTCATATTATCAACTAAAGTAACTTCTGCTACATCTGATAATTTTATTGGATCTAATCCATCTATTCCTAAATCCATTAATACGAAGTCTGACATTTCTTCCATATTACTGAACTTATTACCTACACGAATAAGATAATCTACATTATCCTCAACAATATAGCCTGCTGGCATTGCAAAGTTTTGAGCATATAATATATTCTTTATCAAATCCTTAGTAATAATATTAGTCATATCTGCACCATTATAGGCTGCTTCCTTAGCATCTTCAAGCTCTGTTTTCTTTTCATCCAAAGTTGTAGAACCTGTATCTAATTTCATCGATGCCTCTAACATAGTTAAGTCCATTGATGCTTTAACACTCTCTATTTGACTTAAACCTTCATTTACACTAATACGTCCATTTGCTATTCCTATTAATGCTGAGTTAATTTGACTTTTTCCATCTGCAATTGCTGCAAGATTAGCATCATAATCAACTAAGGCTGCATCCATCTGTGCTATTCCCGCATCTAATTGCGCTATAAGTCCAGGTACTTCCGAAATACTTATAGGATTACCCTCTGCGTCTTTTAAATTAGATTCTATAGTACTTATTGTTGCTACCACTTGTTGATATTGAGCCTGTTGTTCATCTGTTGCTGCATTAGCATTTATCAAAGGTTGTAGTGCATCCCTAGCTGCAACGCATTGATTATATGTATCTAAAGCTGTACTTAAGGCTGTCCTTGTAGCCTCCAATGCCGCTCTTTGAGCAGGTAACGCTTTAAGAGCCTTCTCACTCTCTTCTAGAGAAGCTAATTGAGCTTGTAACATAGTTACTGTCTCTGCTAACTCTGTTTTGGTAGAATTAAGTTGGCTTTCGGCTGGTCCTAACTCACTCTCCAACTGCTTCTTACCTGATTCTATAGCATTTTTACCACTATTAATTTGAGAAGACGCACTATTCATTGCATCTTCTGCTTCTCCAAACTTATCATCTAGAGATGCTTTTACTTTTTGGTTGATATCTGCTATTTTATCTTCATCTAAAACAATATGTATTGATTCTTCAATACTTCCCATCGTATCAACTGATGCTACACCATCTACCGCCTCTATTGCTGGTTGCAACTCATTTGACACATATTTTGATAGTTCAGCTGCATCCATATCATCAACATCCGCTGCTACTACCATTACTGGCATCATATCAGGATTAATTTTCATAATTGTAGAACTACCTACTGAATCATCAAAATATGCTGATATTTGATCTAATTTCTCTCTCATATCTATTGTAGCCGTATCCATATTAGTATCACCGTTAAACTCAATGATAACTAATGAATAGTTCTCATTAGATATAGATTGTATATTCTTAACATTATTAATTGTTGCTATTGATTGTTCTATGGGTTTAGTAACCCCCGATTCAACCGACTCTGGACTTGCTCCTGGGTAAGTTGTAATTACTATTGCGTATGGTAATTCCATACTTGGTAATAAATCTGTAGTCATTTTCATTGCAGCTACCACTCCAAGTACAATAACAAGTATTATACCTACGATAACTGTATAAGGTTTCTTAACGCTAAATTTTGATAACATTTTTTCATGTCCTTCCTAGTTTTTCTCCGACCGACTGGTCAGTCACATAGGTATTGTACATTTTATACATTATCATGTCAAAGAATTTTTTCTATAATTTTTATAAAATTTTTATAAACAAAATCTATCCAAGCTTCCTACCATCAGTATAGATTCTGCTAAATCACTCCTATAACTATCATCCCTTTTGTTAAGGCTCGCTATTACTACACTATCTTCCCCCTGCCTATTAGTTGCATGTATAAACCTCCCATTACCAATATACATTGCTATGTGCCCTGCAAAATACAACAAATCTGCTTCTTTAACATCTTCTATTTCTATCTTTACAATAGGATAACCTTCACGTATATAAGAATCTCTCCAGATAGTAATACCATTTAACATATATGCCATGAAACATAGTCCCGAACAATCTATTCCCAAAGGTGATTTACCACCCCACCTATACTGAGTTCCCATATAGGACATAGCGGACTCCACAATCTTCTTTCTTAGACTAGCTTCATTACTCCCCCTAGGAATTATTTCACTTAGTCCACTGGTCTTTATATATCCTATTTTTCCACTATATAGTAATACCTCTGTATAGCCATTACTTTCCCTATTAAGTGTATTGAGTCTACTACCCTTGAGTACAGTGCATATCCTTTTACTTTTTATATCTGGTTTTTCGTATATATCATTCATTCTTCCTATTACAAGTTCATTTCTTCCCTTTGTTAATTTGTAACTAATCACGTCCTCTGATTTTATATACCCCTCGTACCCATAAAATGTCTTTATTAACATCCAACCATTAAGCATCCTCCTCTCTATATAAATTTCCATTCCATAGAGAAGTTCATCTACCACTGTGGATTTTTGATTAGGTTCTTCTTTAACTGACACCAATTCTTTAGCTATAACATATCTATCCATATTTAACGCCTCCCTATTACATATTCATTACGTTTATTCTATACAAAACGCTTTTCCTATATAATATGAAGAAACTAGATAGTATATACTTATATTAATCTAATTTATTTCTAATTTTTCTCGGCGCTATATAATAATTAATTACAAATAGTCCTACCACGCAGGCCGCGACCGAATCTATCCTAATAACTATGTTATAATCCCCTGTAAACACTTCTATAAGATACACCATCATTAATGCCGCTACAATTCCAAGATTTATATATCTAGGAAGTTTAAAATAGAACAACCCTCCATTCGAATAATCAATCCTTTTACTATAATATATAGCTATTACAGATAAAATCACCGCCACCGCTAGTATAAGCATAATAACTTTATATGTATCTCCATTTTTCAACATATCCGTCATTGTATTGTGATATTCACCATTCTCATACCAATATGCTGCTATAGTAGGAAAAAGTTTAACAACATTACTATATAATCTTATATCCATTCCACCAAGTGAATCTACCAATATGAATTTCAATGATATATAATTAGCTCCCGCTATAACACATGCAAGTATTCCATTGCTAGTTACCACCCTTAATAGTCCTATTATGGTTACTATTAGTATATCCGATGCAATCATAACAATAATACAAGTGCCAACACTCTCTTTTATCCCGCTCCAATACACTCCACATTCTTCAAATCGTTGTACATATATTCGCTCAAACAAATACATACATCCCCCTATAATCATTACCAGCATCGAATCCATGACTATTCCAAAAACAGTATCCGTCACCTTGTTTACCGGCAATGCAGCCATAAATTCTATTGTCTTTCTATTTATTCTCGATATTGATTTCAACAAATTAAGCACGAACAACCCTATAATAATAGCCCAATTAAATGTAACAAATCCAGAAAACGCATTTACTAAACTATGCTTAATATCTTCTTTCGTATAGTGATACTCAACTGTTTCTCCGTTATCAAGCATAATATAATGTTCTCCTTCATTCGTATCAACCCAACTCTCTTGATGGTTATACATCATCATCATTACCGCTATGAGCATAACCAACCCACACACTATATAATACGCATATTGCATTTTAAACAGTTTTTTGTATTGTTCCATCTTAATCAGTCCCCCTTTCTAGTTAACTTCGCTCTATTCCTCTTTGGTGATATAAAATAATTAAGTACAAACAGACCTATTACACACGCAATTACTAGATTTACTTTTAGTAAACTATCGTAATCCCACATAAATGTTTCTACTATATAAATAATCATTAATACTATCACTATTCCCAAATTAATATATCTAGGTAAGGTAAAACAAAACCATCCACTTCGGGAACAATCAACTTTTCTACTATAATATAGAGAGATAAAAACCAAAACAGCTATTGCTATCACTAATGTAGCTACTATTTTCAGAAAATAATTACTTTCCATAGAATATGTGGTATTCATAACATAACCACCATCTGTATTCCTCCAATACTCATTTAGTGGAAAGAATACTCTAACAGCGTTGTTATATAACACATCATTATACTCACCTAATATATCAACTAATATAAAATTCAAAGAAAAATAGTTAAACACCGTGACAAAGCATGCCACCATTCCGTTGGTCATTACCACTTCTAATAATTTGAACATAACAATAATAAACATATCTGAAAGAATTAATATAAATAACATTCTACCTATCCCTAGCATTAGATCCTCAGAATATGCTCTAAATAACTCATGACCGCTTATAGTTATACGTTCATATATATATACAATCCCATAAATCAATACCACAAAAATCGAGTCCATACACAAATCAAAAATAGTCTGCGATGCTCTTTTGATAGGCAATACAGCCACAAATTCTATCGTCTTTCTATTTATTCTATTTACAGCTCGCAACATATTCATTACGAATATCCCTATAATAACTATCCAATTTAAATAATAGATATAACCAATAATCCCCTCAACCACCTGTGAACTAATTTCCATTCCTACTCTTTGATTGACACTATCATTCCAATATCCATTTATTACTTTGATATACGCATCATAATGTAGATTTATCTCGAGCATATGCATGTTATTCATCATTGCTATAATTGGCACTATTAAGAATAAACCAACTACTATATAGTATGTATACTGCATCCTGAACATTTTCTTATATTGATTCATCCCCAACAACCCCCTTATTAGCATATACAAAGAATTCCTCCAACGTTATAGGTATCTCTTCTATCAAACTTGCTCCTGCATTTCGCAATTCACTAATAAAAATATCATCTAGCTCTTCAACAACCACTGTATATATACTACCCACGTTTTTCAAATCAATAATCCTAGGGTTATTATATAATTTCTTAGGAAATCCACCTTCAAACACAATTTGTAACTTAGCGTATTTTTCTTTAACGCTATCTATATTACCTTCCAAATCAACCTTACCCTCTTTCATCATAGTTACTCTATCGCAGATAGATTCTAGACCTGTTAGGTTATGTGATGATATCAATACACCGACATCTCTATTCTCAACCTCAGAAACTATGATTTCTAACAATTGATTTTTTCCTATTACATCTAAACCCGATGTAGGCTCATCTAAAATAATATAATCGCTATTTTGTGCAATACTTAGCATAAATGCTAATCTCATCTTCTGTCCTTTTGACAGTGACGAAATCGTAGCCCTTTTATTAAGTTTAAAAATACTATTAAGTTCATCGAAGCGATTCTCATCAAACTTCTCATAAAAGTTCTTATATAGCTTTATAATCTTTCTAATGCTATAACCTGGTATGTATTCATTATAATCTGATACATAAGCTATATTTTCCTTAACCTCTGGATTATCATATACTGGCTTTCCATCATATAGAATCTCTCCCGAATCTAATCTATATATTCCCACCAAGCATTTAATTAGTGTTGTCTTTCCTGCACTATTCTCTCCTATAAGTCCATGTATTTCTCCCTTATTAACAATCATATTTATATCTTCCATTGCCTTCATCTTGTAATAGCTCTTGCTCGCATTCTTAACCTCTAGCATATTCTTATCCCCCTATTCTAGTTCTTCATATATATTGTCTACTATCTCTATTATATCTTCTTTACTTATCTCCATCATCTTAAGTTCTAAAACACTTGATCTAATATTTGCTATTGCCTTATCTCTAACCGCAGTATTTTGCTTAACATTAAGTGATTGTGCTATAAATGTGCCCTTTCCTCTTACTGTCTCTATCACCTTCTGTCGCTCTAACTCTTGATATGCTTTAGCTACTGTAGTTGGCGTAATCGAAAGTTCTATAGCCAACTTTCTAACCGATGGAATAATATCACCTTCCCTGAGGTATCCTTTTATTGCATTCAACTTAACTTGCTCTATAATCTGTTCATATATTGGTTTATTGCTTTTATAGTCCAGTTTAATCATACATTCACCTCCTACACACAATTCAATCTCTATAAATATTTCCACCTTACATTTCTCTTAACCCTGTTCCATCACATAGCTATTTTTCTTCACACAGTGTGTTACAAGTGTATTACTTAATGTAGTACAATTTTAGCATAGGGTTATATATTAGTCAATATAGTAAATACAATCTTTACAACAAAAAATGCAGTATCGACCGTGGTCTAATACTGCATCCCTCTTAATATATCTTCTTTAATTAGTGTAGTAATATCTTCAACCCTTACATTGCTATCTGATATAGTGCATATGGATACTATATTATCTTCTATATCAAATTGGGTAAAAGTGTATCCCTCCATACAATTAACAAGATTACCACTTTTATCCCGATAGACCTCTATTGTTTCTAATGGATACCCTATCCCTATCCCCATATTCTTTGCAAAGCTTTCCTTCAATGTCCAAATGCTAGTAAAATATCTATCTCGGTTTTTACTTTGCTCAAGATTCTCTTTTTGATTTTTTGTGAATATCCTATTAACTACATTATCACGACACTTCCTGATCTTCTCACAATCCACACCAATCTCTTCACCACAAAAGCCTATGATTACTAGGTTTTCACTATGACTTATATTAAACATCACATTTTTTATATTACTAATTCGCGGTTTTTTACCATCACATTTTTCTAATTCAAAATGTGATTTTATGTTTTTTCGGCCTTTCAGGTAATAATTCAACATTCTATAACCCATTTCGTGCTTTAGCTTAGTTTCTGTATTAATAGTCTGATTATCTTCTATGCTAACCATAGTTCCTGACCCTATTTTTTCATTCCAATCTTCCTTATTGTATTTTACATAAAATAATTCAACCACTTATGCATCCTCTTTTCATACGAGATTTTGTAGTAAATCCGTCTGTTTTCTACTCAATTTATTTTCCTGTTTATCTAGATAATATTACATATAAATAATTAAAACAAGCTTGTAGGTTATTTTCAGAATCTTTATAATATTTCTAGTTATTCTCTAACTATTCAAGTAATTATTCAAATTTTCCATTCACTTCATGCCATTTATACCAATAATACTTTACTATACAAAACAAATCCGCCTCATTAGATTTCTACATCTAATAAAACGGATCCGTCTCTTAACAATTAAAATATTATCACAATCAATGCATCTAAACTATCTATATTCTATAAGAACATTGCATCTCCAAAAGAAAAGAATCTATATTTCTCTTCTACAGCAATATTGTACACATTAAGTATTGTTTCTCTATTTGCAAGAGCTGACACTAGCATAAGCAACGTAGATTCTGGCAAGTGAAAGTTTGTTATAAGCTTATCTACAATCTTAAATTTATATCCTGGATATATAAATATTTCAGTCCATCCACTACTAGCCTTAATATATCCATTATCATCTGCTGCAGTCTCTAAGGTTCTTGTACTTGTTGTACCTACCGATATTATTCTACCACCATTTTTCTTAGCCTCATTAATAATATCTGCATCCTCTTCACTAATCATATAGAACTCCGAATGCATATGGTGTTCTAATACATTTTCAACCTTAACAGGTCTAAATGTACCTAATCCAACGTGAAGGGTCACATGAGCTATTTTAACGCCCTTTTTCTCTATGTCTTCTAGCAATTCTTTAGTAAAATGCAATCCAGCTGTAGGGGCTGCTGCTGATCCCTCATGCTTTGCATATACTGTTTGGTAACGGTTCTTATCTGCAAGCTCGTGTGTTATATATGGAGGAAGTGGCATTTGTCCAAGTTCATCAAGAATCTCTTCAAATATACCTTCATATTCAAAACGAACAAGTCTATTGCCTTCTTCTACAATATCAATAACCTCTGCAACTAATAATCCATCGCCAAAAGATATTCTAGTACCAACCTTTGCCTTCTTACCTGGTTTAACTAGGGTTTCCCATACCTTTTCTTCCTTACGTTTTAACAGTAAAAGTTCTATAGATGCTCCTGTACCTTCTTTGGAACCTATAAGTCTTGCAGGAATAACCTTTGTATCATTAATAACCAAGCAATCTCCAGAATTAAGATAATTAATTATATCGCTAAAATGTTTATGATCCACTTCTCCAGTTTCTTTATTAATAACCATAAGTCTAGAGGAACTTCTTCGCTCTAGTGGATCTTGAGCTATTAATTCTTCTGGTAAATCATAATTAAAATCTGATAATTTCATATTTCTTATCCTCTAATCTCTATTCCTAACTTTCCTAACTCCTTAAGAATCTTAGATATAATAGCATCAACTTCACTGCCTTCTAAGTTTCTATCCTTAGCTCTAAAAGAAAGTGAATATGCTACAGACTTCTTACCTTCTCCTACTTGCTCACCTTCATATATATCGAATAGTTCACAGTTTTCAAGGAGTTTTCCGCCGCATTTCTTAATTACAGCTTCAACTTGACCAACAAATACTGTCTTATCAATAACAAGACTTAAGTCTCTTGTACTAGCTGGGAATTTAGCAATACCCTCGTATTTTCTGTCAAATGTTGATAACATTGTAACTATACTCATATCTACAACTGCTACATATACATCAGCCTTAATATTATAATTATCTCCTGCTTCAGGATGTAATTGTCCAATAAATCCTACTTCCATCTTACCCTTCTTAAGTATAGCCTGACGTCCTGGATGTAAAAATGGCACATCAGTTGCAGGTTCATATGCTATTTGTCCACCAAATCCTAGCTTCTCAAATAATTCTTCAAGAACACCCTTTAGTGTAAAGAAATCGCCCTCACCATACATACCCAAAGTTAATTTCATCTTCTCATCAGGAAGTTCTGTAAGAGGAAGTGCCTTTGGTAAATATACATTACCAAGTTCATATAATCTAGCAACCTTATTTCTTCTATTATAGTTAGTAGCTAATGATGTAACGATACCATTTAAAGATACTGTTCTCATTATAGAGAAGTCTTCTCCTAGTGGATTAGTAATAACTACTGCTTTTCTATATTCTGAATCTTCTGGCATAAGTAATTTATCAAACACTTTAGGACTTTCAAACGAGTAACACATACCACCCGAGAAACCATTTTGCTCTACTACATCTCTTGCAACAGCATCAACTCTTTGGTTAAATGGTAGCTTACCTGCTGTAGCTTCACCATGTGGAAGTGCTGTAGGAATATTGTCATATCCATAAAATCTAGCAACTTCTTCAGCTAAATCTGCCATACACTGCACATCTTGTCTCCATGTAGGTATCGTCACATTATTCAAATCCTTATTGTAGATAAATCCAAGCTTTTCAAAATATTCTAGCATTGTTTCACTTTTTATATCAGTTCCTAATAATCCATTATACTTATCTGGTTCAAATGCTAGAACCACTGATTCTACTGGATTCTTATATACATCTACAACTCCATCAACAACTTCACCACAACCTAGTTCTTCGATAAGTTGACAAGCTCTATTGATAGCCTCTATTGCTAAATTAGGATCCAAACCTTTTTCAAACTTCGAAGATGCATCTGTTCTTAAACCTATTCTCTTTGACGAAAGCCTTATATTAGTTCCATCAAAACATGCTGCCTCAAACAATAACGTATTAATACTATCAGTTACCATAGAGTTCTCACCACCCATAATACCTGCAATACCAACTGGCTTTTCGCCATCACATATCATAAGAACATCATTATCCATATTTCTCTCTTGTCCATCAAGAGTTACAAATGTTGAACCTTCCTTGGCTCTCTTAACTACTATCTTATTACCTGCAACAGTATCTAAATCAAATGCATGCATAGGTTGACCATACTCTTCCATAACATAATTAGTTATATCAACCAAGTTGTTAATTGAACGAATACCCATAGCTCTAAGTCTATCACTCATCCACTTAGGTGATGGTCCAATCTTAAGATTCTTAACCACTCTTGCACAATATCTCTTACATAAATCATTATCTTCTACTTCAACTGAGATATAATCATTAACGTCACCACCACTACCTTTTACTTCTACTATTGGTGGATTATACTCTTTATTAAAAGTTACAGCATACTCTCTAGCCATACCTATCATACTAAAACAATCTACTCTATTAGATGTAATCTCGAATTCTACCACTGTATCGTCTAATCCTAGGGCTTTAACTGCATTGTCACCTGCTTTTACACCTGCATCAGGTAAAAACACATATACACCGTCTTCTGGTGCTTCTGGATAGAAGTCTCTTGAAGAACCTAACTCTTCAATTCCACACATCATACCATTTGACTCTATTCCACGAAGTTTTCCTGCTTTGATCTTAATACCATCTTCGTATACTGTCTCGTCGCCGTGAAGAGTTGCTACTTTACCACCTGCTAATACTACTGGTATATAATCTCCCTCTTTTACATTCTTAGCGCCTGTAACTATCTGAGTAGGTTCAGCCTCTCCTATATCTACCTTACACACTACTAATTTCTCTGCATCTGGATGTTTCTCTATTACATCTATTCTACCAACTACTATTTGCTCTAAGTTCTTATCCATTTGCTCATAACACTCTACATTAGATCCTGAAAGTGTCATACTATCTACTATATTCTTTACATCGTATTCCTCAAGTCCAGGAACATATGCTTTAATCCAACTTAATGGTGTATTCATAATTCATACCTACTTTCTATAAACTAAAATTGATTTAAAAATCTTGTGTCATTCTCATATAAAAGACGCATATCATCGATCTCATACTTTAATAAAGTTACTCTTTCAAGACCTATACCAAATGCAAATCCTGAATACACTTCTGGATCAATTCCACAATCTTTCAATACCTTAGGATGAACCATACCACAACCTAATATTTCAATCCAACCACTTCCCTTACACATACGGCAACCATCACCACCACATTTAAAACATGTAATATCAACTTCTGCTGAAGGCTCTGTAAATGGGAAATGATGTGGTCTAAACTTAGTCTTTGTATTAGGACCGAAGAATTCCTTAGCAAATTGATCTAGAGTTCCCTTAAGGTCTGCAAATGTAATTCCCTTATCAATAACTAATCCTTCTACTTGATGGAATGAAGGTGAATGAGTTGCATCAACTTCATCAGATCTAAATACTCTACCTGGTGCTAATATTCTAATAGGCATCTTTCCTGTCTCCATAACACGTGCTTGAACCGGCGATGTCTGAGTTCTAAGTAATATATCCTTTGTTATATAGAAAGTATCTTGTTCATCTTTAGCTGGATGATTCGCAGGTATATTAAGTAATTCAAAGTTGTATTTGTCATATTCAACTTCTGGACCTTCTACAACTTCATATCCCATACCTATAAATACTCTCTCTAAACTCTCAAGAGCTATTTGATTAGGATGTCTATGTCCTCTTATTAACTTTGCTCCTGGAAGAGTAACATCTATAGTCTCTCTCTTCATCTTCTCAGTTCTTACTGCCTTTGCTATTGCTTTTATCTCACTCTCAAGACGTTCTTCAATAGCATTTCTTGTATCATTCACTAATTGACCTACCATTGGTCTGTCTTCTGGCGACACATCTTTCATACCTTTAAGTACCGATGTAAGTTCACCCTTCTTACCTAATATAGCAACCTTAATGTTATTAAGAGTTTCCATATCTTTAGCTTCTGATATTTTAGCCAAAGCATCTTCTCTAATTGCTTGTAATTTTTCTTTCATTGCATTCTCTCCTATTAATTTCTTGAAATAAAAAAACGCCCCTAAAAAGGGACGAATAATCGCGGTACCACCCTAATTCCTAGAATCTTAGATTCTAAGCACTTAGATAACCTATAACGTAGGTAATTACGTCATCTCCTACTATCAATTTCAAAGATGCTGCTCCAGTGTGAAAACTCAGGAATATCTGAACCTAAGAGGACTTACAGCCGGTGATCCTCTCTCTCTGTAGGAAAACAATCCTTACTTGCACTATCAACGCATTTATCACTGCTATTTATTTTATCACATTTTTTAATCGTGTCAAGTATCCTTCATGTATAAAATAATTAAGTTCTGCTCCTAGAAACAATATATACATACATACATATAGCCACAATAGACAAATAATAATTCCTGCTAATGACCCATACATATAAGACATATTAGTAAAACTATCAACAAATATAGAAAATACATAGGATAACAATATCCATCCTGCTGTAGCAAATAGTGCACCTGGTATCTCATCTCTATGTTTAACATCATGACTTGGCAATTTCTTGTATATTAGTATAAAAAATAAAAATATTATTATTATACCAACTCCAGTTCTAAGACTA
Source organism: Lachnospiraceae bacterium (assembly GCA_031556525.1). Classification (GTDB taxonomy): domain Bacteria; phylum Bacillota; class Clostridia; order Lachnospirales; family Lachnospiraceae; genus JAVBSN01. The sequence continues at coordinate 73,758 of JAVBSS010000003.1, forward strand.
ATAATAAGTCCAGCTATATCTGCAAACTCACTAAACTCTGCTGTAAGTTTATTGAGTATTGTATTTCCAAATACGAATATACTAAGCATTCCAACTACCACTATAGCTACAACAAAGGTATATACTGTAGAGATTAATCTTAAGATTACATATCCTCTGGATTCATCAGTTCTGTAAATGGCATTCAAACCTCTCATTATAGCCATAATCCCCTTAGATGCTGACCACACCAAGACTATTGCCGAAAAAGAAATCAACGTTCCTGTTGCTTTACCATACAACTCATTAACGATACTAATTATATAAGGCGTTATGTCAGAAGGAATAACACCTGATATAGCACTTACTACATCTTGTTTAGTAAACGGCATAAATTGCGCCATTGTTAACAAAAATAACATGAACGGAAAAAATGACATTAAAATAAAAAATGTAGCCTGTGCTGAAAATGCTGACAAGTAATCATCTCTCATCTTATCAAGCATCTCCGTTATATTTAAATATACTTTCTTAACCATGTATACATCCTCTATATATTATAATTTCTAATTATATTAACCTATCAACTTATATATTCTATTCCATGTCTCTAACTTGGTCAACTTATATATTTTATTCCTCAGTAATTCCTTAATTAACTTATTCATCTTGTTCTGTAGTATCTTCAGAATTCACATCTTCACCTTGCTCAGTACTATCACTTGTCTCCGCAGGTTCATCTTGCCCTACATCCTCTTGCTGAACAACGGCTTCTTCTCTCTTCAAAGCATCACCTGAACCATATATATACATCAAGTTAGCTCCCGTATAATAATGTTCAATAATATATTCTGCATTATACCCCAAATCAGCTAATGCTTTAGCTCCATTTTGACTCATTCCTACGCCATGACCAAATCCACCACCATGTACAGTAAAATTATCGCCATCTGTACTTATATAATAAAATGCACTTGGCAATGAAGACCATCCCGTTACTGATTGATTATCATTTTTAACAATCGTTGCATTCACAGAACATAATATAGCTCTAGCATTAGTTTGCCCCGTTACCTTTATACTATTCTCAGTACCGTATATAGTCATATCCAATATTATACCACTTTTACCTCTTTTATTAATCTCTATTTTTGTAACTTCGCCAATTGTATCTACTGACTTTCTAACAAAGTCCCCTTCTGGTGTAATAACTATGAAATTATTAGGATTTGCTTCTATTCTGCTTTTTAGGTTATAATTAACCGCTTCCGAAAGTTCTTCTTTAGTAAAAGTAACGTTCCATCTATAAAAAGGAAAATCTTTCTCTATAGGGTTATATTCGCTACTATCATCAATAAACATTCTAAATCTATCATTATTAGATAAATCTATATCATCAGCATTTACATTTTCAACATTATCCATAAGATAATTAATCTCTTGACCCCAAACATCTTTACTATTACAAGTAGTTCCACATGAAGTTGAGAAAAAATATGCTGATATAATATCCTCTCCCGCTATAGGCACTATGCCATAAGTATCTTTTACTGCAAAAGTACAAGTATCTGCCTCTGGATAATTATTATATACTTGCGAATTAACACTATCTTCTAAATGTGCTCCATATTTTGCATATGCGCTATTATTTAACATTGCATCATAGGCATATCCTCTAGCACACATTGCCTGCGCCTTAAGTGCCTCTATTCCATAACTATATGGCATCTCACTTGGAACAACGCTATATAAGTATTCCTCAAGTGGAACTTCATTAATAACGACCATTCCATCATCATATTTGGATATCTCTATAGTTCCTCTGTATGCTGGTACACCCTGACTCCTTATTACATTATTCAACTTAATTTTTCCGTTTTCAGAATTAGAAGTTATCTCACATCTTCCATTTTCTCCAAGAAACTCACTGCTAAATAGTATATCAAGTTCTTCGCCTGCTGTAATAACCTTCTGTTTATTACCATAAGTTATTGTATATTCTTCATCTGATGATACTCTAATTTCTTTATGAATTAACGACCCGAAATCAGAAGTATTTATAGCTACACGTATGTTAGTAACTATCGGTTGCTCTGTAATAAGCGCTGCTTCAATAACTCCATCTACAAGAACAAAACTAGTTGATGTATATCCTACTAATATTTTTGAAGTCTTCTCGCTAGCAAGTTCTCCATACACCTTATATATTCTATAATCATTTCCTATAGGTAATATCTCATCATATCCTTCTAATATAATTCCTTCACTAGAAACAGCTAATACCTTACTAGTTATAACATCTTGCTTTAACGTTATATCTCTAACACCTTCATTATTAATTACTAAATCTGCTAACACACCCTCTATATTATCTATAGCCACATTGCAGGGATACATCTTATGAAATCCCTCATAAAATACATTGACATACTCACCAATATTTTCTACCCAAGCATTATTAAGTCTGATAGCCTTATCACTCTCACCCAACGATAATATTATTATGTCATTACTTACATATGCATCTATAACCTTATCTTGCATATCACTATTAATATCTGTATCAATCAAATACTCTCCACTCTGTGTAGTGGCAACTGTATTAAACAACACATTACTATCTGCATTACTATTTTCTGCTTGAGATATATCTAGTATCATCAGCTGCTCAATAGCTATACTAGAATTAGGTTTATTCAATACAATATAATCAAACATCTTCAAAAACTCTTCTTTGGTTAAAGCCTTCTTGTCTCGCATCTTACTAAGAGAAAATTTTGCATCATCGAATTCTATTCCTAAATAATCCAATACCTCTCTAGCATCTTTTGCTGTAAAAGGTTCTTCATCCTCTACTCCATCATACAGTTCAGGTAAATCTACAGTTATATCCCCCCCACCCGACATATTGATATACGATAGCAGATGCGCTGCCTCTCTTACTGTGTAACAATCTTTGTAGTTATTTTTAACTAAATAACTTCTTATAAAAACTCCACCAACAATACCAAATATAACTAATATTGCCCCTATAAATATCGTCACTCTATTCTTCAATCTATGTATACTCCTCTCAATATATTTACAATATGATGTATTATATATTTGATTCCAATATAATATTTATTTACATAAAAAAGCAGCATATTGCAGCTGCTTTTCTTTATCTTACGTAATCCCCCAAAATGCCGGTTCTTGTATTTTGAGTCCTAGCGCAGCTAGGTGGGTATCCTCACGAAGACTTCTGCCTTCCTCTGCAAACGGAGGCTTGACATCCATATTCAAATATTGAATTCCCATATTAAATCAATGTAGGTTCAAAATAACAAGAGTTATCGAACATCTCAGGTTTGTATTTATATTATACAATAAACACTGTTGAAATACAATCTAAATTCAATAAAAATTACTGTTCCCTAACTAACAATAGTATCTTATAAGCATTGTATTTTTATTCAGTATATTGTATTATTATCTTGAATAATTCAAAGGAGATTTTATACATGAAAAAAAATTGTATTGTAGCACAATCAGGCGGACCTACTGTTGCCATTAACGCATCTCTAGCTGGAGTTATAGACGGAACTCTCTCTAGCAAGTCATATGACACCATATATGGTTCTGTGTACGGTATATTAGGAATATTAAAATCTAACATAATAAATCTATCACAAATGAATTCGGATATACCTGATTTCATCAACACTCTAAAAGTATCTCCTGCTATGTATCTTGGCTCATGTAGATACAAATTGCCAACAATAGAAAGCGATATTGAACCTTATAAATGTATTTTCAATAAATTCGAAGAACTTAATATTGGTGCCTTTTTCTATATAGGCGGAAATGATTCTATGGATACTGTGTTGAAACTTAATCAATATGCTCAAAGTATTGGTAGTGATGTTAAAATAATAGGTATTCCAAAAACTATCGACAATGATTTATTAGTTACTGACCATACTCCTGGTTACGGATCTGCTGCTAAATATGTTGCTACTTCTCTACTAGAGATAGCTCATGACACTTTCATTTATAGTGTAAACAGCGTTACCATAGTTGAAATAATGGGACGTGATGCCGGTTGGTTAACCGCTGCTGCTGCTTTAGCTAGAAACAATTACAATACCGCACCTCATCTAATATATCTCCCTGAGACCGTATTTGATGAAAATCAATTTATTGACGACGTAAAAGAACTCTTAACCACAAGAAACAATGTAATTATAGCTGTTTCAGAAGGCATAAAAAATGCTGACGGCAATTACTTAAGTGCAACAAATGCTGTTGCTGATACGTTTGGACATTCTCAGTTAAGTGGTACTGGAAAATATCTTGAATACCTTGTACAAGAGAAAATTAATGTTAAAGTTCGTTCTGTTGAATTAAACGTTCTTCAACGTGCTGCTGCTCATGTAGCTTCTGATACGGATATTGAAGAATCCTTCTTGTTAGGATACAATGCTATAGATGCTTCACTAAAAGGATTAACAGGTCATATGATGACTATTAAACGTATAAGCAACAGACCATATATTACAGAAATTGACACTGCGGATATTTCAAACATTGCAAACCAAGTTAAATCAATTCCTAGAGAGTGGATTAACGATAGAGGAAATAATGTTACCGATGAATTAGTTGATTATATCAAACCACTAATTGTTGGTGAAACTGATGTAAAGTATATAGACGGTTTACCTGTATATTTACCTGTTACTCATCTTGATTAGACTTCAATGCCAGACAATAATATGAGGAACGACCTCCGAAAATTAGAATCAAATCTAATAATCGGAGGTCGTTCTCTATGTTATCTCTTATATTAATTTATAAACTATCTGGACTGTGTAATAATATTTCTATATCATTATATCCATAATGCATTAATTCTTTGCGAATTCTATTCTTTACATCTTCATTAGCATTAATATCTATCAACTGATACAATTGGAATACATAACCTACCCAATGCTCATATATCGCTGCTTTTATTGCTACTTTTCTTCTCTTCTCTTCTTCACTTAATCCAACATATTCTGTTGCATCTAATTCTTCTTTGTAAGTAGCTGCATTCTCATCTTCTTCTAATGCTTTCTTATATTTAGCTTCATCTTCTTGAGGCTCCTCATTATCTTCCACGCCAGTTTCCTCATCTAAAGAATCTTCTGTATCATCCTCATTCTCTTTAGCTAATATATCTGTTGTACCTTCCGATGTAAGTATATCTGTTGTAGCTTCCTCATTGTCAGATACCGCCTCTTCTAAAGGTGCTTCAACTTCTTCTTTCTCGTTATCAAACACGCTTTCACCATAAGCAATACGAGATAATTCCTCTGTTCTTACCAATGCACAATCATACATCTCAACAACAAGATCTGTTATACAATCATCTACATCATCAAAATAATGATATAACTTCTCTTTCATTCGCTTATCAGAACAATCCTCAACATCCTGCTTATTATACCAATAATTTTTGGCACAACCTATAGTACGCAATCTAATATTCTCAATCTTCTCCTTAGACTCTTCTTTTTGCTTTTCACGCTTTTTATTAAGTCCAGAAGTTAAGAACCCTATGGTCCATATTATCAAATATATAAAAACGCAAACTAATATCACTATAATGATAGCACTAACTAGTTCTAAACCCATATTATTCTCCCCTTCGTATGTATTTTATTTAAACCACAGTAATTATACTACAATTAGAACCCACATTCAACCTCTACATATATTTCTGAATCCATCTCCATACATCTTCATACACTTGCTCCTTGTTAGACTCATTAAATAATTCATGTCTGCAATCTTTGTATAATTTAATTCTAATATTAAGATTCATATTCTTATATGTCTTATACAATCGCTTAACACCTTTACCAAAGTCGCCTACCGGATCCCTATCTCCCGACAATAATAATATAGGTAGATTCTTATTAATATTGGATATATTCTCGAATGTGTTAACCTCTTTCATCCCCTCTAATATATCCAGATATCCACCCACTGTATATGTAAATGTACACAATGGATTCTTGTTATATACCTTGACTATCTCATTATCCCTAGTCAACCAAGAATTTCGCCCCTCTTCTCTAAATTTCAAATTATATAACTCTAGACCTAATGTATTTAAAATAGCACTTCTATACCTCTTCCCTTTAAACAAAGATATTACATTTCCTAGTACATTACCTGCAAATATTTTCGCATTGGGATAGTTCATTGTTCCCATTAAGATTACTCCATTCAAGTCATCTTTAAATCGCATTATATACTCCCTAACTAACAAAGAGCCAAAGCTATGCCCTATCAAGAAATATGGCACATTCGGATATTCTCTCTTAGCAATTACCTTCAATCTAAATATATCCGATACCATTTTACCGTTACCAGCCCAATCAGCGAAGTACCCTAATTCCTCTATACTATTTGCTGTGTATCCATGCCCTAAATGGTCATGTCCAATTACTAATATATTGTGCTCATTCAAAAATGCCGCTACATCTTCATATCTATCCATATACTCAGTCATGCCATGCACAAACTGAACTATTCCCTTAACTTCTCCGTCAGGGATCCATTTTACACAATGAACATTTACATTACTATCTGTTGACTTAAATGTGAACGAAACTTTTCCTGCCATAATAAATTCTCTCCTATTAAATATCCTATACTATTTTCAACATGCAAACCATAGCCTATGCTACGAATATCTTTAACGGCTTCGACTTTCTATACTTTATATAAGTTTTATTTAACTTTCTTTGATTGCAGGCACACGATAACGCAAAAACTCATGCATACCTTTAATCTATTATGATTGTTGTTACTTAACATAAATAGATATATAAATAATAATGTATTTTCAATGCAAAACTATTTGCAGACTTTCTAACATACTTGCCTAAATTTATTTTAGGATTAACACACCGTCGGAGACTATCCAAAAAGCACTTCGAAAATACCTCAGTGGATTTTTGGATATAACTACGACTAGGCTCGATAAGACCTCGCCAAGTTCTCTGTTAATGTGTGAGCAAGCAGTATAACAAATTTGAATACACTTGAAGCGAGTTGTCGAAGGCGGTGTGAAATAAAAAATCCTAAAATAAATTTATCGCAAGTATAGAAAGTCGAAACCGTTTTGCGAAAATATATTAGTATTTATATATAGTTATACACTAAAACAACAATCAAATAGATTATAAGGTTGCACTCAAACATCTGCTCGGTGCCTGCTTTAAAAGCAAAATCAAACTTATTAAAGTACAAAGAAAGTCTGCAGATTGTTAAATGATATTGTAGCAAGTCTATAAAACAAACATGTTGAAAATAGTATACATATATTATATCTCAATTAGCAAATTAAGGACAGACTAAAATAGTCTGCCCTTAACTTGAAGTTAATCTAATATATAACTAATTCTGTTTTTCTATCTGGGTATTAACTATATTATCAAGTTCTTCCCCCGTTACCTTATTTCCTACGCCTGTCTTATTCGTAATCTCTGCACTAATTCTCTTTACAGTCTCTGAAGGTACATAATTCTCTTCTTCAAATAAGAATTCATGCAATAATATTACATTGCTTTCTAAATCTGCTGGAACTAATACACTACCTTTAATATCAGAAGGTACATATGTGTAAGGGAATCCGCAAGTATCGCCTAATTGATAACTAAATACTGCTGATACTAATGATAGCATGTCTGCTTTAGTTATACTTGTTCCTATCTCAGGGAACACCTCATCTATTAATTTGTTTATAGTTTTTAGATCTGATTTCTTAGCCTGTGAAACCATTGAAGCTATAACTTCTCTCTGTCTCTCAGTTCTTGTTATATCACCCATGCCTGTATTTCTTATTCTTGCATAAGCAGTAGCTTGCGATCCATTCAAATGTACCATTCCTGTCTCATATACTCCAGCTGACTGTATTCCTGTAACTTGTTGTTGTTCTATTAATGATGAATTAAGTACTTCTAATTCATTAGATTCAACATGAACATCTACACCTCCTAGTAAATTAATACCTCGTGTTACTGCATTCCAATCTACTACAACATAATCATCTATACTTAAATCTAAGTTTCTATTCAATGTATTGATTGCAACCGGACCACCACCTAAGAAAAAGGCTGCATTTGCTTTCAAATACTCCGGTTCACTTTTTGCTATTTCTAAATATGTATCTCTATATACCGATACCAATTCTACTTCCTTTGTTTCATTATTAATACTTGCAATAATAATAACATCACTATGTGTACCTTTTCCAAAAGTACCTACAGTTCTTGCATCTCCTCCAAATATAGCAATAGTCTTATATTTATCTATATTCTCACTCTGAATATCATTTACTTCAATATCTTCCATAGGTATATCTTCAACAACAAGTTTATTCGCTTTACTATTCATATAGAATGCACCATATCCAACTATTAATAATAATAGAACCAATACCTCTCCTAATAAGATTTTCAGTAATTTAATATTTCTTGCATTGTTTTTGGCTTTCTGTTGTTTTTTCATATTCTTCCCTTCCATAACGTAACATATATTCTATCAATAATATTATCATTCAATTCTAAAAAACATATTAACAAGTTATTATATATATATATTTATAACTTATCCCTTTTCTTGCTAAATACATAATAGCAAAATTAACCTATAAACTCAACCCTATTTTATTAACAAAATATTAAGAATTAATTAACTGAAAAAGGACTATATGTAACAACATATAGTCCCCTTCATAGGATTAGTATTATGCAATATGCAATAAATCTACAAAACTTCTGCATACGTCAAACACTTCTTCTGCTCTAGTATTTGAATCATTTAATCTATTAATTAAATATTCAACATCTGTTTTCTCTAGACTAATATCCTCCACAGATACCATACTTTGTCCGCAAGAATTCCTTCCGTCTATACCAAAGCAAACATACGATATATTATCATCGTTTTCCTTTTTGTTATGAGTTAATACATATGAAACATTATTTGTGTCAATCATTATTTCAATCTCTCCTTAGCATTATAAACTCTCAACAAACTTCTCAATTTAAATACTCCGTAATTATATACTACTTCCATAATTTTGTACATACAAATTTTCTCTTTTTTACGATTTCTTAACTTTTTTTCATTTATCATACTTATTATCTTTATTTTATTAATAAAAATTTGACATTATCTTTAAAGATTTATATACTAAACATATTACTATTTATTTTTAGGAGGAACTCATTTTGAGTACTAATACAACACCTTCCTTGTCTGTGGTTATGCCCGCTTATAACGAGTCTCATCATATATGTGATAACTTACTATTGACCTCTAAAGTCTTGGAACGTATAACCGAAACTTATGAAATCATATGCATTAACGACGGAAGTACCGATAGCACATTATACGAGATTAATAACGCTATTGCTTCTGATAACCATATAAGATCAATCACTTATTCCGAAAACAAAGGAAAAGGATTTGCAATCAAACAAGGAATAGCCGAATCAAAATATGAATATATTGCATTTATAGATTCTGATTTAGATATCTCGCCTGACCATATAAAGATGTTTCTCGATAGACTAATTAATGAAAATGCTGATATTGCCATCGGCTCTAAGATGCACAAGGATTCACATATAGATTATCCTATGTCACGTAAAATATTAAGCTATGGATATTACATTATATTACGTATACTGTTTAGGCTTAATCTAAAGGATACACAGACAGGTATCAAATTATATAGATCTGAAATCATCAAACCTATTGCTCTTGATACTATAACTAACGGTTTTGCCTTTGATATCGAGATGTTAGCTATTGCTCAAAGCAAAGGATATAAAATAATTGAATTACCTATAGATCTAGTATTTACTCGTGGCAAACAAAACGGTCTAAGCAGAATAAAATTCAATAGCATTATTAAAATGTTCAGAAACACTATCGCCGTTAAACGTCGTCTAAGGCGCAAGAAACTATAAAAGCTCCAAGCTACTAGCGTAGCTTGAAGCTTTTATTAATTTTTTATATTATAACCTCTATCATTAAGAGATAGATTAACATTATAATAAGGATCGCCTTTTTCTAAAAACAACTTCCATTTGTCTTTCATATACTCTATTTCACTATTAAATCTAGCTATTTTTGTCTTTGACGTCTCATATCCTCTTGATATCGATTCGTAATGATACAACATTACATTTGCATCATACACAATATCATACCCTGATTCTATAATAGATAAGCACAAATCAATATCATTAAATGCCACTGCTAAATCCTCGTTAAAGCCCCCTATATTCTCAAAGACATCTCTATCCACAAGCATGCACGCCGCCGTTACAGCACTTACATTTTGTTTAAGAAGTGCTTTGCAGAAATAACCATTATCATATCTACCTGTACCAACAAAAGCATGTCCTGCAACTCCACCTAGTCCTACAATAACTCCTGCATGTTGAACTGTATTGTTATCATATATAAGTTTGGCACCTACTGCTCCTACATTACTCTGAGCAATACAACCTAACATATCTTCAATCCAATTTTCACTTATAACCTTTATATCATTATTAAGGAACAATATATATTCGCCCCTAGCAAAACCTACTCCATAATTATTTATACTAGAATAATTAAATTCATTCTCCCAAGTTACTACTCTAATTCTACTATCTAGTGCTTCTAATTCTTCATATTCTTTAAACGTTTTAGTATCAGTACTATTATTTTCAACAACAATTATTTCATAATTACTATAAGTCGAAAGTTCCAATATTGACGAAACACAGGTTTTCAAAACTTTTCTCTGATCCTTATTTGGTATAATTATTGACACCATTGGTGATTCTTCTAAAATGTATTCAACCTTATAAAACCCTAACCTATCTTCTAGCCCCGTAACATTGGCTTGTATATTACATCTAGTCAAATGTTCTTTAATTGCCTTAGCTCCCAAATCAAATGCATAACTCTTAGTTCGTGGATCTTTTGCCGTAGAATTATTATGAACCCTCCAGTGATATAAAACTTTAGATATATGACAAATATTATTAGTTTTCTCAATACATCTAAATATAAAATCATAATCTTGAGAGCCATCAAATTCACTTCGAAATCCACCTATTTCATCTACAATACTTTTCTTCACTATAAATGCATGGCATATATAATTATTATTTCTCAATAATTGAATATTGAAATCAGATTTGAAATAAGGATCATAGTAAACTGTTCCATCTTCATTCATCTTATCTTCATCGGTATATATAATCTCTGCGTTATTATTTATCGCCTTCACTACTTCATATAGCAAATTACTCACATACTTATCATCATGATCCATAAGTGCTATGTAATCACCTTGTGCCAACTCTAATGCCTTATTAGTATTTCCCGATATGCCATAATTTTCGTCTAACAGTACATATTTTATTCTACTATCAATATCTGAATATTCTATTATCTCACTTAATAATATCTTGTCTGTGCTATCATCAACTACGGCTATGCATAACTCCCAATTAGAATAGGTCTGTGCCATCACAGAATCTATCATCTCTTGCATATAATCACTAGGCGTATTATAGCAAGGCACAATAATACTAATTAAGGGTGAATATTCAAATACCTCTAGCCTTTGCTTAGCACATTTCTCTTCTGACGGAGTGTTAGCCGTATAATATGCCATATAGTCAACATTATTAACCCTAGTCTTATCCGCCACTTTGTAATAGAATTCTCTAGGACCATGCTCAAACAAATAACCTATACCCTTCTTGATCATATATGGATTCAATTTTCTTAATATTGTAGTTATTCTTGCCACTTTATCCTCCTAATTCCAATAATACTATAATACTCTTAGTGAGAAATCCGCCTTATCCAACGTTAAGTTTACATTATAATATGGATCACCCTCATCTATTATTTTTCCCCATTTATTAATAAACCGTTCTCGTTCCTTATAAAATCGTTCTATTTTCTCAGATGTATCTTCCGCTCCACGTGATTTAGATTCATAATGATATAACATTGTATACGGATTATATACTACTAATTTTTCTAAATCCCTTATCTTCATACAGTAATCTATATCATTAAAGGCAACCTTATATTTTTCATCGAACCCACCTACTTGTAAAAATAGTGATTTCTTAGTCATCATACAGGCTGCTGTTACAGCACTATAGTCTACTGCAACTTTGGTTCTTGATTGATACAAACCATCCCTTTCATCAAGGGTAGTGAATACATGTCCTGCTATTCCGCCATAACCCACAACTACACCTGCGTGTTGTATAGTATTATCATCAAAATACAATCTAGCTCCAACTATACCCACTTCTTCACGTTGACAAAATCCAACCATTTGAGATAGCCATTCATCATTAATAACTTCTGTATCGTTATTTAAAAATAATATATATTCTCCATCAGCATGTTGAACACCAAAGTTATTTATAGCAGAATAATTAAATTCATCCTTCCAATATACAATTTTTATATTAGAAGCCTTTTCAATCTCTCCATAATAATCAAAAGTTTCTTTCTCTGTACTATTATTTTCTATAACTACTATTTCATAATTTGAATATGTTGTTTTCTCATTTATAGATTTTATACATTTATCTAAATCACTAATATGATCTTTATTCGGAATAACAATTGATACTAACGGATTATCTTTGATATCATACGTAGTCTTATAAAATCCTAGATTTTCTCCCATCTCAACTACAGCATCTATTCCTAATCTATCATAATGAGCCTCTATAGCTCTCTTTCCTGCCTCAAAAGCATACAACTTACTTTCTGGATTGCCTGCTGTTGAATTCACATGATATCTCCAGTGATATAGAACTTTCGCAATATGATAGATGCTATTAGCATTTTCAATACATCTGAATATAAAATCATAATCTTGTGCGCCATCATAATCAGGATTAAATACACCTATCTTATCAACAAGCTCCTTCTTAACAACGAACATATGGCATATATAATTATTACTTCTTAATAAATCTATATTAAAGTCTGGTTTAAAGTTTGGTTCGAAATATTTAGCATCACTTACTTTATCTTCATCTGTATAAATAACATCAACATTCCCATCACCATTTATTACTTTAACGCACTCATATAACGCATTCGGTGCAAACAAATCATCATGGTCACCTAGTACAATAAAATCGCCTTGCACTAACTTTAATGCTTCATTAGTATTATCAGCTATTCCTAATTCTCTATCTGAAACACTATATTTAACCCTATTATCTACAGCATATTTCTTCAAATGCTTTTCTAAACTTCCATCATTACCTCCATCGGAGAAACAAACCTCCCAATTAGAATAAGTCTGATTATTAATAGATTCCATTAATTCATCTAAATATTTAATTGGCGTCTTATATAGAGGTACTATAATACTAAAACGAGGATTGATTGCAAACTTCTCTTGACGTTGTAATTCTAATTCCTTTTTGTTAGGTTCTGCTTTCTTTCTCCATGACATATATCCCATATTGACTTTTCTTTTAAGTAACTCTTTCATCTTCAATATGGTTTTACCAACACCATATTTCTTAATATATCTTACGCCTCTTTTTAGAATCCTTCTTCTATTAATACTAACAACTTTATCCCTACCAGAAACCAAAACACTTTCTCTATATGTCTTCTCTCCATCAGTAAGTTCAAGTACAAATCTACCCTTTTGTGATACTTTGCAATTAACCGTAAAGCCTACATCTAGGTCGTTACTAGAATATTCTCTAATGCTAGCTATAACATCACTTCGTGCACTTTTATTTAAATCTATATCAATATCTTTCCCATTAAATGTGGCAGTAATAGTTATTGGTCTACTAGATATCGCCCAACCCCTTATACTCAATTGACCATTAGTAACACCTACATAATCTATACAACAATTTATACTTGCTTGATTTTTTCTAAGCTCACTAGTCTCCATCTTAAAAACTTCTGTTTTTTCTCTAGTTTCATTATTTTGGATAGATACTATTACATATTTATATTTAGTATAGTCCTCTGGTAATTTGACTGTATATATATATTCTATATCTAATAATTCATTATCATCTGTTTTCTTACTCTCTATATCTCTATGTTCTGTATATCCTAGAGACATTTCTTCGCTATCTAAAGAAACGCCTAATGTATAGTCGTTCTTGTATTTATCTGATGTATATACTTGAATGATAAAATTATCATAATCTACGACACTAAATCTAGGTCGTTCTACTAAAAATCCGTTCACTAACATAGCCCTCTAAAATCCTTCTTCATTAATTCTTTTATCTCATATCCAGAACCTTTCTCTGGTATATAATACGCATCTTTAATTAATTCAACTCTCTTTTCTCGTAACTCATCTTCACCATTTTCTAATTTTGACAGAATATCCTTCATCTCATCCCAGTCTTTTACCCAATAAAAACCTTCTGATATTTTCTTGGCGAAATCATTAAGATGTGTTTCTTTATAAGTAAATATAATAGGTTTACCTGTTAGAAAATACTCTGGTATTATAGATGATTCATCTGTAATTAGTACATCTGATGAATAGAAACTTGGTAAGTACTCTTGTTGCTCATCGATAGATGCATTATCTAAAGTTCTATAACATTCTTTATATGCTTCAACCTCTGTTTCTGTCATCTGTTTTCTAGAAATGTATTCTGAAAATGCCTGTGGGTGAGGTCTAAACAAAAATTCCATATCTGTATGTTCTCTTACATAGTCTACTAATAAATCTTTAAATTCAAAAAACGTACAATTATTTTCTTCTGTGTTCCACCTAGGAGTCCACATAACTCGCATTTTTCTATCTGTGCCCTTGTAATTCCATGACTCACTTTCACAACCTATATATTTCTTACCTTCATCTATTTTAGGATAACCTGTAAGCGCTACTCTGTTGGTCTTGTGAATACAATTATCGTTCACTCGGTTAACATAATATTTACGCATTTCTTCAAACTCTGCAAAATGAAAATATGTGTTCTTCAGATAACTTATAGGAAAGGACTCTTCAGCTATATACCCATCCATAAATGGCATTCCATAATGTATGTATCCTATCTTAGTATACATTGAAACTATATTGCTTTGATACTCAGGCGGTCTACATATATCGTAAGGTGTTTGAAAAAACAAGTAATCTGGCTCTAAACTTTGTAGATCAAACCACTCTTTGCTAACGTAATCGTATCCTTCTATTACTCTGCAAGGATAGTTCTTAAAATACTCACTTGCGCCCTCAGAAATATACTCTTCATGAGATAATCCTTTCTTAGGTAGTTGCTTTTTATTAGGTATTGTAACAATAGTCACATCGAATTCTTCATCTGCCATACAAGCTTCATATACACTTTTTAAGGCATCCCATAGATGAGCCCTGTGGCATACAAATACTACATTTATTTTTTCATTATTTAATACTTTTATCTGTCTCTTCAAGTCAATTATCTGTTGTGAATTAGCAATTATTTTATCGCCATACTTATCATCCAAATATCCAGATAGAAGTTTATTCAAAATACGATTTACCATTGTTATCTCTCCTTA
This sequence comes from Lachnospiraceae bacterium, assembly GCA_031556525.1. Lineage (GTDB taxonomy): Bacteria > Bacillota > Clostridia > Lachnospirales > Lachnospiraceae > JAVBSN01. The sequence continues at coordinate 89,358 of JAVBSS010000003.1, forward strand.
TATAGTTCTACTACTTCCATTCCATAATAGTCTTGCCATAAGACTTTTGAATATCTAATTCAAATGCTTTATTAATATCATTAATACCAAAAACCTCAATTTCATTAACTGCCAAATTAGATAAATATGTTACTATCTCTGGATTCTTCATAAATATATCAACTGTATTTTCAAAATCAATCCTACCGCTTCTACTACTTCCAAATAATCTTAATCCTTTTTCTAGAACCATTCTTGTATTTATAGGAACACCATATTCACTTACACCTAATAGTGCTATTGTTCCTTCTGGTCGTATATAATCTATTATTTGATCTATTGCCTTCTGTGAACCTTCTCCTCCCACACATTCAAAGGCATGATCCACATAAAAATTCTCAGGTAATTTCTTTACATTATATACTTCATCAGCAAAGGAGAAATCACTTAACTTTTCATCACTTATACCTAATATACATAATTTTGTTTCTGGAAACATTACTTTAAATAACATAGCTGTAATATATCCTAGATTACCATCTCCCCATATACCAATACTATCTCTTCGACTATGAGCTAACTTATCAAATCTAGTAATAGCATGTACACTAACACTAATTAGTTCTATGAAAGCTCCTACACTGTTTGATATTTCATCTGGCAACGCTACAATTCTATCTTTAGGTAACGCAACATACTCCTGCATAAATCCATCAAATCCACTTGCTCTAAACTTACTACTTCTTAAATAATTTTCAGCAATTACATCATCTGTCTCACTTGGGGTGTTGGGAATCATTATTACCCTCTGACCTACTTGAAACTCCTTATTAGGATCATATATTACTTGTCCTATACCTTCATGTATTAATGCCATGGGTAATTTCTCTGCCAATACCGCTGCATCCCTCTTACCTTGATAATAACGTTGGTCTGCATGACAAATAGACAGATGTGTAGGTCTAACTATCACATCTGTCCCCATTAAGTCTATATCTTGAAACATTATTTCAAACTTTCTAGGTGACACTAATCGGTATATTGTATTTAACATATTCCTCCACCGCCTATTAAGGTTTCTGCAACTTTCAAATCATACGGATAAGTAATCTTTATATTAAATACTTCACCATTGACCAAGTATACTTTTTCGCCACGAATCACAAATATTTTAGCTGCATCCGTTAGTATGTTTTTCTCTTCATCATCTAGAGCATTATATAATTCATTTAATTTCTTAACATTAAATGATTGAGGTGTCTGTCCCTGATATAATTTGCTTCTATCTGGAATATCACTAATAATTGTATTATCTTCACTCTTTACAATAGTATCCGTTGCCTCTATTACTGTATCACAAGCACCATATTTTCTTGCTGCCTCAATATTATCCTCTATTATACGATGTGTTACAAATGGTCTAACTGCATCATGCGTTACTATTATCGTATCATCTTCAATACCATAATTCGCTTCTATATAAGATGTCGCATTCATGATAGTTTCATTTCTACTATTTCCACCTTCTAACACAACTATTCTACTAGTGTCCTTAATATATTTGTTAATAAGGTTCTTAGTATGCATAATCCATTGACTAGGACAAAGGACAATAATCTTCTCAAACTTATCATTAATAAAAAACTTCTCAACGGTATGAATTAATACCGGTTTCTCTCCTACCATTAAATACTGTTTTGGTTTCTCTTGTTGTCCCATTCTACTACCAACACCACCTGCTAATAATGCCGCAAATACCATATCTTTCACCTCTTCTACTTAATTAACTCTGTTCTCTGCCGATTGTTTCTTTATCTTTATAAATACAAATTGTATAAGCTTTATTAGAAGCCATATTGTATAACCACATTTCTTAATTAATGAGTTATTCTTAAAATCCACCCATTTTCTAGCATTTATTAAATCATCTCTATTAATCTGATACATATAACGTTCTCTTACATCATCTGGTATATCATTTCGTTGCTTCCACAAATATAATATTGAATACAAATGCCTAGTGACCGTTTCTTTTTGCAAATTACTATTAATCCTTAATTCTATATCCCAATCCATAATATTAATTATATGCTTCTCGATTTCATTTACAGAATTCCAAGAAGAATTCTCTAGTTGTCGATAATTTGCCATAACATCTGGAATATATAGAATGTTACCATGCTCTAATAGATAAAACATAATAATATTATCATCATAGTATCTCTTCGGTATCTTGCTTATTTTCTCTTTATCAAATATATTCCTAAACATTATTGTATCACTGTGAAAATACATTCCATATTTCCAATAGTCGTTACCGCCTATCTTACGTTTTTCCTCTGCGGTATTCAATAAATGTTTCTTCTCTTCATTCCAATATACCCATATATTATGAGCACAAGCTATACAATCACTATTTTCTTCCTTCTCTAATTCATCAACTTGTTTTTGCAACTTATTCTCATCTATATATACATCATCTCCATCAAGGAATATTAGATATTTACCTGTCGCATTCTTCAACAAATTCAAGCGATTTTTTGAAGCTCTATCTATTCTATTATATGTCTTGTTCTGATTACGCTCCATTACATACAGCTTAATTATCTTTGGGTAACGTTCTTCCCATTCTCTAAGAATATCAATTGTTCCATCACTAGAACCATCATCACCAATAAGAATCTCATATTTGAAATTCGTATTCTGATTCATTACACTTTCTAGAGTTTCATTAACATATCCCTTTAAATTGTATGTGGTAATCATTACACTTAGTTTAATCGCTTTTTTCATATATTATTTCTCTTTCATTTCCTTAAATCTCTCTATTATAAGATTTCTCTTCCATACTACAATTCCTATTATTATAAATGCTAATGCATATCTTACTAGTATTTTGTCATATACTAAATTTACTAATAAGGTAATAATAAGCATCACCAAACTTACTCCTAATATCCACTTCTCATCATATATCTTGGCATCATCCAAAGACTTCTTACATGTTATCTTATAGAATACGTAATGTCCTAACGCATATGCTCCATAACAGAATAAGGTTGTATATCCTGCTGCATGGTAACCGTATCTAGGTATAAAATACCAGTTAAGCACTACGTTTCCTGCTGCTGCTAATACTGAGGCAATCATAACAAATATATTTTTCTCACAATAAAATTCCACTGTAGAGAATAAGTCATATAGGAACATAAAAAATACACTTAGTGCAATTGGTGGAATTACATAAACTGCATCTGCATACTTGCTTCCTGCAAATACATATATAACTTCTGGCACAAACATCATTAATATAAATATACATGATGCTATTAATACCATTAATAAATTACTCATATTTCTCATTGCCTTATAATTCTTTTGTTTCAAACAACCATATCCCCATGGCAAAAACGAGGCACTAATTGCTGACATTATAAGTTGCATAAGTAAAACTATACTGTAAGCTATACTATAATTAGCTGTAGCTGTCTTACTCTCTAATTTAGATATCATAATTCTATCTGATTGAGTTAATATAATCTCAGATAAATAATGTGGAATTAGTGGAATATTGAACTTCAATGCAAATTTCCAAAATTCAGGTATAACAATCCTTCTACCCTTTGCAAAATGATATATCAAGAAGAATCCACAAAATACTACATTAACCAAAACTCCTGAAGCTATCTTTGCTACATCCTTATTAACACTGAAATATACTGCTACTATACCAGCAACTATATAAGCTACTGACATTAACATTGTAACCAATACTAACTTCTTATATTTAAATTCATATCTCTGTCTTCCACTCCAAAACAAAAGTGCTGGATAACATAGCAGATCCATAAATAACAGAATTACCAATCCTGTCGACATATCTAGCATTTGATTACACCATTTTCTTGTAATCAAGTAAATAGCAAACGCAGACAACGTAATCATACAATATAGACCTTGCATGCATGATATATACTCATCCCTAGTTTTACTATCTTCATTCTTTACCATTGCATTATTGAATACACCATATGATAGATTCAACGAAGTAAATATCATTAAAATACTCCTCCAAGAATTAAATGTATTCGTCATTCCAAATTGATCTGTAGTCATCATTCTTGTAAATACTGGTGTGGTAATAACATTCAATCCCATTTGTAATATATTACAAAATAAAAACCATATTGATGCTTTTGCTGGTATTGATAACTCGTGATATATGTTTAATACTTTTTTAACTAATGCTTTCATCGATTACTCCATATGGGCAAAATCATAACAATAAGTCAAATTATTGATATAAGAACTGCCAAAATCTTCTTTACTTGTAATTAAGCCAATATTTAATATTTTCCCCAAGTCCTCTGTAGCTGTTCCCCAAGAAACATTTTGGTAACCTCTTGCCTTCATCTCTACAAGCATTGAGTAATACATAAATGTCATCGGACTCAATTTATTATAGCCTTGCTTTGCACCTAGATACTGAGTATGTGCACAAGATGCTTTCTCGAAATAAAACATCATAGAACCAGCTATCATCTCATTCTCTTTGTAAACTCCAAAGAATTCACATTCTTTTTCCAAACGACTATTCTTAAACTCTAGTAATTCTTCTAATGTATGAACTGGTTTTGTATCATACTTACTTAAGTTCTCACACAAAATCTCATAAAACTCTTCTACCTCTGAGTCCTCTTTTAAAGATTTTACTTCTAAAGATTCCTTTATACAGTTGTGTACATTTGTACGCTTACCCTGAGCTAGATTAGATATTATCTCTTCTTTGTATTTGCTAAAATCTACATAGGTACTTAATTCTTTATGTTCAGTAAAACCATGATAAGAAAAGGCATACTGCAACAAATCACTATCTACTGTAGAAAATACATCTGAAGTTAATTTCAAAATTGCTTCTTCATAGCCTTCCTCTCGCAAATACTCTTTCAATTCACTTACTAATTCCATTACATACTTTGCACAATGGTGTTTCTTATCTAATATAAGTCCTCCAAAGGTTGTTCCTCTATGAGAATAGAATACCTTCCTATCATCAAGGAAAACCTCGCAAGCTGGGCATATTGCTGCAAGGTTATTTTTTGAATTATATATCATTATAGATGCATCTATAAATTTACCATCTTCATGATAATTCAAGAAACGTCTACTCTGTAAGAATGTACCATTTACTGACATGTTATCAATAAATTGATCCCACTCTTTCTCTTTATCTGAACTAAACTTCTCAAATCTAAACATATAAGCCCTCCTATTTCCAAGAATTTATGGCATCAATAACGTAAGATATCTCTTCATCTGACATTCCATAATACATTGGTATACTAAGCTCTGTATTAGATATACTCTCTGCTATTGGGAAATCGCCCTCAGAATATCCTAAGTCTTCATATGCACCTTGTAAATGTATAGGATATGGATAATGTTTATTAGTTCCAATTCCCTTTTCACTTAAATATTTCTCTAATTCTTCTCTTCTCTCACAACTAACTGCAAATACGTGATAAATATGTGTAGAATCTTCATCTAAGGCTGGTAAACCAACATTAGAATTATCAATCTCACTAAGGTATCTATTCGCTATTCTATTTCTATCTGTATTCCATTTATCTAATTGTCCTAGTTTAACTCGTAAAAATGCTGCTTGCATCTCATCCAAACGAGAGTTATTACCCTTATAGATATGGTGGTATTTATAATCAGAGCCATAGTTTCCTAAAGCTCTTATTTTCTTAGCTAGTTCCTCATCATTAGTAACAACAGCTCCTGCATCACCTAATGCTCCTAAATTCTTTCCTGGATAGAAACTAAATCCTGCTGCATCACCTAATGCTCCTGTCTTAACACCCTTGTGTTTTGCTCCTTGCGCTTGTGCCGCATCTTCTATTAATTTCAAATTATACTTATCAGCAATTGCCTTAATATCAGTCATGCTTGCTGTCTGTCCATATAGATGAACAGCTATAATTGCCTTAGTCTTTGATGTTATCTTCTCTTCTATTAATGCTGGGTTAATATTATAAGTCGCTTCTATTGGCTCAACAAATATTGGTGTAGCTCCTGCATAAGTAACAGCTAGTGCTGTAGCTATGTACGTATTTGAAGGAATTATAACCTCGTCCCCGTCACCAATTCCATATGCTTTTAGAATCAAAAACAATGCATCTAATCCATTTCCACATCCTATACAATACTTTGCTCCACAATACTTGGCAAACTCTTTCTCAAACTCTTCTACTTCTTTGCCTTGTATAAACCAATTATTCGCATATACTTTCTTAAATGCTACTGTTATCTCTTCTTCTATTTCGCTGTGCATATTTTCAAATGATACAAAAGGTATATTCATAATTATCTCTCCTATTAACTTACTTCTGTTTTCCTATATGTTGTAAAAATTCATCATAATCTCTTATATAATCATCCTCTGTATAATACTCAGATGCTAATACCATAAGCACTGCATCAGGTGAGAAGTCAAACATCTCTCTCCACATAGCATTAGATACATATAAGCCTTCATATGGATTATCTAACGGAACTATCTCTTTTTCTGTTCCATCATCTAATAAAATCTTACAACTTCCATGTATACAAATTAGTATTTGTTCTAGCGCTTTATGTGCATGGTAACCACGTCTAACACCCTCTAAAGTATCATACATATAATATACCCTCTTTATCTCGAAAGGAATATCTATAAGCTCCTCTAGGGCAACTAATTGTCCTCTTTCATCACCATGCTGTTGAAATGCATATTTTCTTACCTGCATATATTTCTCCTTACTTACAAATTCCAAAATTCTATATCATCCAAAAATCCCACTTCTATATTTCTCGGCTTATGTGCGCCTCTTAATCTCTGTACAGTATAGCTCCACAAATACCTAATTGCATCTGGATTAACAAACATCCTCAACAACGTCCTTAAGTATAGATTATCTATGCTATAAAATATAGATACTTTTTGTCTCTTCTTAACATATTTATTATCTGGATATTCCTCAAACAACATATTGTAAAATGAATCCACATCTTTCTTAAGCAGTTCTTCAAACTTACTCTTTTTCTTAGAAACTCCACTATTCATCTCATACCAAACTGTATACTCATCTAATAGTCTAACCATCTTTCCTTCTATCGATGATAATACTTGGAATATATCTTCTTCATATATAACATATTTCTCTATTTTCTTCAAATATTCAAGGTAAAATTCTGTCTTGTAGCACATGCAAGCTCCCGAAACATTATCGCTATACAATACTAGGTTCTTAACTATTCTATTATCTGCATCTTGTTTTCTGTAAGCATCTATATCAAACGGATGATTAAAATCGCCATAATGCATATTATTATCTTCATCCATATAGTAACCACGCATCAAACCAAAGCAAGCATCACATTTTCTATCTTCCATAAAATTATATATTTTAGCCATTGTATCCTTGTTATAAAAAGTATCTCCAGGTCCAAAATCTCTTACATATTTTCCTGATGACTTATTTAAACCAGAAATCAGATTCTTAACTGTTCCTTGATTCTCTTCATGTGATACTAATGTATAATTATCAAAATCATTCTTCTTAAAGAATTCTTCAATCTCTTCAAAACAATTATTTTCTGAACCATCATCAGAAATAACTATCTCATAATCATCAAACTCTTGGGATACAATAGATTTTAATGTCAATAAAACCTTATATATATCTGGATTATACGTAACCACTAATACTGTAAACTTCATACTAATTCCTCTCGATTACTACGCACAATGTATCTTTAATATGCTAACGGCCATTATTAATAATACAGCCATAACACCCAATACTTTATACGTATATCTATTATCTTCATTCTTCGCCTTACTAGGCACTATTGCAATAAATAATGTTGGTAATGCCGCTATAAAATATCTACCTTGTACACCCTGTACAGCCACATTTCCCACTTCATTAATTCTTCCATCACCAATGTATATACCCATTATAATTCCCGCACATATAACTGCAAATGAAACTAACGCCAACACTCTATCTTTTACCTGTATTCTTGAGCAGTACTCATTAACATCACTACCCGATACATACATCGCATACATAGGCACTATATATATCAACGGTCCTAACGAATAATTAAGACTCCCCAATGTATTAAGCCATATCATATAGTCGCTAAACTTTACACTACATGCATACAATAAAACTTTTAGAATCATAATAGGATTCTGACTCAAGTACTCCATTTGTGTCATACCTGTTGCACTACTCGCTTGTCCAGAACTTACTGCCGAACTTGCACTCACATAACCCAATCCAGCCATTACTATTAACGGTATTAATGCTATTGCAAAACTCTTAAAGTACTCTTTCTTTGTTCCAAATCTTTTACTAGGTATTAGAAATACTAGTAACCCTAGGCATACATATATATATTTAGATAAAAATATTACTGCTAGCAATCCACCTAGTTTCAGTGCTTCTTTCCATGTCAGTTGTTCCTTATCTCCATATGCATAATACAGACACATTGCCACAAATAAAAAGCATAATCCATTAAGCATAGAATCAGGTGAACTTGATGCTGCTTGATATATTGTCATTGGAAATAACGCTATTACTACAAAAACATTTTTCAATATTGGTGTTATCTTAATTGCCATATAAGTCAATCCCAAAAACGCCATCAAATTAATTATTCTCGATAATACCACACAACCATATATACTTAAATTAAAGCATCTTCCCAAAAACAAACCTAATGCTTGTGGATAATAAAACAAAGACATAGTTCCTTGTCCATACGTCATATAAGTTGTATCTTCTGAAAACTTAATGCTTTTTAGGTAATTAATATAATCTCTACCTTCTCCATTATCTGCCTCAATTATCCTATATTCTGTAGATAGTATATTATCTGGCACAGTAATAACATCAGACTCATGAGTAAGATTCTTAATAGGCAATAATACATTACCATAAGAAACATCCATTGCTCTTAGAAAATGATCCCACCCATCACATTCTTGAAATGGCGGATTAATGCATGCCATCAATATACCTATAACAAGTGCAATTATCAAAAATACATTTTCAGTATTTATCTTTATATATTTATCTTTTATTTTCGTTGCCATACCCCTTATATCCATCGTTCTCTCCTATAGCCTACCTAATAAAAATATCATCCTTACCATTAATTCGTCCACAAACTTCTGTCTAAATTTGTGTGGGTAAAACACCTTTCGTATAGATACAAAAAAGTTATACTTCTCTCTAGTAAATAAGCTTAGTATCTTCTTATCATCCTCGCTTAATATATCCTTATAATATCCTTCGTATTCCCTTAACATTTTCCTTACCATAGAAAAATAATCATTAACGAAGAATTTCTTAAATCTCCACACTTGGAACTTGAAAAAACTCATTCCACCAGCACTTACATTATTACCATGTCTTCTGTATTTTACAGTAGCTCTCTCATCGTATATAACTTTACCTAAGCCCTGACATACTAGATATGTCCACCAATCATGCCCGCAACAATCCTTAGGTATATTATCCATCATAATATCCCTAGCCTTATTATTAAACACAGAATTGAATCCTAGTGGCATACAGTCTACAAGTGCATTTTGAAATGTAGGCTTCTTCGGTTTATTATCTGAGTGTCCCATGAAATTAAGTTCACCATCATAGAAATCATAATTCGTAAAATACAATACTGGTATATCTTCCTCTGTATCACTAAGTCTCTCTATAGCCATCTCAATCTTATCTTCCATCCACACATCATCTTGATCTGAATAGGCATAATAATCTCCCTTAGGACAATTACTTACTAACCAGAAGAAGCTATCGATATATCCTACATTCTTCCCTTCTTCTAGTATAATCTTTCCTGTACCTTCATATTGTTTCACAATATTAACAGTATTATCTGTTGAACCATCATCTCTAATACATAACACTATATCATCCCATGTCTGATTCAATATACTTTCAATCTGTTCACCGATATGCGCTTCTCCATTATATGCAGATAATAAAACCACTACTTTTTTCATCTTATATTCTTCCTAACATCTTATTTTACTTTTGCTATATACCCTTGTGAATTTTCATAAATACGTTCTAAGGAATTAAAATATTCACCATTTCTCTCATAAAAATCACCGTTATTTAACACTATCACATAATTCACTTCTTCTAGACTTTCAAAAAATCTCTCATCACCATTATTCCAATAATCAAAACCACTTAATCTTTGATTAGTAACAGCTTCCATCCAATAATAATCTTCCCAATATCCAGCTAGCGGAACTATATCTTCGCCATTCTCTATCAATTCTTCCCTTGCATACTTATATAAGGCAACCTTATCACTTTCATAAGCAGGCACATGTATTCCATCTATGTTAAATGAATATATATCTAAATATGAAGACGCCTTTGTTGAAACACAGTATAATGAACTCTTATTCTGTATCCTTCCTTCAACATTAAATACAAGTATAAACATTGTAAATAACCATATCATAAATCCTAACACCGCTATCATGCGTGATTTCTTTTCTAAATATACTACTCCCATAAATACTAATACAAACACCACTAGCCATAGAAGATAATAATTTTTGTAAAAATAGTATGAAGATACTTGTCCTCTCATACCTCTATAAAACAACACTAATATAAATATTGATAAGAACGGAAACATATACATCACTAATCTATTCTTATGTTCCTTCATAAAATTCCAATATCCGTATACGGCTAACGGTATTAATAATAGAAAGTTAGAATATAAATCTCTATATATAGCCCCTTCTGTTGCTATAGCCGAACCTACAGAAGTCTCACCACCAAATATACCCATATACGTATACAACAATCCTATTATACAAGGAATCAAAAATATTGCCAATCCTGTAATTACCGTATCTTTAGAAACCAACTTCTTATCTTGGTATTGTTTTACCAATACACACACTAATATTGCAAAAAATGTAACTGGCATAAATAATACATATGTTTCAAAAATACCCAAGCAACCTAGAAACAGTAATAATATGCCTATCCATTTATTCAAATTCCCTCTTACAAACTCATCTGTAACTACTATCAAGTATGCGACAATAGTAACGCCCATACCCAAATATACAAATCCGAATATAGTACTATTTAGCGGATATCCAAGCAGATATACCATAGATACAGCTATTCCTGATACTTTCAAAAATGTATCTGTACAATATCTTCTAATTACTCCAAAGAACATTAATCCTGCCAAAAACAAATGAATTATATCTGCTAATACAAATATCTTGTAATACGAACTTACTGTTGTAAATATCCCTAACATCTCTATAAGCAATGCATTATTCAATGAAGCATAAAACATTGAATCTATTCGTTGTCCATTCACTACATCCATAGCTGATTTGAGATGTGCTGCTGGATCAATAGTTAAATAGTGAATACCCAGATTAATGCCATATCTCTTATATGCGAATATGCCTATTACCATTATTAATACTAGTAAATACATACCATCCATCTTGTCATATATATATTCCTGATTCCTTTTCTTATTAATTATTAAATACCATAAAATAATAGCTACTATAATATCAAATATCCCTATAGATATAATATTCACCGGAATATGAATAAGATTCAATATTGCTGCTATTAAAACCTGATAACAGGTAACTGAAATAACACTTATTGGAGCCCATATAATTCCATATAATTCTATATCCGATTTCTTAATTTTATAAACACCTATAATCAATGTCGTTACCGCTATAAAATAAAATATAGATGCTCCATATGATATATTCATCTCATTCTCCTGCCAATATATTATAAATAAAAGCTAATTTTTACCTTATATAGTGTACCATAAGTAAACGGCAAAGTCCACTGACCTTGCCGTTTGATTGATATTGTAATATTTTATTAATAAACTCTAAAAACATCAAATATTATTTGAATTGTCCTATTAAATGACCGTCTCCTTCATCCATATGGTAATACCATACACCATCACTTATTAAGCCTCTTGCTACCATTCCATTCCAATGGTAATATACAACTCTTCCCCATGGATCATAACTAAATCCATTATTAATTAAGCTACCATCTGCATTGGCATATCCTATATCTACACCATTATCAAATTTGAACCATTCATTTTGCTTCATTCTACCTGTTCCATCTAGATAATATGTTTTTCCATTACTAAATGTAATCTCATTCTTATACAAATATCCAAAAGTATTGAAGTAGCATGTATATCCAACATCTTTACAATATTGGAACTTATCAAACAACTCATGACCCTTGTCATCAAAGTATATTAGGTGCTCTCCATCTGGATGATAAGTAAGTCTATTCTTCATCGGTGAGCCATCTGCTTGTAGATAATATGTATACACACCATCACACATAAACTGATTAACAATCATTATACCCTTATTATTTACATACCTAAGCTCTTTGTCTGGTCCAGTTAACCATTCATCCTTAGCTAATGTACCTTGTCTGTAAAAAGATGCTGTTCCATTACTATTCTTATACCATCCATCGCGTACTGCACTTTGCTCTGTTACTGTCAACTTACATGTTGCCTTATGTCCACCGTCACTAGTCTTAACTGTAATTGTAGATGTTCCTGTGTTAAGTGCTGTAATTACGCCCTTAGAATCTACTGTTGCTACAGACGTATTACTTGATGACCAACTAACTGCTGTATTAGTAGCATTACTTGGCTGTACTGTAGCTGTAAGCCCATTCATCTTTCCCTTCTCCAATGACATAGATGTAGGACTAACCTTAACTCCAGTAACACTAACTGTAGATGGTTGTGGATCTGGAGTTGGATTTGGATTAACGTTTGAATCTGAATAGTAATTAGGATCTATATATTGCGTAGATGTATTACTCTTATTCAGACTATATAATCCAGCCGCTGCTGCTACTAATGTTGCATTGTAATCTATTGCAACTTCATTATACTGATAATTATTTGCTGTATCTTCATACGAACCATTTGTTGACGGTCCACCTACTAATGCTCCAATCAATACGTGAGCTTGGGTAGTTGTTCCCTGTGGTCCTCCTGTATATCCTGATGCTGCTCTATGATGAGGATACTTCGAACTATAACTATTATACCCTACTACATAACATCTATTAGCAGAATTGTTACCTAATAAATATTGCATCTGGCCTTCTGCCCAAGATCTATTTGTTGAGCTGCTTGTAGCTTTGTCATATAGAAGCCCTGTAAACTGCATTGATGTGTTATATCTTGCTGAACCCCAATCATTAAGAGACCTATATCCATTAACAGTAGTTCCATCATGAAGATTCATAATGTTTGATAACATTGATGCCTGACCACCATAATATGCCACTGCTGGACCAACATTATCCCATGCCATCGCCCAATACACATTCATTCCATCATTGCTGTATTTATAGTATTCTGTTCTATAGTCCTCAATACCTGTTGCATTAAATAGCATAATTGCTGCTAGACAATAATCATCTTTCCAAGTCGTAGAATTATAAAAGTCAGTACCATTAAACTTTGCCGTAGTATTACATGCCTTATAATCATTATTCTTAGCATAAGCAAATAACTTCTTGGCAGTAGTTAAATACTTATCTCCACCAAAGTTCTTATATTGCATAACTAGTGCCGCTGCTGACAGACTTACTATATCAGTAGATGGCGCTGAATCACTTGTGAAATATATTGGTCTATTTGCGCTTGTACTATTTTGATTCTCAGGTGCTCCCCAATATCCATGGTCATATGTAGCACTACCTTGTCCTACTTGACAGCAGAAAGCCTCAACATTAGCACCTGATGCATCTAGAACTGTACAATTCACAAGATAATCTGCAAAACGTGTTGTAATAGTCTTTAGATGTCCCTCTTGCTTACTACTTGTATATGCGTCCTTATAAGCATCATAACTCATACCTAATACAAATGCTGAATACGCCTCTGGTAATCCGAACTTTACATGATCACCTGCATCATGAAATCCACCATTAAGATTAACATTTACTTGACTACCATCTTTTCTTGTATAGGTATAACTATCAGATGTATGACAATTACCTCTCCATGATAGAAGGCTCTTACTACCAACATCACTTCCACACATATTCGCATCGTAGAAATACAATGAATATTGTAGCAATTTGGCATAATTATATTCTACATTAGCTGCCTTCGAGTTAATTGTAGGAATATTAATCTGCATCGCAATCATTACAACTGCTAGAAGAATAGCCACTTTTCTCTTAAAACTTTTCCGCCTCTTTTGATTCATAAATAATCTCCTCATTTATTTAATTATAGTATCAATATTTTACCACTTTACCATACAAAAAGCCATTAAATTTTACTCTACAAGGTCAATGTATCTTGCATTAAAAATGGTCATAGGAGAATCTCCTATGACCATATATTTTCTTAAATGTAACAATCTTATCGATTATTGTCCTATGTAAGTAACGCTGCAATTATATACATCTAATACTTGTCCATTACTAACTCTTACATCAACATAAGCACTACCTGCCGCTAAGTTTTTGCCATATGCTATGTCTCTTGTGTAACCAGTTCTTGAGTTCCATACTTGAGCATAACCTCTTTCGGTAGCATTATTTTGAATTCTATATACTCCTGCTGGTAAATGTACGCCTATCTTTGCTTGGAATGTTCCTGATGAAACATCTACAAATCTGCTTCCTAAATTAGCTGTTCCAGTTCCTGTAACAATGTACAGTATTTGTCCATTCTGTAATGTTGCTATTTCACTAGTAGCATAATCTTCAATTAGTTTCTTTCCTGTACTATCATATAAAAACATACTTGCTCCATAAATATCTCTAGAGTTAGTTCCTGTAATAATTATTTCTGTTGCAGGTATATTAACTCCTACAATATATCTACCAACACCATATACTGGATTCGTATTACCTGTTGAGAAACTACCTAGATAATGTCCATCTGATAAATCAAAATCATAGTAATTATTACCATCTGTAATAAGTCCTCTTGCTACCATTCCATTCCAGTGATAATATACTACTCTTCCCCATGGATCATAATTAAATCCATTAGTATCTAATTTTCCATTTGAAGCTGCATATCCATAATCACATCCGTTAGCAAATTGGAACCATCCGTTTTGTTGCATTTTCCCATTACCATCTAAGTAGTATGCATATCCACCCTTAAATGTTATCTGATCCTTATATAGATATCCGTTAGTGTCAAAATAACATGTGTATTTTACATCTGAACAATATTGAAAATTATCAAATACTTCATGTCCCTTTGCATCAAAATATATTAAATGCTTTCCATCTGGATGATAAGTTAATTTGTTCATCATTGGTTTTCCATTAGATTGTAGATAAAAAGTATATGTTCCATCACAGAAGAAACAATCTTTCATTATCTTGCCATTTATCTTATAGTATGTACCATCCCAAGTTCCACCATTTGTCTTAATGTTGTAATATGGTGCTACTCTAGCTCCATTGGCGTCAACATATTCTTCAACAATTACCTCTGAACCATCTTCTGGGTACTCCATATAAATAGAGCCTTCATCAACAGCCTCTGTCTCTTCCTTTACTTCTTCCTCTGTTGCTTGTTGTGGTTTAACATTAATCTCGTAACCTGCTGCTTGCACTGGATTACTAACACTTCCCCCTATTATAGCTACTGTCAACACTGCAGCTACTAACTTCTTCAATCTCATAATATACCCTCCTATTGTTATATGTGTAATATTGTTTCTCTAATAATCTTCATTTCGTTGAAAATTATCAAAAAAACACCATTCCTTATAAATGTATCACTAGCTAACATATATTTCAAGGCTAAGTTTCATATTCCCCTACAATCATGCATAAAAAATGGTCATAGGAGAAAACTCCTATGACCATATATTTTGTTTTAATATATTAATCTTATCGATTATTGTCCAATATAAGTAGTTGTACAATTATATACATCTAATACTTGTCCATTACTAACTCTTACATCAACGTAAGAACCAGCTGTATTAAATTCCTTAACCGCTACTAGACTTGAGTTAAGACCATCTCTAGTATTCCATAGGTTAACATATCCCCATGTCTTACCACTTCTTAGTTGAATTCTATATACACCTGCTGGTAAATGCACACCAATCTTTGCATTAAACGCTGTAGCTCCAACATTTACATATCTGCTTCCTAAGTTAAATGTTGCTGTTCCTGCCTCTATGTATAATATCTGTCCATTTTTCAATGTTACTATTTGGCTATTTCCAAAATCATATAACACATCATTATAATTAGAATCATATAAATCTATCTCTGCTGCATATATACTTGTAGTACTGCTACCAGTAACAATTATCTCACCTGCCGGTAT
Source organism: Lachnospiraceae bacterium (assembly GCA_031556525.1). Classification (GTDB taxonomy): domain Bacteria; phylum Bacillota; class Clostridia; order Lachnospirales; family Lachnospiraceae; genus JAVBSN01. The sequence continues at coordinate 105,810 of JAVBSS010000003.1, forward strand.
ATTAACACCTACAATATATTTACCTACTCCATATACTGGGTTAGGATTACCTGCTGAGAAACTACCTAGGTAATGTCCATCTGATAAATCAAAATCATAATAATTATTACCATCTGTAATAAGTCCTCTTGCTACCATACCATTCCAGTGATAATATACTACTCTTCCCCATGGATCATAATCAAAACCTTCAGTGTTTAATGCCCCATCTGAAAATGCATATCCATAATCATATCCATTAGCAAATTGGAACCATCCGTTTTGTTGCATCTTTCCATTACCATCTAGGTAGTATGCATCTCCACCTTTAAAAGTTATCTTATCTTTGTATAGATATCCATTAGTATCAAAATAGCATGTATATTTTACATCTGAACAATATTGGAATTTATCAAATACTTCATGTCCTTTTGCATCAAAATATATTAAGTGCTTTCCATCTGGATGATAAGTTAATTTGTTCATCATTGGTTTTCCGTTAGATTGTAGATAAAAAGTATATGTTCCATCACAGAAGAAACAATCTTTCATTATCTTACCATTTCTCTTATAGTATGTACCATCCCAAGTTCCACCATTTGTCTTAATGTTGTAATATGGTGCTATTCTAGCTCCAGTAGCATCAACATATTCCTCAACCTCTAAACCGTCTTCTGGATACTCCATATAAATAGAGCCTTCTTCAACAGCCTCTGTCTCTTCCTTTACTTCTTCCTCTGTTGATTCTTTTTCTTTAGTTATAGCATTTAAACCTGCTGCCTCGACAGGATTACTAAAACTTCCTGCAATCATGGCTACTGTTAACACTGCAACCATCAACTTCTTTAATCTCATAATATACCCTCCTAAATTATTATATTCCCAAATAATGTTTATCTAATAATCTTCATTTCGTTGAAAATTATCAAAAAAACACCATTCCTTATAAATGTACCACTTATTACTATATATTTCAATAGACCATTTAAAAAATAATAGAATATTCAACAATTCCTACATGCAAATACGCCACAGGATAATTCTCCCATGGCGTATTTCTGCTATCTGTATTCTATTACTGTCCTAGATATTGTATAGTAGCATTATATATATCTAATATTTGTCCATTACTAAGTCTTACATCAATATAGCTACTATCATTAAATTCTTTACTCCCTACAAAATCTTGGTCATAGCCTGTTCTTGAATTCCACACCTGTACATACCCCCAACTTTTGCCAGAAGTTTTCTTGATTCTATATACTCCAGCTGGTAGATGTACTCCTATCTTTGCATTATAGGCACTAGCTGAGATATTCACATATCTACTACCTAGGTCAGTTGTTGCTGTACCTGCGGCTATACCTAATATTTGCCCCTCCTTTATTGTCACTATCTGACTACTACCAAAATCATCTATCAGATAACCATCTTGATTATCATATAGGATTACGTACGCTGCCACTGTGCCTGTAGAATCAGCACCTGTAACGATAATCTCACCCGCTGGTATGTTTACTCCTACGATGTACACTCCTGGTCCATATACTGGATTAGGATTACCTGTTGCAAATTTACCCAAGTAGTGACCATCTGACAAATCAAAATCATAATAGAAATTACCATCTGTAATAAGTCCTCTTGCTACCATTCCATTCCAGTGATAATATACTACTCTTCCCCATGGATCATAGTTAAATCCGTTATTATTTAATGTTCCATCTGAAGATGCGTATCCATAGTCACAACCATTAGCAAATTGAAACCATCCATTTTGCTGTAACTTTCCATTACCATCTAAATAATATACATTTCCATCGCTATCAAATGTTATCTCATCCTTATATAGATATCCATTAGTATCAAAATAACATGTATATTTTACATCTGAACAATATTGGAATTTATCAAACACTTCGTGTCCACTTGCATCAAAATATATAATATGCTTACCATCTGGATGATAAGTCAACTTATTCTTCATTGCTTTTCCGTTGTTTTGTAAGTAATATGTATATGTTCCATCACAGAAGAAACATTCTTTCATAATAACACCGTTTCTTTTGTAATATGTACCATCCCAGTTACCACCATCAGTCTTAACATTGTAATATGGTACTGTTCTACCTTCTGCATCGGCATATTCTTCAACAACCACTTCCGAACCATCACCTGAATACTCCACATGCATTTGATTATTATCTACAACTACTTCCGCTCCCTTATTAAGCGCTTGTCTAGCAGTTTCCTCTAGTTCTTCCTTTAATTCTCGAACTGACTCTTCCTCTGTTGACTTCTCCGTCTTAACCATTACCTTTGAACTTGCTGCTTGTACAGGATTGCTAAGTATTCCCCCAAGCATAACTACTGTTAATAATGTAGCCATTACTTTCTTTAATCTCATAATAAACCCTCCTTATTTTTTATTCCCAAATAATGCTTGTCTGATATTCTACATTTTGTTAGATATCATCAATATTACATTATTCTTTATAAATGTAACACTTATCAAAACATATTTCAATATTAATATATCTACAATACCTATTACATTAAAAGATGCCATAGGTGATATCTCCTACGGCATCTCAATATTGCTTATATTATATAATTATTACTTAATTTTATTTCTTAACTGTAATCAACACCCAGCTATTACCATCTACTGCCAATGCTGCTGCGTTATAACTTGAGTCTATCATTATTGCATAATGTCCTGATGAATTCTTCCACGCAGTAAATGCTGATTGTGGACTGCTACTTCCTTTGTATATACACTCTCCCATTCCCCGATAAAAATCCGGAGATGAATCCAATATCGTGAAGCATGAGCTACCATCTGGTCTTGTATGACTAAATAAAGTGTTTATTTCTGTAGCTCTTACCTTACAAGCACTATATACATTATCATCCCATGCTAATGCTCCAAGTCCTAACCTACTTCTCTCTGCATTTATTAGAGCCAAACACTCTTTAGCCTTTGTTAATGATTCGTCTGTAACTGTCGGAGCTGGAGGATTCACTAGGAACTTTCCTAACAAATGCCCATCTGCCTCATCCATATGGTAATAATACGTACCATCTGTAATAAGCCCTCTTGCTATCATTCCATTCCAATGAAAATATACTTGTCTTCCAAACATGTCATATCCAAATCCACCTGTCTTCAATGCTCCATCTGAATATGCATATCCAAGATCTACATTGTTTGCAAACCTGAACCAACCACTTTGTTTCATTCTTCCATCGCCATCAAGATAATATGTCTTACTACCTTTGAATGTTATTGTATCTTTGTATAGATATCCAAATGTATCAAAGTAACATGTATATCCTACATCTGCACAATATTGAAAGTTATCAAATATTTCATGACCTTGCCCGTCAAAATATATAATATGTTTACCATCTGGATGATAAGTCAACTTATTCTTCATCGGCTTTCCATTAGACTCTAGATAATACGTGTACGTTCCATCACAGAAGAAACTATCCTTTATAATCTTACCATTTATCTTGTAATATGTTCCATCCCATGATCCACCACTAGTATTAAGATTATAATATGGTGCTACTCTAGCTCCATCATTGATAGCCACTTCTTCTACTATTACTTCATCTTCTATCAAACTCTGTGCTTTTACTGGCGAACTAATACCTATACTTCCAATTAGCATTACTGTCACCATAGCTGCTGCCATACATCCCTTTAATCTCATAGTAACCTCCTCATTATGAATTATCGCATTAACATTTCTTTCATAACACTGTAATATTTAAACATATTTATTTGAACTGTCCTAATAGATGCCCATCTGATGCATCCATATGGTAATACCATGTTCCGTCACTTATTAGTCCTCTTGCCACCATTCCATTCCAATGGTAATACACTACTCTTCCCCACGGATCATATCCAAATCCCTGATTACTAAGAGTTCCATCTGCATTAGCGTATCCTATGTCTACACCATTATCAAATTTGAACCAAGTGTTTTGCTTCATTCTTCCTGTAGAATCTAGATAATATGCTTTATTATTATAAAATGTTATTTGATTAAAGTAAGCCCTACCATCTGTTGCAAAATAACATGTATATCCTACGTCCATGCAATATACAAATGTATCAAACTGCATATGGCCATATTCATCAAAATATATAAGCCCTGTACCTTCTGGATCATATGATAGCTTATTCTTCATCGGAGTACCATTTGCCATCATGTAATAAGTATAAGTTCCATCACAGATGTAATCATTGATTACCATCTTACCATTACTTCCTACATATCGCATCTCTGCATCTCCATCTTTACCATATACAAATACACTCTTCTGTTTAACACCGTCTACATAGTATGAATATGTTCCGTCACTATTTTTCTTCCATTCACACACTAATTCTTTAGTAAAGGCTCTAATTCTAACACTATAACCCTTGCTCGCTCCATTAGCAGATGTTGTTACATCATATAATAACCCTTCGCTTCTTCCAATAAAACTCTCTCCCGCATTATTAGCTGAGTAGAAGTTAAGCCATCCCCACGTAGAAGTCATGTCAACTGGAATTACCAGTTCTGCCCCAGCTTTGTATAGAGTTATTACTACTGAATATTTCTCACCAGGATTAAGTTGTATTGCCTTATCCAACTTAACGGTGTGGTATCCAACATTAGTAGCTATACCCGTCTTTGATGCCACTAAATCTCCCGATAATGGATTTCCCGAATCTGTTAACTTAGTGTATATGTTTATTGTGTATTCAATGTTCATAGTCTTCATTGTGAAGAAAGAAACTGCTCTTAGACTTTCAAAACTATCTGGAGTAAATATATTAGCACTACACACTTCACTAGTACCGTATTTTACACCTGTTGTATAATTACCATTACCATCATAATGATAGTTGTTATCATAGTTGCTTCCTGACCCTAAATCAAAGAAATATGCTTCTCCATCATTATAATACAAACTTTTATCATAATACGATATATAGTAATATCCTTGATTAGCATAACCTGTACCGTAACTACCTTTTATTATCCACGCTCCATCTCCTGCTGGAGTATTTCTAAAACTTCCTGCTGGAATCTCATCATCCCAGCCTACAACATTAACTGCGTGATTAGGACTAGTATTTTCATTGCAATAATAATATTCACCATCAAACATAGTATAGTAATCATCATGATAATATGCTATGGCTCCTGAACCATATTTCATTATCGCTGTCTTAATAGCATTCATATCAGTTGTGTAACTACCACTCATATTAGGCATTGCAAGCACGTTCACATTCTCCAAATGAGCCTGAGGAGCATTGTATGCTAGAGCAGTTGCATTACTAGTATTTACATTTCCTGACTTGAAGCCATTGATTGTTGGTCCTGCCCAATTAGAAAGAGTCATCATTGCAAGTCCTGCGTTACCACCTTGATTACTATTTCCCACGTTATAATCTCCATAAGTAAGTCCCAATGGATCAGTTGCTGTATTATAAGCAAAATATACTAGATGGTTCTCATCATAATCTACTGTGTTATTAGCAGCGCCATCTATTATTCTATCTGTTTCTGCTGCACTAATTACTGCATATGCCCAACAATTATTGGTATTTCCTTGATTCTTAACTGGTGTAACATAACTATTGTTTACTGAATTATATTTCGATGGTATCTTTGCTGCTAGTACATTAACTGGCGCCTCTTCTGATACCTCATCCTCATAACTTGGTGCACCATATGGAATAACGTAACCCTCGTCCCCTGACATGTTGCCATCTATAATTCCAACTTCTTGTGCTTCATCCTGATTATTAGTTATATTACTAGCATTTACATCATATCTTATACATGATATAGCCAATGACACTACCATTGCTGTAGATATGCATTTTTTTAATAAATGTCTCATATTAATTAACCCCTTATGTGTATAATCTATTTTTTGAACTCTCCAAATGACATCATCTTTGCAACTCTATCATCATACTCATATCTTCCCTTTGCTTCAGCATCTGTCTTACAGAAGAAACTATAAGCAATAAAATTACCATTATCATCTATTTGAGGATCAAATATATATACCTCACCCTCTATTACTACATTGGCCCATGTATGTCCAACTCTTTTTCCGCCTCTATTAATAAAGTATCCATCAACTATATAGGCATCTAACCCTATCGCTCTTGCAAGTACTGTAAATCCACATGCATAATTATAACAAGTTCCAGTTCCATTAAATAATGTTGAGTATGCCCCACCAACTATTCTCGAATCATAATATGACTTGTATGACGATGAATACCAAGTACTCGATGCATAAGTATTATTTGTTAACAACCAATTATATACTGCCATGGTCTTTTCATAAGTAGTCATATTACTAGTAGTTACTTGTGCTAATATATCATTTACTCTATTATCTATTGTTGAATCTCCCGTAGACATAGGTCTTAGTGGTGCCGAATTAAGTATTCCTGATACTTTTGAAACATTAAGCGTGCTTCCCATATATGTTGGTTCTGGTGCTGAAGCAGTTGACGTTATTGTTGTTGAAGCCGTACATTTCACCTTCCATAACAGGTGTCCATCAATCTTATCCATGTAATAGTACATTACTCCATCATTAATCCAACCTCTTGATACAACTCCGTTCCACTGATAATATACTTCTCTTCCCTTAGGATCCGTACCAAAGCCGCCGTATTTTAACGAACCATCCGCATTAGCATATCCTACGTCTACTCCATTGGAGAATGTAAACCATTCACTTTGCTTCATTCTTCCTGTTGGATCTAGGTAATACGGTTTGTTATTATAGAATGTTATCTGATCAAAATAAGCATATCCATAAGTATTAAAATAGCACGTATATGAAACGTCCTTACAATACTGAAATTGATCAAATAGCTCTCGTCCATTTTCATCAAAGTATATAATATGTTTTCCATCTGGGTGATATGTTAATCTATTCTTCATTGGCGTTCCATCATACTGCAAATAATAAGTATATGTTCCATCACAAAAGAAACTATCATTAACTTTCTTACCATTGTCTAGATAATAATATTTACCTGTCCATCTTCCTCCATTAATGTTAATGTTGTAATATGGCACTGTTCTTCCTGCTGACGTATTAGCTATATCTTCTACATCAACTTGCTCTATTGTCTCTATTACCTCTATTGTCTCCTCTATCTCTACCTGCTCTTCTGGCACGATTTCAACTAATTCTTCTGCCTTTGCTTGTCCACTTGATAACATAACACATATCATCATAGGCATTAGTGCTGGTACTGCTTTTAATAACTTTCTCATTGGTATGCCCCCTTATAATATTTCTATAGCTATTATAACATTTTTTGTACATTCTACAAGTTATTACTTTATACCAAATAAAACATTAAGCAGATAATTAGAATAATTTTCTAACAATCTGCTTAATAATTTTATTTAATCTAGAAACTTAATAATAATGCTATATATGAATTTCTCATGCTGTATCCATAATTCGGATCAGTTGCCCAGCCATAACCATAAGGATTCTCACCTTGACCTAGCCACTCTACATATGGTGCACACCCTCTTCTACCAGCTAGATACTGGAATCTAGGATCAACACATTCATTATTCAATGCCTCTGTTGAAGCATATCCTTTAAGATGTTGAACTTGAGCTCTTACACCTGTTCTTACGTTTGGAAAAGTCGCTGGTGTTCCACCACTATCTGTTGCTCCAATTCCTGCAAAATTGTATTGTTCAATCTTTACTGTTCCTAAGAACTTTAGATAACCTGTTTCCTTCATAGTTTGGCAAAATGCTACTTCTGCTTTTACGCCTTCATAACCACATTCTTCTAGATATATTCTACAAAAATCTTCTATTGTAGGTGCATCCGAATTTGCATAAAATGCTGGATATGTAGCTTTTGATTTATAATATGCTGCCATTCTCTCAACTGTAACACTACTAGTACCCATAATTGAATATAATACATTTGTCACATTGGACATATCAACCCAAGTTTGTCCAATATTAGCACTAAGTCCATTATTCGCATATACATATACATGTATCTGATATGTTCCCAATGCATTCTTGTGATTAGCTACGTCTACATCTATGCTATAAGTTCCTTCTTTTACCTTCTTAGCTGTATACCATACTAGGTTGCTCTGATCTCCACACCATACTGGAATCTTAACTTCCTTAACTCCTGAAGGAGCTGTGACACCACTAACTTCTACAGTGAATTTTCCGTTGGCTTCGTCCACATTCTTTACATCAAGACTCTTTCCAGATATATCTTGAACCTTAAATATAGTGCTACCAACATTTGCTGATGTTCCATCTGCAAAATCTAGATAACAATTTACATAATACGTACCAGCACTGTTATAACTACTTACAGATAATGGAGCCAACCATCTACCTGTATCATCTTTAAATGCACTAAACCATTTCAGATCACTTAGACCAGTTCTCCAAACTCCAAATCTAACGCCTGTAACTCTTTTACCATAAGGTGCATTTTCTGCTATAAGAATAAACTCTTGTCCACTTTGACTTTGTGTATCGTATGACGACACTTTTGTTGTTGGTTTTGCAAGTTCTATACATTTACTAATTGCATCTGATTGTACTCCGTTTTGACCTACAACAATTGCTTGTATTGCATATACTCCATAATTGTATTTGTGATTTGATATGTCTGCCTTAGCTAGGTAAGTTCCATCACTTTGCTTTGTTGCTGTATACCAATGTAGGTCACTTAGATCTTGCGCTGACCATACAGGTACCTTTACTTCTTTTACGCCTGATTTTGATGATATACCACTAACTACTATGTCAAATGTACCATTTGAAGCGTTTTTATTCTTTACTGATATAGTTTTTACTGTTGGTTTGTTTACAGTAAATTTGGTACTTCCAACTTTATAGCTACGCCCATCGACTAATTCTATATACACATCTGTATAATACGTTCCTGATTTCTTATAATCGCTTACTGGCATAAGGGCTATCCATCTACCACTTGCATCTTTACTCGCTCCATACCAACGTAGATCTTCTAATCCTGAATTCCACACTCCAAACTTAACTGATTTTACAGTGCTTGCGTATGGAAGATTCTCTGCTACTAGATAAAATGTTTTCTGTCCATCTGCATCTTGTGCACTCACTTTAGCATTAGGTAATTCAAACCCAAAACATTTTGTTACTGTATTAACTCTAGCACCTGTTACATCTGTTACATAAGCTTGGATAGCATATGTTCCATAGTTATATTTATGGTTAGCTATATCTACACTAACTTTATATGTTCCATCGGATTGCTTTGTTGCTGTATACCAATGTAAATCACTTAAATCACTAGTACTCCACACTGGAACTTCTACCTTAGTAATAGCTAGTGCTGATTTAATTCCTGAAATTGTTACATCAAATGTTCCTGTTGACTTATTTACATTAGATGTTGTTATCTTTCCACCTGTAGGTCCTGATAGCTTAAATGATTTAGTTCCAACCTGATAATAAGTTCCGTTACTACGAACCGCATAGGCATCTATTGTATAAGTTCCTGTTAAGGCGAAATCACTTATCTTGAAATTAGAATACCAACATTCATCTGTTCCTCTAATACCCCAATACCAATTAACCTTAGTTGAATTACTATTCCATACAGCAAACAACATATTATATACACTTGGTGTTCCTTCTGATCTAATGTTGTATGTGTTGCCATCTGCTTCTACTGCAGTTATTATCTTAGCCGCTCCATTTGTATATTCTTTCTCTTTTGATAATCCATATGCCTGTGCTATACCAGTTGCATCGGCAACGCCTAATGATTTAAGTGCTGCTTCACTTCCAAAGTACTTCTTTGCATCAGCAGGATTATTAACAAATGCATGTTCAACTATTATTCCAGGGAAACCATACTGCTTACAGTAAAAATTTATTCCATAATAATCAGCTGCTGAACCATCTGGATACTTGGTATCACTTGAGTTTCTTGTTAATGTTCCTCTATTTGTTAATCCTAATTCTGATAATCTACCTAATATAGCATTAGCTACATTCTTAGCCTCACCAGCTACTGATGCATTATAATTATCATTCGGTACATATACTAAAGCTCCTGATGCTGTACCAACTTGTGCGTCTGTTGAATTAATATGTAGACTAACTAATATATCTGCTCCAACACTATTAGCATAAGCTGCCCTTGTTGCTCTATCCATTGTTGTAGCATTACTTGTACGAGTCATATATACCGATACACCTTGATATTGCTCTAATTCAGCTTTACAGTATTGTGCAATCTTTAGGTTAATATCTCGTTCAATATATGTTACCCCATCAAAGGTTCTGCTTGCTCCGCCATCAGTACCACCATGTCCTGGATCTAACACTACAACTATATTACCATTAGCACCCCTGCCCATAGCATTGGTTGTACCATCTGATATCATTTCTGAAAAGTCTTCTTCAGTAATTCTATCTCCATTCGAATCAGTTATTGTAATATCTTCATCACTTAAACCAATTTCATCCTCTTCTACAATCATACCATCTGGATTAGTATCTACTTCTACATTAACACCAAATCCTGCTTCTATTCCTGTTGTCTGTACATCAATGGTATATATAGTTCCTTCAACCATATATTCTATTGAATCAACAGAGTATTCTCCTGTGTAATCTTCACTATCAAAATTCATTATAAATAATAACGAACCATCTGAAATAGTATCTGCTGCTACTTGATACTGTGTATTATTACTAATATTAGTATAATACAATATAGCTGAATCGATAGTTATCGAATCATTATCAAGTCCAATAAGTACATATTGTGTATCTGGAGTATGTATGTAATCGCTACCAACAACGAGATAATCTAGTAATGGTGCTTGAATTCCTGCATCATTATCTTCCCCCTCGATAACATCACTTTCTTCTCCTTCAGTTGCAACCTCTGTTAGACTAACTTCCTCAGTAGAATCAATATCTTCTGATAATTTTTCTATAACTATATCTTCTTCAGTACTAATTTCTTGAGCTAAAGAAATCATTCCCTCATTAGAAATAAGCATAGCTACGCATAGAAAAGTCGCCAACATTCTCTTAAGTAACTTCATGTTTTCTCTCCTTTTTTACATATGTATATATTTTGTTTTATATAATACTATCATATTTTTGACAATCCAACAACCGCACTACCCTAATTGGAAAACATTATTAATAAAATATTAATATATTCAAAAAGAGTATTTATCAGCTATAAGTTATTAACATACAACTGATAAATACTCTTTTTTATGACCTTATATTTTTATTTATACTTATCTTACTCTTTTTAATTAATCCTTTTTTAATATCAGGTATATACTCCAATGCTTGACATGCTAATATCGCCATTGCTGGTATACATTGAAAAATATATCTAGATTTCAGCTCATAAACTATCATCGTCAAAAATGTAGCTATTATAATATAATACCAAATCCTTATATCAGAAATATCCTTCTTCTTCCATAGTGTTATAACCATTAATGCAAATATAATAAGATATTGAGCCCTCATAAATGCATTTATCATTCTACGAAGAGGTTGAGTATCATTCAATAAATGATTTGTTAAAATGGTTGAATATTCAAACTTTTCTTCTTCCAATTGAGTATCTATTCCAAATCCATATCTTTGAGATTGGTATGTCCCCTGTGTCCATAACCAAAAAGTCTTTTTTGCGAGAATTTCTGTTGTCTTTATAGGACCATAGTCTACAATACGATCAATAACATCTTGTGCTGTTCTATCATAACTAAAATCCATATCCATCATACCAAGGCGTTCTTCATTAAGTCCAATATATATTTGATTCCATGATGAATAGGATTTATAATCTTCTCCATAACAGATGCTCTTAACAAGGTTAATGCCCAATCGACTAATTCCCAGGCATATAGCTATCGCTAATATTACTTTCACTGCCTCTTTCACTATTTTCTTATCAACAGAAAGTTGTTTAAACGATTTAAGCGATTTAAGCGATTTGAATCCTTTGAATTTATCAAATACTACAATTAATATTATAGCTACTAGATATATTTTTGCGCTTTTTCTTAAATATGCAGCAGCTGCTAATGCCATACCACTAAATATAATATTATCATATCGCTTATTAAGATATACTGCTAATGCACAGAAAAACAAATATGGCATATCAAAATATACATGATTAATATATATTATAAGTGGCGAAAAAATTAGTAAGTAACAATAAATTATCTTATCATATTTGAAGCCGTATAATTTACATAGTTTAGCTATAAAATATATAGTTCCGTATGCAAATAACGAATTTAATATTTTAAAAGTAACTAAGGATTTTGGTAATAAAGAAATTAATACTCCCCAAAATATTCCCAGTCTAACATTGCTAGGAAATGTATTCCAGTACTCATCATCTAGTATCGATGCCCATTCTCTATTTCCAAATTTAATTGCTGCATCATATACATGCTGCATGTCCGAAAAAGGTTTTAACGGTACCAGATAAATAAAAGCTATTGCTATTATAATGAATATTATAAAGCCTATTAAATAGTTACCTTTTTCTTGTATTAAATCTCTTTTCCAATATATAAGTCCATATATTACTAATGCTAATATCATCATTCCTACATCATACAGACCCGTAAGTTCAAAGTATGGCATATCTAGAAAACTATACATACTCTTAATAATAATTGCTGCTAGTAAGAAAACAAGAAATACTATCTTTAAAATATTTCTTGCAATATAATCCATTAATTTACTAATCTTTTGTATCATATTGCCTCCCGAGTCATTATAACTATTTTAATAAATTACTCATTTTCTTATCTATTAAATCAAATAATTTATTATAACAGGTTATTTTTTTAATAAATTCAATTACTATAGATGCCAACATTGTCACTATTAATAAAACAATTAATATGAGAACAGGATACTTCCACATATAAATATATTCTTTAAAATAATACGAATAGAAAAATGTATGAATTAAAAATAGGTTCATAGAATGTTCCCCTATCTTTTCTAGGATACTATTAACAATTACAATTTTATTTATGCAAAAAAACGATAAAGTACAAATGATTAATGCCCCCAAGGCGTAAGTAATTGTAAATGAATCTGCTCCTATTTTTATTCGCACTAAAATTGTAAAACCTAACATAGCTACAGTTACAACATTTAATACGGCGCTACAAATCTTTCTATCTTTTACAACACTTCTTAGCTTTTCAAACCAATTACTTTCTGCGGCTATAATACCCAACACACAAGTTAACAAATAGTAATAGATTCTAACCTTATTTTCACCATTCCAACCCAATATACTAGGAAGCATTAAAACTGATAAAATTAAAATAATACCTCCGAATTTTTTGTATACAACTCTTAATACTGGAATTAGAATTATAATAACAATAGCTAATGACATATACCACCATGTAGAGCAAAAAGTTGGAGTATCAAAAAATCTTGCTAACCCAAAAAAATCAATAATTACATAGCTTATTCTTTCAAGTCCAAATTCTCCATAAATATCAGTAGCGCTTCTTCCCATAAAACCAGTTATCCTAGCAACAATGTATATAAACCAAAATCCTGAGTAAAGTTTTATCAATCGACTATTAACGTATTGATTTATATTTGATTTTCCTTTATCAACCTTATCTGACATACTGCGTGAAATACCATATGCTGTTATAAATACAAATATGGAAACACAAATTTTAAGAGTAACACATACTGATACAGCTAATGATTCATCCAAAAACCAACTTTGTATCTGATTATCAGTCCATTTATCTATATCACCAAACAAATGATGTAAATACATAAATATAATAGCAATTCCTTTGGCTATATTACTTTCACTTTTTGACATATAAATTCCCCCATATTAATCAATAACTTGTTCTCGTAAAAATTCAGCCAACGAATCTCCTATTTTTATATAATATTCTTGAATTGGATGTAACCCATCCATAGTAGCAATCAAAATATTATCTTGATTAATTATACCCGTAGAGTCCAAATTATATAAAAAGCATTGATTTCTTTCCGCAATCTTAATAAGTTCATTACAATAGTCCATCTGAGTTAAACCTACATTATTTTCATAATACATTCCATAATCAGCACCTGTTCCTCTTCTATATATTCTATATGTAGGTGTTATTATAACAATTTTTGCTGTAGGATTTTGTCTCTTTATTTCTTTAATCACAAAATTAAAAGCACCATTAAATGTACCAATATCCATAGAGTTTTCCTCCCCTAATGGAATATTAAAATTATAATCTGTTGCACCATTTCCAATGCAAATAATATCGTAACCTGTATAATTCATCAATCCTTTTTCTACTTGTTCTGAAACATTTTCTCCTTGTTTATGCTCTGCTGCAGCCATAGACTTTCCGCTTTCTGCAAAGTTAACAATTTCACTTCCTAATACTATTCCTACTCTATCTGGATATGTTACTTGTGCCGATATTCCATCTTGAATTTTTCCAAACACAATACTATCGCCATCAAAAAATATTTTCTTATTATATAATATACGATTGTATTGTAAGCCTTCTGCATAATTACTATATATATCCTTATCAGAATAATAAGATCTGATAGAATAATAGTAGTCTTTTTGTGGCTCTGTTAATGTATATTTATTTTTCACAGTAGTGTCAATATATTTCCATTCTTTACAATCTTTACTTTCATAAATCATATACTCGTTTGCACCATCTGAAATAATCCAACTTAAAGTTCCATCTTCACTTAGTTCCTCAATAACTGGTGTTGGGGGAATACTAGTTATCCATGAAGAAGCAACTGATTCTCCATATGTATTTCCATAATCGTTTTTAACTAAACTCCTAATTTTATATCTATATTTTACACCTGGTTCAATTTCAAAATCATAATATGCATCTTCTTTATATTTAACACTATTAATCCATTCCCATTCTTCACTATCTTCTTTTTGCCGATAAATATAATAACGATCACAGTCATTAACTCGATCCCATCGTATAGCTAAATGTCCATTTGCAACATATTCTCTTATATTACTAACCGATTCTACAAAAGAACTAATCAAAATACTATCACTACAATAATCTTCATTACCCATATTACTTACTGCTTTTATATAATAATAGTACTGCTTTCCCGTTACTATTTGAGTATCCTTGTAGTAAGATTGATTTGACTCCACTAATGCTATCTCTTGATAGTTTCCTTCTCCATTTTCCTTACGATAAATTATATAGCTTTGAACATCATCTACTCTACCCCATCCAATCCCTATATTATCCTTTTCTAAGCTTTCAATGTATATTATTGGTTTAGTGATATCCAAAGAAGTATCCATGCTCTTTATAAGAATTATCTCGTTAGACACAAAATATCTTTCTACAATAATAATTGCAATAGACATAATTAGCATAACTAGAATCTCTAATATCAATTTTATTTTCTTACTCATAGTTATCTACTCCCACTTAAATATAGAATTCCAAGCTATTTTACCTCGATTGGAATTCTATATATTCCGTCTTCACATTCTAAAATGATATTATATATATCATTTTTATCCCAATCTTCTGATAATACTGAATAACTTTCAGAAAATTTTCCATATTTACCATTCATAATATCTTTTTTTAAGTGATTTTCACGCATAGTCAAAATTTGATAAGATGTAACTTTTGATTTTTCATTAATCATTTCCAAATATATATTTTGAGAATAAGAATTAACATTTTCTTTATATATATATCCTTCTATTTGAATATACTCAGGATTTAAAAATTCAGCTTGAATCTCGCAAACAATATTATCTTGTTTATCTTCTACTATACTAGAATCTATATAGTAACCATTTGAAAAAATGCGATATACACTAATGTTATCTACTGTTTTTACACATTGATAAAAAGCATTTTCATCATAATTATCTCTTATATAATTTATTATTATATTTAACTGTATATCTGAATTATCAGAAGATTGAAAATAATAAATTTCATTATTATTCACTATTTCCTCATAAATATTATATACACCAAAATTATCTAATGCTGGTCTATGAGACGGAAACATATAATCTGCAAGACAATAAATATTACTATATGCTGCAGGTGGTATTTGTTCAAATATAGAGTACCCCATATAACTATATCTATTTTCTGCATTACTTGTTATATATAAGTGCTTTGAATCTGCTGATGCATTTATTAAAAATTCCTTTGCATCTTCTGTTGTTACTGTTTTATCAACTTCATAATATATATTTGATCTTAAATAATCATAATTATTATTTATAAACCAAGCAATAAATAGAATTGATATCGGTAAGACACTGTGTTTAACACGAGACAAATTAATCTTTTCCATACAAAATATTATAATAAGTGCCAGAACAAACCACATTCCAACATCAATATGATGTTGTTTATATCTTCCTATGTAGTAAAAGTAGAAGTTCACTACCATTACCATAGAAATTATACTAGTTAAGAATAATCTTGAATGTTTTTGTCTTGTCATGCAATACCATATAAGTAAGATTAAAACTGGGTAAAATGTTGTTTCCTTTAAAAATAGCATTGGATATTCTTTTAAAAAATCCAATACACTATTCTCACTTTTCACTTTATATTCTTCTTTAAAATCAACCACCTGTTGCATTAATTCTATTGTGAAAATATCTGGATCAGAATAGTTTCTATTTACCCACATACTATAATCATCTCTACTTATTTCTAGTTCTTGATATTTAGAATAGAAATCATCATAATCTGGCCATCCATAATCTTGAAGTTCAGCCTTTAACGAATTATACTTTTGATAATCCTTCCATTCGCTATTTAATCCAAATATATAATTCCCACCTATCTTCATTCCGTACATTGCACAAAATATAAGTATTAATAGTATTCCACTCTTATAATATTTCACTACGAGATTCTTTATAAGATGTTTTCTTTCATCTTTTGGTGTATCTAAATATACACAACATACTTTAAATAAAATAATATATAACGAAACAATAAAAATCATATTGAAAACTTTGAATCGCAATAACGCTCCACTAACAATTAAAAAAATAGCTAATAGTAGTTTAAATATATCATTTCTTTTAAACTTTTCACTACTTAACAATTTATATAGTAAAATTACTCCAGCCGCAGACGCAATTCCAGCAGTCTTTGAAAATGTTAATTTTATATATGCCTCATATCCAAAAACAAATAGTAATATAGCAATAATTCCATTACCTAAAGCACCCATTTTCTTTTCTAATACTAAATATGTGACAACACAAAAAGATAATAAAATTACTATATATTGAAATGTTTCATACCAAGAGACCACTGGAAATAATTTTGTAATTATTTTCAATATATATCCAAGAATTATGTTGCTATATAACAAATGACAACCATATTCTCCCGTTGTAGCACCTGCTAATGTAAACTTCATTCTATAGTCATCTATTTTTTCTACTGGCTGAAAAATAAGAATAAACCCTACCAATGTGATTACATTTATAAGTATTATTTTAAAGAGTTGAGAGTTTTTTAATTTTTCTTTTACCTGAAATAATTTATTCATTCTTTAGTTCCTCTTATTATAAATCTATACTTGCTTTTCTTGGTTCAAAGCAACAACAAGGTCTTAGACAAACAATTCTTACACCACTAGCACGCTGTGGACCTACTTTCAAAAAAGTTCCTAATACTGTTGTACTTCCGCCTAATCCTAATGCTCCTACCCCAGTTTCATTTACTCTTTTGGTAATTTCTAATTCATATTCACTCTGAACCGAATAATTTCCTTCTGCCATTGCCTGAAGCATCATAGATGATGCTTCGAAATGAGATCTTCCTATACCCACTGCCAAAGTACATGGTGTACAACCCAATTGCCCTACGACTTCCTTTGACCAAGAAACCACTTCGTCCATAACAGTGTCCATACTATGCTTGTGAAAGACTCTATAAGTCTTGGCTCTTATTTCCGGACCTCCGCCTTGCAACATAATAATTAATCGTAATCTATCTTCATCTTCTACATATTCTAAGAGTATTGGTGCTGGAACTACTGCTTCTGAATTATTATCTAATCCACCTGATTGATCTACTCTCTCAGTATCATTTCCCATAATTGCCATCGGTCTTCCTGGTAGAGTTGTTAGTCCTTGTCGTATTCCTTCATAAAGCGCATCCATAAACTCACCCGAAATGGCTCTATTTTTACCAATCTGTAAAATAACATGAGGAATACCTGTATCATCACATAAGGGAGATTGATTTTTCTCTGCTACCACTGCATTTTCAGCTATATTTTCCATTGTCCATTTTGACATTGGCTCTATTTCTGAATTTATGCTATTACAGTACATTTCCATCTTATCGTCTGTAAATGTTGATCCAGCTTTTATTAATGTCTGTCTTACCTTTTCAACTATTTGCTCTCTATCCATAATCTATCTCCTACTTATCGTAAATTGATTTTCCATGAGCTACTGCAATTATTGCAGGATATTCTATTACCTCAAGTTCATGCATTGCTTCCATTCCTTCTTCTTGAAAGGCTGCTACTTTACGACTAATTGTTTTACTTTCTAACAAAGCTGTAACCGGAGGAATAACTGCATATACAGAATTGTTTTCTTTTAATTCATTTATTGTATTTTGACTTAATTCTCCTTTTCCTAGATGAAGTTTCACTCCATGCTTGGAAAGTATTGGAATACTACTTTCAATCTCAAATTTATTACTAGATGTAGGTCCTACGCCTGCAACACTTACTGCTGTATGAAAGATAACACTTCCCTGTAATTTAATAGAAGTATCTTCAATTTGGTTACTATTAATCAAATTAATAATCTTTGGTAGTACCGCATCTCTTCCTGTATATATAGTACCTGAAATATATATCATATCTCCAACTGATAATTCTTCTATTACACTATCAGAAATAGGTGTGGTTATTGTTTTCATATTTTTCTCCTATTTTGAACCCGAAAATAGTTTAAAATAATCATCTTCATTCTTGATTACTCCAAATATCTGTGCTCTCTTATACATCTTTTGTGCCCAACTAGTGTGTGGCTTAACCTCGTTCATCTTGTTTTGATTACTGCTTTTAATTACTCCTCCAGAAGCATTTAATATCTGAACAGCATCGTTATATTCATCTTCTGTTACCGCCTGTAACGCATTTACATAAGGAAGATGTGTTGGATGAATTACTGTCTTTCCAACAAAACCATTTGCCTTATCATTAATAACCTCTCTTAACAATCCATCAACTGCACTATTTACAATTGGTGTTCTTGTTAATATTGAATGATTAAATTTATTTTCTGGAAGCTGTTCAAACTTCATATCTTTATTAGCTAAAAAGTACTCCCATACTGGCCCAGAAACAACATAATCATTTTCTCGTCCAAATACATTCAGAATATCCAATAAGCAATCACGTACTGGCATAATGTCATAAATAGTATAATCAATTCCTCTACGCACACCAAAACATGCCGAGAAATCTGTTCCACCCACTCTAACGTTTAGTACTAAATTCTTATAACAGTTTAGTATAGTTTTTACACACATTAACTCATTGAATCTACTCTCTTTATACGCAATTTCTCTTCCTTCTAATATAGGCATACCATAGAGGATAATTCCGTATTTATTGTTAAGTTCATGCAATTTAGAAAAATATGCAGTTCCATTCTTCTGTGAGAATTTAGGAAATACAAATCCTGTCAATATTGACACGGTCTCTTCATCTAACTTAGATGCAATGCTGTGAAATTGTTCAACTGAACGTACTCTAAAGAAAATCAAAGGTATATTCTTATCTGATAGATTCCCTTTTTCACTTTCTTGCTTTACAAAACGTAGAAATTCAACAGCATTTTCCTCTGCCGCTGGGATATCCTTTTCATCAATAGCATCTTCAAAACACATAACCATTGATGTCATTCCAGGTATTTTATTGTTAATAAGTGCGTTTCTTAAATCCTTAATCGCTGGCATATATAACAGACCACCAAGACAATACTGCAAAAGTTCTTTTTCTGTATATTTATTAAATTCTATAGGACTTTTTACAAATTCAAAATCTTTATTATATAGTTGATGACGCATTTTCGTTAGCCTCCAATATCGTTTTATTCAAATAAAATCTTTTATCCATTAATGGTTTCCCTTCAGAATCTCTAATTTCTAAATTATCTATTGCTTTTTGTAACTTATCTATATATTCATCAGATGTTTGTCCCTCAATAATTATAACTGCTGTCTTTGCACTGCTTGACTTTTCATTGCTAATAGCCATTCCCTTGGTCTTATGAAAAAATATTTCTTCAATTACTTTTTCTTCTAATAATTCTTCATAGCCTTCTACATGATCGTATACTCCATCATTTCCGTATATGTGATATATCAAATAATTAGTTTCCACTTTTTCAGATATATCATCTGTACTTATTCCAAGGTAAGAATTGATAGACGCATCTAGCATATCAAATTGTGCACTTAATTTCACTATTCTATAGCACATACCTCCACCTAATCTTGGTGAAAATTCTATTACATTTACCTCATCACCCTTAACTATAGCTTGATAAAACAAAGGTGTGTTTTTCAAGTTAAATGCTTGAGCAATTTGATTTGAAATCTTTTCTATATTTTCTGATGCTTTTTTAGTAACTTTAGCTGGATTTATCGAACTAAAAGATCTTATTTTATCATCTTCTATTTCGTTAAATTTTTGAGATGTAGTTAATACCGTAGCTTTTCCATCTTTAATATTAACATATACAACTATTTCATTACCTTCTTTGTATTCCTCTATAATAGCTTCTTCTGTCCAGCTCCATTTGCATGCATTTTCTACCGCCGCTGATAATTCCTCTTCAGATTCTATCTTACATACTCCTGCTGATCCACAACTATCTGTTGGTTTCACAATAAGCGGATAATCTAAATTTATTCCTTGTAAATCTGTTTCTCTATTAACCTGATAGTATTTTGAAGTCTGAATCCCATTATCTATCATAATTTTTTTCATATATTTTTTATTAGTTACTTCCATTGCTGTCTTACTAGAAAAAGGATGAGGCAGTCCTAATTCTTCAGATACTTTCATTGCCACTACTAGCTGCTGATCTAGACACGAACTTATAACTAGGCTAGCATTTCTTTCTTTTGCAATTTCCAATACTTTATCATAGTCTAATGCACTTTCTCTTGAATGTTCATCTGCAAATTCTGCTGCAGGAGGATTATCAAAATAATCAATAAGAATTGTATAATAACCTCTATTTTTTAATTTTTTAATCAACTCTCCATGGGCAATAATACCTCCCAATACAATTGCTACTTGCTTATTATCTTGTTTCATATTTTCCTCCATTACCTATTGTTTCCTTCATATCTATCCCAAACGAATATCTAACTTAAACTCCTCGGCAATACTATTTATTTCTAAGCCCTGTTTATCTGGAATTTCTACATATTCTAAATTCTCAATAACTTTTTTGTACGAACCTTCTCCTGGTAATTCTCCACCACATTCATGTACTTGATTTTGAAAATATTTTGCTCGTTCTAAATATTCTTCCCAGTCCATAAATCTCTCAATATCTATCACTATCAAAGCATGTCCATTACGAGACAAATCTGTTTTATGATTCAATCCCTTTACATTCCCTGCAAAGCCAGCGCCTGTAAGCATACCTGCCAACACATCTACCATCATAGACAATCCCACACCCTTATATCCACCAATAGGGAGCATTGATCCCTTTAAGGCTTCTTCAGCATCTGTTGTAGCATGTCCATTTTCATCCAAAGCCCATCCCTCTGGTATTGGGTCTCCATTTTTTGCAGCAAGTCTAATTTTACCTCTTGCTGCTATTGAAGTTGCCATATCAAAAACAAATGGACAATCTACATTCTCCATAGGAAATGACATACTTAGAGGATTAGTACCAAATAATGGCTTATCTCCACCTGCGGGAGCAATAGCTGGTGCAGAATTAGCAAATACAAGTCCTATCATATGATTATCACTTGCCATTTTTGCAAAATATCCTGCTGTTCCAAAATTATTACTATCTTTTACTCCTGCAAACCCTATACCATACTTCTTTGCTTTTTCTATTGCTTTTTCCATTGCATAATAAGTAACAACTTGACCAAATCCATTATTTGCATCTATATGATATACTGCTGCTTCATCATTTATCACATTTATTGTAGTAGATGCATCCATAAGATTTTCTTCTATTTTTCTTAAATATATTGGTATACGTCCTAGACCATGTGTATGTTTCCCTCTAGTATGTGCGTATACTATTGTATCTGCAACAATACTTGAGTGTTCTGACGGCACACCAGCTTTTACTAATATTTGCTTTGAAATCTCATAAATGTCTTCGACTTTTACTCTCATATTAATTTCCTCTTTATTCGATTGATCCCTTTTCTGAGCATACTGCTTCTGGGTAATATTGATCAATCATACGTTTTACTAACACAACTTGTTTTGCTCTCTTCTTTGCATCATCAACAGACGTATCCCAACTATGTGTTTTTGCAACAGATCCACCTGTCTTTAAATAAATCGGTCCAGCTGTACGAATCATTTCTGGCACTTCATAATGTCTAATAAATCCACCTGAAGACGCTGGATTTTCTGTATGAATATCTATTGGTATATCAATAGCTTGGCGAATTCCTGCTAACATCTGTAATTGAATATCTCTTACTGGATTAACGGAATTAGCTCCTATACTTTCTAATAATTTTGCAGAACAAGGATTACCATGTCCTGTATGTGCTGATACTTTAAAATGAGAATCTGCTGGAATCTCACCATTTTTTCTCATTTCATTTAGTAACCAAAGGCAACCTTCATCATACACCATAAATCCACGACATCCCAAAGCTGCTGCTCTTTTTACTTCTTCTACTGCTCGAACAACCTGTTCTTGTCCTCTTAATCTATAACCCATACGTTGTCCTTCTGATGTATGTACAGAAGCACTAGTATCTGTTGTCGCACGTGGCCCAATAGCTAAGATTAATTGTACTTGATACTCTTTTGCTAAACGTACCATTTCTATAATCTCACTATCTAATAAAGTCATAATTCCCTTTGTCTGTGTTACTCTATGAATAGCTATACCATACTCGTCAAGCTGTTCTAATAATGCTTTCATTGTAGCAGGACCTTGAATACCCGGTACCTCAAAACGATATTGTGCACCATCTTTAAATCTCTTGTTTGATGTTGGTAAATCATAAGCATCCCCGCCTGGTAAATTAATTGATTCTAGAAATTTTCTTGTAGCCTCCATATCTTGCCTCCTAAATTTATATACTTGATATCAATGTTTCAATATCTTCTTCAATGTTCCATATTTTTGATAATATTTCTTTTGCATACATTTCATCTTTGCCTGATGCCTTTAACAATGAATAAAACTTTTGTTCTAATTCTTCTTTATTAATAGGATTTTCTGGTTCTCCCTTAGGATAGTCTACCCTGTTAGTGAACTCCTGTGAACTTGTCTTAATAGTTACGATAGCTCCTCGTTTATTAGGAACTAATGCAGATAATTCTTCTGACTCTAGAACCATTACTTTCTTCATGATTTCATTAGTACGAGAATCTTCTATACACGCCTCTTCAAACTGCTGGAAATCAGCCTTTCCATATACCAATGCTACTGCTACACTATATGGTGTACTCATCTTGGCTGAAGAAGTCCCTCTAACCTCAATATGGTCATGTCCATTTACTGCCAATCCGTAAGTCTCTACCTTAATATCTGCGATGTCATCTATACTAATATTATTCTCAATCGACACATTCATTGCAGCTTCTATTGCGGCATGACAGTGACGACATGCAGCGTAAGGTTTTCTATAAATTAACTCAATTGCATACTTATCTTCAAATCCATCCTTTACATAAGATAGATTCACATCTTGAGCCATTACCTTAAAGAATCCTCTTTTGCCTCCTAATATATCGTCTGGGCCAACAAGTCCTGATGCTCCAATATATGATGCATTAATTGCTGCCACCGCTGCTCTTCCAATATTGTAGGGTTTTAATTGTGAACCATCATCAATTACTTCTAATATTCCTGCTGCATCTGTAACTGCTGCTGAGATAACTGCTTTTATTTGATCAGATGTGTAATTAAGTGCTACTGCTATACCTACTGCTGCCCCAATTGTTCCACATGTACCAGTTGCATGATACCCCTTTAACTTATGTCCTGGTTGAATAGAACTTGCAAGTCTAATAGCTACCTCATATCCTATTACTATTCCTTTTATAAATTGAATTCCTTCTATTTTGTGACTTTGCGCAACTGCTAATAATGGAGTAATAATGGGAGCTGCTAAATGCATCATGCCATATCTATGACCATCATCTAATTCTGCTACGTGTGAATTTATTCCATTTATCATTGCTGCTGCATATGTTGTTGTCTTTTTATGAGCACCAACAATAATTGAATTACCTATATCTCCCGACAATTGATTCAAATATTTTTGATTTTGATCTCTTAACATAGATTCTCCAAGATAAGTACATGCTACATAATCTATAACACTCATTTTCGCTTGATTCTTTACTTTCTCTGGAATATCTTTTTGAGATAATTGTACTATATCCTCTACAAAATAATCTGTAATATTTTTAATCATCCTTCTTGCTTTCCTCTCCATCATTAACTACTTGACGAACATTATACTGTGGTAATCCACTAATAGTCATATATATCCTTCCCACATATTCACCAATAATGCCTAATATAATCATAATTATACCACCAATTAGTAATATCAGTACCATATTACTAGTATAACCTGCCACTATAGACGGATTTATTAATCTTCTAATAACTAAGATTATACCCCATATAAAACCTCCGACAGAAAATATGAATCCTAAATATGTTGCCATTCTTAATGGTGCCATAGAAAAACTGATAAATATATTCAACCACATTTTAAATAATTTTCTTAATGTATACCCAGATTTCCCTGCTATACGCTTCTTGTGTTCAATCTGCACATTTGCATAATTTGTGGTTATTTGCATCATAAACGAACCAATAGAGACAAATGGACTATTATATTTTCTAATTGCATCTGCCACTGGTCTACTCCATGCCGAAAAAGATGAACGATGTATTCCCTTAGGCTTATTACCCATTTTCTCTGCCAACCAATTATGAAGGTTACTAGTTATTCTCTTGAATAGCGTATGCTTCTTGTTTGCAAAATGAGCATATACTACATCATATCCTTCATTAAGTTTATCTACTAAAGTAAAAATTCCTTCTGCCGGATGTTGTCCATCATCATCCATGAATATAACAATGTCACCTGTTGCATATTCCAATGCTGCCATCTTTGCAGCTGCCTGTCCATAATTTCTAGTAAGATTTACTCCTATTATTTGCTTATCTTCATTACACAGCTCCTGTATAACTTGAAAAGTATTATCTGGTGAACAATCATTTACTAATACCAGTTGATAATCTTCTGGTCTTTGTTCAAATTTTTCTTTTATATTGCTTACTACTGCAGGTAATAATTTTGCTGATCGATAGCAAGGGATGCAAATTGATATTAACATTTTTGTACTCCTATTTTCTCTTAATTTGTTTAATAATCTGTTTTACCATTGGTAACATAATTTTCATCATAATTATCATGGTTATAATGATAACGCCATAACGTATATACCATTTCCATTGAAACATAACCATAGATACTGTATTTATAACAAAAAATCCTATTGATAACGGTATCATCTTTGATAACGGCGCTATTCTCGTTCCAGTAATTTTCTTTTCCATAAAACCTTGCAATATAAACAAAATAAAATAACTGATTAGCGTTGTATATGCTGCCGCAATACCTCCGAATATTTTAATAAAAATATAATTTAATATTACATTTACAATCATGGCTACTATAGTACCAAACGCAACAAACTTTGTTTTTTTGTGGTAATTCTGCACTGCAGTATAACAATAACTAAAAAATCGGAATAATACTCCTGTTACCATTGGCGCTATTAAATAAATAGCCTCAGCATATTTCTTTCCTCCAAGAATATATACTATTTCTGGCGCAAGAGCTACCAATAACCATGATATATATCCAAATATATATACCATTTTCAACCAAGGGCTTTCTATCTCTTCTGTTTCGCCACGAGATATTTTCTCATATAACCAAGGCAACCATGCATTCCATACCGAATCTTCAATAATCCATATAATAAATGAAACTGTTGTTGCTAAAAAAAACAAACCTGCACTATGAGCATCTACCATTTTATTAATCATTATCTTATCTGAATGATTCATAATCTGTATTGATATCATTTCAGGAATTAATGGTACGCTAAATGCTAATGCATATTTCCAATATTCTTTCTTTATCAGCAACTTTCCGCTTTTCCACATTATTATCGCAACAAAAATTCCGACTATTATCTGCGGAGTATAAAATCCTATTATTCTTAAATCAACCAACTTATCCTTATATCCATTAATGCTACCTAGATAAATAAGTAATAAGGATAATAGCGTTGCCGGAATCATAGATATCGCAGTAACTATCGTACTATGCTTGTATCTCATAAGTTGTTTTTCTCTTCTTTGAAAATACAAAGTTGATGTATAAGCAAATGTATATAAAATCGTAAATATATACATCAATTGATTCATACCACAAAACTCCATAAATTTGTTTTTAAAAAACAAAGTAATGACAGTAAAGCATGCAAAAATTGATATATATGATAAAGTCTGTACTGCTGAAATATATTCTTCAAATTTATCTGGAAAATCAAATTTGGCTGTTTCTATACTACGGAATAGGCAAAGTGACATTACGGGTACTATAATTAAAAGCCAAGACTCATAAGCACCTATGTCTCCATATTGTGATGTTGATACTATCCTAGTATAAAATGGAGTTACAAAAAACGTAATTCCTCTAACTACTAGCTGAGTTATTATATAAAATATCCCCGCTATAAATGCTTTTCTATTTAATGCACTTTTTGATAATTCTTTATTCATAACTAATTATACAAAAAACTTCTTGATTATTGATAAAAGGTCTTAATAGCATCAGCAACCTTATATACATCCTCTCCTAAACCATAATACATTGGTAGTCTTAGAAGTCTTTCACTCTCCTTTGTTGTAAATACATCCTCTCCACGAAACTCACCTAATATCTTTCCGGCTGGTGAATTATGAAGTGGTATATAATGAAATACCGATTTAACACCTTTTTCTTTTAAATAATTAATCAATTTACTTCTTTCAGGTTCATCTTTAGTCTTTATATAAAACATATGCGCATTATGAACACATTCTTTAGGAATAACAGGAAGGTTAATATATTCTTTATCTTCAAGTTCTTTAAGCGCATCATAGTATTTATTCCAACTATTCATACGATCATCATTTATTTGTTGTGCCTTTTCTAATTGTGCCCATAAATATGCGGCATTTAACTCACTAGGCAAATACGAAGACCCAGCTGCCACCCATGTATATTTATCAACTTCTCCTCTAAAAAATTTACTTCTATTTGTACCTTTTTCTCTTATTATTTCTGCCTTTTCTACCATTTGTGGATCCTTAATTAAAAGTGCTCCACCTTCACCCATACTATAATTCTTGGTCTCATGGAAACTATAGCATCCAAAATCTCCAATAGCACCTAATGCTTGTCCTTTGTAAGTACTCATAATACCTTGTGCCGCATCTTCAATCACTAATATATTATTACGTCTTGCAATATCCATTATAGTATCCATTTCACAGGCTACACCTGCATAATGGACAGGAACTATTGCTTTTGTCCTATTTGTTATTGCTTGTTCAATTAATTTTTCATCTATATTCATTGTATCTGGTCTAATATCAACGAATACTGCCTTTGCTCCTCTTAATA
Source organism: Lachnospiraceae bacterium (assembly GCA_031556525.1). GTDB lineage: Bacteria > Bacillota > Clostridia > Lachnospirales > Lachnospiraceae > JAVBSN01. The sequence goes on from JAVBSS010000003.1 coordinate 133,882, forward strand.
CAAATGCATCAGCTGTGGAAACAAAAGTGTAGCTTGGCATAATTACTTCGTCTCCTGGTTGAATATCTGCTAAAAGCCCTGTCATCTCTGTAGCATGTGTACAAGATGTCGTTAATAATGCCTTTGATGTATTTGTTTTATTCTCTATCCACTTATTGCACTTTTGAGTAAATACTCCATCACCGCATATTTTTTTACTTTCAATAGCTTCTAAAATATATGATTCTTCCCCGCCTACTCGCGGTGGTATATTAAACTTTATCATGTCTATTATTCCCCTTTGTTCCTTATTAAATCATCTATATATAATATAGTATTTACCTAATATCGCTATCTAATACTACCTTCGATTTTTCTACAAAACTCCCTACCATTTTATCACTTGTAAGTTAATTTGGCAAATTATATATTTTATAGTCGTATAGCCATAAAATGCTTAGGGGATGAATATATATAAGTCTATAACCTTATATATATTCATCCCCTGAAATTATTTCATTAAACCTATTTCTCTACTCTTACCTATAGCATAATCATTAATTGCAAATAATGCCTTAGCCACAACTCCTGTTAGAACTATATACAATACAAACATTATATAATTTTCTAATCTTCCAAACACTTTACCAGTAAATTTATAAGACAATTCCTGTACTATGACATGGTGACATAGAAATACCGCATAAGAATACTTTCCTATCTTCTCACACACATTATAAAATGCTTGTGATTTTATAAAATTGCATATATATATAACTACTACAAACGAGGTAATTCCCATAACAATAGTCACATGTATAGTATGAATCATAGATAAATCTACCAGACTACTAATAATCAAAAGTGCTGCACATACTGAAGCCACTGGAAGTTTTATTTTCCAACCATACTTAACCAAGTACATACCAAATGCGAATTCTGGTATCCTAACCAAAAACAAACATTGTAATGGCATTGGTCCCGAATAAAAAATGCAAGTCACAACATATATTATGCTGATTATAAGACCTGTAGCTATTGGTTTCTTATCTATACCTAGTTTAATTAACGGAAACAATATATATAAGATTATAATACAACCTAGAAACCATTCACCTAACAAGTAAAAGTTATCTCCAAACCAATTTGTATAACCATCCATACCTATTGCTGTAAGCAATATCTTTATTCTAGGAGTCTCCGTATAGAATCCTCTGTTTTTCATAAAGAAATATAAGAATGCTATTATATATGCTATCCAATACATAGGATATATCCCTAGGAATCTCTTCTTGAAATACTTCTTCAAGTCAATGTCCCCTGAATATGTATACATTAAGGATACTCCTGATACTATGAAGAATAACGAAACACCGAAAGAACCCATATATACATTAAATATACTATCTGGCAATATTTTATTAACAAATCCGACTCCAGCATATTCTAGTGATCTAGTATAATGACATACCAATACTGCTACCATCGCTATTACACGTATTACATCAACATATTTTAATCGCTCTTTCTTATTTTCCATGTTTTTTTCCTATCTTATTGAAAATACCTTTATGACCATTTATCCTACTTTGCATCTTCATTACATGGTCATTATTTATATTTTTATCCATTATTACTTCACATGTGATTTTTCTTACAAGCATTTCCTCTTGATGAATCATTATTTGTGGATCATCTAGCAAGAATATTATCTCGTCATCTAATAGTATACCGTTATGCGTTGTAGCATTAACATCATATGTATGTACGCTGCCATCCGCATTTTCTACTATCATCTTAAACTGTCTAACTATAACTTGACCATATTCACAAGGATCGAATCTAACATCACTTACATTTACCGGCTTATCAAACCCAAAAGTATATACTAATTTCGATTTATCTTCTTCAGGTAATCCTGTTACTGCTGTGTTTTCACTAAATCCCTCTGTACTATTTCCTATATATAATTTTGCCTCTGCATATTCACTAAATCCTTCACCACGCTTAGCCGCATTAGCATAATCATAAGACCTAGAAAGATTATATAAAGTTTCATAGTAAGATCCTGCATCTAATCCTTTAAAGAAAATTATGTTATTAATATCTTTTAGCATGTAATTAAGATTAGTAATCTCGATAGCAGCACCCTTATCACACATTATCCATCCTGGATAATAGCCTTGGCTCTGTGCTGAAAATGGATATATTCTTTCAATAGCATGAAGTATTGTTCCATCATCAGCTATTGGTTCAGTCGGAAAATCATCATAAGACCACTCTTTTTCAAAAACTGGTTTTATCGCATCCGTTCTCGCCCAGAAGAACGAACCTAACGGTGCTATCGGCTCTTTCTTATCATTCATAGGAGCGTTTATTCCTAATTCGTTTGCTAACTTAACTGTATTCTCAAAATTACTTCCCCATTCAAGACCTAAAGTAATATAATAATCTGCATGGTTTGGTGGTGGTGGTGCAAGAAGTCCAGCTCTATCATTCTTCTCAAATGTTTCTATTATATTCTCAACATATTCTTTTGATTTTAATACATTTTCAAAACATTTATACGCAAATGAGGTTCCTATCGTACCTGGACTTGTCTGTCCCGCTTTCTTGTCATGTGCGTGACATATGTAATCATATTGATCCAAATACTCTCTGAACTCTACTAAAAATGGCCCTACATCTCTACCTTTATTTCCAACTACTCTAACATCTAACTTATTACATTTCATTTTAGAAAAGGTATTTCTAATAACCTCAGCCTTTTCCTCTGTATTTGTGGTAATATATATATCTGCATTATCTGGCATAGACATTGCATAGCCAAAACATTCATCTACTAAGTCCACAAAATGTATATGCATTACTAATGCTATTTTCTTATCTTTAACTATATTCGGGTTACTACTAGCTTCACTTGGTAGTATATAATTAAACTGAAGATTTCTCTTTAAATCAGCCTGATTTTCTACTCTTAATAAGTTATCCCATAATAGATTCATATTATAGTCTGTATGTTTATCTAAATATTCATATAACTCAACTGCCTCTTGTCCACAAGATTCATTTAATACAACAGTATAATCTTGCATAAACGATCTTCTCTTAAAAATAGGACATCGCTTATCAGCAACCATCTTCTTAGCCATTCCTACTGCTGGTTGATGTGATAATCCTATATAATCAGATGCATCTGTGTATACTTCCCAATTGTATCCTGCTTTTTCAAAATATTTAGTAAACTTAGCTTCATGTCTGCTTACAGAATCCAAATATCCTGTAATCATAGGCATGTTATCCCAATACTCGTGAAATACTTCTGTATTAATAAGCGATTTTCTTACTGCAATATAATGCGACTGTATATGGTCAGGAATATATCCTTCTTCCATAGTTCCAAATGGATCATAATCTGTCTTATAAAACTGAGTTATACCCCAGAAATCTATATCTTTATCATTCATAGTATTGAACATGTCCACAAACGGATACACTGGTCCCATAACTGTAAAATTCATTAATACTATCTCATCATACTCATCTAGCCTATTCCAACCTATCTGCTCCATTGCTTCTTTGTATGCCCATACATCAAAGCCTTGATTAGAACGAACTAAAATGTTATCTGTATATTTAGAAAATGTTTCTCTTCCTGCATCACTTAATTTTCCATTACATACAACAAATATATCTGATACATTTTTCTTTAAATCTTCTAACATATAAGAAATATAATCATCTACTATTCCATCTTTATCATAAAAGAAATATATTAATAACCTATCTATGTCGCTTTTATTCAGTCTCATCTTGTGTCCCCCTCTTAACGATGCCACTCACTTTTCTTATTGGCTTTGTAACCTTCCAACTTGAAGAGTTAATTATCTCATTATACATTGTTTCATATCTATCACTCTTTGCTTGTAGCTCTCTATTTTGCCCCTCTAATGAATCTAGATTCACCTTATAACTTTCAAGTTCAAGTTCTGTATTGGTTCTGTATGCTTCCATCTCGGTTCTTGATTGATTACATCGAATAAACCCTGTCTTGAGCAGATTAATCATTTCATCATTAGGATATTCTATATTATATTCTACGTGTATCTTTGTTAACCCTTCCCTAAAATCACCTATCCATATTTGAGGATCATGAGTATCAAAACATACTAATCTATTATCTGGAGATTCTCCATTTGTGGCATAATTAATGTCATAATTCTCTTTGGCTATACCTACTAGTTTGTTAATGTTTATTATGCATTTTCTCTCTGCTGGATCTATCCTTACAGTCTTTATGTTTTCCTCTACATATATATCAAACTTTATATTTCCCTCAGAATCTGGTTCTAATTTCATATATTCAGACACGCCTTCAAAGCCTTCTCCATAGTCCTTTAGGACTTGCATTTTCCTTAGATTATTTTCACCTGCAACATGCTCTGCCATGCCTATAGGGAAGTATATATTCTTACCTATATTCTCATATAACTTCCATAATGGTTTATTCTCACTGAACACATGAATTTGGAATCTTCTTTCCATATTCATATATACATCACATTTGTTCTTATCTAATCCGAACAATGCATATATATCTATATCACCTGTTAATATACCATGCCTATCTGGTGTATCATAGTAGTGAGCAGTTCTATATAATATATATCCTACTGGTACGTTGATAGGAAACGTCCATTCATAATCCAACATTACCCAATTATTATCACAAATAATAATATTAGAAAAAATCATATCAATATTAGAAAATTCCATAGAATATTCATCTATACCAGTATCTGCATCTTGGCCAAAAATATTGATATATTCCTCACTCTTAACAAATGGTATAGTTGCTATTTTACGTACTTCTTCATTGTATTTAATTAATGTATCTTTAAACTTGTCATATTCTTTATTATATAAATATTCATCTAAAATGTTTTCTAAAGATTTTCCATTTATATATTCTAATTCAACACTATCGCCTTCTAAATTACATTTATTAGGCACAAAAACAGAACCCTCACATTGAGCTTCTAGCTTCTCAAATATGGTATGCATATTTATAACATGACATTTACTATTATCTGTTGTACCTGTCTTATAGATATATCTATTACCATCTTCATCAACCATTATATCTGTTCGGATTTTGTAATTAATGCTTCTATCGTTAGAATATTTAGAAAATATAATCTTTTTCATATTTTTCACTCTTATCCCTCTTATTTCATTAACACTAGATATGAATTTGAAAATATATCAAACATCTCATCTTCAATCAAATTATCAAATACTTGCGATTCATCAAAGACCATTAATCTCTCGTTATCAAAATTTCTAATATTATTAACTAGGTCTCCCACTTTCGGCAAATAATCATCTGAATATATAGCAAGTGGCAGCTTATAATCTGGGTATGGATAATAGAATACACTTTCCTCAAATCCACTCTTCTTAGCCAATTTCGATAATCCATTCTTTGAAAATGTCTTTACACTATCAATTCCAGTATATCCTTGAATACCTGAGTAATAGGTTCCCAAATGATCTTCTTTACAGCCAGCCCAATACTTCAAGCCGTATTTATTTTCTATAGCTACTACTATTTTTCCATCTTCCTTGAGATGCTTTTTAATAATCTTTAAGAACTCTACGTAAGGCTCTGCCGCATTAATATAACTTGCTGCATATTCTAATACTCCAATTAGCATAATATAATCGTACTTTTGAGTAAGGCTAGCTTCTACATCTTGAAAATTACCAACATTTATATTTATATTATCAAATTGTTGATTCCTAGTCGCATTAACCAAACTTCTCTTCCTTGATAACTCAATACATTCTACACTACCCGCTTTTCTTGCTAGTGTTCCTGTAATAGCACCACAGCCTGCTCCAATCTCTAATACACTATCTTCTTTACCTATCGGTAACCATTCGATTATATTACCTCTAATATCCGATAGATGATATAATATTGGCCAACTTTTTCTCTCATCAATGATTTTATTATATTCACTCTGTGGATGATTAGTAACAATATCTAATAGTTCATCTTCAGATCCATCTTGGTATAAATCATTTCCACTATAATAATCATAATGCAAAGCAACTTTCCCGATATATTCAATATTATTTTCCAAATCCACTTCCTCCGTAATAACTTAGCTTATAACTTTGACTTCAGAGTTCATATCATAAAATCCTACTGTACTCTTATCTGCAATAACATTTATATTACATACATCATATAATCTATGATATACAACAAAATCATTATCAAAATATCCTACACATCCATATGACAATAAATAATTTTTTCCTTGAAGATTCATGTCTTGTTTGAATTCAACTATCTTGACTTCATCTTTCTTAACTGTTCCAAAATTTATCTGTTCATACATTGTATTAGTTCCAGTAACATCTGTTCCTTGTAAATCCTTAATTGTAAATGCAAATATTGGTTCATTTATATCTTCATTAAATTTTACTTTCATTCTTATTCTGAATTCAGTGTTTTTTTGTATATTATTTGTGATTCTATTATTATTATCAATAATTGCAAAATCAATAATCTCTGCTCTCTTATCTCCATAATCTAATACATTAGGATTCATCATTAATGTATTCTTCCATAGATTATCACTATCCATATCCACATCTTCTGTATCATCTATCACAGCTGACTCCTCATCAAGTTCTCTGTTTTCAGCTTGACTAACTAATACTTGTTTATATAAATCAATAATTTCCTTAGGCTCACCTTCAGCCATCTTATTTCCCTTATTTAGTAGTACTACTGTATCGCAATATTTTGCTATACTACTAAGGTCATGGCTTACAAATAGTATGGTTTTTCCTGCCTTTTTAAATTCATCAAATTTGTGATAACATTTCGCTTGAAAGAAAACATCTCCAACAGATAATGCTTCATCTACAATCAATATCTCAGGATCAATATTTATTGCAACAGCAAAAGCAAGTCGTACAAACATACCACTTGAATAAGTTTTTACAGGCTGATATACAAATTCCCCAATGTCTGCAAATTCTAGAATTGCTTCGATCTTGTTATCAATCTCTTCTCTAGAATATCCCATCATTGTTCCATTTAAGTATACATTTTCAATTCCTGTATATTCCATATTAAAACCTGCACCTAACTCTAATAGTGCAGATATTCTACCATCTACTATTACATCTCCTGATGTAGGATTAAGAACACCTGTTATTATCTTAAGTATTGTAGATTTACCAGAACCATTAGTTCCTATAATTCCTACAGTTTGTCCTCGTTTTACTTCGAAATTTATATCACTTAATGCATAGTGCTCTTTATATTTTTTTGTTTTTGTTAATCCTAACGCTTCCTTAAATCTATCAGAAGGCTTATCATACAATTTATATAGCTTGCTTACATTTTTTACTTCTATAGCTATATCATTCATAACATTATCTCCTAAATATTCTTAGACATTATCTTGCTAATCTTAGTTACATCTCCCCAAACTTCTGGTGAATCATATGGTCTATCTGGGAAAACTCCATATTGAAGTTTTATGTCAAAGTTATTTTCTTTAATAAATTCTTCTACTTTATCTGCTAATGAAACTGGCTTTCCAGAACAACAATTAATTACACCTTGTACTTCTTCTTGTGTTGCAGTTATTGCTATCTGTAATGCTAATTCCTCTACAGTAATAAAGTCATACTTATTACGTCCTGTTGTGAAAGGGAATTCCTTCTTTCCTTCTTCAACCGCCATAACAAGTTTAGAGAATATTGAATTATTTTTCAAATCATCTCCAAGTATATAGTATCCTCTAATCCATTGACAACATACGTCTTTCTCTTCTGCTAACATCATAACGGCTTGTCTTAATCCGTTCTTTGCTACAGCATATAGAGAACGTGGATTACAAGGTGTATTTTCATCTATTGCTCCTTCGTAATATCCTACTTCATGCATACTTCCCATTACTACAATATGCTTTAATCCACCATCTATCATATTTCTTATAAATTCATAATGTTTAGGGAAGTCATTGATATGATTCAATGAATTATGAACGAATCCATCTCTCCAAGCCATATGAATACATACATCAGGCTTATCGTATTGCTCATATACATCTATATCCCCACTAAACAAATTAACATCTGTCTTTATTGCTCTCTCATCGACACTATCATAACGAACATCTGCTGCATATACTTGATGACCTTGGTCTAATAGACTAGACACTACGTATCTTCCTATATATCCATTGGCACCTGTCACTAATATTTTCATATGTTTCCTCCCATATATTCTATAATACATCCGCAAAATGTACTTGTAATTTTTTAAATATATTTCTTCCTACAACAAACAATATCACTATTGTTGCCCAGAAGCACACAGTCCATAACGGTTTTTCCCAAAACCATCTTTTACTAAGTAACGAATCTCTAAATCCACTAACAATATAATACATTGGGTTAACTTTCAATACTGCATCTAATGTAGTAGATACTGTTCCTGCATCCCACAATATAGGTGTTAACCATATTCCTATCTGTAATATAATACCTATAATTTGATTTAAGTCCTTAAAAAATACTACTAATGCGCTTGTTGTATAACTTAATGCTAGTACAAATACAAACGTACAAATAATATAATATATAACTTGAATTGTATACAAATCTGGATAGTACTTGTAGAACATATGAAATACTATTATAAATGCAACGAAGAATAAGTGGACAAATATAGCCGATATTACTTTTACAATAGGCAATATATCTATCTTAAATACTACCTTCTTAACTAAATAACTATATTCTGTTAACGCATTTGTTCCTGATCCCAACGCTTCTGAAAAGAAGAACCAAGGTACTAAACCACACATTAACCATAGTACAAATGGATATCCACTATCTCTACCTGCTCTTAATCCCTTTTCAAATACAAACCAATATACCAATATCGTAATTACTGGTTGTATAAACGCCCATATAATTCCTAGATACGAACCCGCATATTTTGTTTTAAAGTCACTCTTAGCAAGGCTCATTATTAACTTATTATCGTATAAAACATTCCTTATCATAGCTATGACTGTGTCTATATTAAATACAACAACTAATACCGTAACATCAATCGCTACCATCATTACTGCTTTAGAAATCTCAGCTATCTCAAAATAATTCCATACAAATATATTGCTGATTACTGCAAGTACAAGCATTATACCTGCAAGCATCTTTTTCTTTTTATTCATAACAACTACAATCTCCTGACTTAATTAAGACCACTAATACCTGTCCAATTTTGATCTTTTTCAGAAATAGTTAAATCTTCTACTGTCATTCCTTCTGGTAATGGCCATTCAACACCTATTTCAGAATCACTCCATAGTAAACCGCCCTCATCATTTGCATGATAGAAATCAGTACATTTATAAGTGAATTCCGCACTATCAGATAAAACTATAAATCCATGAGCAAAATTCTTAGGTATAAAAAATTGCTTCTTATTCTCTGCTGATAACACAACACCATACCATTTACCATATGTCTCAGAACCTTCTCTTAAATCAACAGCTACATCAAATACTTCTCCGCTTACTACTCTAACTAATTTATCTTGTGGATAATTAATTTGAAAGTGTAAGCCACGAAGAACGCCTTTCTTTGAACTTGATTGGTTATCTTGAACAAATTCTGCATCTATTCCTGCCGCTTTAAAATCATTATAATTATAACTTTCCATAAAATATCCTCTATCATCGCCAAATACCGATGGAGTTATAACTCTAAGTCCTTCTATATCACATGTCTCTACTGTAATCTTTCCAAATTTCTCTACTGACATTTTAATTCCTCCTAAAGTCCATTAGCAACATCAACTAAGTATTGTCCGTATGCTGTTTTCATTAATGGCTCTGCTAATACTAATAATTGTTCTCTATCTATAAAACCTCTCTTATAAGCTATCTCTTCAATACATGAAATATATAAGCCTTGTCTCTTCTGGAATGCCGCAACAAAATCTGCTGCATCAAGTAACATATCATGATTACCTGTATCCAACCAAGCAAAACCTCTTCCTAAAGTCTCAACCATTAGGTCTCCTCTTCTTAGGTATTCATTATTAACAGATGTTATCTCTATCTCTCCTCTAGCTGAAGGTTTAACATTCTTTGCAATCTCTACAACATCATTATCATAGAAGTATAATCCAGGAACTGCATAGTTTGATTTTGGATTCTCAGGTTTTTCTTCGATTGATAACGCCTTACCATTATCATCAAATTCAACTACACCATATTCTCTTGGATCTTTTACATAATATCCAAATATAGTTGCTCCTTTTTCTCTTATAGCCGCATTTTTAAGAACCTTTGAAAAGCTTTGACCATAGAAGATATTATCTCCTAGTACCAATGCTACACTGTCTGTTCCGATAAATTCTTCACCTACTATAAATGCATCTGCAAGTCCTCTTGGAACTTCTTGAACTGCATATTCAAATCTCATTCCTAATTGACTTCCATCACCAAGTAATTCCTCGAAAACTGGTAAATCTCTAGGTGTTGATATAATTAAAACCTCATTAATTCCAGCTAGCATTAATGTTGATAATGGATAATATATCATTGGTTTATCATAAACTGGCATAATTTGTTTTGATATTGCTTTTGTTAATGGGTATAGACGAGTACCTGAACCGCCTGCTAATATAATTCCTTTCATTACATGTTCCTCCTAATATTATAATACTTATTTCAAAACACACTTTATGGGACCAGATATAATCTGCTCCCATAAGGTTTTCTTATATTCTACTTGTACATATCAGTATAATACTTCTGATAATCGCCACTTGTTACATTCTTCATCCAGTCTTCATTTTCAAAGAACCACTTAATTGTTAACTTGATACCCTCTGCAAACATAGTCTCTGGTTCCCAACCAATCTCTTCTCTAATCTTATCTGGAGCAATTGCATATCTCATATCATGACCTTTACGATCTTCAACATATTTAATTAGATTAGTACTAACCACTTCTCTTCTAGGATCACCTTCTGGCAACATCTCTTGTAGAGTTTCTATGATTATATTGATTATCTCAATATTTTGTTTTTCGTTATGTCCGCCTATGTTGTATCTCTCACCAAAACGTCCTTTTTCTTGTACCATATCGATTGCTTTAGCATGATCATCTACATATAACCAATCACGTACATTCTTACCATTACCATATACAGGTAGGTCTTTACCTTGTAGTGCGTTATTAATTATAAGTGGTATTAATTTCTCTGGGAATTGATAAGGTCCATAGTTATTACTGCAATTTGTTATATTTGCAGGGAACTTGTAAGTATCTACATATGCTTTAACTAACAAATCTGAAGACGCCTTACTTGCTGAATATGGACTATGTGGATCAATTGGTGTAGTCTCATAGAAGTAAGTTCCTTCTTCTTCTAGTGAACCATATACCTCATCTGTTGATACATGTAAGAATCTTTTATCATCCTTAAATGTTCCATCTTCTAACTCCCATGCCTTCTTAGCTGCATTAAGCATAACTAATGTACCAAGGACATTTGTCTGAACAAATACTTCTGGATTCTTAATACTTCTATCAACGTGGCTTTCTGCTGCAAAATGCACTACTCTATCAATATCATTTTCAGCAAATATCTTATCGATAGCTTCACTATCACAGATGTCTGCTTTAACAAATGTATAATTATCTCTACCTTCTACTGCCTTTAGGTTTTCTAGATTTCCTGCATAAGTTAAACTATCAACGTTTATTATTCTAATCTCATTATTGTACTTTCTAAACATGTAATGAATATAATTTGAGCCTATAAACCCAGCTCCGCCTGTTACTAAATATGTTCTCATTTTCTTCCTCCATTTATTAATTACACAGATACGTGTATATTATCATATTTTTTATAAAACATCAATATGGTCATTTTTTCTTAAGATAATACTATTTTTCATTAAAATGCACCATTTTATTTGTTTACATCTCCACTTTGGTCATCAAGTTTATCTTTCACTTTTTTCTCTAGCAAAGCTAATTCTTGTGTTAAGCTCTTTACTTTCGAAGACAGATTAGACAATGAAACTGTAAGACCAAATACTAGGACTAACATAAAACAAAATCCCAAGAAAATCAATGTATTAAGTGGAAGCTCTATTCCCATAGCTTTAGATAATTTATCAATTAATATCGGGAATATATCTAATACTAATAAAACAACCATCAATATCATCCACGATAACGCATACCTAAGATCTAATCTTTTCTTCCTTACCATGTTAAAAACCATTAATAATGCTAATATTATAAATACTGCAATAACTATTTGTATTCTTATCATCATATCTTCCACCTACTTTCCAAACTTAGCAATGAATATTGCTATAGATACTTTTATCATATAGTAAACTGATTTTATTGGTGAAATAGATGATACTCCCTCTTCTCGTTCATTCATTTTAACTGGTATTTCTAATACCTTCTTCTTTTTTGATAAAATGCTTACCAAACTCTCTGGTTCTGGATAATCTTTCGGATAGCTATCACTAAATGTCTTTAGTATGTCTCTATTAATCATCCTCATTCCTGATGTTGCATCAGTTATTACCACACCTGTTAGTATCTTGATTGCTAATGTGAAGTATCTTATTCCTATTCTTCTTATTCCAGAAGATTGAAAACCTTCTTTCTTAATAAAACGGGATCCTATTACCATATCTACTTGTTCTCTAACAATAACGTCGGACATCTCTTCTAAATATTCTGCCCTATGTTGACCATCTCCATCAAACTGAACCGCTATATCATATCCATTTCTATATGCATACATATATCCTGTTTGAACAGCTCCACCTATTCCTAAATTAACTGGCAAATCAATAAACCTTAGATTATTTTCAATGCAAATCTGTCTAGTCTTATCTAGAGAACAATCATTTATAATGATATAATCAAAGTTCGGTGCATTTTTCTCTATATCACCGACCGTCTTAACTATACTTCCTTCTTCATTATACGCAGGTATAATTACGATTTTCTTCATACTATTTTATCCTCACAATGTTAAAGTTCTCTAAACTTTATTACTCTTCTCACTTAGTGAATATACATTATCTATTATCTTAGCTATAGGTCTTGGCCAAAATTCACACATATTTTCTAAATCTTCTTTTTTTCTAATATTCTCTTGAAGATTCTGCGTCGTTGTAGATTCCGCATATATTCTATGTGCCATCAACATCTTAGGGACATACATGAAAGCTCCCTTTTGTTTTGATAATCTAATCCATGTCGCATAATCACAGCTGTTTTTATACTGTGTATTAAATACGTTATGCCCTACATTTTCTTTAAAAAATGTTACTGACGGACAACATATCGGGCAACCAAATGATAATACTCTTCTTCTTATAAACTTACTACCTCTTGAAAATTGAAATAACATAGGGAAATTCATAATTCTCTTTATAACTAATAAAGTGTTTACATTCTCTCTCTTTCCCATCTTAACTTCATAATAATCCGTGTATATAATTAATGTATCATCCCTCTTATTAGCTGTTTCCAATATATATTTTACATAATCCTTCTCATATAAATCATCTTGATGTGCGATAGTCACTAGCTTAGTATCTGCTCTCTCATATCCATAATTCCAATCATCACCAAGCATATTAGGATTCTCATTAATATACATCTTCAATCCATATTTCTCACACAGATTAGATATATAATCATTAGGTGTAGATGTTGATACAATTACATTTGATTCTATGCTTTGATTTGTTATAGATTCTATACATTCTTCCAAATGTTCATTTTCTTTGTATGCACACAATACAAAAGTGTGATCTTTTCCTGTATATTTCATTACTAACTCTCCATATATTTATCTATTGTCTACTATCTCCAACCCCATCTATTAAAATACTTTATCATAGATGTTATAAATCTAGTTATTCCTTTAATGCTTTTTGTATTTTCTCTATGCCAATCATGGCAAACAGAATACTCAGGATTAAATATTATATCGTATCCTGCTTTCTCTATCCTTCTTGAAAGATCTGCATCTTCAAAGTACATATAAAATGTATCATCAAATCCCTTAACCTCTCTAAGTATCTTCGTTGGTGATGCAAAAAAGCAACCTGTGCAAAACTTAACCTTAGTCGGATTCAGAAATTCTGTATCTTGCATTGTATATTCTCTTCTATATTTTCTTAATCCCGGAAATTTACTAAGCACTACATATTTGAACTTTGGATGTTGCTTCGGTAAATATTGTTCACTTCCATCATTATTTAATATTTTAGGAGTAACCAATCCAACTGCGCTCTCTTTTTCTAAATATTCAACTAATCCTAGTATTGCATTTTCTCTAAGTTCTATATCTGGATTAATTACCACATGATAATCCGAATCAACTATCTCTATAACTTTGTTATGACCATAGCCATAACCACCATTTTCACTGTTTTCTAGTATCTCTATACCACTAAATTCTTGCTTAATCAATTCTACTGTATTATCAGTAGATGCATTGTCTGATATATATAACGTAAAATCCATATCTTTTGTATATTCTAATATTGATTTAATACATTTTATAATATCTTCACCAGAATTATATGTCACTATACATCCACTAACCTTCATACTTGTATACCTCTATGCCCACAAAATCTGCATTACCTTTTTTAATATTCCTTTTTTAAACACATTGTATTTTATATAAAATCTTATCTTATGTATTTTCCCAGATTCGCTTAATCTACTATAGTTTGTAAGCATCTCATTAATATTATCATCCACCAAGTAATCCTTACATATAGATAGCATATAACCAACTTGTTCATAAGAATCTATCATATCCCTCTGAAATGCTTTTTTCCCTCTCTTGTACCTAGATTTAATACTTCTTAATTTATCTGCTCCAACCGAATTAAGAGCATGTTGTCTATATTTCATAGTGGCATCCTTAAGGAAATATATTTTTCCATATGATAATGCTATAATGCCTGCTATGTGATCATGCATTAATATAGGTGCTGTCTCATCTAGTTTTTTCAATATATCTATCATTATTTTATTAACCATCATCGTACAACCAGTTACACTGTTTTGTATAATAAGATCATTAATTCTCTTTTCAATCGGAAGATTCATATACTCAATAAACGATTCTGATATTAAGTCCATTTTCTCATCCACTACTATTAGATCTGTGTGTATCAATAGAGGTAAATCTTTACCACATTCTACTTCTAATTCTAGCATCTTAGCATAGGTCAATTCGATTTTATTAGGCAACCATATGTCATCTTGATCACAAAACATTATATACTCTTCGTCTACTTGTTTTATAAGTTTAATAAAGTTATTTTTTGCTGATCCTGTAGCTATATTGTCTTTAAGCAATTTTATCTTATCAGGATATTCTTCCACATACTCATTTATTATATCAATTGTATTGTCTGTAGATCCATCATCTCTTATAGTCAATATCCAATTACTATTTGTTTGAGCAAGAATCGAATCTATTTGCTCTTTCAAAAAGCTACTTCCATTAAAGGTTCCCATTAATATCTCTATCATGCTATTCCTCTGATTCATATGAAACAAATTCATATTTACATTCGCTATTATTAAATGCCTCTGTACTATCCTTCTTCAATAATACTATTAATGTCTGAAAAATTAGTTTTATATCTATCCATAAACTATAGTCTTCTATATACATTAAGTCTAATATAAGCTTGTCCTTAGGTGATGTATTATACTTTCCAGCTATCTGAGCATGTCCTGTAAGACCTGCTTTAACTCTTAATCTATATTCAAATTCTGGTAATTCTTCTGTATATATAAATATATTTGTAAGCATCTCTGGTCTTGGTCCTACTATACTCATTTCACCTTTTAACACATTAATAAACTGCGGAAATTCATCTAGTCTATATTTTCTTAGTATTCTACCAACTTTAGTTACTCTTACATCGTCTTCAACTTCTGAATAATTATCCACATCTTCTTTCATAGTCCTTATCTTATATACTGAAAATATCTTTCCATATCTTGTAGCTCTATTTTGCTTGAAAAATACTTTTCCACCATCTTCTAACTTTATGGCTATTGTACATAACAATATAATTGGCAACGATATTATAAGTCCTACCATAGCTATAATAATATCCATAGTTCTCTTTATAAATCGCTGTTCCACAGAAAGTCCTTTGAACTCAGATGCTAATAATGACATATCATCCATTATTATATAATTAGAATTATATTCTACAACATCTGCCATCTCTGGATTAAAATATACATTTTTAACGTTTTGATAACAATGTTCAATAATAGATGTCCTCTCTTCTACTGGAACATCGTATATAAATACAGTATCACATTTAGCTATAATTTTTCTAACTTCTTCAATATTTCTATAATCTATTATATATTTTATTTTATACTGCTTTTTATATTTTTCTATTCTTCTTACTACTTCTTCAAGACTTTGCTGTGAAGATGTTATAACACAACTCACTTCTGGATCATATATGCAAAAATATATATAATTACCGCCATACGTAAATATCACTATTATAAATATTTGTAATATAACAACAACTATAAGGACACCTAGATTATCAAGACTGAATCTATATCCTGTTGCCGCATTAGCATTCATGACCATCAATTGAAGATATGTTACCAAATCTGTTATAATAACTGCCAGCGAAAGGGAATATATAATCGGCTTGCTCTTTCTCTTACCAATATCATATTTACCATATATAGCAGTTAGTAATAATCCCACAACAACAAATGTTGATAGCGTTATCGCCGCCGTTCTTGATAATACAAGAATTTGCCAGTTTTCAATCGAAAACATGCCAAAAAAAGCAACCAATAACGATATATACAACGTTGCCTTCAATATAAACACTATACTTGTTTCTAATTTTCTAAGCTTATCTCTCACTTATTCTTCCTCTAAAACATGTACTTATTTCCAATCCATAATACACCTTACAAATTGAAAATGCAACCTAGCTACACATTGTACCTATACAATAGTTTCATCATTTATCCCAAGACTTTTACTTACCATATCTCTCATCATAAACATCACATAAGGATTTATAACTATACGTCTTTCATCTTCTCTTGCATATTTTGACAATGCTATACCCTTATCTCTATTACTCTCAACGCACTTAATATCTTCTCTATATAAAACTTGTGCCATCTCTCTTTTCATCATAGATCCAACCAAAGAGCAAGCACTTACATTATGTGCATAATAAAATCTACTCATGTAGCCTAGTTCATTATACATATTTCCCTGCTCTATAGCTACCATGGTATTTTCTTCATTCAATTCTATTATATATCCAGATTCTCTAATTACACCTTTTTTATCTAATATCCGTCCTGCTACTATTGCTATTTCTTCCTGTTGCACATACATAAGTAACATCTGAATCCAATTCTCTATAACACATTCCATACCTTGTGTCATAAAAAATAAGTATTCTCCATTAGCTTCTCCAATAAGTTCTACCAAATCATCGCCACATACCACTTCATAATTATCATATGTGGTCTTACTACAGATACTATTTAGGGTTTTATTTATCTTATCTATATTATCTCCCAGTATAACGATAGTTATTTTAGGATTGTCTATGATTTTATAATCTAATCTATAATAAGTTGCTCCAACCAGAGAACTAAATACTTTAACTTCTCTTCCTAATCTCTCTTCATTGTCTCTTACAGCATTCTTTCCAGCTTCAATAGCATATTCCTTAGCACCTATATCCATAGACACTGAATCTTTGTGCACGCGCCAAAAATATAATATTTTAGGAACATGACTTACCCTATTTGCCTGTGTTGTAAGTTTCAATATTATATCATGATCTTGACTACCATTATATCTATCATCTAATAATCCTGTTTTATCCAATAAAGATTTCTTAAACATAGTAAAGTGACATATATAATTAACTCCCCTAAGGTTCTCCGGAGAAAAATCAGGTTTGTAATGTTTCTTAACTATATTGTATAAACTATTTCCTCTAAAAGTAAGTTCATCTGTATACACTAACTCTGCTTCTTCGTCTATAACCTTTTTCATACATTCATAAAGTGCACTTGGATGCAATATATCATCATGATCAAAAAATGCAATATATTCGCCCTTAGCCATGCCAATACAAAAATTTGTATTACCAGCAATCCCTCTATTCTCTGCTAACCTCTCATAACAAATACGTGCATCTTCATTAACATATCTCT
Organism: Lachnospiraceae bacterium; assembly: GCA_031556525.1. Lineage (GTDB taxonomy): Bacteria > Bacillota > Clostridia > Lachnospirales > Lachnospiraceae > JAVBSN01. The sequence goes on from JAVBSS010000003.1 coordinate 152,218, forward strand.
CACATATTTCTTCAACATACTTATGTTCATCATCACTACCGTTAGCCAAACATAATTGCCATTTATCGTATGACTGACCTATAACTGAATCAATCATATCACACAGATAATCTTTAGGTGTGTTATATAATGGTACTAATATACTAATTCTCTTATCCCAATTCTCGCTATATCTTTGTTGAGATTTTATAGATTGTTCATCTGGCATAATACTCTGTATATATTCTTTGTTATGCTTATTTCTTAAATGCATCCTATCAGCCAATATATCAATACCCATATTTATTTTTTTCTTAACACTCAGATATTTAGTAACCCATATAAACTTCTTAACTTTTCGGTATATGGCTAATATCGCTCTCATTAAAGATCCATATACAGAACCCTTAATCGCTTGTTTTGACAACACTTCACTAATACTATCATCTTGATTCCATACATTTAGCATTAGTTTGTATCTCTCATATTTATATTCTTGTGAGGATATCTCATTATGTTTTAAATATTCTTCTAATTCTATTTTTTCTCTTATTACCATCTGACCAATATCCCCTAAATTACTAATCTACCTTATGCCCTTTTGCTATAAGTACATCAACAACTCTCTTTACGTATTGTTGACACAATTCATCTGTTTTAGCCTCAACCATTACTCTAATTACTGGTTCTGTGCCACTTTCACGTAAAAGAATACGTCCATCATTTCCTAATTCGTCTTCTACCGACTTAACCGCTGCTTGAACATCTTCGTCTGCTCTTGCTGCTGGTTTATCTGCAACACGAACATTCTGTAACAACTGTGGAAATATCTCTAAACTAGTAAATAATTCTGATACTTTTCTCTTTCTTCCAAGCATTACTTCCATGATTTTAAGAGATGTTAGTATACCATCTCCTGTTGTTGCATATTTACTAAATATAATATGACCTGATTGTTCTCCTCCTAATGAGTGTCCATTCTCCATCATATTTTCAAATACATATTTATCACCAACCGCTGTCTTCTCGTAATTAATACCCTTTTTCTCAAAAGCTTTATATAATCCTAGATTCGACATTACCGTTGTAACTACTGTATTATTTGCTAATTCACCTCTATCTGCTAAATATCTTCCACACATATATAGAATCTTATCGCCATCAATTTCTTGGCCTTTCTCATCTACTGCAAGACATCTATCTGCATCTCCATCATACGCAAACCCTATATCCAAACTATTATCTAATACATGTTTTTGCAATACTTCTATATGTGTAGACCCGCAGTTGTTATTGATATTCGTTCCGTCCGGCATATCATTTATTACATATACCTTTGCTCCAAGTGCTTCAAATACTGATTTAGCAACAGTTGATGCCGCACCATTAGAACAATCCAATCCAACTCTAACATTCTTAAATGAACGTGTTGCTAATGTCATTAAATAACCTATGTATCTATTACGTCCTGATGAATAATCTGTTGTTCTTCCAATCTCTTCTCTCTTAGCTAATGGAATCTCTTCTACTTCGCCATCTATGTATGCTTCTATCTTATCTTCAACTTCCGATTCTAACTTATACCCTTGACCATTAATTATCTTAATTCCATTATCATAAAATACATTGTGACTTGCCGATATCATAATGCCACAATCAAATTCATCTACTCTCGTTATATACGAAACACTTGGTGTAGGTGTAACATGCATCAAACATACATCTGCTCCACTTGCAGTAAGTCCAGCTACCAGCGAATATTCAATCATATAGCTTGAACGTCTAGTATCTTTACCTATTACTACTCTTGCTCTTCCCTCTGAATTCTTCTGTCCATAATAATATCCTAAATATCTTCCAACTTTATATGCATGTTCTACTGTTAAATCAACATTTGCTTCCCCACGAAAGCCATCTGTCCCAAAATATTTGCCCATAATAATATCCTTTCAAAGCCCTTATTGTACTACTGATTATAGCTATTTTCATACTTTTATATAATACTATATATGCGATTAAAAGTAAAGTTGCGCTAATACACTAACATTATTTTTCAACATTTAAAAGCAGGGCATACTTCACGATGAACTACGCCCCACTTTCTAATCATTCTTCATTTATAACTATTACCTTATATCCCCTCCACCATAGGTGTGGAATATCTATCTTTTATACTGATATCTTCATTACTTCACCTTTGTACTTCTCTTAGAATCCTCCCTAACTGTAGCATCACTACTTTCAGCAAATACTTTTAGTTCAGGATAATGTTGTCCATCTGTATGTTTTGGTTTCACAAATGCATCCACATTAAGTTTTTGTACAAACCTGTCAGCTACCATTTCTTGTGTTGTTTTTGCCGCATCTCTTAACTCATCAGCGTTTGTTCCAATAGCCTTATGTATTTTACTAATGCTATCATTAAAATAAGCATTCTTAACAAAACTTCTTGGGGGTACAACCATATCAAGTCTCTCTGAACCAAGTATTTCTCCAGCATATTCCTTATAATCTAAGCTTGCAGATTCTCTAATTTCCCCAACGTTATAACAATTTTCCACTGACAAAACCCAACTTGGGGCACATATTCCTGCTGCCATTATCTCACATTCAACAGTTCCAGTATTATAACAATCAGATAAATATTTCCCAGGCATATTCCATCCACTCCAACCTACAATTCCACCTGCTCGTTCTGCTACTACATGTCCTGAATTATAACATTTTTTAATTTCTGCCGGTCCGAACATAGCTCCACAAATCCCACCACCATCTTCACTAGGCGACGTAACATTTCCTATATTATAACAATTAATGATTTTTGCACCTTCCTGCACAGTAGCACATATCCCACCTGCATTATAAGTTTCTCTATGTTCAACCCTTATTCTTGTTATATTCCCTCTGTTAGAACAATTACTAATAATTCCAGAATCCATATTAGCAATACATATACCTGCTACATTTAAACCCGCTGTAATACTACCACTATTTACACAATTATATATAATACCTCTGTTTTCCCGAACAAATCCACCAAAGCGAGTATTCCTATCACCATTGACACTTACTTCACTTGAACAATTTAGTATCTTACCTGAATTACATGTGGCAAAAACGCTATCTGTACTACTACCATTTATAATCCCTGTTACTTTTAGATTCATAACTATTCCATATATATAGTAGAATATAGATGCATTTTTAATATTAACCTTATAACCTTGCCCATCTAAAATTCCTTGAAACCTTACATAACCAGCTTTTTGCACATAACTTTCATCTAATTTAATATCATTCATTAATAAGTATGCTCCCGATGGATTATTCTTAATTCGGATAAAATCATCTTGATTATATATAGGGATATATTTATTTTTACAAAATTTTTCCTTTAATTTAGTAATAGCATCTAAATATTTAGCATCATTTTGAGATAAGAATTTACTTCTATACATCTTAGTTTTGCTACCAGTATAGCTATTGAATATTTCATCTAGTAATTTCAGATCTTCATTAAAATTAATTTTTGTCTCAACAGGTATCCTTATACGTTTACCTTTAGCAGCTATTCCATCATTTGATATATCAGCACATTCGCTTCTATTAAGCTTAAATTCATCAAACATATAACCATCACCATATATTAGATTACCATTTATAATAACTGCCTTTGTATCTATATCTGTAAAATCAAACAATCTATCTAACTTACTGCAATCCAAGTTTTGTTTAGTGCGTTTTTTCGAAAGTATCATAAAATCTGCAAAATAGCCTACTTTAATTTCGCCTAATTTATTAGCTCCAATAGTCTTGGCCGGATTAATTGTTACCATATCCATAATCCTATCTAGGAGAAATTCGTCTTCTCTATTGTCATGTCTTAGATAATCATATGCAAAATATGCCTCGTCCCACACATGTTTTGAACCACTTGGTGCCCAATCTGATCCAAGTGAAATAGTAACTCCATTTTTATATAATTTGTTATAAAATTCAGGTGTAACACCATATAACAACAGATTAGAAACAGGTGACCATATTAATCCTATTCCATACTTTGATAAAAATTCTTTGTTTTTTTCTAGTTGTTCTCCATACAAACCTATTCCACAACCATGAATCAATGAAATCTTCATTGCCTTCACTCTGGCTGCATCGTATTTCATTATTTCAGCTTTGAACATTTCAAATTCCTTATTTGTACATGGATCCATCTTTGAAGCAGAAGTTTCTGTACGTCCCTCAGCTAAATGCACCAAATATCCAGCAGGCTGATTTTTACTTTCTCCACTTAACACCTTCCTAAACTCTTCAAATTCCTTTGTTGTACTAACTGGCCAAAGGCTTGTATCTACATGCGGATAGATTTGATCAGGCGGTATCTCAACTTTACCCGCCGAATTCAAGTAAGGTTTCATAAAATCAATTACACTGAACAGTTCTTTTCGACTTTCAAGTCCTAAATCTTCAGCTACTCCCGTGCTTCTAAGCAATAAATGACTAGCAATATAATCTTTTTTGCTTGGATCAGAGTATACAATTGTATTAGGTTCTTGTAATACTGTAGTTCCTCCTGCCACCGCTTGCAATTCCGAGAAAAATTGAAAAGCTGTATTAAAATCTACTTTCGTCTTACCCTTTGCCAAATTCTCATTCCATTTGGCCTCAAGAAAACTTCTAAATTCCTTAATGTCTGTAGTATATTGGCCACAATTTCTCCATTGGTGGCGAATGTCCCAATACTCGCCCTTACACTCACTTGGTATCGGCCATAATGGCATCATATTGTAATCATGATGATTATGTAGGTCTATCAATCCTGGAAGAATTATATCTTCTGCATCCAGTTCTATTACAGTGATATCACTATCGTGACTTCTTGGATTCTCTATTATCGCTTCAATAATGTTATTGTTAACAATAATATCGGCTCTCACTTTTTCATAGTTACTTCCTACTTTTTTGACAACCACACCACCTGATAATCTAAACCTATTACTATTTGCTCCTAATAACATAACTACCCCTCCTTAGATACATATTATTTCGTGTCACGTTTTTACAAAAATATACGTTTTTGTATAACATTAATATTATAGCATAATTTGCCATATTATACATCTATATTTGTAAATCCATGTAGATTCTTGATTTTATCTAAACACTTCAAAAGAGCGCAACCTCTGTCGCGCTCTTACACTTTATTTCCAGCTTATTCTACTTCGTAATAATCTCTATCTGCTTTTGATAATTAATTATCTCTGCTTCCTTATGGTTTCCGCCATCTTCTCCATCTACAGTCCACGAAACTTCTTCATCACAAGACACCTTAATCTTGGCTGTCTTAAATGATACCATATAGTCTTCATTTATTTCATTAAGTAACAATGCACTCATAATAGCTTGTAGTTCTAGTGGAGACTTCGGAGTTCTAATAAACAAGGTCTCAAACAAGCCATCATCAAATTCAACATACTTGTTGTTAATATTTCTAAATCCACCTACCGAAAGAGAATTTGTTACCATGCCATACATAAAATTGCCTTTTATAGCCTCGTTATCGCTCTCTATTGTAAGCTCATAGCCCTTTATACTTGTTAGGCTCTTAATTCCTTCCAAAATATATGCTGCATGTCCAAAATAATTCTTATACACCTGTGGCGTAGAATAGGATACTTCTGTAAATGCTCCAAATGCTGCAACATATACAAAATAATCTCCATTAAGCGAACCTATATCTATTGGATATGGGATTCCCTCTAAAATATGTTCCACTGCCATAACTGGTTCTCTTGGAATATCCAAACTTCTTGCAAAATCATTAGTTGTTCCTGAAGGTATGTATCCTAATGGCACCCTCACCTTACCTTGTACCATTCCTGTTACAACATTATCTAATGTACCATCTCCGCCCGATGCTACTATCATATCATAACTACTTCCCTCATTCATAACGACACGCATTGCATCACCAGGACCCTTCGTCGGATATACCGTAACTGTATATCCTGCATCAGAAAGCATCTCTATTATATCAAATAATTTACCTTTAATTGTCGTTCTGCCCGCTTTGGGGTTAATAATAAATAACAAATCCTTCATAGATAAATACCTCTCTAAGTAATAATAGTATGCCTAGTATATACTTATTTTTCCCAATAAACAATAAAGAAATTCTTAAATTTGACTAAATTTTTCCATAAATATATCATATCCCTTTTTGCGAAGTTTGCAAGATGGGCAATCCATACATCCATCTCCTAGAATTCCATTGTAGCAAGTTAATGTTTTTGTTCTTATATCTTCTAGATGTCCTAAATCATCAGCCATCTTCCAAGTCTCTGCCTTATCTATCCACATAAGTGGTGTATGTATATCGAATTCATAGTCCATAGCAAGTGTTAATGTTGTACTAAGTGATTTTATAAATACATCTCTACAATCTGGATATCCGCTAAAATCGCTTTGGGATACACCAGTTACTATATCATTTATACCTCTTTGTTTTGCAAATATAGCTACATATGTTAAGAAAACCATATTTCTTCCATCAACAAAGCTATTTGGTGTTCCTTCGTCTGGGGCATCACTATCAACTTCTATATCTGTTCTTGTTAATGAGTTTGGTGCTAATTGATTGAGTAATGATAGGTCAAATATATGATGTTCTACATTGTATTCCTTGCATATATTTGTTGCACATTCTAATTCTGCACTATGTCTTTGATTATAATCAAAAGAAACTGCTATAACTTCTGTATATCTCTTCATTGCCCAAAATAGGCAAGTTGTACTATCTTGTCCACCGCTAAATACTACTACTGCTTTATCTTTGTTTTTCATATCGTATCTCCACTCTCATTAAAAACATCTGTTAATATTGTCATTTATGCCTATAATCTTAATTATATTTCTATTACTAATTTCTTATTTCTCTATATCAATATCCATTACACATTCTAATTACTTACTCATTAATAACAATTTATTCTGCAATACTGAATCAGCCTCAAACTGTCCTCTAAGAGTAGTTGTTACAGTTGTCGCACTAGGTCTTTTTATTCCTCTTGCTGTCATACAACTATGGCTAGCTTCAATAATTACTGCCACATCTTTAGATGATGTTACCTTCTGCATAATATAAGCTATATCAGTTCCTATTCTTTCTTGAAGTTGTAATCTCTTGGCTACCATGTCTGCTATTCTTGCAATCTTACTAAGTCCAATTACTCTTCCATTAGGTAAATAAGCAACTGTAACTTTCATATTGTACATTAAGGCTAAATGATGTTCACAATAACTAAATACTTCTATGTCTTTAACAATAACCATATCCTTTGCCTCTGACTTCTCTACTTCAAAGCTTTTGTTAAACATGTCTGCTATTTCATCATTAGTATAATTCATACCTTCAAATACTTCTTCGTACATCTTTGCAACTCTATCTGGAGTATCTACTATACCTTCTCTATCAGGATCATCACCTAAGGCAATTAGTATTCCTCTTATATGTTCTTTTATTGCTTCTCTATCTATTGCCATAACATTTCCTCTTTCTATACTCTGTATGCATTATTACTAAGATTGAAAGCACCTCACTAAGTAATAATAGTATCCTATACGCCTCTTTTATCAGCATCCCATATAAATTTATGTAGCTGTAATTGAGCATTTACCTTGTTCATCTTGTTACTCACCATATAATCAACTATCTCTGATGGTTCAATCTCTCCGAATACTGGACTTATATATATTCCACATCCTATATTTAACAAGTGTTCATCTACTATTTCTCTTGTTTTATTAAGATCACATTCATTCGCCACAACAAATTTCACTGTATCACAGGCTCTAAGCAATCTATAATTAGCAATTAGCATCTTATCTTCCATTTTACTAGCTGATAATTTGTAATCTAGTGTAAATGTTAGTCTATCCGATAAACTTACATAAGGTTCAATACTTACACTACCATTTGTTTCTATCTCTATATACAGATTATCATCTTTAGAAAGTAAGGTTAATAATCTTATTATATTCTCTTGTATCAATGGTTCTCCACCTGTAATGGTAACATTCTCTACTCCGGTTTCAACAATGTATGCATATATTTCTTCTTCGCTCATAATTTCATATGGTGCATTTACTTCATTTGCCCATTTTGTATCACAGTACTCACAGTTAAGGTTACAGCCTACAAATCTTATAAATGTAGATAACTGCCCAGCTTTCCTTCCTTCACCATTAATACTTACAAACTTCTCTGCTATTTTATATTTTCCCATATTCTATTCCTCATAAGTAGCACAGTTAGTAGGTGTCTCATATACTGTTGCTCTTCCTACCGCATAGCCTTTGACTTTCATTTCATCAAATATGTATTTAGAAAAGTTCTCTGCAGTTGGTCTAAAATCAAACTCTAATATATTATATCCGTCTTCTTTTAGTGCATTAAGAGTTAGTTCTCTCATGCTACCTTTTTCTATTATCAAAGAATGGTCAAGGTTTTCTGCTAAGTCACGAACATCTTTCTTCAATGTTCCAAAATCAACTATCATTCCTCTAGTTTGTCCTTCTTCCTCTAAAGTATCCTTATATACTTCAACCTCAATTATCCATCTATGTCCATGTATGTTACTGCATTTGCCATTGTAACCTGCTAAAAAATGGGCACTGTCAAATGACGCTTCTGTTTTAAGCTTATACATAATCTATCTCCTATTCTAAACTAATAATAATTCCTCTTGGGGAATTATCGAGCCGAGCATAGTTGCCTTAGCAACATTTTATTTTCTATTATATATAAAAAAGACTACAGGTAATGTACCTGCAGCCTTATAATCTCTCAGTATAATGTGCATCTAATATGCACATCAATATTAACCAACCTATATATTTACAAGCATTAGTTAATTAAGTATTATTGAATGTACTAGTTTTGTTTAACGACAGGATGGTACAAATGAACTGTCGGTTTTATTATTAATACTTTTTCTTATATTATAAGCAACGCTTATAATCCAAGTATATCTTTAACTGTATCTAACATCTTCTCAGATTCACATACTGTATCGTGTAATACTGGAGCACTTCTTATATCTTCAATAGCCTTAGGTATAGCTACTCCTGATAACTTGCATAATTCATCTACTAATTCAAAATCAGTCTTTGCATCATATGCCTCATCAATAGAATTCATTACACTTCTTGTAAACTTGTAAGGACTTGCTGTTGAAGCTATAACTGCTGGTGTAGTATCGTTAGTAGTTGCTACATACTTATCATATACCGCTGCCGCAACTGCTGTATGTGTATCCATAATATAATTATCAGATTCATATACTTTCTTAATTGTAGCTGCTGTCTCTGTCTCATCAGCATAGTTACCATAGAACTCTGCTAAATTAGCTTTCATTTCATCAGTAATTGTATATTCTCCACTACCATTTAGTAATGACATAAGTTCCGCATTCTTACTAGCATCATTTCCTGCTACTTTATAGATAAGTCTTTCTAAGTTGCTTGATATTAAAATATCCATTGATGGAGATGTTGTTAATATAAAATCTCTATTTCTGTTATAAACACCTGTCTCAAAGAAATCATATAATACCTTGTTATCATTTGAAGCACAGATAAATTTAGCAATTGGAAGTCCCATCTCTTTTGCATAGTATGCTGCTAAGATATTTCCAAAGTTACCTGTTGGAACAACAACATTAATCTTATCACCAACATTGATATCCCCATTCGCTACTAATCTTGAGTATGCGTATACATAGTATACCATCTGTGGTACTAATCTTCCTATATTGATAGAGTTAGCTGATGAGAATTGATAACCTGCATTATCCATTACTCCTGCTAATTCTTTATCATTAAACATATTCTTAACGCCTGTTTGAGCATCATCAAAGTTACCAGTAATACCTACTACATAAGCATTATCGCCTTCTTGAGTAACCATTTGCTTCTCTTGAATTGGACTAACACCGTTCTTAGGGTAGAATACAATTATCTTTGTTCCTGGTACATCAGCAAATCCTGCTAAAGCAGCTTTTCCTGTATCACCTGATGTTGCTGTTAATATTACTATATCATTCTTTACATTATTCTTCTTTGCTGAAGTTACTAATAAGTAAGGTAGTATAGATAATGCCATATCTTTAAATGCTATTGTTGAACCATGGAATAATTCTAAATAGTTAGCACCCGCCTTTTTAACAATTGGTGCTATCTCAGTTGTATCAAACTTTTTATCATAAGCACTGTTAATACAGTGTTTCAATTCTTCCTCTGTAAAATCTGTAAGCATTAATTTCATTACTTCATATGCTACTTCTTGGTAGCTCATCTTTGATAATGCAGCTAAATCAACATCTAATGCTGGAATATGATTTGGTACAAATAAACCACCATTTTCAGCTAATCCTTTTAATATAGCTTCTGAAGCTGTTGCTGTTTCGTTAGCATTTCTTGTACTATTATAAGTAACTGACATCTTTCTACCTCTTTTCATAAATATGTATGTTAATTTTCTATATTCTTTATATTTCAAGGCGTATTATAACATTTACAATATCAAAAAGCAACCTTAAGCTTTATAGGCTCAAGGTTGCTTTTGATCTATTATCTATCTAATTCATTCTGACTACATTGGTTGTATATCTCCTACCAAATTGCAGTGCTTCTTCATGGGTATTAAAATATATATCAAAATGGTATCCATTAACACCACTTCCTGTATCTTCAACCGTATATACGTTTCCATTAATACTTATTTGCGTACCAAACGGATATATCTTAGTATCCGCAGCTATTGTTCTTCCTGCTGTTGCTGTAGTACCACTTGCTGTCCTTGGATTGGAAGGGTTACTATATTTTCCACAACATTTAGCACATGGACAATATCCTGTTAGGGTATATGTTATTCCTCCATTACCTGCACTATTGTTCTGTGCTGCAGTTAACGGATCATATCCTTCTGCATATAAGTTGGCCTGCGAAGCCGCATTAGCTGCATTAGCTTCTGCAAGTCTTTGCGCCGCTCTCTCTTCCGCTAGGGCTCTTGCCGCTATTTTATTATCAGATTCTATTTTTTCTACAGTTCTATTTGCAACAATTCCTAGTGCTTCTTCTGCCGCCATATCTCTTGCCGCTTGAACTGAGGCAACTGCCAAAGTATCAACTTTCTTATCTGCCTTCTCTAATCGAGATAGTTCTTCTTCCTCTTGTCTCTCCAACTCAAGATCCTTATAGTTAATCTTCGATGCACCTAATTCCCCTAACATCAGGGTATATGCACCTTCACTATTAAGACCCGCAACTGTTATTACCTTTGTATTCGTCTCATTATCACTAATACGATCAGCGATGCTAACTGTTGCAAAAGCCGATGCCATCATTACAATCAAACCTATAATTATTCTCACTGTAACTCTATCCATCTTCTCTTTAAGTATTTGAAACGTTTCAGAAAATATATTCATGTTACGTCCTCTCTTACTCTAAATATTACAAAACTGTTACGTCTTGTGTAACACTCAGTATATATTTATGTCACAGAAACGTCAAGTTTTTTTGATAATTATATTTTTACATCATTACTGAATATATCTTATTTTATCCGAAATTTTGACAATATTATATCTTTTTGCATACTCAATACTATTAATATTTTCAATATAATTTTTAATATATTTCTTAGGGTTTTCAATGGTTTCTAACATGTCAGCCGCTTTATTATATGCTATTGCTGCATCTATCTCATCATCATATCTTCCAACTATATAATTTCCGTTTATATGTATCTGTGTTTCATATATTTTTTTTCTGTTTTTGGTAATCATTTTGACTCCCATATAGTTATTAATAACCTTAATATTTTCATATCTATAGTCAAATTCATCGCCGTTTACAAATATATAATCCTTACCTTTTACACTAAAATTCTTTATACCATATCTGCTTAATATACTATATTGACTACCATAATCACATACAAACATGTATCCACCCCTTACCTGTATTTTGTGATTACCATAAAAGAACAGATCTTCTCGATCAAACTTTAAAACTATATCTTCATTAAGATAATATTCAAAATATTTATTCCTAAGGTATATAGGATTTTTAAAATATATTCCTGTATCTCTAAAATTAATCAATACTATGAATTTATCTAGTGTTAACACTATTTTTCTCTTATAGTCTTCTATAGTATATTTGTTATTTCTTACTATATCTATAGCTTGCAAATATGCCTTGTTGGCCTGATTTTCTCTAGGAAAGCTACCTAGGCTAATATGCTTGTTTTTAAAAGTAATTGAAGCTCTATAATATATGGTTCCATCTTTTCTTATCGCTTCATAAACTCCTACTTTATTAGCCATAGTTTGTCTCCTATCTATCATTTTTCTTCTTCAAAAGAGCCGCTGTATCAATCGTCTGTGGTGCATTTTCTTCTTTCTTTGATTGCTTCCTTGATTGCTTTTTAACTTTCTCTTGTTTCTCAGCTTTTACTTTTATTTTTTTCTGTTCTTCTTCCACTGTATTAACCTGTGCTACATCCACTGATTTAGGTTGTTTTTCTTTTACCACAGTTGATTGTTTTAAAGCTGTATTATCTACTATATTTTCATGTTGTTTATTATTGATATTCTTTTCTTTCTTTATAGCTTTTTCCTTAACTTGTTTATTTATATGCTTACTTATATTTTTAGCATAATCAAGCTGGAATCGTCTAGACACAATATCTACCATAAATAATAATAATGCTAGTAAAATCAATATATACAGTAGGTTCATTCTTGCCTTCACTGTCTCTAATTTCTCTCCAAAAATCTCATCATCCATAGAAATCATTAATCCATTAACACTTCTAGTAAAACTATCAACCAACGTATTATCTGGATTAAACCTATACTCTGGTGAATATTGCATAGCTGTAGCTGTATTAATACTCTTCACCACTGATTCTCCACTGCTATTAACCAAACTAATACTATATACACCCAAATCATTCATGTCTATATTTATTTTAAATTTTCCAGGTGCAATAGGATCTAATACTATTTCTGTTACTTCCCCCGATTCACTGGTACATATTCCCTTTATTACCGTATCCATTCCATATTCGTTTGTTCCGTATGTTATAGTTGCTGAATTTCCATTATTTATAATCTCTAATGTATCGTCGCCTAGTGATGTATCTGTTGTTGCATAGTCTATAATATTTTTCCAGAAAGCACTGTAATTTTCCCATGCTGCCCATTCACCTGACCACTTATTCTCTCCATCGCTTGTCCATGCTATTGACTTACCTATTCCATATTGCCATGTTGTAAGTATCGGGTCTCCTTTATGAGATTCTAATATAACTGTTGCTGTTTCTTTAGGTGTTGTTGCTACATATCCCCTCAACATAGGATAGCCTTCAGCTAACACTTCACTAACAATCTCTGAACGACTAGTTATTATCGGCGTAAAATCTTCGTTTATTAAATAGCTCTTTACCGACAAGAATACTTCTTGTGCAAATATTCTAGGAATACCATTGTTCACATCAGTAAAATAATAACGCCCCTCACATTTATCTGCCAATCCTTCTAGTAGTTTAGTATTTGCATCAGAACCTACCGCTACACTAGATAAACTTATACCTTCATCATTTATTGATTTTATTACTTTATCATAATTATCATACTCATCTTGACCATCTGTAAGCAGTATAATATGCTTAATCTGAGCATCAGATTCTGATAATTTTTTTACAGCTTGTTCGATTGCTGGATATATACTTGTTCCTCCACCATAACCAATCGAAGCTATACTTTCAGTTATTCCATCAATATCATCAGCATATTTTATAGGTACTGCCCAAGTATATCCATCATCAAAAGCTAATACACCACACTCATCTGTAGGTCTTAAGTTATACACACCGGCTATTGCTGCTTGTTTAGCAAGATCCAACCCTGTAATTTGTGAATTTTCTGATGAAGGTGATGTCATACTTCCAGAATGGTCAATAACCATTACCATTGCCATTTTAGGAATTTCTTTTTCTCCTTCAAGATCCATATTAACTGGCAATACTTCTTCTAATTCCGTATCTCTATATCCGCCTAGTGCATAACTATTTTCACCACCGATACATATATATCCGCCTGCATAATCCTTTACAAAGGATTGTAGATTCTTTGCAAAATCTTTCTTGAGATCACTATAATATACATCCATCGTAACTACTACATCATATTCGTTAAGGTCTGCCATATTATTAGGCACGCCCGAAACCGTAACTTTATCATAATTCATACCTAATGCATCTAACATATTTGCAAATTCATTTCCTTGATCTGGTTGTCCTTCAACTACCAATACCCTTACCGGTGCATCTATTTGTGTAAATGCACTATATTCGTTATTAACACTTATCGTATCATCTAGAGCTTCTACTACTACCCTATAGCTTCTTATACCATTTTCATCTGCTATATCATTGAATAGAAACTTGTTATCCCCTACTTCTATCTGTACACTCTTTTGATCCTTAAGTGTCCTTCCCGAATACAATGACACCACCGCATTAGTTGCAACATTACTTTTTATACTTGCAGTTACGGAAAAACTATCTCCAACATGCAAATTATTAGGTAGCGATACATCATTTACATATACCTCATCACCAAAACTTTCTTCAAGCTTAATTGTTTTAAAAGAAACATTCGCAGCGATAATTGCACTTGCCATGCTTGTAACATCACCAGTATTTTGTGCTCCATCTGTTATTAAAACCATTTGTTTTGCAACGCCATCTGGATACATCGTTAGCCCAGTACTAATTGCTTGCTCTATATTTGTTGCTGTACTTGTAGGCTTAGTTGTAACTGTATCAAATACTTGCTTATCTGTAACGAATTGTTCTATATTAGAATCTGCACCAAATGTAACAATACCAACACTATTCTTCTCTGGCATATCTTTCACTACATTTCTCAAATATTCTTCTATCGATTCTACATTATTAACATTACTATCAGATAGATCCACTAAAAATATCGTAGTGATTTTATCACTTGACCATTTAATACTTACTCCACTTAATGCCAGCACCAACAAAGTAACTACTACTATCCTTAATGTAACATAACTAACTTTTCTTCTTTTATTTTTTATTCTTAAATGTTTTGCTGAATATATATACCCTAATATAAACAAAGGTATAAGTATAAGCAATATAGGTCTTGCTATTTCAATATTCATATTCTTATCACCTCTGTTTTATATATACAATCCATTCTGCAGTTAATAGTACCAACAGACATATTATTATTATTGTGCTTAATTCTCTTCCACCACTAGGCTTAATGTCTTCGCCTGTCGTACTGCCTTCCATTTCATTGGCTTCCACAACATTTGACTCCTCGCCTACTGGAAAATTAACAGCTACATAACTTTCTTTCAATTGCGCTCCCACTATCTGTGTAGCTTTATATATTCCAGAATATTTCGTATTTCCATATGATAATACTCCTGTAATATCTAACGTTTCTAGGTTTCCTACATTATCTTCAACTACAATATTTCCACCGTTTATATCCGAATTAAAACTAATATTATCTCCTGTTAGTATACTGTCATTTACTACTAATTCGTTATTTGACATATAACCTATTAAGTTAGCCATAAGTATAGGAAATTCAGGCTTTAATGCCAAGTCTGTACTATGTATATCAAATCCTAATGTAGCTATTTTCTTTCCATCTACTTGTCCGTAATAACCTATACATTTGTTGCCTACTTCCAAATAACTTGTTCCCCATTTTGGCACTCTCATAGCTTTTCCACTATTCACACCAAAACTAAATCCCTCCAAATAGGTTGTTACTTCACTACTTGCAAATGTTAACATCGTTCCATCTATATCGCCATCCAATTCTAGATATTTATTCGAATCCGCATTTATAAATATCATATTAGACGCTGGTAAATCATTAGGAATCATTCCATCAAATATATATATATCAAATGGTTCACTATCGCCTACTACATTTTTATCCGTTGTCTTATACACTTCTACATTAGACAAAGAGCCTGCTGCCTTTTCTAAGAAAACATTCGATTCCGATACTATTAGTACCGTCGTCATTCCTTCTTTACCCATAACCGTATATGCACAATTATCTGCCATTAAACTATCGCTATTATTAATCTCCGCTTTCAGACCTTTACCATTAAAATCAACATCCCTAAAATACACAATTGCAGAGTCTCCTGATGCTACAATAATCGGTTCTACTGCTAACAATACTTCATCTCCGTATAAATTAATATCGGAAACCAACGCCTCGCTTCCATAATTAGTTACTTTGGTCAACACAATCAACGCATCTTCCTCATATCCATAACTAACATACTCCAACGCCGCATTCTCTCCTTCTGAATATAGATTAATAACCTTAGCCTCTAATTCTCCCAATTCCACTGCTGTATCTGTAAACATTACAACTTCATAATTCTCCCACTGTTTTACAATAGAATTAATCATGCTTATTCCATTATTAAGATCCCCAGCTAATTCCGTCACCTTAATATCATTTATTTTACTATTTACCTCACTCTTATCCATGATTCCACTAAATAATAATTCTGCTTCATTATCTACCGTCATCACTGTTATTGAAGCTGTATCATCTAAACTATTCACATAATCTATGGCTCTATCAATCTCTTCATCAAACCTAGTTTTATCTTTGTTATAGCTATAGTTCATACTTCCACTACTATCTATTACTATTAATACATTACTATAACTATTTCCACCAGATTTTAAATAAGGCCCCATAAGCGCGAAAATAAGACCAATAACTGTTAGTATCTGTAGATACATTAATAAATTATTTTTAAGCTTTTCCCACGGCTTAGTAGCCTCTATATTTCTATATACTTCTCTCCATAACATTATCGAAGAAAATGTATGGTCTGTGGCCTTTTGTTTTAACATATACAATAATATAATTATAGGAATTAGTATAATTAAAAAAATCGGCAATATTGAACTAAATGTCATAATAAAACTCCTGTATTTTTAAATCCCTCAAATAAAACCTTATCAAAAGATTCATCTGAAACGGTTGATAAATATATCATATTATATTTTCTAGACAACATATTCAGTCTATTATTAAGTCCTTGTAATTCCTTGTTATAACTATCAATCACTTGTTTGGTAACTGTTATCTTCATCTCTTCTCCAGTTTCCATATCCTGTAAATTAACAGTTCCTTCTACATCAATATCTATTTCTTCTCTTGCTAACACCTGAATTAATATTATCTCTTGCTTCTTATATAATAAATATTTAATAGCATCTTCCACTCCATTTGGATCAAGAAAATCACTAATAATTATTGATACTCCTCTTTTAGTAATATCTCGTGACTTGATAGCTTTACTAAGAGTAGTTTCTCCGTCAAATCTAATACTTTCTAACTCTCTCATTACTTTTTTGTATGAACTTCTTCCTGTTACTCCCTTACCAACAGTTAAACCACTGTCCTTTACCTGAGTAACATATACTCTATCAAGGTTATTAAGTATAATATATGATAATGCTCCTGCTAATTGTAATGCTCGGTAAGATTTTTTTATTTCTCCATATTCCATGGATTTGCTAGTATCTACAAATATATTAAATACGCCTTCTTTTTCTTCCATGAATTGCTTAATATATAGCTTGTCCATTCTTCCATAAGCATTCCAATCTATTCTTCTTACATCATCACCTAAGACATATTCTCTAAAATCAGAAAACTCCACAGAAGTACCCTTGGCGCTAGATTTTCTACCGCCACTCATACCTTTGTTAAGCCTCATATTGATACTTAATTTTAATGTATTTAGTTTTTCAAAAAATTCTGTATCAAATATTGTTTGCTCCATATATTACACCTGTCTTGCTCTTACTTCTTTTATAATACTTCCAATTATGCTATCTGCATCTATACCATCTGATAGTGCCTCAAAATTAGTTATAATTCTATGTCTTAATGCTGGATATGCAACATAATCTATATCTTCAAAGGCTACATTTAATCTACCTTCCATTAATGCTCTTGCTTTAGCTGTTTTAATAATCGCTTGTGCAGCACGAGGACTTGCCCCATTTGCAACATATTTCTTAGTAATATCTGGCGCTCCATTACTAGAACTATGCGTTGCTACTACCACATCCATAGCATAATTCATTACTGCATCAGCTACTGGCATTTCATTAATAAGCTGTCTCATATATATTATCTCTTCACCTTTTATTACTGGTAATACTTCTGTCACTTGATTAGTTACTGTTATATTCACTATTTCCTTAAGTTCATCTCTTGTTGGAAATTCAACCTTAAGCTTAAACATAAATCTATCTAATTGTGCTTCTGGAAGAGGATACGTTCCCTCATTCTCAATTGGATTCTGTGTTGCTAATACCATATATGGAATTGGTAATTCATATGTAGTATTTCCTACTGTTACTGTCTTTTCTTGCATTGCCTCAAGCATGGCTGATTGTGTCTTTGGTGTAGCACGATTGATTTCATCAGCTAATACCATGTTCGCAAACACTGGTCCTGGTTGAAATTGAAATATATTCTTATCCTGCTCTTTAATAATAAGATTAGTACCCGTTACATCTGCTGGCATTAAATCTGGTGTAAATTGTATTCTTGAAAAACTAATTGATAACACTTTAGAAATCGTCTTTACTAATTGAGTTTTTCCAAGTCCCGGAACACCTTCTAACAATACATTTCCATCTGATAATACAGCAAGTAACACCTGTCTAACTATATCCTTCTGACCTATAATCGCCTTACCTATTTCTTGCTCACATGCAACTACCTTATTAACTATATCCTGTAACTGTTGACCGTTATCTACCATATCTTCCTCCATACCTTCTATCTATTCAAATCTTCAAAATAATTCTTTATAGTATCTCTTACTCCACTTGGATAACTGCTATTATTTATTCTTTCATAGGCACTATTAGTATAATTACCAATTACTTGTTCATAACTTACTCTATTTCCCGACCATGCAAGCCCATCTCTTGAGTTAGTTGTAATTCCAGTGTTATTTCCATTTGCCATTCCTGTTAGATTCTCATCATCTCCAAAACCATTATTAGGAATAGATACTATACCATTATAATTTTCACTATTTTTTTCATAGCCAGAATCACTTCCCTTATTCCAGCCACCTCCAGTTCCATTTCC